>NZ_JABAIT010000019.1 GCF_012843265.1 Bacillus sp. DNRA2 | reverse complement strand
TGAAATCTCATCGTTTACTACTTTTCTGCGATACTTAATGACGAAAACCAAGTGATAGTAGAGTAAGAACACTGAATGATTATTATTATCTAACTTTGTTATTATATCAATACACTTCCCATCTACGATTAATTATATCGCTAGCACAAATAACATGCGAACATTCGCTCTCGTAACAGTGGGATAATTATGCAAACCAAACATAAGATTTCAGCCTAGCGGCTGACGGCAATTCATCTCCACCTGAATTGTTGGGCTTCGCCTGTAACACAAATCAGATGGAGTCTTCTTGCCGAAAAAGATAAATATATCCTTGAACAATAAATACGATAGGGAATAACAAATATATTCCCAATATAATATATTTACTGTTAGGAACCCTTGAATCTACCCATATAAATGCAAAAATAATTAAACCCGGCAAAAATATAGACAGTAATTTCCTCATAACTTTCATTCCCCCAAAATAGCAACTGCCCGTACAGGTGCCCCGTCAGCGTTCTCGTATTTAAGCGGAAATGCACAGAAAGTAAATAGCTCCGTTCCAATCTCCCCTAATCTTGTTAGATTCTCAATGACTACGATATCTGTTTCTTCAAAAAGCTTGCAGTGAATGGTTAGACTTTCATCGTCTATGGAGTCTATTCCCATAACATCCAAACCGACACCTTTTTTATTACTGCGTATTAAATACTCAGCAACTTCCTCGGTTATGGTGGGATACTCCCCAAAATACGTATCTGACCCCCAGTGCTGATCCCAACCTGTATGGAACAAAATGAATTCAGCCTTATCTGCGATTTCTTTAACCGCATCAATATATCGCATCGTGATTTTTTCTCCCTCTACTAAATCACTACAATTAATCACCAATCCCTTGCCAATGAATTGTTCCACCGGAAAAGCGTCTAGACTGGATCTATCTGCAAAAATATGTGAAGGAGCATCCATATGTGTACCTGTATGGGAAAATAAAGTTAATAGCGTTCCCTTAAAACCATCTTCGTCATATGTACAAGTTGCTTCCAATTTTGGAGTGTCATCGCCCGGATAAACAGGCATTTTTTCTGATATCATATGCGTTAAATCGATTACTCTCATCAATAAAACCTCGCTTCAAACTAGGATTCTAGTACCAAAATTCCAATTATAAAACTTCTACCTAATTCTACCACTTATAGGTACCTGTCACCGCCCGAATTTTCTTGTTTCACTATGATGTTTCACAAACTTCTAATATCAGCTATTCAATTCCGTATCTATGATGTGTAGAATATTTTATTTATATGACGATTGATGGGGGAACTCTTAAACGTTGAGTTCCCCCTTAGTGTGTCCACCATATTTTACGGACATGGATGACCTTATTTTGATAAATTTGCTATTTTGCTTGACTCTATTGGACATAGAATACCTTATTTAATTAAAAACCACCGAATCCTGACAACTTTTCAGCAAATAGAGCATCTATTGTCCGATAGAAGCTTAAAACAACAATAATTGCGAAAATAGCGGAACAGATGTCCGCGACGTTCTGTGCTGTGCAACTCGATGCGATGCGCCCCGTTCCAATGCAACACCTCGCACCTCGCACCCCTATTTCCTCCACTCAACCCTCTCCCGCTCCAACAACTCTCGAAATATAAAGCTCTCACAATCTGAAAAGATCGCTTCAATACAATCGGTGCTATTTGCCAATATTCTCATCGTGAACCCGTTAATACTAAGCAAGCTTATTCCAATTCTAGCCTCATCCGACCATTGCAATAACTCATCTCTCAACGCATCAACGAATGCTGCATTAACCCTTTCGTTCACGAAAAACATCGTTCCAATATGGGTATATCCCTCTAAATACATCAAACCTTCCAACTCCAGAGATGGTTGCAACAGCAAATGATCAAATACAGCCAACCGACCTTCGACAAAGACCTTCAGCCTGGACGAAATTTTTTCGTATTGAAACAGCTTGCCATCTTCTGACCAGCCAGGCGTGATGATATCCATGTAGGAAAACGTCGCCGAAGAACTCATATAAACATTCGTATTTTGAAAAAATCGAGCATTTTTATATAAAATTAAGCTATCTTGACGGACATGCAGGGAACTCCCTTCTTTCAAGACAAAATTCATCGTTTGCGTTGCGCCGAAACGGGGAGATTTGTATACTTTCGTGGATGCTTGAGTTGTTAAAGCCAGTGAGGCGGATTCAAGAAGCCTTACTTCGGTCAAATAAGAGTCACCATCAACAAACCCTCCCCCCACATGGATGAGCGTCAGTAAAGGGAGATTTTCAGAAACATAGACGGGCCGTGTGATTTTCAAAACACCATCAAAGAAGCTGTTTGTTATGACGGATTTGTTTAACTTCCTTTCAACTTCTAATGACAAATATCCGGTGTAGCTCATGACTCAAGTCCCAATAAAAAGGCTTCCCTTCTAATCCACTCGACTACATCCGCAACACCTGAACCGCTTTTTAAATTGGTAAAATAGAAAGGTTTTTCACCGCGTGTAACGAGTGTATCTCGCTTCATTACCTCAAGGTCAGCTCCCACATAGGGTGCTAGATCAGTTTTGTTGATAATAAATAAATCTGACTTTATCATGCCTTGACCGCCCTTACGCGGGATTTTCTCGCCTTGCGCCACATCGATAATATAGATGGAAAAATCAACAAGCTCTGGTGAAAAGGTAGCAGCTAAGTTATCACCGCCGCTTTCGATAAAAATTAAGTCGAGCCCAGGGTGCAGCTCATTTAATTCATCAATAGCAGCGAAGTTCATCGATGCATCTTCACGGATTGCGGTATGAGGGCAACCACCCGTTTCAACCCCAATGATGCGGTCCGCAGGCAACGCTCCATTTTTGATTAAGAATAATGCATCCTCTTTCGTATAAATATCGTTCGTAATGACCGCTAACTCAAAGTCAGCCATCAGTTCTCGGGTTAATTTATCCAATAACAGGGTTTTTCCTGCCCCAACAGGCCCGCCAACCCCAATTTTGATCGGTTCAGCCAATTTCCCACACACCCCTTCTTTCTTTTATGATGAAAAAAGCCGAACTGACAGCTGTTCATGCCGCATTTGCGCAATTTCTAATCCAAGTACGCTGCCACCGAAGTCATCCTCAGATGCTCGCAAAGTATTCTCAACCTGCTGCAGAATAAAGCTTTGTAGCTCACGGAGAATCCTTTGTCCATCCGTTTGCCCGAGCGGAATGCCTCTTACTCCATTTTGGATCAGCGTTGAGACAGTCGAGTAAAGATAGCAAGAAAGGATTGTGCACACATCAATCCCTAGTGGTTCCATTCCAATCGCAAACACAAGTGAAGAATGTCCAGATAATTCTTTAGCTTTAATTTTTGCCTCATAGTTCCTTAGCAAATCGTTCGGATAAAGTTCATTCATCACTTTGATAAATTGCCGTCCAATCCGTTGATTCCCTTCGCGCGTTTCCCTGCTGCCACAAAGAGCAAATAATGATTGGTCAATCTCCCATAATCGTTGTTCATTTCCACTTTTAATAGCTTCATAACTTAAGCGACAGGCCAATCCATCGGTAAAAATAAACTGACTAGCCATATATTGCTGTAATGCATATTTGAAGCTTTGTTTATTCTTGATTTTTCCTTCTTGGATATAGGTTTCAAGTCCAAAAGAATGGGAAAAGGCACCTGTCGGAAAATTCGAATCGCAAATCTGCATGATTTGAAAAACAACATTATCCATGAGAATGTCCGATATGCTTAAAGGCTTGAGCTAGTTTTCGCTTCTCACAAACATAGGGAACGTCAAGCTCTTGCAGTAATTTTTCGACTAAATAATCGTATTGAACAACCATCTCCTCATCAGTAAACTGCGCAGGCAAGTGGCGATTACCTAACATGTGGCCGATTTCCCCCATTTGCTTTAGTGTTGTCGGTTTAATCGCAATCACTTCATCTTCTAATACACTAATCACAATCGCGTTTTTCTCATCCTGATATAAAATATCGCCGTCTCGGAGCTCCACACCATTTTTCAAACGGATTCCAAGCTCATTTCCATGATCGGTTCTGACTCGTTGAATTCTCTTCAAGAGCAGTTCACTTCTTAAATAAACACGTTCAATATGACGAGGCAAATTAACTGTTTCGCGTACGTTTCCTATCACTCTTTCAATCATCATCTTCTTCACCTCAAAATAAAAAGTATCGTTGCGCTAAAGCTACTTTTTTATCAGGTTCACACGTAATCAATTCTCCATTCACTTTCACTTCATAAGTTTCAGGGTCCACCTCAATATTTGGTGTCTCCCCATTCAGAACCATATCTTGCTTAGAAAGACTGCGAACATTACCAACCGTACAGATTTTCTTTTGCAAGCCAAGCTTTTCA
This sequence comes from Bacillus sp. DNRA2, assembly GCF_012843265.1. Lineage (GTDB taxonomy): Bacteria > Bacillota > Bacilli > Bacillales > Cytobacillaceae > Bacillus_BU. Next base: position 80,833 of record NZ_JABAIT010000019.1, on the reverse strand, counting down.
TGAACGCCAATCTCGAAAGCAGCCTTGGAGATAAACGTAATAGAAGTTGTGTATTTTGCTTTTCCGAAGCTTGCGAACATCGGGCGGTAAATACTCGGTTGTGGGGTTGGAATCGAAGCGTTCGGGTCGCCCATTACGCTCCAAGCAATCATGCCTCCTTTCATAACCATCTCAGGCTTTGCGCCAAAAAAGGCGGGATTCCATAAAACAAGGTCGGCAAACTTTCCCACTTCTATCGAACCAACGTATTCAGAAACCCCATGAGTAATCGCCGGGTTCATCGTATATTTCGCGATATACCTTTTCACCCGAGCATTATCATTTTCCTCACCCTTCACCAGTTCACCACGTTGGCGTTTCATTTTATCAGCGGTTTGCCAAGTTCGGATGATGACCTCGCCAACTCTTCCCATCGCTTGTGAATCAGAGCTAATCATGCTAAACACGCCTAAATCATGAAGAATATCCTCAGCAGCAATCGTTTCCTTACGAATCCTTGAATCAGCAAAAGCTAAGTCCTCTGGCACTGATGGGTCTAAATGGTGGCAAACCATCAGCATATCTAAATGCTCGGCGATGGTATTGACGGTATAAGGTCTAGTTGGATTAGTGGAGGATGGCAGAATATTCGGGTGCGAAGCGGCTTTAATAATATCGGGTGCATGTCCGCCGCCTGCCCCTTCCGTGTGATAGGTGTGAATGACACGTCCATTAATCGCCCGGAGCGTGTCCTCGACAAACCCGCCTTCATTCAGCGTATCTGTATGGATCGCCACTTGAACATCGTATTGATCTGCAACCCGCAACGCCTGATCAATATTGGATGATGTTGTTCCCCAATCTTCATGGAGCTTTAGGCCAATCGCTCCAGCTTCAATTTGCTCGATTAGCGCAGCTTCACTGGAAGCATTTCCTTTTCCTAAAAAACCAAGATTCATTGGAAATTCTTCGGCACTTTTTAGCATTTGCGCAAGATTCCATTCACCCGGCGTACAAGTGGTCGCATTTGTACCTGTGGCAGGCCCTGTACCACCACCGATCATCGTTGTAATTCCTGATTCAATCGCAGTTTGAATCTGTTGCGGGCTAATAAAATGAATATGAGCATCGATTCCTCCTGCCGTCACAATCATTCCTTCGCCGGCCACTACTTCTGTTGACGCTCCAATGATGATGTCAACATGGTCCATGATCAATGGATTGCCTGCTTTTCCGATCGCCGCAATCAATCCATCCTTAATCCCAATATCGGCTTTATAAATTCCGGTATAGTCCACAATTAACGCATTGGTAATAACCAGATCGACAACGTCCTTTCTAGTCGCTAAAGGATGCTGCCCCATCCCGTCACGAATGACTTTCCCTCCGCCAAATTTCACTTCATCACCATAAGTGGTGTGGTCCTTTTCAACTTCTACAAAGAGCTCTGTATCGCCGAGCCTCACTTGATCTCCAACTGTCGGACCAAACATGTCGGCATATTGTCGACGCGACATTTTAAAGCTCAATTCGATTTCCTCCTAATCTATCCAGTCCAGAATTAGTCAGATTATTTAAACCATAGACCTTCCGTTCGCCACTTAAAGGAATCAACTCCACAAGCTTTTCGTCTCCTGGTTCAAACCTCACAGCCGTCCCGGCAGGAATATTTAACCGTCGCCCAAACGCCTTTTCCCTGTCAAAAATCAACAGACGATTAGTCTCATAAAAATGAAAATGTGATCCTACTTGAACAGGCCGGTCTCCTTTATTCAAAACGGCTATTTTAATCGGTTTCTTTCCAGCATTACAGATAATCGGTTCTTGTTTTAGCCTGTACTCCCCCGGTATCATCGTTACCCTCCTCCTATTCCCCAAAAACTCTCGTAATTTTAATGAATCGGATTGTGGACCGTTACCAGTTTCGTCCCATCGGGGAAGGTAGCTTCGACTTGAATGTCATGGATCATTTCAGGAATGCCTTCCATGACATCCTCACGAGATAGAATTTGCTGACCATATTGCATTAACTCGGGAACGGTTTTTCCATCCCGGGCTCCTTCCATCACTTCGTATGTAATAATCGCGATCGCCTCAGGATAATTCAACTTCAATCCGCGCCGTTGCCGCCTCCTTGCCAAATCAGATGCGATGACAATCATCAGTTTTTCCTGTTCACGTGCTGTAAGCTTCATTTTTTTCCTCCTTCAAGATGCCTTAAACAAGGAGCTGAGTTCCTAAGCCACGAGACTTAGGAACTGCATCAGCTATAAATTTTAAGAAGATACTTTATCTGTTTTAATAGCTATGTTGTTTACGGTTGAATATGCAGGTTCTTCATGGAAACTTAAATCCAAGCCCATTAACTCTTCTTCTTTACTCACTCTTAGCTGCGTGAATAAACCGATCACCTTTAAGATGATGAAAGTTCCGACTGTTGCTAAAATTACAGCGGTACCTACCCCGATTAATTGGTGCAGAACTTGTTCAGGATTTCCGTAAAACAAACCATTATTCCCGGCAGGGTTCACCGATTTCGTCGCAAATAATCCAGTCGCAATCGCTCCCCAAATCCCTGCAATACCATGTACCCCAAACGCATCTAATGTGTCATCATATCTAAAGCGCGATTTGATAAAATGGATTCCGAAATAGCTGACTGGCGCCGATACCAAACCAATAATTAATGCGGAAGGAACCGTTACAAATCCTGCAGCAGGAGTAATCCCCACTAAACCAGCAATCGCACCTGTTGCAGCTCCTACTAACGTTGGTCTTTTACGAATGGACCACTCAATGATTAACCAACCCAATCCACCTGCTGCAGCAGCTACTTGTGTATTTGCAAAAACAAGCGCTGTTAACCCGCCTGAGGTAAGGGCACTGCCCGCATTAAAGCCAAACCAACCAAACCAGAGCGTTGCGGCACCGATTAAAAATAGAACAATATTGTGAGGAACATGTTCTTTTCTCAAATGCTCAAATCTTGGTCCAATCACAATCGCAGCCGTAAGTGCACTAACACCTGAGAGAATGTGAACCACGGTGCCTCCGGCGAAATCTAATTCTCCCAGCTTGAATAACCAACCGCCGCCCCAAACCCAATGGGCCATTGGTGCATAAATGAAAGTCACCCATAATACCGAGAATAAAATCCAGGCTGGAAAGGCTATTCTTCCGGCAATACCACCTGAAATAATTGCAACTGTGATCGCTGCAAATGCTCCTTGGAAAATCGCAAAAACATAATGAGGAATCGTCCCAAACGCTTCAGCACCAACATTATTGAAGCCTAAGTAATTAAGCCCACCAATTAAACTACCAATATCAGTTCCAAAGCTTAAACTATAGCCCCACAATACCCAGACAACAGTTACCACTAACAAACTGACAAAGCTATGCATCATCGTCGAAACTACGTTACGTTCACTAACTAATCCCCCGTAAAACAATGCGAGCCCTGGGACATGCATGAAAATAACTATGGCGGTAGCCACTAACATCCAAGATGTATCTCCAGTATCGATAACAGCTTCTTTTCCCGCCGCTAAGGCGTTTGAAGGAATAATCAAGAATAATAATACAATTGCACTGAATAGCAGTGTTCGCAGATTAAATAAACGGTTCATGAAATCATCTCTCCCTTTATACTTTCTCTACCTTAGAAAAACGCTGTAATCGCAAGAATGAGATATCATACTGCGTTTTACCTTCACTGGATAACTCGGTTAAAATCTTGCCAATTACACTGGCAAATTTATACCCGTGTCCGGAAAAACCGCCGGCAATACAAACATTTTTATAGTCTGGATGGATATCAACGATAAAATCCTCATCAGGTGTCATCGCAAACATACTAGCTGCCCCTTTGACAAGTTCACCCGCTGCTCCCGGTAGGAATTGTTCCAAAAAGTTGCGAATATCCCCTTCATCATCCGCATAGGCGCCAAATTCGCGGTTAACGGTATCAGGATCACAATCATATCCCAAATCCATACGACCTAACTTTACGCCACCACCATCAAAATCTGGAAAGCCATAGTAATGGCCAATCGTATCGGTATCAAAGATAAAGCACGGAAAATCTTCACCATACAATTTTTCAACAGTTGGCTTAAACCAACCAATCGTTTTACGGAGTGGTTTTATTGGAAGCTCAAGTGATTGAAGCAGTTTAGGAATCCAAGCCCCAGCTGTGACCACAAGTTTCGCAGCACTATAATCAGCACTCGCTGTAAATACCGTGACCCCCTCATCTTTCAAATTGATCTCTACGACTGCTTGATTTTCAATCACGTCTGCCCCAAGCTTCATTGCTTCTTCTTTATAGGTTTGGATACATTCCTCGCTAAAAAGAAATCCTGCTTCTGGGTCGAAGCAGCCGAAATAGTCATCGGGAATCTGAATCCCCGGCCAACGCTCCCTGATCATATTCGCATTCATTGCCTCGTAAGCGAGACCATTGTTCCTCGAGCTCTTTATCGCTTCTGTCACAAACTCGGAGTTTTCATGTCCAACCGTTAAAGCTCCGACTTGTTGAAACAGAACTTTCCCGCTTATTTCCTCAAGCTCTTTCCATAAACGAAGTGATTCTTTTCCAAGCGGTACATATTGTGCCCCATTGCCATTGCCGAGGCGAAACATCCGTGTATGTCCATGGTGACTACCGTAAGTATTTGGAATCGAATATTGATCAATCACGAGAACCTGTTTGCCTTCTTTTGCTAAGTAATAGGCAGCAGCACTCCCCATTGTACCGCCACCTAACACGATGACATCGTACTTTTTCCCCATTACATCCACCCTCTTTAGTTTGTCTCTTTTAGATATTTTTCGATTTCCCAAGCACTGATAAAATCATGATACTCAGCCCATTCCTCTTTTTTTCTTTTAATATAGGTTTCGATAAAATCAGAACCTAACGAATCAATCAGCACAGTATCTTGCTCTAATTCACTAATAGCTTCTTGTAGCGTTGTAGGAAGTGAGTTCACTTGAATCCCTAACATTTGTTTTATTTCCGAATATTCAGATATTATTATGTCTGGATCTACCTTGTTTTCGATTCCATCAAATCCGGCTGCTAGAATCGCCGCTGCCGCTAAATAAGGATTTGCATTATTATCCATCGCTCGGAATTCGATTCTTCCTGCCCCGGGTATTCGCACGAGCTGTGTTCGATTATTACCACCATAAGAAATCCGGTTCGGTGCCCATGTTTGACCTGAACTGGTCGACATTGCCGTCAATCTTTTATAGGAGTTGACGGTTGGACAAACGATTGCCGACAAAGCGCGGGCATGTTTTAATAATCCGCCGATAAAATAATAACCAGTTTCCGATAGCTCATTTCCCCTTAAATCCTTTTCATCTTTAAACAAGTTTTTACCGTCATTCCACAGGCTTAAATGCATGTGACAGCCATTACCTGTTAAATGGGAAAATGGTTTTGGCATAAAAGTTGCGACTAAATTTCGCTCCTCGGCCATACTGCGAACCATATATTTGAAAAAGGTTAACCGATCTGCGGAAGTAAGTACGTCGGCAAACTCAAAATTAATCTCAAACTGTCCATTTGCATCCTCGTGATCTGCTTGGGCCACATTCCAGTTTAATTCATCCATATGGTTGATTAAGGTAGATAAGAAATCGTAGTTTCTCATCAGAGCCTGCTGATTATAGCAAGGCTTCTTGGCGACATCAAAAGCGTCAGATGGTGAAATTCCACCCTGTCCGTCTTCACTTAATAAGAAGAATTCAGGCTCGACACCCGTTTTCATCTCATACCCTAACTTTTTTGCTTTCTCCATTACATTTAATAAAATCGTTCTTGTACAGTAGGACCACGGTGTCCCATCCTCTGTTAACGTGCCAGCAAACCAGGCCAAATCCTTTTGCCAAGGTAAAATCGTCATTGAACGTAAATCGGGAATACATAGAATGTCAGGATCACATGGTCCATGGCCAAGGTCCCCGACAGCAAAGCCGGCAAAACCGGCTCCACTTTCACAAACAGAGGATAAGCGCTTGGCGGGAACGAGCTTTGCTCTTGATGTTCCGTTCATATCCGAAAAAGATGCTAATAAAAATTGGACATTTTCCGCTTCCATCTTTTTTTGAATGTCTTCTAACAGCAGTGTGTTACTAGTGATTACTCCGTTCATTTATTAACACCTCATCTTTGTATTTATTTTTTCAAAAGCTCTTTGACCTCTGTTGAAGTATGATAATTGGCCCAATATGGTTTGCGCGTTCCCATTCCAACAATCGGAATCCCTGTAATCATCGATGTATTCATCGTGAGTGAACGCAAATCGGTTGGGTCTAAGTCACCTACTTTACTTTTTCCGCAAGAACGGGCAAAGATTTGCAGCTCCATCGTAATCGAGTTGATGTAGTTTTCGACTCGGTCGGCCGCTTCGAATGGATCAAGCCGACTCATGAGGTCTGGGTCCTGTGTGGCGATCCCCACTGGACATTTACCGGTATGACAATGGTGACAAGCGGAAGGAACTGTACCAAGTGCTTTATAGTCCTCTACATATAAGGACTTATTGCAATTTAAGGCAATCAGCATCGCTGTTCCAATGTAAACAACGTCAGCACCAAGCGCGATCGCTTTAGCTGCATCCGCACCATTGCTAATTCCTCCACCAATGATCAGCTTAATTTGATCCTTCATACCAATTTCTTGCAATGCTTCAGCGGCTTCGACGACAGCGGCGACAGTTGGAATGCCGGTATGATCTAACTGAATTTCCGGTGAGGCAGCCGTCCCACCTTCCATCCCATCAATGACAATGGCGTCAGCACCAGCTTTTGCTGCTAGTTTCGTATCATCATAGACTCGGCCTGCGCCAATCTTGATAAAAATCGGTACTTCATAATTCGTTGCCATTCGGATTTGGTCAATTTTCACCCCTAAATCATCTGGACCCATCCAATCTGGATGACGACATGGGCTTCGTTGGTCAACACCTACTGGTAAATCACGCATCTTCGCCACTTCTTCTGATACTTTTTGCCCAAGTAAAGTTCCCCCTGTACCAGGTTTTGCTCCTTGACTGACGACGATTTCAACTGCATCGGCACGTTTTAAATCATATGGATTCAACCCGTAGCGACTTGGTAGTAACTGATAAACCAATTTCTCTGAAGCTTCGCGTTCAACCGGATGCATACCGCCGTCACCCGTACAAGTACTGATTCCACAGCGCGTCGCCGCCATACCAAGTGCTTTTTTTGCATTGGAATTAATCGCCCCAAAGCTCATCCCCGCAACCATTATCGGCGTTTCAAGAACAAGCGGTCGTTTCACTCTTCCTTCGCCAATCACAACTTTTGTATCACATTTTTCACGATAACCTTCAAGCGCAACACGCGATAAGCCGGCAGGTGTAAACACTAAATCATCAAAAGATGGTAAATCTAATCGTTTCGTTGCTTGTCCCCTAATCCGATAGCGGCCAAGCTCAGCTTTTTCCTGAATTTCTTCAATTTTCTCAGGACTCCACACTTTGCTTTTTCTTATAATATTGTTTTCCATACGCCAAACTCCTTTTTATTAAAATTATGAAGCATTCCGTTACAAACAATTTTTTTGAAGGCTTTCGGAGCATCGATTCCATAACTTTCAAGTAAACTTTTAATCTCCTCATACTCCTCTTTTGGTAAGTCAACCATTTTGGTTCCGTTTCCTAGTTCTGCAATATCACCGGCGACATAAATGGTCCCATCATACATGGAATCACCTAGGGCTTTACCGGCATTACCACAAATAATCATTCTTCCTTTTTGCATCATAAAGCCTGTCATATATCCGACATTTCCGCCGACTATGAGCGTTCCACCCTTAAGGCCAATTCCGGTTCGGGCACCAGAGCTCCCTTTTATAACCACTGACCCGCCACGCATCGAAGCTGCTGTTGAGGATGCTGCGTTTCCTTCGACGATAATTTCCCCATTCATTAGATTCTCACCAATCGCCCATCCGGCATTTCCGTGAACTTCGGCTGAGATATGATCGCAAAGGCTGGCGGCGTAATAGCCGACATCTCCTTCGTAAATGAGATGAATCGGGTCCGTAATCCCAACTCCTAGATTATGACGGGCATACGGATTCTTCATCACGACTTCCTTTATTCCCCTTTTAGCAGCATCCCTAATTTGCGCATTAAGCGTTTCTGGGGATGTTTCATTGCAATCGATGACCAATTGTTCTTTTACAAATTCCATATTATAACCTCCTCTGAACCGGGTTCGTATACACTTAAATTTTTCCCAAATCCACTCGTAATCGCCTGGCTTTCCGAGGCGAAGGCGACAAAGTCTTCTGTCTCAGCGATGACCATCGGTTTCATGCCGAACGGCTCTTTGGCTAATCCAACTTGCTCGGGTGTGATGGCGATATAACTAAATGACCCATCTAACTCTTGTAACGATTTCTCCATTGCTGCTTTTAAATCTAAACCAGCCTTTATTTGATCGACTAAGTAAACCGCGATTACTTCTGAGTCATTACCTGTAATAAAGGTATAACCCAATTTTTCATACTTGCTTCGCAGTTTAATATAATTGGTGATATGCCCATTGTGGATGATGGTTAAATCCTTCCCGTTAACGGAGCACAAGGGCTGTGAATGAGAAATATCAACCTTACTTTCTGTTGCCATTCTTGTATGACCAATGGCCACCTGACCGTCATATTGCGAAATCTTGTATTGAGTTTCCAAGTTTTGAGCTCCCCCTAGAAACTTTAAGACCTCCAATTGTTCACCGATACTTGCAACGGAAATGTCCTTATCTAAATTGTTAATCGCGTTGATTAACAATTCTTCATCGTTAACATCCTTAATCAAGGCTCTAACATAATTACCGTGATCGGTTGAACTGACTACCGTGGAAAATTCTGATAAAAGGTGAATTACCTTTTTCCCATTTCCGCCCTTGTCATAATTGACGTCAATGTATAAGCGGTTTTGTGTCTTTGGATGCAAAAGTGCAACGCCAGTTGAATCTGGCCCCCTCCTACAAAGCCCCTCAAGCATTTTGATCACAATCTCACCTGTCTTTTTCTCATGAACGGAATTTTTATAAATAAGTCCTCCAATTCCACACATTGGTCCTTCACCTCTTTTTGATTTTTTAAAAATGGCTGTGTTAAACACGAATGTTGATTTCCGCTCCAGGCACTTCGCTTTCCGCAGGGCTAGTTGGGAGCCTCCTCGGCGCATTCGCGCCTGTGGGGTCTCCCATACCAGCTACTCCTGCAGGAGTCTTCGTGCCTTCCACTCCAATCAACTTGCGAAAAATCAACACTAAGCTTTAACACAACTTTTAATATAAATAAGAATATTCAGTAATTTAATGAGAGCAAAAAATCTTTACACATCTAGTCGCTTATCCAGTGCTAGCAGTGTGTTTAATAATACATTGGCAACAATTTCTATGTCCTCCTTCCGACTGTCTTCCTCAGGGCAATGGCTTTTTCCAGCTAGACTTGGAACAAACAACATCCCACTTTTAGTAATCGAGGCCATATGTGTTGCATCATGTCCTGCCATACTTCCCAACAACATGGATTCATAGTTTAATTGCTTTGTTTGCTCCAACATCACCTCAATGATTTCCTCATCCATGGGAGCTGGAGCCTGATTCAGCAATATTTTTCGATTCACAGTTACTGCTCTTCTGGCTTTTATCCTTTTAACGCGTTCACGCCACATGGATAGAACTTCATTAATTTGAATGTTCGTCTTACCGCGAATTTCTAGCGTAAAATCAACCTGAGCAGGAATGATATTCGGAGAATTCGGTTGAAGGTTGAGCTTACCAATTGTTCCGACGACTTCGTGCTCTGGATAATATCTGCATACTTCCTCTAAGGCGAGAATCATTTCTGATGAAGCCGTGAGGGCATCTGTTCGATCCTCCATTAAGGTGGTTCCGGCATGGTTGGCTTCACCCGTAACCGTAATCTCTTCACGATATATCCCCGTAATCGACGTCACAACTCCAACGGGAATCGAGCGATTTAATAATCTTTTCCCTTGTTCTATATGTACCTCAACATAGGCACTTATTTCATCAGCTTGTCGAACAGCCTCCGCGAATTTTTCTGGATTTCCACCTGCACTTTTTAAAGCATCTGTTAATAGATTTCCTTGTGGGTCTTTCACACCTACGAGGTTTTGTGCTTTTAGTTTTCCGGTAGTCGCTCTGCTGCCAAATGTCGATAGTCCAAATGGATTGGGCTCTTCGGCACTAAATGATACTAATTCAAACGGATGCCTCGTTGGAATTTGATTTTCCTCAAGTACCCTCATGACTTCGAGTGCCATCAATACTCCAAGCGCTCCATCATATTTCCCCCCGTTTGGAACGGTATCAATATGGGAACCGAATACAATGACTGGAAAGTCTGGTTCTGTTCCTTGTCTTGTTGCCCAAATGTTTGCTGCTTCATCCACTCTAAGCATTAGATTGATTTTTGTAAGCTCACCCTTTAACCAATCACGTGCTTCTAATTCTGATTTTGTAAAGGTCGTTCGATCTAATCCATTATGTTGATTGAGTCCAAATCGAGAAAGCCGCTCTATCGAGGAAGCTAACCGTTGAATATTGATTTTGTATTTCGTAATGGGTGACATTATTTGATTCCTCCTTTCAACTCCTTTTGTAGGATGTTGTAACAAAAATTGGGATATTAATCCTTTTCTATCCCAAGCTTAATTCATTTCGTTTCGAAATACTGAGAACATGTCAGAAAATATGACATGGTTTTTTTGTATTCCCACATTGGTAACCGGACACAACAAAAAAAACACCCAGGTGTTTGGGTGGCGGCGAATAAAGTGTACTCACTTTATGTAATTTATTGCAGGGATTCAATATTATTTGTGGAATATAATGATTGTTAACAAACAATCATCCCTCTTACTCCATTTTAGTTGCAATACCGTGCGGACAAATGATTCCTTATTTTCTCCAAAATCCACTATTTTCAATTTTTATGGACATATAAGACTCTATTTACTATAAAATCAGGAAAAACAACCATATTATTGCTAAATAAAGGATTCAATGTCCATTTACCACGATCAAGCTTTGTTTAAGTGTTGAATAGAGGAACATATGTCCGATAAAAAACACATTACTCCCTCCCAGATACAATCACAATTATTTTCCAGGTTATCAAATTTTTACAATTCATTATCAGAAAGGATTGAAGTAGTATGATAGGAAGATTTGAGCAAAAATACGATGAATGGCTACAATTGCAAATTTCAAAGGAAACTAATCATAGAAGACGTGAAATACTAGAAGGAGGTTTAGGACACGGAACGGTTGAATTTCTTAGGAGGATTTGGTTCCCGGTTGTCGGAAATTTTGAAGGTTTATATCCTGAATGGGAAGTCCGCGACTTCAACAATGGTCATCGTTACCTAGATCTTGCCTACAGGCCCGATGATTCAAAGGGGTGTATTGAAATTCAAGGATATGGACCACATGCGAGAGATCTTGATGTAAGACGTTTTAAGGATTTATGTTGGCGCCAGTCATTATTGGCTCTGGATGGCTGGACCATAATAACTGTTGCATATTTATCTATCAAAGACGAACCTAAACAATGTCAACAACTGATACTTGCTTTTATTGGAAAATTAACCTCAATCGATACTCCTTCGCAATTATCATGGGTCGAAGCAGAAGTATTACGATTTGGACGTAGGCTGCTTCGACCATTTACTCCTCGTGAAATTGCTACTCATCTAAAAATTAGTGACCGTCACGCTAGACGCATTTTACAAAATCTGGTTAATGAAGAAATCCTTAGCGTCGCAAGCGGTAATATTCGCTCCCGAACATACAAACTAAGAAATGACCCAACTTTTATAGGACATTGATTCCGTTATTTTCATTTTTTAGTGTATATATAATTTTTTGCGGACAACAGATTCGCTATTCGCGCGAAAAGATGCAAATTGGCATTCTTTTTAGCCAAATAAGAGCACTCATGTCCACAAAGTTATTAAAATAAGGTTTTTTAATAAAATAAGAGCTTATATGTCCGCAAAAATTATATCGCCCTCCTCAACAGCTCACTTTAATATTCATAGAATCGAATCCAAATAATCACCGTAGCCTTTGAGGATTATTAAACCTTCTTTTTCTAATTCTTTCCAAATTTTTACGTCTAGCGAAAATGGTGATTTTCTTTGTAGAGAATCGACCTCTTCCTCATCAAGTTGCATATGGTAATAACGTTCGCCATTTTTGACATTCAATTTATAGTTTTTAAGTTTTAGTATGTAGACTTGGTAATTTTCGTCCCATTCTTGTAATTGTTGTTCGATATCACTAGCCACTCTAATTAAAAAATCATCAGTACTATAGAACCTTGATACATAGGATCTTTTCCACCCACTGACATTCATGCTCCTGTCTCCCCTTTTTTCTTAGAAATCATTTAGCGCTTCCCTTTTTTCTAATGTCTAAGACTTGCTGTGTTAAGTGGAAATACGATTTTTATTTTTAAAATACCCCAGTAAATATTGATTAACTTATCTATTTAAATTTATTATATCAAAATTTTAAAAATTTTGAATAAAATTTGTCTAGTAGAATTAGCTAATCTAGTAAATAAGGTGTAAATTTTGTTTGAAAGTTTGTAATTTTCTGATAAAATACAAAAAGAAACTATTTTCATACATAGGTTCTAAGATTTGTAATTTTTTAAGTTTAAACCGTGGTTGGACCACATATAGGGTCTCGATTGGTAAGCAATGAGTATCACTTAACTAACGAATGATTGGATTTTTTTAATGATTTTATTAGACACTTATTGAGGAGGCAACATCATGGAAAACAATTTTGTACAACTTACGGTTGAAAATCATGTCGGAATCATTACACTAAACCGCCCAGAAGCTGGTAACTCACTCGATTATCAAATGGCCAAGCAATTAATGAAAGCTGCCGTTTTTTGTTCTGAAAATGAGAATGTTCGAGCGGTCGTTTTAACTGGATCTGGAAATAAGTTTTCAGTTGGCGGCGATCTGAAAAGTTTTGCAAGTCATGGTGATGAAGTTGGTGCTCATTTGAAAATTGTAACAAACTATTTCCACCAAGCTGTTTCCCTTTTTGCTAGAATGAATAAACCGATTATTGCAGCCGTTAATGGCGTTGCAGCCGGTGGCGGAATGAGCTTGGCTTGTGCTTGTGACCTTGTTTATGCGGCAGAAGAGGCTAAATTTGTTACCGCTTACAACAAAATCGCGTTAACCCCTGATGGCTCCGGAAGTTATTTCTTACCACGCCTTGTCGGAATGCGACGTGCACTTGAATTGTTGTATACAAATCGCCCATTAGCCGCGAAGGAAGCTAAAGAATGGGGACTCGTGAATGATGTATTGCCAAGTGAGAAACTTAAACCATTTGCGCTTGATTTAGCTACTAAACTCGCAAATGGTCCAAAGAATTCTTATGGTGCAACGAAAAAGCTTCTCCTCCACTCTCTTCAGGAAACGCTTGAATCGCAAATGGGAATGGAGTCATTAATGATAGCAGAAAGAGCGAGCAGTTCTGAGGGTAAAGAAGGCATAACTGCGTTCTTAGAAAAACGCGAAGCTGACTATGTAAAAAATAATACAGAAGTCCTGAAGTAATTTTTTCTCGAATTGAAACCTTTATCAAAAATATCACCTATCTCAAAAAAACAATTAATATTTTATTGATATACTAAAAAATAATCATGTGATACACCTTTCATGATATTATATTATGAAAGGTGTTTTGTATTTTGATAGATTATCAATCTGAATTACTTTTTACCACAACAAAGATTTGTTTTGTTGAGAGAGGGTGTCAAATTGCGTTTAGTTTCGATCGGGAATTGTTCCCCAGGGATGGTTGTTGGAAAACCCATTTATACAGATCGTGGAATTGTCCTTATTGCTGCAGGAGTATCGCTGACAGATGGGATGATCAATCGTTTAAAACGGAGAAATATATCGGTTTTATATGTACGTGATAAATTTACCGATGATTTAGAAATTGAAGATGGTATCCCAATAGAGCTTCGGGCAGAAGCAAATATACGAATAAAAGAAACCTTTGATGCGTTATTAAAAGGTAATACACGTGATGGGAAGAAAATCCGGCATTTCAACATTGAAAGATTACAAAATGTTCTCGATAGCTTAATAAAAGAAGTACAACGTTCAAAGAATGTTTCCAAATTATTGACTGATGTATACGTTCATGATGATTACACTTACACTCATTGTACGAATGTTACCATTTATTCTTTAGCGATGGCAATGGAACTAAAATTGTCTAGAGGAGAAATAAATATCATCGGTATGGGTGCCATGTTGCATGATATTGGAAAGATCCTCATTCCAAAAGATATTCTCAATAAACCAGGAAGGTTGACACCTGAAGAATTTGATGTGATCAAGACCCATACGGAATTTGGTTGGGAAATTCTCCGTAATGAGCCGTCCGTTTATACCTTATCTGCTAATTGTGCTTATCAACATCATGAGAAGTTAGATGGTACTGGATATCCAAGAGGATTAAAAGGAAATGAAATCTCAACTTACGCTCGTCATTTATCCATAGCTGATGTTTTCGATGCGTTAACTTCTAACAGAGTTTACCGAAAAGCAATGCTCCCACATGAAGCGATGGAAATACTTTATGCAGGAACTTATACTCAATTTGATCCTTTTTATCTCAAAGCCTTCCAAAAAGCTGTTGCTACATACCCTGTCGGTGTCACTGTCACCTTAAGTACGGGAGAAACGGCTGTTGTAACTGAATATCTCTATAGCGTCCCTGACCGTCCAACGGTGCGTGTGATTAAAGATTCAACCGGAAACGAATTGGAAAACCCATATGAATTGGCCCTTTCAAAAGAATTGTCCATTACCATCACCGACTGTGACGCTATCCTATAATCATATTTTAAGAGGTTTCCTTTTAAGGAACCTCTTTTTTACTGCCTCTAAGGTGCCTGTCACGCCCCGAATTTTCTTGTTTCACGGGTATGTTTCACACGCTCTGTGACTACGTATCTATTTTATCGATAGGTTATTGGATTTGTTATCGATTTAATCGTTTGGAATTATTCTAAAATAATATGTATGATGAAGTTCTACAATATTTTTAAGGGGAGTTCATCTTGAAGAAACTACTTACTATTATGTTTAGCATAATGATGATTTTTTTCATTACAGCGTGCTCTGATTCTAAACAAAATGATCAAACAACAAACAACAAAGACAAAGCCGAAGCGGAAATTACAAAGATAAAAATTGGTATGATTCCCGATCAAAATACAGCTGATTTAAACCGTAGTATGGATGATTTTGCGAAAGACCTTGGTGAAAAAACTGGTCTTGAGGTGGAATTCGTTCCATCTGTTGATTATGCAGCCCTTGTCACTGCTTTTGAACGTGGAGAAATTCAACTAGCTTGGTTTGGCGGACTTACCGGTGTTCAAGCAAGAAATCTTGTACCTGAAGCTGAAGCTATCGCCCAAAGACCAATCGACCAGCAATTTAAATCAGTTTTCATCGCAAATAGTGATGTACAAATAAAATCATTAAAAGAATTAAAAGGGAAAACATTCACCTTTGGCAGTGAAAGCTCTACTTCTGGGCATTTGATGCCACGTTATTTCATGACGGAAGCAGGAATTAATCCTGAGAAAGACCTTGATGGAGTTCCTAATTATTCTGGTTCCCACGATAAAACATACAAATTGGTTGAATCTGGTGCCTTCCAAACAGGCGCTCTCAATATTTCTGTTTGGGATGCAGCTGTTAAAGAAGGAAAAGTAGATACTAACAAGGTTAACGTTTTCTATACTACACCTGAGTACTTTGACTATAACTGGACTGTAAACAAAATGGATAAAGAAACCAAAACTAAGATTAAAGATGCGATTCTTTCCATGAAGGCTGGGGATAATGAAGTTATGACCCTTCTTCAAACAGACAAATTTATTGAAGCAAGTAACGATAACTATAAAGCAATTGAAAAGGTTGCAAAACAACTTAAGATAATCAAGTAGGTGACACCAAGTGTCTAGAGAGAAAATAATTGAACTCAATCAAATAATGAAACAATATGAGCGGAAGATAGCCTTATCTTCCCTTTCTTTTGTTGTCGAAAAAGGAGAATTGATTGCCTTAATTGGCCCAAGTGGCGCTGGGAAAACTACCCTGCTTAATATCCTTGGAGCAATTCTACAACCTGATGGTGGTAAAGTGTTGATTGATGGTAAACCGCTACAGCAATATTCCAATCAAAAAGTAAGAGCCAAAAAAATTGGGATTATTCGTCAGCAATTTGATCTCGTTGGTCAACTCGCTGTGATCCACAACGTGCTTGCTGGGCGGCTTGCCCATTGGAGTTTCTTAAAATCTCTATTTTCTCTGTTCGTTCCACAAGAAAAACAAGAAGCATTTAGAGCTCTTGAACGTGTTGGACTATGTGGCAAATTGTATGAGCGCACTTCTACCCTTTCAGGGGGCGAACAACAGCGTGTTGCTCTAGCAAGGCTCTTGATGCAAAAACCCGAAATCATATTAGCTGACGAACCTGTGGCTTCTCTTGATCCAGCCAGGGCTGAAGATATTCTAGATATGCTAACTAGACTTGCATCAGAAGAAAATCAAACAGTCATAGCAAGCCTTCATTCCGTGGAATACGCAAAAAAATATTTTACAAGGTTAATTGCACTAAAAAACGGCCAGATTCTCTTCGATCTTCCAGCAGACCAGGTGACGGACAAACAGCTTCAAGAGCTTTATCAGCTAAAGGAGCTGAATTAAGATGCTCTTTGTTGATTTGCATAAAAGAAAGATTTTAACAGTATTCCTTCTATTGATTTTTACTTGGAGCCTGTTTGCAGTGGAATGGGGGCCGAATTTGTTTCATGCAAAAGGCTTAAGTACAGCCTTAGAAATATTTGCAGCGATTTTCCAACCCGATTTTTCTAAAGAAATCCTTACATTAGCTCTAGAATCAGCTTGGTTAACGCTTGCCTATGCGGTTGCCGGGATGAGCTTAGCAATCGTGCTTGCTCTTGTATTCGGTATTTTAGCATCTGGGGTATTAGCGTCTGGGGAACGTTCTCGAGCGGTGATGAAAGGAACGTTTCGTAGGTTACTAGGTTTTATGCGTGCCGTCCATGAACTTGTCTGGGCCTGGCTTTTTGTAGCTTCATTTGGGTTATCACCTTATGCAGCTGTATTTGCCCTCGCCATTCCATATGGAGGAATCCTGGGTAGGATTTTTGCTGACATGATCAATGATGTTCCAAAAGAGCCAATTCTCGCCCTCGTTGCATCGGGTGCTTCAAGATGGGAATGCCTTGTTTATGGTTATTTTCCAAGTGTGAAGATGAGCATAATCAGCTATACCATGTACCGATTTGAGTGCGCAGTAAGGTCATCTGCAATTATGAGTTTCGTTGGTTTAGGTGGACTGGGTTATCAAATTCAGCTCTCTCTTAATGATTTAAATTACCATGAGGTTTGGACCTTTGTGTTCTTCTTGATTATTATGGTCATCATAATTGACGCTTGGAGCAGTACGCTTAGAAAGAGGATGGCGCAATGAGAAAAAGAAAATTGAGTTTTGTTAGCTTTTCATTCTACCTAACTATCCTTTTAATTGCTTCGTCATGGTATTTTATCATTGGTGTGGAAAAAGCAAACCTCTTGGACGTATTCTCTAAGGATAATTTTCACTATGCAAGTAAGTTTTTTAAGGGAATGCTCGGAATCGGTGAAGATGAAGTAGCATTTATGAATCGGGCTAGTTGGTCGGATGCTTTTAAACTCACCGTTGAGACGCTGCAAATGAGTATTATGGCGATTGGCTTTTCAACAATCGTGATGTTTCTGACAGTTATTCCCGCTGCTCGAAATGTTGCAGATGGGACGCTAACTTTATCCCGGAAATGGTATCGCTGGTTCGTTTTCGGTCTAATTAGAGGACTCTATATTTTCAGCAGAGCTGTGCCTGAACTCGTGTGGGCGATGATTGTCATTTTTATTTTTAAACCAGGGATTCTCCCCGGGGCGATTGCCCTTGCCTTACACAACTTTGGGATTCTTGGTAAATTGTGTGCGGAAGTCATCGAGGATACAGATTCACGTCCTATCCGTAATCTTGCATCAGCTGGTGCTGGACGGGCGCAAATTCTGATATATGGTGTCCTCCCCTCGATTCTGCCGCAATTTCTCACTTACATTCTATATCGATGGGAAGTCATCATGCGGACGACGATTGTCGTTGGATTTGTTGGTGCAGGTGGGCTAGGACAACAATTCAAGCTCAGTATGAGTTTCTTCCACTACACTGAAATAACCTTAATTCTAATTTGCTATATCATCCTAGTCATCATTGCTGACTTTATCTCCGAAAAATCAAGATACTTTGCAAAATAAAAGGGTACCTGGCACGCCCCGAATTTTCTTGTTTCATAAGGTTGTTTCACAGCAACGCGCGCGAAAATCTGATAGTTACTCAAAAAAACCAGATGTGGCCAACGAGCCACACCTGGTTTTTTTCATCTATTAAACGAAAGTATTTATTCCATATATTTAAAACGCTCACTTTAGGAAGCGCCAACTTCCTGAACTTTGGCCTCATCTTCTGCTTCTGCTTCAAGTTCTCCTAATCGATGGTACTCTGCTAAAACAGCATCTTGGATTTTGGCTCGCGCTTCAATATTGATTGGATGAGCAATATCGCGGAAATGTCCATCAGGTGTTCGCTTACTTGGCATTGCTACAAATAAACCATTATTACCGTCAATGACCCGGATATCATGAACAACAAATTCATGTTCAAGTGTAATTGAAGCAATTGCTTTCATTCATCCATCTTGGTTTACCCGATGTAATCTTACATCTGTCACTTCCATCATGTTCTCCACCTTTATGATTAATATGATAACTACCTAAATTGGGAAACAGCCAACTTTTTCAAAAACTACCCTTCTTTTACGCGAGAACCAATCTAGATGCTCTACTAGCGAGACTTTATACCTTTTACAGCAATTAAAGGATTGAATCGAGATAATTACCATGTCCTTTAATGATTTCAAGACCTTGTCGTTCTAATTCTTTCCATATTTTAACATCCAATGAAAATGGTGCTTGCTTTTGTAATTCATCCAGTTCAGCTTCTGTTAGTACAACCTCTAAATACGTTTCACCCTTTTTTACGTTGAACTCATAGTCTGTGAGCTTCATTATGTAGACCTCGTAGTTTTCATCCCATTCCTTAAGCTGCTTTTCAATAACATTGGCTACTTTGATTAAAAATTCTTCATTGTTCATACTTTTTGACATATAAGCTCTGATCCAGCCACTTACATTCATTTCTCCCGTCTCCCCTTTAAAAATGTTTCAATCTCCAATACCCCTTAGTTCTCTCAAACTTTCTCTGACAGCAGAAATGTGTTCTTACATCGGCATGCTATTTAGAAATAGCAAAATTCCCCATATGTTGGTCAAAAATTGTAGAATTTCCTTTTTAACACAACACACTCGATTGCCTGTCTGGTCAGCTTAACCCATTGATTTCCGGGTTTCTTTGACATCATTGAGCCAAGACTGTTTGGCTATTTCTAAATATTTGAATATTTATTCTCTTTTCGAATATATTATATCAAAATTTCAAAAATTATGAATAATAATTTGCTTATAATTTTTTCACAGTTTAGACACATGTATCCAAAATTGTTAATTATTAAAACAAAAAAACAACTCCAAACCAGAGTTGTTAAATGTTGAATATTATTCAAATTGATTTTCAAATTAAATGAATTGGATGGATCCAAATTCACCATGTGGATGATATTGAAGTTTAAATTTATTATACTCGGATTCTAGCTTTAAAAGTGATAGTTCGTAAAGCTGCTTGTCATCTTCTTTATATACATTAAAAAATACTAGTTTATTAATAAGTTTCTGGCGCTTTTTTTCTTTTTTGGCGTTCATATTAAACACTCCTTCTTTCCTCGAATGTGTTTTTCTATTGATTTTATTATAAAACACATAATTCCAATCAGTCAAGTGTGAATTAAAAAATTATCTGATAATTACACAAAAAAATGGACACGAAAAAATTCTCGTGACCAAACTTTTAGATCATTATTCATAATGACAGATACAATTACGCCCACTATGTTTTGCTTGATATACCGCCTTGTCAGCATTAGCAATTAAATCCTCATATGAGGTATACAAAGTCGGAATCATCGTCGCTGTTCCGATGCTGATTGTCACCCAAGGTTGATTTTTTGAACCAGCATGCGGGATTTTTAATCCCTCAATCGCAGTACGAATTTTCTCCCCGACTGTCTTAGCTCCATCCTTACTTGTATCAGGAAGGATAGCACAGAACTCCTCACCGCCATAACGACAAATAAAATCAGAAATACGTCCCAACGTTTCTTGAATGGTACTTGCAATCTGCTTTAAACAGCCATCACCACCTTGGTGACCATAAGTATCGTTATATGCCTTAAAATAATCTATATCAAACATGATGAGCGAAAGCGGAGTCGAGTTACGTAGTGAACGCTTCCATTCAATTTCCAAACGCTCATCAAAAGCTCGTCGATTAGACACTCCGGTCAATCCATCAACAGTAGATAGCTTTTGCAAAATTTCATTTGCCTTTTGGAGCTTTTGTTCAGTCAGTTTACGATTTGTAACATTTCGTGAGACAACAATTAGTTTTTCTTCGCCAGATTTGGGATCGCTTATCAACTTTGTCGCAGATTCCATCCAAACGTACTCGCCATCTTTCCGGCGCAATCTATACGTAGAAGTTGTATATCCTTGCATTCTTACATACGCGTTATCCATTGATATCATTTCACGGTCATTAGGATGTATGAAGAGAAAGGCATCACGCCCGATTAATTCTTCGGCTTCATATTGCAATATTTCCTTACAGGCAGGTGAAGTGTAAAGATACACCCCATTGACATCATGCAGGGAAATCATATCACTTGAATATTCAGCCAACATGCGAAAGCGCTCTTCACTGGCGATCAATTCCGCTTCCGATTCCTTCCGTTTTGTAATGTCATTCAGTGTCCCAATCGTATCGGTTACATCTCCGTGTTCATTCAATGAAACTTTAACAAACACATCGACACAACAATTGCCTCCATCCTTTGTTAGACAGTGAACTTCTTTACCCACGTATTCATTTTTTCCTTTTATCATGGCATTGAATTGATCTTGAAATTGGTTTCGGTCTGTCCCATTAATATATTCATAAAAATGATGACCGAGACTCTCCTCAACCTTATATCCGGTAATATTTTCCCAAGCTGGATTTAGGAATGTAAACCTCCCATTGATATCAGTTTGGAAGATTACCTCTTTTATTTTTTCAATAACAGTCTGATATTGTTCCTTGGATTTGTCGAGCTTACTCTGCATTTCTTTCTTTTTTGAAATATCATGAACGATTACTTGGAACGCAGGTTTATCCATATATTCTATTGGTGTCGCAACCACTTCCACATCAACAACTGTTCCATCAAAGCATAGGTATTTTTCCTCAATCGCCCCAACAGGAATATTACGGTCGAGCTCCTCAATCCGATGTTTCACTATGTCATGATAGTCTGGATGAACATAGTTTATGATTGGTTGTCCCACTAACTGATCCTCAGAGACCGCCTTTAGTAAACTCAGAATTTTTGGGTTTACATAAACGATTTTCCCATCTTGATGAAGCACAATTCCATTTGCCGACGATTCAACCAATGCGCGGTATCGTTGTTCACTTTCCTGCAATTCCTTTTCGATTCGTTTGCGCTGTGTAATATCTGTAAAAATAACTTGTATTTCAGTTCTTTCAAAATAATCAATCGGCATCGAGGAAATTCTGACATCGATTTCTTTACCGCTTACATCAATCAGTTTGATATCAATCGCTTCCAATTGTTCATACGATGAGAGCATTTTCTGAACGCGATCACTAACGATATTAATAAAATCATGATGAATAAACTCATTGATATTTCTTCCAATTAACTCCTTATAACTGGTTGCACCGATTAACTTAACACCTTCTTCATTGACATAGGTTAGCTTTCCTTCGAAATACAAGGCCATTGGCTCAGGTGAGTAACGTGTAATATTTCGATAACGAATTTCACTTTTCTCAAGCTTTTCAATTAGTACTTTTTTTTCGGTGATGTCTTGAATTTGACATATAAAGTATGAAGGATGCTGCTCTTGATTTTTCACAAGTGAAACACTTAATAAGCCCCAGATCATTTGACCGGTTTTATGTAAAAAACGTTTGCTTAACTCGAAGGAATCCATTTCACCATTGATTATTTTTTCAAGGTAAGTAAGGTCCATTTCCAAATCATCAGGATAGGTTACATCCTGAAAGTTCATTTTGATCAAATCTGCTTCAACATATCCCAAAATATCGCACAAAGCAGGGTTAACCTTTAACCAATTGCCTTCTAGTGAAACCAAAGCCATTCCGATTTTAGAAAAATTAAACGCGTCCATAAACAAGCTATCCACAGCTAAATGTTCCATTGTAATTCTTCTCCCGCACATTAAATTCATGTATTATATTATTTTACTATACTTCAATTAGAAGATATCTCTCAAATTTGTCATAAAATTTAAAATGCCTCTGGATTTCTCCAGAAGCATCGTGTTACTAAGGAAATCGGTATTTTGGAGTAAATATTATAAAATAATCGCATAGTGTGGTTTACTATAATGACTTACTCCACCGCTGCCGACGATTACCTCTCCACCCTTTTTAAAGACAAGTAATTTTCGCGTTCCATCGTCAAGCAAAACGACTAACTCTGCTTTATCGCATAATGCAACATAAATAACATAACCAGTCGATGAAAAGGTCGTTTTCCAGTTTTCATCAAACTCGGCTCTTGCAACACGGTTCGAAAATACTTGGTTCTCCACTCTACCGGAATCTGATTCTTTCACTCTCATTCTCCTCCTACTATCATGAAAATTGTTTTCTTGATAATAAGGTATTCGCTTTGTTTCAATTGGAATGGACAAACTAATCAAATATTATTAATTCACTTAGCACAACTGACATGGTTTTAATAGAACAAAAAAAACGGCTCAGGAGTAGCCTGAACCATTAAATCACAGAAAAACATTATTTTTTTGTTGCCTTAATATCGACAGGGTCATATTTTGCAGGTTTTGGTATTTGTGATGAAGATAGTGTGTCACCTGAAGTGATTTCATCCTCATGAAAACCTTGATAATTTAGTTCATAAAATTTAGGATTGTTTTCCCACACGGCTTTTGAAATCGTTAATGTAAATGAACCATCTCGCTTTGGTACGGTAATCGAATAATCCTCATCAGTTTGAACCCCAATTAAGACACCACGATGTAGCGAGCCGGGTTCTGTTGTTGCAATAAGATTCTCTAGGGTATCGTCAATGACGTTTCCTGTTTCAGGTAGGGTAATTTTGATATTTACTCCTACATCATCTGGGAATAAAAAGGCCCTGTTTTCCGGTAATGTATACGTTTTGTTTTTACTCGGAACATAGACGGAAAAATAATGATTTTCATCATCCTCTGGAATGTAATACATCGCAAATACTCCGTTGGCATCACTAGGGTCACTCATAGAAAATCCTTCAACCCCATCGCGGCGAAGATTTACGGTTGCCCCCTCGACTGGATGACCGCTATGGTCTTTAATTGTCCCTGTAACACGATATTTATAGGTTCCAAACTTCGGAAACTTTTCACCTTTATGGAGCTGGGCCTTCCCGTAGACATCAACTAATTCGGAATTTTCCTGATTTGCTTCTACTTTATCTACCTCTATCGGATAGTGGATTACAATCTCATCTTCAAGTGCCAACAGTGATTTTTTCGTTTGCTTATTCAGTTTTTTAGCCTCTACTGTCGCATCCCTCACATCAATCACTTTAATTACGTTTTTCTCAACGATGTTACTATCAACCGTTAACGAAAATTCGCCATTCTCATTCGTTTTCATGATACGTCGTTCAGAGTTTTGAATTTTAGCACCAACAACTGGTTCTCCCTCAACTGTTAATGTTCCTTTAATTTCAACATGGTGGGAACCGTCAGACTTCCATTCAGATACAGCGATATCATGATAATCGAGGGTCATTTTCACATTCCTTGACTGCGAAACTACTTCTTGCTTTGTACCACATGCTGCAAGGAGACCAAAAGTGAGCACTGTTAAGATTAATAATGCGAAGTTTTTCACGATATCCTCCTTAACTCTTTGAATTAGAAAAATAAGGGAGAATCATTAATTCCCCCTTACCTTCTTGTACGATTACTTATGGACACTGCCTGAATCGCCTTCTTTTGCTTTACCTTGCGTTTTGTCCCCGCCTAAAGCAAATACATGAATTTGCGGATTGCGGCCAGCTGATGTAATCATGATATATTGCTTTCCATCTACTTCAAAAACGCTTGGAGCAGCACTAATGCTTTCGCCTGTTGTCTGATGTGTCCATAAAATCTTCCCAGTAGCTGTATCTAAAGCATTGATTTTTCCACTTAATTCACCATAGAAAGTGAGTCCTGTTTTTGTGCTCGTTAAACCACCACGCTGCATTTCAGGTGTGTCAATTTGCCATTTGATTTTACCAGTATTTAAATCTAAAGCAGTGATTGTCCCTATTGCCGGCTCATCAGTTGGTGGTGCATAGGATGTTCCAAATGCATCAGCTCCCATTAAACCGGTTCTTGTTCCGCCTTCTTCTTCATTTTTTGCAGTCTTAATAATCGCACCTTGTTCGATACCAGGTATTAAATCAAGATTTAGTTTAGGGTCAAATGTATTTGGCGCATAGTTTTGTCCACCTAAAATACCTGGGTAAACCTTAACTCCTTCAGGTGTAGGCGTAGGATGGTCTATCTTTTTCGCAAAGGCTACATTCTCGTAAATTGGTGTGCCATCTTTGGCATCGTAGACGAACCACTCTCCACCTTTTGTACCTACTGCAACGACACGGCGCTCTTTACCATCGATTTTTGCAGTATAAACGGATGGTGAGTCTGCAGTATCATAATCCCAGAGGTCATGAGAGGTTTGTTGCTTGGACCATACAAGTTTACCAGTGTCAGCGTTTACAGCAAGGACCGAGTTCGTGTGTGGGTTTTCACCTGGACGTTTTTCACCATAGAAATCAGGAGCCGGATTTCCTGCTGAGAAATAAAGTAGACCTAATTCATCATCGACACTAGGTGGCATCCAGACTGCACCGCCTCCGCCGAACAAGCCTTCAGCAAGCCAAGATTCCCCTTTTGGTGGTACTGTCCAGAAAGGCTCATCCCATGCAGGTGTTAAATCATCTGCATTAAAGGCCATTTCAAAGCCACGTACACCGTTATCTCCACCTGATGAACCAACATAGACTTTTCCATCGTAATAAGTTGGAGCAGTCGTTTCATAATAACCATTTTCTGGTGTTACAGTTGGATAGAAATCTTTTAAATGAATCATTTTAATGGTTTTTCCTGTTTTTTGATCAATCGATACTAAACCAACATCACTTGTAATCATGAATACCTTGCCGTCTGCTACAGCTACGCCACGGTTTGAGCTTGGCATATTCATGCGCGTTGTTGTTTCTTTAATTTCTGCCGGCGGTACCCACTCCCAAATCATATCACCCGTCAATGCATCAAAAGCATAAACATAGTTTCCACTTGTTGAAACGTATGCCACTCCGTCGATGACAACTGGAAAGTTCTGATTTCCGGCAGGTATATCCGGATTAAGATCTTTAAATTTTTTGTTCCACACGAGGCCTAAATCTTTCACGTTGTCTTTGGTAATTTCATCACTAGAAACATGCCGAGTTAGTCCCAAATCAAAGCCAAAAGAAGACCAGTTGCTGTATGAAGGTTCTTTTGTTGTTTCTTTTTGTTCATTCGATGTTTCATCGCTCGAACAGGCACTGATTACTAGTGACGCAGCAAGAAATGCAGATCCAAAAGCCCATTTTCTCTTCATTATTTAGACCCCCCAAATATTTTTTGGAAACGTTTGCAGTTATCTTACCATAGAAGTCTATAAAAATATATGTCCATTTTAGAAAATTTAGAATTTTTAAAAAATATATTGAATGACTGTTCATTTAAAATTATAATAATAGGAAAATAAAGCTAACTTGAGGAGGCATTTACATGCAGAAAAAACTATTAGCGATTATCATGGCAGGTTTTGTTACTTTCGGACTAGCCGGGTGCGGTTCAGGAGATGAGAAAGACTCTACTAAAGAACCGGAGTCGCAAGAAACCACTGCACCATCATCAAATGAAGAATCCTCTTCCGAGAAAGTTGAGGCCACTGGTAATGTGGTAGAAACAACTGTTAATATGACAAATTTCCAATTTGATTTAAAAGAAATCAAGGTTAAAGCTGGCGACACGGTTAAGCTAACAGTTGTAAATGACGTTGGCTCACATGGGATTGCCATCGATGAATTCGATGTGGATGTTAAAGGCGGAGAAACAGTTGAATTTGTCGCAGATCAAAAAGGTGAATACGAGTATTATTGCTCATTAATGTGCGGTACAGGCCACGATACGATGGCTGGTAAATTAATCGTAGAGTAGGATTTAGATTGCTAGTATGAAAATCGCACTTTAAAATATCTAGATTAACGCAGGAGTTACATTTTTTCTGCGTTTGTTTAGTTGTGGTAGTGTTATTATCAAATACCATAATTTGTAAGTGTTGTACACGAATGATTATCTTAGTATAAAAAATACGAATTTTCGGGCACGATTCCATCGCTTTCGTTCCCAAGTTTCTACTTGTAAGCTATTGACGATACCACTCTGCTTTTATATAATTCTAATAAATCTAATAATAAACTGTAGCACAAAATGGGGAACACCACCGAAAGGGTGTTTACTTCGTTTTGTGCTTTTTTATTGGAAAAATTTAGAAAGGGGCTAAAAATAGAATGAAATTAAATGGCGAGATAATCGCATTAGAAAATCAACAAACTTTGTATGATTTTTTAATTAAGCAAAATTACAATCCAAAAACAATTGCTGTAGAACGTAATGGTGAAATCGTTCCAAAATCTACTTATAGCGCTGTTCTGCTAACAGATGAAGATACATTAGAAGTCGTGCAATTTGTTGGAGGTGGTTGATACATGAAAATAACAGTAAATGGAAAGGAACTACAACTTGATTGCCAAACTGCCTTTGAAGTGCGAAAACAAATCGGCATTCCAACTGACATTATCATTTTAAACGGCTTTCAAATCGATCAGGATTGCCGAATAGCAGAAAATGATGTGCTATCAATCATCCAAAAAGGCGTCATGCCAAAACAAGATGAATTAGAAAGTATGATGATGGCAAGACATACGCCTAATGTACATAAGAAAGTTAAACAAGGAAAAGTTGCCATTGCCGGACTTGGCGGGCTCGGTTCAAATATTGCAATCATGCTGGCTAGAATTGGTGTGGGACATCTGTTGCTTGTCGATTTTGACATTGTTGAACCTAGTAATCTCAACAGGCAAAGCTATTATATTAGTCATCTTGGATTGCCGAAAACGATTGCTTTGAAACAGCAAATCGAGCAAATTAATCCATTTATTAAGGTAGACACAAAAACAATCAAAATTACCGAAGAAAATGTGAAAGAGCTTTTCAGCGATTTTGATATTATTTGCGAAGCATTCGATAAGCCAGATCAGAAATCGATGTTGGTGAATACTGCCTTAGAACAGCTACCTCATGTGAAAATCGTCTCTGCATCGGGCATGGCCGGCTTTGACAGCTCGAATTTAATTAAAACAACACGACCAATGAAAAATTTTTACCTATGTGGGGATTTGGAAAATGGAGCAAGAGTTGGCAAAGGTTTGATGGCTCCGCGTGTTTCTATTTGTGCCGGTCATCAGGCCAATATGATTTTACGATTATTGTTAGAAATTGAAGATATTTAGAGAGGATTTTGCAAAATGAATGATCAGTTAGTAATTGGTGGACATGCGTTTCAATCAAGATTTATTTTAGGATCAGGAAAATTTTCATTAGAGATGATGCGGGCCGTTATTGAGCACGGAGAAGCGGAGATGGTGACCCTCGCCCTCCGCCGTGCCAATGCTGGTGGCGAGGAAAATATATTAGAGTACATTCCCGAGAATATTACCCTACTTCCGAATACTTCTGGAGCGAGAAATGCTGAAGAAGCAGTTCGAATCGCCCGCTTATCGCGGGAGCTTGGCTGTGGTGATTTTATCAAATTAGAAGTGATTAGTGAATCCAAATATTTGTTGCCTGATAACTACGAAACGGTCAAAGCGACGGAAATTCTGGCCAACGAAGGTTTTGTAGTCATGCCTTATATGTATCCGGATTTGTACGCTGCAAGAGCATTAGTGAATGCCGGTGCTGCTGCTGTGATGCCACTCGGTGCTCCAATCGGTAGCAATAAAGGACTAAGCACGAAGGATTTCATCCAAATCCTTGTCGATGAAATCAAGCTACCGATTATCGTTGATGCCGGGATTGGCCGACCTTCGCAAGCATGCGAAGCGATGGAAATGGGCGCAGCTGCAGTGATGTGTAACACTGCCATTGCGACAGCAAATGATGTAGCCATGATGGCAAAAGCGTTTAAGCATGCAATTGAAGCCGGTCGTTCCGCTTACCTCGCTGGTTTAGGCCGAGTGTTGGATTTTCAAGCAGAGGCATCTAGTCCTTTGACAGGATTTTTGGAGGATTAATGATGGGATTAAGAAGACGAACCAATCATATGGAATATTTGGATGGAATGGAGATCATCGATTCTGATTTTATGGAAAGAGTCATCACTGCTGCTAAAGAATATGATTATGAAAATTATAATAGTCGAGATGTTGAAACTGCCTTAAGCAAAGATCAGCTTACGCTGGATGATTTTGCAGCGATTCTCTCCCCTGCTGCTATGCCTTATTTGGAAGACATGGCCCGAAAAGCAAAGCTTGAAACGCGGAAGCATTTTGGTAATTCGATATCCCTATTTACACCTTTATATATCGCCAATTATTGTGAAAACGAATGTACTTATTGTGGTTTTGCTGCGACAAATAAAATCATTCGCGGCAATCTTTCCATGGATGAGGCTGAGGCTGAGCTTAAAGCGATTGCTGCTACAGGATTAAAAGAAATTCTGTTGCTTACTGGGGAATCGCGCCATAAGTCACCGGTTCACTATATTGGTGAAACAATCAAACTGGCTACGAAATATTTTTCGACGGTTGGGATTGAAATCTATCCACTAAATGTTGATGAATATGCCTTTTTACACAGTTGTGGTGCTGATTTTGTATCCGTCTATCAGGAAACCTATAATCCCGATAAATATGAACAGGTCCATTTATGGGGTTCAAAACGGATTTTCCCATATCGCTTTCATGCACAGGAGCGTGCAATCTTAGGAGGGATGCGTGGTGTTGCCTTTGGTGCCTTGCTTGGTTTAGATGATTTTCGTAAGGATGCTTTTGCAACGGGATTGCATGCGACGTTAATCCAACAGAAATATCCGCATGCCGAGATTTCATTTTCTACCCCACGCCTACGGCCATATATTAATAATGCAGCAAATAATCCAAAAGACGTGCACGAAAAGCAGCTATTACAAGTCATGCTAGCATATCGATTGTTAATGCCGTTTGCCGGGATTACGATTTCGACCCGGGAACGCGCAAACTTCCGTGACAATGTAATCGGCTTAGTCGCGACGAAAATGTCGGCCGGAGTGAATGTTGGCGTTGGTGGTCACGATGAGGAACAGAAAGGCGATCAACAATTTGAGATTTCTGATGAGCGCAGTGTTAAAGAGGTTCACGATGTGATTGTAGCAAGAGGCTTGCAGCCGGTTTATACAGATTATCTCAGAGTTTAGGAGACTATTATGAAGCTCATTGCGATAACGAATCGAAAGCTTTGTCAGGGAGATTTTTTGTCCAGGATTGAGTGGCTAGCTAAAGCTCGTCCGACTGCTATCATGCTCAGGGAAAAAGATTTGAGTTTGGAAGATTACGAGGCTTTGGCTTTGAAGGTAAGCGACATTTGCAGGGAGAACTCAGTCCCGCTCATTATCAATCAAAACCTGGCTGTTGCAAAAAAACTAAAGCTTGCTAACATTCATTTGTCGATGGTGGATTTTCGCAAAAATAAGGACGAGTTAGTGGCCTTCACAAACATTGGTGCCTCTGTTCATTCAGTGAGTGAAGCTATTGAGGCTGAAGCGCTTGGGGCTACTTACTTAGTCGCTGGACATATCTTTTCAACGGATAGTAAAAAGGGCGTTCCACCTAGAGGTCTTGGCTTTCTTAAAGAAGTTTGTGGTGCTGTATCCATCCCCGTGTTTGCGATTGGTGGAATCAAGGAAACGAACATCAACGAAGTCCTTGCTGTTGGCGCTAGTGGTGCGTGCATCATGTCAAGTGCAATGACATCGGATTCACTTCCAGCATTCTAAGTTTGGCACCGTTAGGGTTGAATGTTGTTTTCACCTTGTTTGTAAAATAGACGGACAAATTCCGCTTAAATAGGGAAATAGCCATATTTCCTTGAATTTAAGCGGAGTTTTTCCGGTTAAATCGTTCAAATCTAAGAATTTTGTCCATTTTAGAGCAGATAGACGGAAAAACTCCGCTTATTTGGGCGTTTTAAGATTCCCTAACATACAATAGACGGAAATTCTCCGCCTATGAAGTCTCACCCTCCCTACACGAAAATCAATAAAGGAATTAGGGTCCGCTCATTTTAGCTAACCCTAATTCCTCTTTATTTTTCAATGACTGCAAATACCTCATTTGCCAGCACCTGAGCACCTGTTGTTGAGGGGTGCACACCATCTGGTGCAAAGTAACTCGGTTGGTTGGCACTGAGTGTGTACCAGTCGACCAGATTCGTTTGCGGCGTACTAAACACAAATTTTGCGAGTGTTTGATTGACCTCAGACTCCCATGGTCTTGGCACTCGTGTGTTGATAAAGATTACCTGTTTTGGAGTACCAAGTGCTTGATAAAGGGACTGCAACTGCTCCATCGTAAACGGACCATTGGTACCCAATTGAATGATAATTACATTTCCAAGGTTCCCATTTGACTTCATCACAGAAACTTCCGGAATCGCTTGTATCAGTTGCCTGCCGACTTTTCCGTCAACGATAATGCCAGGGATTAGCTGTTTTAAATAAGGTTCCAAATTGATCATCACGGAATCTCCGATTGCGGTTACTTTAATTTCGGCTGGAGTTTGTTCAGGTGCTGGATTTGATGTTGGATCTGTATTGGGGGTAGTTTGTTCGGTTTGAGGTTCGGGTGTTGGTTCGGCTGTTGGTTCAGTATTTGCTGTAGCATTGGGAGCGGGTGTTGTCGGAATTGGTTTTATGATTTCCTCCTTAGTCGGACTAAAGGCAGCAATTGAATCATGTTCTGTTTTTTGAATTGGTAACATCAAGAAGATAATACCTATTAAAATGGCAACTGAGCTTTTTACCATCACCGGCCGAGACAATTTACCATGGCGAATCGGGTTTTCAATCCAGCGATACGAAATTGCTGCTAATCCAATCGTCACTAATACTTGTAAAATCAAGCGCGTCCAGTGAATTCCATCTACATAATTTACCGGATTGCTTAGGACAATAACGGGAAAATGCCACAGATAAATGCCGTATGAACGTTCTCCTAACCACTTCAAAGGCTTCCATGCGAAGATTTTCCCGAGTACGCTCGTTGGTTGAACCATCACCCCGATTAATATCGCCGTGATGAGCGAAATGAGGACGAGTCCACCTCGAAACAAAAACGAGTTATACTCATTCATTCCAAAAATAAAACCTAACAAACTAATTAAACAGACTGTTCCTAGACAATCCAACAGTATTTGGTTTCTTTTAGACATTGACTCTTTAAGCTTATGACTTGGATATAAAAATGCCAAGCCACAACCGATTAATAAAGCAAACGCTCTCGTATCAGTCCCAAAATAAACGCGACTGGGGTCTACGCCTGGTTTATAAAGCCAAGCCATCAGACAGGCTGACACAATGGCTAAGATTAATGAAAATCCTAACAGCCATTTGGAATTCGATTTCCAGCGCAATCCGAGCCACAGCAGCAATGGAAATAATAAATAAAATTGCTCTTCTACGGCTAAGGACCATAAATGCTCAAACGGTGAGGGCGGGCCAAAGCTTTGAAAATATGAAACATCGTGAAAAATATACCACCAATTGCTAACATATAAGACTGCAGCCAGACTGTCCGCACGGATGACGGGAAGTTGCTGTTGATTTTTTAAATAAGACCAAACAATCACCGCAATCAGCATCGTAAATAAAGCCGGCAAGAGTCGCTTTGCTCGGCGAATCCAAAAATCCTTAAAATCCAAGCGTTGATGCTGTTCCCATTGTCGCAGCAAAATCCCGGTTATTAAATATCCAGATAGTACAAAGAAGATTCCCACACCCAATAATCCACCGGGTGCCCAAGCGTAATTAAGATGATAAAGTATCACCACTGCTACAGCAAGAGTTCGAAGGCCATCTAGCCCGTCTATGTATTGATTACGCTGCAACTCATCTCCCCCTTTGGTTCATTTTATGATGGGGCATGATGGACAAAGTACAAAAAAATTAGTTAAACTTTTGCTTTTCAGTCGTGTTTGATTTTTAAAAAAATATCAAAACACTAAAAAGTCCCATCCTTTTTGAGATGAGACAGTTGTTGACTGTAATTTAAAACACACTAATGTTTTGGACCTTTACGCTTTCGTGAAGACTGCACTTCGATGAAAATATCTTGGTTTCCAGTTCTAAAATCAGTCCAAACAGCTACTAGTCCCTCTGAAGGGTTAATTGCGGCAAAAATGTAGTCACCCATAAATTGTGTGTTTCCTGGATTAGAGGATTGGGTTGTAATTCGTTTGTTGTTACGGAATGATTTGCCACCGTTTGATGACTCTGATACGAAAACATCCAATAGATTGGTTCCAGCGACCCTATTTGAATAGTAAATGACTTTCACTGTTCCTTTCGAAAGGGTAACAACTGGAAACGGCCAAAAGTTTTGTGTGTTTTCTGGATTTCTACTATCTACTCTTACAGGGGTTGTCCAATTTACCCCGTTATCGGAATGGGAGGCGAGAATATGAGAGTTACCTGTTGAATAATCCTGCCACACAGCATATACCCGACCTTTGAAACGACCTTTAGAGGTATCTACAGCAAGGTAAGCATTGCTAGAGGCTCTGAATTGCCAAGTGGGGACATTAGCGTTTAAGGTAAAAGGAGTTGCAGCAAATTGACTGACGGTAACAATTGGACCAAATGTCACTCCACCGTCATTAGAACGTCGAATTCTAAAGAATGCTACATTGCCGTTATTGAATTGTTGACGTTCAAGCCAAGCGACATAGACTTCACCTCTTGGACCCACTTGGAGATTAGAGCCCTGAACGAAGGTATTACCAGCTGTTACAGCACTGATTGGGATTGGTGCCGACCAAGTTACTCCACCATTTGTCGAGTTTTGAAACAAAATTTGCGAACCATTTGCCGTAAATTGAGTGTAACTAATATAGGCTCGACCTCTAAAGCGACTCTTTCTGGAAATATCAATAGCTGACCAGTTTTTATCGTTAATTTCAGCAGCGCCTGCTCCTCGATTTACGATAATTGGTGCAGAGAAGGTTTGTCCATTATTTGTAGATCGGTAGACCACAGTCGTTGTGTCAATGCCATTACCAGCAGCGTCTCTATTAAAAACAACACCTGATACTAGAAAGAAATTGTCACCTCCATAGTTCACAACACCATCTGCACCTTCAGTGAATCCTGCTGGTAGTGGTAGAATAGTGTTTGTCCATGTTTTCCCCTTGTCTGTAGAACGGTACAATCCTGTCCGGCTAGGACCTAGTCGAAAGTCATTTGCAGTTGCGATAATGGTATTTGGATTTTGCAAATTAACGGCCACACTAGGTTCATCTTGCGCGGCATTATTAGGAGTTACTCTAATATTCAATAACTATCATACTTCCTTTCCTATTATTTTTGTTCACTAATATAAGTATGATAGTTAAGAGATTCCGGCTGTGCTTTAGTATAAAAAGCATAAAAAAGGCGACCTTCATTTTTGAAGTATCACCTTTAGATTTTCTTGCATCTTTTTCCTCATGTTAAGCTGTATGAAAAAACTCAGTAAATTCCTGCTTCAAATCGATTCCTTCATCTTTCAATATTTCTTTTGCAAGATAATAGCCACTGGCCATCACTCCAGCAACACCAAAACCAGGAAATACCCATTGCCCCACCAAAAATAAGTTTTTTATATCTGTTCTTTGTTTTAAGTACTTTCCGTACTCCTTTTCTTCGACGGACCATCCCATGAAGGAACCATGATAATTATTCGTATATCTCTCGTATGTCAGTGGAGTAGATAATTCATTAAAGACAACTGCTTTCGCAAATTCATTTCCTAAATGATTGATGATTCTATTTAGCACTGTCATCTCCACTCTTTTCTTCAATGCCAAATAATCATCACTACGCTTCGGACCTACGTCTGTTTTCCAGTCATCGCCATAGTTGTATGTAAGTGGGATTAATGCCACAAGTGGTCGATACCGATCTCCGTCCCGCTTTGGATAAATGTTGATGACAATCGGAGCTGTTTCTTCCGAATATTCTTCCGGCTGCTTCTGATAATCCTTACTTCCAGCAATGCTAATACATTCGACATTGCCAAAATCATAACGAGCGTCATCCACTGCGATAAATAGCGCACATACAGAAGGAAAAATCTTTTTTGCCTCGAGGGCGTGCTGCATTTTTTTTACACTTTCTTCTTCTGACTCGATCCAGTTATAGGTATACTGTGGCGATGCATTACTAATGACTTTTCCATAATATTCTTTGCCTGCTTTTGTTCTGACTCCATAGGCGCTGCCATCCTTAACAAGAATTTCGGCAACTTCCGCATTCAGATGAAGTTCGCCACCCATTTGTTTCAGGCTTGTAACTGCAGCAGTAGGGATTGCCTGCATCCCTGCTTTTGGATATTCATTGTTACTGAATACCCCCCACTGATAGGCAAACGCCATAAACACCATCGGGTACGGACAATAGGAATATATCACTGATTTTAATTCGTCGGAGTCGGTAAGTTTGTCGAGGATTTTTTTGGCATCTTTATTTCCATATTTCATGAATGTCGGCATTCGCCTTCTTGATTTTAGACCAAAACGAATCAGCTCGAGCAAATTCATATCATACGGTGGCTCGGGTGCTTCCGTTCCCGAAAACATTTCTGCATTAATTTTTTCGATAATCTGAAAAAGCCTCTCTATATCAGCTTCATTTTCTGGAAATTCTCGGATAAAATCTTCCTTGATTCTGCCATGTCTGAATACATGCTTTTGTCCATCAATAAAGCAAGTCATATCGCCTCGGCATGAAATTGTCTCAATCGGTGGCGCACCCCAAAACTCCATAAACTGGGGAATCGTTTGTTTTTCTTTTAATTCATAAAGACCATGGATCCCCAAATCAAAATGAACCCCTTTTCTCGCAAACGATGTCACTAGTCCCCCTGGAATATTATGCTTTTCTAAAACTAATACTTTCTTATGATATTTAGCTAGAAAGTTTGCAACACTTAGACCACCCATTCCTGCGCCAATGATAATAAAATCATACTTTTCCATCGGATCCTCCACCTTTTTATACCGATTAGAATGTATATTTATGACGATAGCTCATTAATCTTGATACAGATAATAGTCCTGCGAATGGTAGGATTTAAAGCCACAAGATTCATAAAGTTTAAGGGCATGGATATTTTTTGCTTCCACCTCAAGGAAAATTGGCAACCCCTTTTGACTTTCTGTGATTACCACATTGGTTAACGCTTTGCGGCCAATCCCCTTGCCCTGTAGTTCTGGGAAAACAGCAAAACCAAAAATCCACGTTTCTCCATTCATTTCAGACACACGCATTTTCCCGACAATTTTCCCGTCTTCTTCAATGATGTATCTTTGGTCACTACTTTCTTTACTAATCATTTCCTGAAACACCCTGGCATCCGCCTCACTCTCGCCAAAAGCAGTGATACCAAGCTGAACTTCTGCCTCCCAATCGTCCTGTGAAACTGAAGGTCTGATCAAAACGGTGGTATCGGGTGTCAATTCGGTTGGCTGCCATTGCATTTGATACTCTGCAACCGAAAATGTACAAGGAATCGATTGTAAAAATGCTTTTGCCGTTTGTGAATCGGTTGGTGCGTTGAGCAAAATGGTAGAAACATGGTGCTTCTTCGCTTCATTTATTGCCGAATTAAGCAAATTAGTAAAGATTCCTTGGCGACGGTACTCAGGATGCACCATCCCACAAAGTTCAATCTTACTGCCAAATCCATAGCTACCTAAAAAGCCGACTAGTTTGCCAGAATCTAGATCATAATGAAAAAAATCCTCCTTGCGATCACCCACTCGGTTTTCCAGCATATCAAAATTCAACTTAAGCTGAAATCCCCCAGCATTCTCGCAAATCTCTTGGAGTTCCTTAATATCATTTAATTCGTGAATTGTTAGCAAATCGTTATTCCCCCAATCAATCATCATTTCAACATTATTCAAAAATAACTCTTATAAATTACTATTGCAGAATTATCATGAAATGTAAAATCTGACATTGATTTCGCGGAATTATTAAAATTTATGATATTCCTAGCGAGTCTTTTAGGAAGTTTGTTAAATACTCAACATTGGTGATTTTTTTGTTACATTCACTACTGTCAGCACAAATAAGATTACCGATGGCTCTGAAATAATCGGGATTCTTCAGCTTTTTCGCTTTTGTTACAGTGGAAAAATAGACAACATCACCAAAACTATTACAGATAGAACAAAGGTTCTTTTTGCTGGTTGATGAAAATTCACATTCAATACAAACCATTTTTCCCTCTAGTTCGTATGCGATATATTTTTTATTAGATCTCAGATCATTCCAACTTAAGTACGTCAACTGGTGATGGTCAATTTTTGTTAAATCAGGCAGCTTTAATTTTTTATTTTTCGGAACCATTTTCTTCAGTTGCTGCTCTGTTATCGTTGGAAAAGGTAGCAGGTAATCCGAAAGTTGTTGGATATATTGCTCATAGTCTTTATCTGTTTTCAGTCCGGAAACGTCCAATAATTGTTGTTGTGTTGCTGTAAGTGTTGGAAATAAGTCGAAAACTTTGGTGGTAGCTAAGTCGATTACAGCAGTCAAAACGTTTGTGGGTACATTCTTTTTTTTGCTGTCCTTAATTAAATCTATCTGCTTTTTTATAAAATTAAACTGTTCATTTTTAATAAAGCTCTCGTTCATCATGTAAATCTCCATTCATTTTGTTCTTCGATTCCTATTTATATATCTTAACTACTGCAGCTAACTTCTAAAATGGAGAAAATAACTTAGAAATGTTTTTTACATAGGCTGTGTTAAACATGAATGTTGATTTCCGCTGCAGGCACTTCGCTTTCCGCGGGGCTAGTTGGGAGCCTCCTCGGCGCATTCGCGCCTGCGGGGTCTCCCATACAAGCTACTCCCGCAGGAGTCTTCGTGCCTTCCGCTCCAATCAACTTGAGAAAAATCAACACTAAGCTTTAACACAGCCTTTACATAAAATCAGCACTGATGAAGAGCTTTCACCAGTGCTGTCTGCTTACTTTTTATTTGAATAAACGATTTTCTTTATCGTTTCAGTTGAAAGATAATATTCCTCAGCCAACTGTTGGATACTGCTGCCACTAATAAAGGATTGTCTGATGGCGGCATTACGTTGGTCAAGCAAGTGTCTTCCTCCACTTGATGTTCCCCATTTCCGATACTTCTTTTCCTGTTTAGGGATATAGAGAGTCTCCCCTTGAATATACTTTTGGATTTCGATAATGAGCTTTTCAGGTAAAACTTTACTTGCGTTCATATATTTCAAATTTGCCCGCCCCTTATTTTGATTTTGAAAAAAATAAGGTGCAAAGCCTAATTATTAGAAAAGCCTGTTCAGCGATATCGTTAAATGTTTCGCCCCATGCAAAGTATCGCCTTTCCAATAATAGGCTTTGCATGAGTGGAAGAAGTACCAGACAATCTAAAATGATTCTCCATCTGTTAAGCACCCCCTTTGATTCAACATTATAACGAAATTTCCGCTTCAATTAAATCGTCTATCGCGGTTTTTTTGTGGCAATTTTCGCTAACTCGATTGAATATCTTACTGAGCAGGAATTGCTGAATCTCCCTGTCCATATTGGCCGAATACATTTTTCACTTTTTCGACTGGAATTTTCGAGCCGCCTCGTTCTTGAACATTTTCAATCATCATCGCAATCAATAGTTGCGGTGCATCGGTTCTGTATGCTACATACCAGCCGAGTTCAGCACCTTTTTCATCTTGTTTTAATTTTAACTCAGCAGTTCCCGTCTTTCCGGCAATCGTCATCCCGTTAATTTTTCCTGAATGGGCTGTGCCTTGCGGATTTTCAACGACATTTAGCAGATTAGCTGATAAGGTATTTGCATTTGAACTACTTACAACCTCTTTTTTCCAAACCTCGCGTTTGTTTTCTTCTGACGTTAAAATCGGCTTGATGATATTTCCGTTATTCAGAAACGGAGTATAGCTTGTTGCCATATGCAGAACATTGACCTCAATCTTACCCTGTCCATAGCCCGAATCAGCCAGTTCTATATCGCTATCCATTTTTCCCATTTTAGAGGATTCAAGCGGATATAAGTATGGTAGCTCCTCTTCAAATCCGAATTGTTTTAATCCTTGCGAAAATTTGTCTTTACCCAATGAAAGTGCAGCTTGGGCGAAATAAATGTTGTCTGAATATAATAGAGCCTTTTCCAAATTTACAGGAGCGTTGGGGTCTTTTACTCGTGTAACAACATAATTGCCCCATGATTGGTCTTTTTTCCAAGTTAGCCCACTGACATTGATTGTCGTGTCCGGAGTGAGCGTTCCTGCCGACAAGCCAATCGCAGCTGTAATCGGTTTGAGCACTGAGCCTGGTGCATAAGTGCTTTTGAATCGGTTAAGTAGCGGCTTTTGTGGATTGTTCTGGAGCGAATCCAGCTCCGCCTCGGACATTCCGATTGCCATTTGATTCGGGTCAAAGCTCGGGCTGCTTACTAACGCTAAGGTTTCACCTGTTGTCGGGTCAAGCGCAGCCGATGCTCCCGCTTCGCCTGCCAACTGTGTGAAAATTTGTTGCTGCAGGGTTGCGTCGATCGTCAACGTAATATTTTCACCATTTTGAACAGGCTTATTTGCTAGCAATACTTCTTTGCCATCTGCTTTTTTGATAAAAATCTTTTCGCCATTTTTTCCTTTTAATTTTTTATCAAGAACTTGCTCCAGTCCTCTTTTACCGATCACATCAGATGATGAGTAGCCTTCTGAAGCTAACTTATCAAGCTCTTCTTGAGTGATTGGACCAGTATACCCGATCAAATGGGCGCTAGCTTCTTTAAAAGGATAGATTCTTGCTTCGGTATTTTGTTTATCCACACCCGATAATTGATACAGTTTTTCGAGGAGGTCCGTTTCTTCAGCAGAAATCGTTGCGACCGGAACGAAGAAACTCGGTTTTACCCACTTTGCATCAAGCGCTTTTTGGATACGTTCAGGTTTAATTTGGAGCAGTTCAGCCAATTGGCTGACGACTTGTTCTGGTTGTGCTCCCATTTTTTCAGGAACAACCCCAATTTGAAATGCCGTGCCGTTTATCGCCATGGGATCCCCGTTCCGATCCAGGATCTCGCCGCGTACTGCAGGTGTTGTCTTGAAGCTGATTTTATCGTCAGCTTTTAGTTCAGGAAATATGTAGCCTGTGTTCCAATCGATATACCAATTTTCTTTATCATTTCGTTTCTCTTTAATCAGCTTGGCAGTCTGATTAAACTTTATTGGGCCGGCAACGGTCTCCATTTTTACCGTGAACGGTTGCTTGAAGGTTGCTTCTTTTGTCTTTTTGTCTTGGTCCGTTTTAGCTGACTTCACATCGAGCTTAGTAATTTCCAAATCGCTGAATATTTTTTCATAACGGTTGACGAATTCTTCTTTGGTAATCGATTTTTTTGCATCAGTAGACAAGTAATCATACATCTGAGAAAACTTTTGCCCATTCCATAGCTTTATGTATTTTGAAAATTGGTCTTCAGGGCTTGGTTCTTTGTTACAGCTTGTGAGTAATAGTAGAAAAATTAAGCCTACGATTCCGATGATACTTATTTTTTTCACAAAAGCATCTCCTTTCCAACTACTCATTATTTTAACATAAGTTGGAATTTCATGGGTTCTTATAAACGTTTTGTCACAAGCGCTCCCAACCCAATCACGATGTATAAAACCATTAAGCATACGATTAACATACCAGTTTCAATTACGTAGACTCCCATTGAATGTCAACTCCCCCCACTGAGGTGAATCTTTTCAGTGGGGGCTTGAGTTCGAACTCTAGGTCTTCTCGTCTATTGCTAGACAGTTTGACGCTCTAGAATTCATGCCACGTTACAGCGACACCCCAAGTTATTTTTTGGTCGGTACTGGCGACGAGCTATCGTTTTCCCACTTGCACCCTCCCTACCATGAGTTAAGGTTCTCCGAATGGATACAGAGAAGTCATAGCCTTACGAGCTATGTACTACAAGCTCCGGCACAAATGTGACGAATACACATGGATGGTTGACGCACCCACTAAGCCATGCGCTAAGCAACAGCCTTACGTTTCTGGACGTATAGTAGGTTTGGAGTTTTTATTTGAAAGTTTTCCTCCAACTTTACTATTCCTGATTTAAGTAGCGTATTCAATGCTCCGTTGATGTCAGCGTGAATACATTTTCCTGATTTACTTTGGTACAGACCACGAGTGATTCGCTTGCCACTGAAGTGGTAGCTGGTTTTATCGTCTTTTGACCAAACAGGCATACTGTCTCTATCTAGAAAACTAGCTTTTGAGGTATAGCTTTCTTCTTGTCTGAGAAAACGGATGCCTTCTTTTATACATTTATTTTCTATGGCAGATATGAGTTTCTGAAATGGAATTTGGACAAACTGTTGATTGTTCTTTTTTCCTATATCGCATTCTTGCTTCCAGCCCACGTTGTAACCAACTATTAGGGTATCAATATTATATTCCTTAACTTTTTTAAACAACAAGCCGACGACTTGTGAGAAATATCCATTGATTTGGTGCTCTCGTTTGTTCCAGAGTTCAGCTAGTTTATTGGTCACAACCCGTTTGGAAATGCCGTTTTCGATATTTTTCTGCTGTAAATTGCTTATCGCTTTATTGAAGTGTTGGTTGATGGATTTTAACTTTTTTCCATTAATTAAGAAGGCGTCTCCTTTGTTTGTTGCACAACTCAATAATCGGTCTACACCTAAATCACCACTCAAAGCGTATATCGTGGTCGTTGATTGTTTCTTCATTTGAGCCACATGCACCTCATAGGTGTAGTGCACCTCAAAGAACCGACCTTTTTGCTTTGGTTTGATTTCAATGTAGGAGATTTTCTGGTTTAACAAATTTTTAGGCATACGGATTTTGATAGAGCTGAAGCGTTTTCTGAATTCCACGTTCATGGGAATCGTCCAAAATCCATCTTTGTCTACTTTCGGAACTTGATAGATTTCAATAATCCGTTTTTCAGTGGAGCCAGAATACTTCGGAAACTTAGGACGACCAGTGAATTTTTCAGGAGTTTTCTTCCATTGTTCCAATGCTTTAAAAAAGCTCTTTGTTTCCGAAAACAGTGTTCTACGAATAGCTTGAACGGAGTTTGATTGAATGCCCCAATAATTCACATCCGCTTGCATTGCAGCGTCCACTTCGTTTACCGTAGCCATTCTTCCGTTGTTCAAGTAGCATTGCTTTATCGCGTATAACCCGACGTTTCGCAACGCTTTTGAACTATGAGTCATGCGTTGAAGCAACCGGAATTCTTTTGCGGCAAGGCTAGTTCGTCCGAGATTCTGTTTTTGAGTGAACCTTTGAATGTTTTCAAGTTTCTTTTGTTTCCGCAATACTTTAACTGCCTTTTTCCTGGTCATTTTGTTCACCACCTTTCTCAGAGCGTTAATTGGGATTATTTTCCTCGAGACTCAATGTATTTTCGAATTTTCTCGATAGGCGCACCGCCCGTTGTCAAAAGGCAATAACTTCGAGACCAAAACATCTCTTTCCAAAGGTAATGTTTAATTTGAGGGAAATCACGTTTTACGAAACGAGAACTAACACTTTTGTAGCTGTTAATAGCTTTTGACAAATCGATATTTGGAACTGAACGAAACTATATATGAACGTGGTCACAATCATGGTTCCATTCTTCTACTTTAATTCCTTTTGGCTCAAGTAATCGTATGAAATGTTCTTTCAGATAATCTGAAATCTCATCTTTTACTACTTTTCTGCGATGCTTAATGACGAAAACCAAGTGATAGTAGAGTAAGAACACTGAATGATTATTATTATCTAACTTTGTCAATACACTTCCCATCTACGATTAATTATATCGCTAGCACAAATAATATGCGAACGTTCGTTCTTGAAACAATGGGGTAATTATGCAAACCAAACATAAGATTTCAGTCTATCGGCTGACGGCAATTCATCTCCACCTGAATTGTTGGGCTTCTCCCGTAACACAAATCAGATGGAGTCTTCTTGCCGAAAGAGATAAAATGTTTAAAGCAGCCCCACTACCAAAAAGCACAACATAAAGTACAATCAAAAAATATCGTTTCATCAAAAGTGCACTTCGTTCATCAAATTCCGGGAGGTTTCCATTTCTTTTTTTATTCCATTTCGAAAAAAATAATGTGACAGCGGTGCCGAAAATTGTTCCCGCTGCCATTGGAATCGTTAATGCATAGTTGTATTCACCAGTTTCTTTCCCAATAACATAAATTCCTAATAATCCACCGATCCATATACACACCATAATAAATGAAAAAACTAGTATAAATTGTTTTTTATTTTTCACCTTTATCACCCTTTGTTTTCTCTAGATAAAACAATTCTTCAATTGGCACATCAAAATATTCGATTAATTTTAGGGCCAATTCGAGACTGGGATTATATTTATTTTTCTCAATTGCATTTACGGTTTGCCGTGTTATTTGTAAATCCTCAGCCAGCTTTACTTGTGTAATCCCCCTTTTTTGACGTATTTCTTTAATATGATTGATCACTCTCATGGTTAACCCTCCGTATTGGGAGTAAAGATATCTTTACATTGATTGTAAAAAATATACAACTGAATGTAAAGATATATTTACACACAGTTGTAATCTGATGATGGTTTTCGCCGTTAAGGAATAGTTCGGTCCGAAATATTATAGTGTATTCATGAGTGTTCCACCGATGGCCCCTGTTACTACAATCACCCACGGTGGTAGCTTCAAAAACCCAAGCAGACTATACAATACCGCTGCAAATGCAAAATCAATGGGCTTAAGGATGGTACTGGTCCAGATCGGCTGGTAAAATGCAGCAATTAAAATCCCAACAACAGCGGCATTTACTCCCATTAAAGCACCCTTTACTTTTGGATTGCGACGCAGTGAATTCCAAAAAGGCAGTGAGCCAAATATTAACAGGAATGCCGGCATGAAAATGGCGATTGTGGCTAATAATCCACCTTGCCAACCATCCATCACGGCGCCAAGGTATGCAGCAAATGTGAATAATGGACCTGGTACAGCTTGAGCAGCCCCATATCCAGCCAAAAAAGTTTCTTCATTTATC
The DNA here is from genome assembly GCF_012843265.1 of Bacillus sp. DNRA2. Taxonomy (GTDB): domain Bacteria; phylum Bacillota; class Bacilli; order Bacillales; family Cytobacillaceae; genus Bacillus_BU. Next base: position 36,974 of record NZ_JABAIT010000019.1, on the reverse strand, counting down.
CATCCAGTGGGTACAAATTCCCTTTCTAGCAAAGGTAAAACTACATGGCCACCACCAAACACCAACGAACCTGAACGATAAAAACTATCAAAAATGGCAACCCACTTTAGTGCCGTCACTTCGCGGATTATCGGTAAAAGAATTAGTAATCCAAAAAATATTGCCAAACATATAACTGCAAAACGTTTTGATATTGGAAAGTGAATCTCAGCATCATCGTTTTCTTTCGGTTGCTTGTATATGAGAAAGCCGATGATTACCGATATACCAATTACAGTAACCTGTGCATAAGCAGTTTGCCATAAAAGCGTGGTTACCAGTGCAAACAAGGCTAGCATCTTCCGCTTTATATCCGGAGTTAAATTTTTCGCCATCCCCAATATTGCCTGAGCAACAACTGCCACAGCAACTATTTTTAAACCGTGAATCCAACCAGCATTGCCAACATCTAATCCTCTGAGGACTAATGCAAAAATAATCAATGAGATCACCGAAGGAAGAGTAAAACCAATAAAGGATACGATTCCTCCTAAAACACCTGCCCGCAGCACACCAATTCCAATTCCGACTTGGCTGCTCGCTGGTCCAGGCAAAAACTGACACAACGCAACTAGGTCGGCATAACTTTTTTCATCGATCCATTTTTTTCTTCGAATATACTCATTATGAAAATATCCCAGGTGGGCAATCGGTCCGCCAAACGACGTTAAACCAAGTCTTGTCGAAACAGCCAAAATCTCCATTAGAACCCTAAAACCGCTAACATCCCTATTCTCCTGCATAAGGACCTCCTCTTTACCCCAATCGGTGCCGCAAACGGTGACAGGCACCACCCGAATTTTCTTGTTTCACATAATTGTTTCACGTTCTTGTTTCACAGTTGTCCTCGCTTCGTCTACCGTTCACTTTTCTTCACAATGATTGATTGATAGCTATTAAACAATTTCAACGATAAATCTTTGGTGAATTCTTGACCTACCGCAATGAAAGCCGAACTAACTGGGCTTATATCCTTACTTGAACGGAGCTCAAGACCAAGATTGTGATATACCTGCGGGCTTAAATAAGAGGCATTCACCTTCGATAATGTCGCCGGAATGGACATTTCCGGAAGAATGGTATTACCTACTCCCTCTTGGACCATCGCGATGATCGTAGCTACGTCACTCACCTCAAATTGAACAGAAGGTGTAACTCCTTGTTGTTTAAATATATTTTGCAGCAAATGACTGCATTCTTTTGGCATGATAAATGGTTCATTGGCTATATCTTGGAGTCTGATTGTTGATTGTTGATTTAGCGGATGCCGCTCAGGCACAAAGACGACCATTTTATCCTGAAGTAATGGAATGAAGTCAAATTCATGCTTGGTCTCTGTGACCACCCCAACGTCAATAATTCCGATTTTTATCCAATTTACTACCTCAGCGTAACTGCCTTCATATAGAATTACTTCCACCCCTGGAAATCTCTTTTGAAATGTGCTAATCATGCCTGGTAAAAGTTTCGCTGTCATACTTGAAATGCTGCCGATTTTAAGGGTGCCTAATTCTATTTCAGAAATACCAGCTGCTTCATTGACAATCTTAGTCTTGATGGTGATTAAATCGCGAATGAGGATGCTGATCCGTTCACCGATTTTGGTTAGACTTACTCCGTTTTTATGTCGGTTTAGTAATTTTACATTGAGTGAGGATTCTAATGCTGCAATGGCTTGACTAACCGCAGATTGCGAGAGTCCGATTTGTTCACCGGCTTTGGTAAAGCTTCCTGCTTCGACTACTTTCAAAAAGACTTCTAATTGAAATAATGTCATCCTGCACCTCTTTAATTTAACACATTAGGTTTTTCTTATTTTTAACATTAATAGTATTAATTTTACTTATACCACACCCCGTCATATACTACAAATATCCCCTCGTAGAAGAAAGGTGTGCGATGAAAATGAGTATAATACATGCTGATGGTTCCGATATCGAAAAAGAAATCCAATCTGTTCAAACAATAATGATCGATTGCTGGGCGCCATGGTGTCCACCATGCCGAATGCTGTCTCCCATTTTAGAAGATATCCATCAAGAGTTCGGGCTGAAAATTATCAAAGTTAATGCGGATGAAAATGAAGATTTTAACGGGAAATTTCAGGTAATGGGGCTGCCAACGTTACTGCTGTTTCGTGATTGCCAATTGGTTGAGAGGATCACCGGGTTCCAACCGAAGAATACCCTAGTTCAGACATTAACTGAACAACAATTTATTAAATAATAGGACGTGTTAAAGCTTAGTGTTGATTTTTTGCAAGTTGCTCTGAGACGAAGGCCCTTTGGTTACCAGTCTTGCGATTTGGAGCGGCACCCAGGCACCAATCACTCCCTTTAGTTACCAGTCTTGCGATTTAGAGCGGCACTCGGGCATCAAACACTCCCTTTGGTTACCGGTCTTATGCTTTGATTAGCATTTGGGCACGAGGTGTACCCAATAGTCGCTAAGCTAAGGTGCGCAGAGTTCCTGTAGCTAAAATCAATATTCATATTTAACACGACCAAACAATAAAAAGAGCTAACACGTCCGTAAAATGATAAGTTAGCTCTTCTCTTGAGTGCACCACCACAGGTGCCTGTCACCACCCGAATTTTCTTGTTTCACAGGATGATGTTTCACTGCGTTTTTTTGGTTAGTGTTTGTATGATTTCAGTGGGTGTGTTTACAATATAGTCTGGTTTTTCTTTTTCGATTAGCTCGTAGCTGTCGACGCCCCAACTGACCCACATGACTGGCACTCGGACTTTCTTGCAGGCTAAAATGTCACGAACTTCATCCCCAACGTATAAACATTGTTCAGGCACTACATTCTCTTGTTTCATAAACTTTTTCAGAATGGCGTCTTTGCCGAAGATTTTACTTGATGTTAATACTTGAGAAACAGCATTAACTTGTTCTTGTTTTAACAGTAATTTAATATTTTCACTGTCATTAGATGAAAGAATGATAATGTGATAACCCATTTGTCCGAGCGAATTCAGTACCTCTTTTATCCCATCAAATAGCTTAATCTCATCAATATGCTCTTTCATATAGCGATAAATCTTTGGCAACACTACCGGCAATTTATACATCGGAAAGCGAAATTTCCTCGCCCGCTCCTGGATCGATAAATTTTTTAAAGCAGGAATGTCTTCTTTATGAAGCTTTTCAAACTGATGTTGTTCCGCCACGAGATTCCAGGCGTGCATCAACACCTCTGTTGAATCAGCCAACGTGCCGTCAAAGTCAAAAATAATATATTTCAACGGTATTCCCCCTTTTTATTTTTGCATATAAAATATATATTGATTTTTACATAAACAATCATAAATGAAAACATAATCTAAACTTCACAAACCGTCAAATATGAACATAGAGGTGATTGAGATATTCCATTCTTACTTGGGCGAAACTTTAAGCTTTGAATTACAATATAAAAATAGAAAAACTGTCGGAATCTATATCGATTTTTATGGAAATGTTGAAGTACAAGCTCCGAAAGGCACAGCAGAAGAAACCGTACTGCAAATTATTGAGGAAAAATGGGAACAAATCCAACACCGGATAACAGAAATGAAAGATCGCCTTGCAGGGCCAAAGGAAATGGTCTATGAGCAAGGCGAACGCTTTCTGTATTTAGGAAAGGAATTTCCCATACTAATTTCCGAGGATCACGAAATTAAGAAGGACAAAGTCGTATTTGAGGGTGATACGTTATACATTTATGTTAAGAAATTTAATCAGGATCATATTCAAAAAGCATTAAAACGGTTCTATCATCAACAGTGCAAAAGAATCGTCGAAAAACGAATTCTGCATTATCAATCCCATTTCAAGGTTAAGCCTCGCTCTTTTCGGATTTCCGACAGCAAAACCACATGGGGGACATGCGATGGTTTGCGCCAGTTAACCTTTAATTGGAAACTATCGATGGCGCCACTTGAAGTCATCGATTATGTCGTGGTCCATGAAATGTGTCACATGGTCCACCTCAATCATGATCGTTCCTTTTGGCGACTTGTTGGAAAAATCATGCCTGAATACGAGCGATGTGAACATTGGTTAGCATTATCACATTGGCGGATGGACGTATGATAGATTTCCGATATATTTATTATCAATAAAGCTTTGTTTGGTTAGAATTGATATATTTTAATGAAGGAAACAATAAAAACACAACTAATTCGATTGACTCAAACTAGTTGTGTTTTCGTTTTAATAACTAATGATTGTAAAATTAAAAATCATGGTCAAAATTAATTCTATTCTAGTACCTGAAAAGCCTCTCGAACATCCGCTGCAAAGCGCTCTACCGTCAGAAGCTAATGATTCAAATGCAAACATTTGCGGAAGGAGAAGAAACGATCTTGCCCGTTCACCAAGGAGGCGTGGTCGAATATTATTTCTAGCTCTCATTACGATACAAGCACCATTTTCAAATGTATGACTTCCTCCAAGGATTTGCTCGAATTGATCGCAAAGCTTTTCTGGCTTTTTTGAAATACCATTTGTTTCTGTCCAGTGCCAATAAGGTGCCTGTCACCGCCCCAATTTTCTTGTTTCACACGCTATGTTTCACATGCTTCCGTTTGTTTTTCGTTTTCTTATTAGCAGAAAAATAGCAACAACAACAATCAACGATAATATCAAACTAGTATATAAAATATATGTTGGGTTTTGATTGACATCTTCAGGCAAGAATCTGTTTGCGATTGGTCCTATTGAAGTAAGAATCGGGATGATGATAGTAATCCACGTTTTTGTATAAATCGCTGAAGTAATAAAAATGATCACACATATCAACAGGATGATATTATTTTGAAATGGTGTTGCAACAAAAGTTGGCTCAAATCCCTGTTTATTGAACCAATATAACAGGACTACTCCAATACCTGAAACAAGGAGCATGGCTCCAAATATTAAAAAATAGGCCCATCTTGATTGGAAAACTTTCGGTACGAATTTAAAAAGTAAAATCCCATAAACAAAGACTCCTGCAATGCCAGTTACAGCTGCCAGCATCAGTATTTCTTTTGATAATGAAAAGTGACCTTCGATCGCCGGTCCTATGCTTATGTAAGAAGCTAATAGCAAAATCATCATAGGTGCCAAGACAATCAGTTGCCGAAAATCTGTTTTCATTGATTGGCCAATACTTTCCATATATTGCTTTGGACTTTCCCCAATAATATGTTTAATATCCTTACCTGATGCTTCTGCCTCAAGAAGATGGACCTCGAGTTCTTCAGTTATCTCGTTTATTTCTTGGTCGTTTTTACCTTTTGAGATTAAAAATAAGCGCAGTTCAACTAAAAATTGCTCTGATTCCTTAGATAGCATTCTTATCACCTCTCCTTTTTGGATAAAACGTTTTCCACAGCTCCACTCAACTGTTCCCAACGTTCGATGAAATCATTTAACTCAAGTTCTCCTTTCTCTGTTAGTGAGTAGTATTTTCGCTTTGGGCCTGCTGTTGATTTCCTTAAAGTTGTGCTGACTAATCCTTCTTTTTGCATCCGAAGTAGCAATGGGTAGATTGTGCCTTCACTAAACGATAGAAATCCATACGACTCTAACTTTGTGGCTAATTCATAGCCGTAGATTTCTCCTTCTTTAATAATCGCTAACAGACAGCCATCTAATATCCCTTTTAGCATTTGCGTCGTATCGGCCATAAACCCTACTCCCTTCACTACCTTGCAATACAAGACATACACACATTATAAACTGCGCTATCTTGCATTGCAAGGTAAATATAGTGCCTTTCACCGCCTGAATTTTCTTGTTTCACGGGGTTTGTTTCACAGTTTTTTAAATAGTTTATTATAGTACCATGATAAAATTTTCAGTCAGCTTTAAGGGAACTCTGAAATTATAGAGTTCCCTTACTTTTTATATCTTTATTTTTTTAACCTCGTTGTTGGTTATTTCTCTTCACTTTGCCGAACGGCTTTAAATAGGTTATGAATGTCATAAATCCTAAACAAAATAGATTAAAGCTTGACGTCATCAAAATCGAAGTCCAGGTCGATTTAAATTGTTCGTCTTTTAAAGCGAGAAATCCCATGTCGCTAATGATTTCCCCTAATCCTGCAGTCCACTTACTTAGGAATAAAATCCCTATCATAATCGTTAATACGGTTAACACAAGTTTAATTATCACCCAGTAATGCTTTACTAACCCCCACTGAGTCCAAACTGACAACATGATGCCTGTAAATAAGCTCAGCAGCGCAGGATATTTCAACAAATTTTCATCAATAATTTTCATACTTTCCATTGTATAGAGAAGTTGCTCGCCGTTTGCCCCTTTTGATAGAAAAGCAGTAAGCAACAGCATTGCCAAGGTTCCACCAATCCATGAAGCCACAGACAGTACGTGAATTGCAACTAAGACGCTTTTTTTCTTTTGACTAAGTCGAATTGCCACAGATAATTCCTCCCATTTGTTGTGTATCGTTTAGTCTCTCCCTCTTGAGAACGTTTTAAGATTAACAAACAAATGTTGTGAACTTGTTGCGATACGTTATGGTTTCAATGAAATTTGATGTTGGAAATAATAGTTAGTGTATAATGTGAAAAAATAAGACAAATAAGGAGAAATAATGATGGCTGAGACAATTCTATTAGTCGACAACGAAATAAAAGTTCTTGAGTTTATGAGTTCTTTTTTGATAAAAGAAGGGTTCGATATTGTTACAGCCCTATCAGGCCAGGAAGCTCTTACTAAAATAAAAGAAACGAATCCGGCTTTGGTTGTCCTAGATTGGATGATGCCAAATATGAGCGGGCTTGACGTTTGCCGAGAAATTCGGAAAATGAGTAAAATCGGGATTATTATGGTGACCGCCAAAGCAGATGAAATGGACAAGATTGTCGGACTTGAGGTTGGCGCTGATGACTATATTACAAAGCCCTTTTCATTACGTGAGTTATTGGCACGGATTCGTTCGTTCCTGCGCAGGGTCGGTGACAATCCCACGTGCGAGGAAGAGACATTAGATCGTGGTGAAATCATCATATCTATTTCCCAATACCGTGTTTGGAAAAATGGGACGGAAATTTCGATGACTCCTACAGAATTTAAACTTTTATTAACCTTGGCCGAAAAACCTGGGATTGTTTACAGCCGCTTGCAACTATTGAAGGCGGCCTTAGAGGATGAATTATTGAATGTGGAACGAACTGTCGATGCACATATTAGCCGCTTAAGAAAAAAGTTGGAGCATGATCCAGCCAATCCCAAATACATTCAAACTGTTTATGGATTTGGCTATCGTTTTGGTGATCAAACATGAGCTTTCATCGCAAAGTTTTCTTAGCAATGGCCTTAGCCATTTTTGGTGTTAGCCTTGTTTTTATTTTTCTAACACATATGACAGTAAAAGGGACGATTGATGCGGGCATTGAAGAAACAAGAGGTCGTGAAATCAAGTTTTTAAAGAAGGAATTGATTAATTTTTATAAAAATAGTCATTCTTGGGAGCATGCAGAGCGCTTACCGTTGCTAAATAATATTCATCAGGAGCATCCCGAGATTCTCGTCTTTGACCCCCAGGGCCGAAAAGTTTATCACGAAGGTACTTCACCAAAAAAAATCGTCCGTCGTTTGGGTATTCATCATCAATTAAAGCTGAATAACAAGGTGATTGGCGATTTTTACTATTATGACCCTGAGGTAGCTAATTTTTCAAAAATCATGATTGGAACGCCGATTTCTGTGGTTTTCATGCTCCTAGTTAGTGGTTCTGTGCTGGTTGTAATTGCCCTCATCCTCGCATATCGCATAGCAAAATGGCTCGCAGCCCCATTGCAAAAGCTATTACCCGTTCTCGAGCGGTTAGGAAAAGGCGAACTTGGAATTCAAGTTCAAGTGGACACGAAGGACGAGTATGGAAAAATTGCTAAAGCTTTTAATCATATGTCAAAAGAATTGGAGCGTGCTGAAACTGTACGTAGGAATTTAACAGCGGATGTGGCTCACGAACTGAGGACGCCACTGACGATTATTAGCGGCAAGTTGGACCATTTGCAGCAACAGGGTGAAATGATTAAACCAGAATCCCTATTGCCATTGCAGGATGAAATGATCCGCTTGAATCGTTTAATTGAAGATTTAAGGATTCTATCATTGGCAGAGGCTGGAAAACTAACTTTGAACAAAACCCAAACAGATATTTATGAGTTAGCTACGCAGTTGAAATTAGCTCTGGAGCCTTTGGTTGAGGAAAAATCGATTCAATTAGAAATCGATAAACAGACAGATGAAACGGACATTCTGATTGATGTGAACAGAATGAAACAGGTTTTTCTCAATTTATTGATGAATGCCTTGCGATATACCCCGGAACTTGGTAGAGTTTATTTTCGGATTAAAAAAATGAAAGACGATGATAGGTTAACAATCGTCGTCGAAGATACTGGTATCGGGATTGCACCTGAGCATCTCCCACATTTGTTCGATCGCTTCTATCGTACTGACGATGCTCGGGCACGTGAGACTGGTGGGACGGGGCTCGGCCTTGCCATTGCCAAACAATACGTCCTCTCCCATGGAGGCACAATCAGCGTCGAAAGCAAAGTAAATGTCGGAACCAAATTCATCATAAAGATATAATGTGACGATATGAAGTGACAGGCACCGCCCGGTTTTTCTTGTTTCACACGTTTTTCGTGAAACAAGATTTTTCGGGCGGTGCCTGGCACCTTTAGGTTATTGCGACATATTCCGCGTTTTCAGCGAGTAAGCTTAAATTATATTCTGGAGCAAGTACAATATTGGTGTACGTACCGATTCCGGATACATATTTATATGTATGGTTGAGACCTGCTGGAATAAAAATCGAACAAGGGCTTTCAACTAATTGGCGTTCACCTTCTATTTCTACTTCACATATCAATCCAGTACCGTCCACTTCATTTCCCCAAAAAATAAAGGCGCTATCACAATGATGTGCATGAACATCGACATGTCCGTCCGTTTTTTGTTCCTCTGGTGTGCCGTTAAATACTCGTTGAATCACATAAAAGGAAGCGCGGTTGTCTGTACGATAATCCATTTGGACCCAACGATAACCTGGGCCATCACGATGAAATAATAACTCAGATGCTCCCTTGATAAATGGGGAACCCAATCGTAATTGGGGTTTGAGCTTGCTACTTTCCATACGATCTGTTCGTTTTTGTTCAACGTTGCGTGAACGCCCTATCGAATCCGGATTAATCCCCTCATAAGCAGCAAAGTTTTTTTGGACAGCCTTTACATGGTAAAGTGCCTTATGCGTGAACACATTCTTTCCAATCACCGGACGCCAGTGATCAATTTTACAACCAGAAGACAATTGTAACGCCTGCACAAGACTAGGTATTTTTTTCAAATCAAACATAGAAAGATTACGCTTCTCGGTCAACAGTACCGCTAAATTTAGCAAATCTACTATGCCTGCTCTTTCGCCAATGCCACATAAAGTTGCATCAATCACAGAAGCACCCGCATCAATGGCAGCAAGCGCATTTGCCATGGCTAGACCCAAATCATTGTGGAGATGAACTTCGATTTCACAAGGAAAAGAGGCAACTGCTGCTCTGACCATCTCCGCGCATTGACTAGGCTCCCACACTCCCACTGTATCAGCTAAACTAATTCGGTCTGCTCCAGCTAAAATGGCGATATTGCCAATAAATTCAATGTCCTTCCAGCTAGTTCTCGATGCATCCTCAATTGTAAAACGAACCTTCAAACCCTGCTTTTTTGCTTCTAAAATGGCCTGCTCAACCAAGTTCATAACAAATTCTTCGGAACGATTAGTGAATTTTGTCTGAAGGGAAACGGAATTAACCGATGCCCATATTCCCACCCAATCAGCACCAGCCCGAGAGGCAGCTTGGACTTCTTCTATACTTGCCCGAGCATGCATCAGGATTTGGGCATGCCTTGCTGTTTGGGCAACCTTTTGACAAACCACCTCCTCTTCAGGAGAAATTCCAGGGTGTCCCACCTCAATCACGTTCACTCCAAAATCCTCCAGCATATGGAGCAAAGCGATTTTATCTTCTACCGCAAAACAAACACCACTATGCTGTTCACCCTCTCGAAGCGTTGCATCTAATATCATTACTTCCTTACCTTTCATACTTCGCCCTACTTTCAATCTTTTATTATATAAATCAGTAATCTATTATCCTTACACGATTCATTGCTTAGCGAACAGATGGAATTATTTTGATAAAAATAAAGCCATCACTCCAGCAGCAATGATTAATCCTGCCGGCAATCCTTTCATAAATAACACCGCAACCAAGGTTCCCAATAAAACTCCTAATAAGATAGTTGGATTAGCAGGGAGAACACCAACGCCTTTTCCACCGATGTATGAAATAACGAAACCAGCAATAATGGAACCAATACCAATTGGAGATGTTATTAACTTCATTAAGCTTTCAGTTGTGAATCTTCCTGAAGTAATGGGCATGAAAAGAAAAAGCATCAGAAAAAAGATTCCCACAGAAAAAGAATATTTTTGAATGATAGGCAAACTAGCTTTAGGTCCAAGTGTCATTAATATGGTCAGGGTACAAGCTGCTAAAGCAACCACATAATCTTTAATCACAAGGGCCAACAAAATAATTGTGATAAACACAAAATATGAAACAAACATTGCTTTTCTCCCCTATTAAAGCGTGGCGTAGTCCCATCTCCCAGTTTCCGGTGACACTACCGTTACCATACTTTGATCAGCCATATTAATTTTGATTAAATCTGGACTTGTGACTGGTTGTAAATCTTCTCGCTTTATTAAAAATTTAAAAGCTTCAAAACTAGCAATAACTCCAACTATATTAGCAACTGGAGCCAATACGGCCCATGGTCTTTGCTTTTGCACATAGCTTTTTGCCCACTTCTGGTCTGCACCGTGCTGAACAGAATAAAGCGCACGCCCATCTTTCATAGCATGTATTTTCGCTTGCATTTCCTCGGTTAATTCCTGTTGGAAGGATGGATAGCCTAATGCGAGTTCATAAGGCAATGATTCTGGAGTTAAGCTCATGACTCCTCCGCGAAATGGTGGAGTGACAGCAATCCAAACCGAAGGAATTCCTAAGGCATACGCCGTACGATGAATAATTGCACGTGCAACTAGGTTATCCGTAGCATCAATGATGACATCGGTGTTTTCTAATAATTCAAAGGCATTTTCCTCTGTTACAAATTGTTCTGTCACACGAATATTGATCGAAGGATTGATATCCAACAAAACTTCTCGTGCAACGGCGGCTTTTTCCATACCGATACAACTAACTGAACTGAGCATTTGGCGATTTATGTTACTAGCTTCAAAAATATCCTTGTCGATAACATGAATCGATCCTACGCCCATTCGTGCTAGTTGGATTAGTGTTATTCCCCCCACACCACCAGCACCTACAACGGTCACATGACTGTTTTTTAGCATGTTTTGTTCCACTTCAGAAATGACACCGATATTACGCGTAAAACTCGCATTATATAAATCTTCTATATTATTAATATTTTGGATTGTCATTTGTCTCAAACTCCTTCTTTATAAAGTTGTGTAATCCCATCCGCCCTCTGGAGCAGTTTCTACTTTGACTGGTGTTGGTGAATCTACGTCAATTAAAATTCCTTTTGGTGCTCTTGCCAGCGGTTCACGTCCAGTTAAGATTTGAACTGCCTCGTTAAAACTAAATAATGATAAGAGGTGAGCCCTCATCGGTGTGATAATCCACCCGACCTTGCCGGCACAGAAATCCTCTGCCCACTCTTTTGGTGCTCCTTTTTCAACTGAGTACCATGCACGACCCTTTTTAATTTCAGCAACCTGTTCTCGCATTTCTGGGTCCGTTAATTTTTGGCCAACTTTACATACATTCAGTACTTCTTCATAAGGAACTTCATTCGGAAAGAAGGATGATACAAATCCACGTGTTGGGGGACTTCCGGACATTCCAACACTCGGGATACATAAATTTCTGGCAGTACGGTGAATAATCACTCGCGACGGCATATCATCAACGGCTTCAATAACAATGTCGTGACCTTTTATTAATTCTTCCACGTTGTCTTCATCCACTTTTGCTTGAATAAAATTGGTAGATATGAATGGGTTGATGTCCTTTACAACATTTTCGGCAACCATTGCTTTTGGCTGGTCAACCACGCTTGATAGCGCCAACATTTGTCTGTTTATATTGGAAATTTCGAACTCATCTGGATCAACACCTGAAATATGTCCAATCCCCATTCGTGCACAGAGAATGGCCTCGTATCCACCGACTCCACCTAATCCAAAAATAATTACTTTTGCATTTCGAAGACTTTCTTGTTCCTTCTCAGAGTACACGCCGATGTTTTTCTTCACCATTTCCCAATAATACAAATCACTACTCATGTTAAATCCTCCTTTTTAAAGTAAAACCACTGTGTTAACGTTTGAAATTACACAAATAACAATAATAGTCAATTGTGAGAAATAAATGTAAAAAAGGAGAAATTAGTAAGAAATTTTAATGAAGTATTTATGAAAAAATGTCATCAAACGATTTGGCAATTTCGTGTGTTGTTGTTCCAAAATTAGGTTTAAAATACCAGTCCTGTCATATTTTAGACATAATTCCACAACCAAATAGCCCCTTCGAGTGATTTTAATCACATTTTTAAAAAGGTAAATTTAGATAGAAATTATTTAGTTTACTAGAGGAGATGATTCGAAGGTGTACGGAAAGAAAATTATTGTGATTGTAGTAAGTATCATATTATGTATTACCCTAGCAGCTTGCAGCAGTCAGAAAACGACAAACGAGAAAACACAAAACAAAGAGCAAGTGAAGGTAGCTGAGCATAAGCATGGAGAATCAGAGAATAAAATCGCTTTGAAAGAAGTAAAAATTCCAGGGCCTGTGGATGGTACGGAGTTATATCTTCGCAACAAATATGAGGAAAGCGAGAAGAAATTTTCGAGCAATGAGATTGTTTTATTTTTAGAGCCATATAGCGTACCTACCGCAGAAGCTTTTGATGTACCTGGTGTTTCTTGGATGGAAGAATATGCGAAAGATGGATATGATACTTGGGCGATGGATTTCCGTGGTTTTGGCAAATCAACATGGCCAGCGGAAATGTCTAAACCAGCTACTGAAAATCCACCAGTCATTAAAGCTGAAGATGCTGTCAAGGATTTGGAAACCGCTGTAAATTATATTAAAAAGACACGTAAAGTTGATAAAATATCGATTGTCGGCTGGTCCTGGGGCGCAGTTGTAGCGATGCAATATGCCAACGAGAATTCCGACAACATCGAAAAACTCGTCCTATATGGAGCAATGCACGGTTTCTCTTTGCCAAGCATGGCAAAGCTTTATGAAGCACCTGATAAACCGGGAGTAATCAATGCAAACATGCCTGCTTACCAAATGATTAATTTCGATAAAGGTATGCATCATTGGCACATGATGTTGGATGGCCGCGATTTAGTTAGTGATAAAACAATGGAATCTGTTCGTAAGGTATTTGTCGCTTCCGATGAAGCTGCAGAAAAAAATCCAGAAATGGCAATACGCCGTGTGAATGGTCCGCTTGTTGATTTGTATAACATCTGGAGTAATAAACCATTTTTTGATGTATCAAAAATCACTGCCCCAGTGTTAGTAATCAGTGGCGAAGATGATTTCTTTGCCGACCGTGACTTAATTAAAAAATTAACGGGTACAAAAACGAAAAAAGAAGTCATCGTCCCAGAAGCAACCCACTGGATGCTATACGAAAAAACTCATAATACCCTACTCGAAGAAACTGATAAATTCCTAAAAAACTAGGTGACAGGCACCACCCGATTTTTCTTGTTTCACAAGGATCTTTGTGAAACAAGATTTTTCGGGCGGTGCCTGGCACTAGTTGGTTTGGTAGATTCTTTTGGTTGGTGGGACGAGAATTGTTTGTGATTTGACGTCGTATAGTCCGCTTGGTGTTAATCGGATAAATGGTAAGTGTGTTGCCGAGAAGAATAACAATGTGAAGGCCGGGTCATCGTATTTATAGCCTCTTTCCTTCAATAATTCTATCATTCGCTTCTCTTGTTTTATTAATCTACCCACTTCCAAATCGGACATGATTCCCTTTAACGGTAATGGAATTTCATGTAAGATTCGGTTGTTCTCTACTAGAACGATTCCCCCACCTATTGCTTGCATCCGTTCAAATGCTGCGAGCATATCCGTTTTTCTTTTACCAATGACTAAAAAATCTCCCGTACCGGAATAGGAACTTGCAAATCCACCTATCCCCTTAGCAAAATCCTTCACAATGGTATTAACTCTCCACGTTCCATCTCGGGCTACCAACATTAAAAACGATTCATCACTGTCCAACGGTAACTCATCACCATTCAAGTCAACGCTAGTTTCATAAGGTTTTGTAATCACGTTATTTAACAAGTGAATTCCTGTTGTCGTTGAAAACTGTAAATCGACCGCATGCAAAGTCCAATTGAATTTAAGCGGAGAAAGCTGATACTTGTCCCAATTTACCGAAGATGACCAATTTTGGTCTTTTCCGTCACGCATTATCCAGTGCCCCTTCGCAATGACGCTGACTGGCGTTGGGTTATCCTTACTCTCCAAAATATTGATGTTCGCAATTCGTCCAGTTGCGATCGAGCCATGCAAATGCTCCATATTGTAATAGCGCGCAATATTGTAGCTCGCCATCAGATATGCATCAACGACAGGTATTCCAATCTCGATTGCCATGTTAATCAATTCATCAGTAAAGCCATTTTCATGGAAAAATGGATGTGAACCATCGGTAGTAAAGAAGAACCGATCAAATTTTTCAATTCCGAGTTCAATTAATTCTTTTAAAAGAATATCTAAATCAGGGCGAATCGATGAATGCCGTAATGAAACAGTAAAGCCCTGTAATAATCGCGTCAGCGCTTCTTGACCGGTCATGGCTTCATGATCACAATCGGCACCGATTAATTTTAATTTTGCCAACGTGCCTTCAGAAGCTCCAGGGAAATGTCCTTCGATTTTTTTGTACAAGCTCTTTGCCGTTTGAACCCAAGTGAGCATTTCGTCATCGCCATTCAAAAGTTTAGGCCATGCGGTTAATTCCCCTCCTTGCAGTACAGCTTCATGTTGGAGCCAATCAATCACAGCTTCTGTGTTAAAAATCTCATCATTATTCGGGAGCTCGGTTTGTGCGTCAAAACGACACCACCAATATATACTTGCCGGAATACTCTTAAACTCATTTATCAAGCCAAAAGCATCTTCTTTCGGAAGCGCAACAAAGAAATTTAAATTATCAGCAATAAGTGTAGTCGTTCCATGCTGACTGGCGAATTTCGCCAACGTAAGCGGGTTGTATAATTGGTAGGGATGCGCATGGGGCTCAATATAACCTGGAACTAAGTACTTCCCTTCACAATCGATGATTTCCAAGTCAGTTTCTATTTCAGGAAGCTTTTCGCCAACATAAACAATTCGATCATCGTAAATCCATATGTTTGCTACCAACCATTTTTGCAAGTATGTATTTAAATACGTTGCATTTTTCAGAACAAAATGGGGCCTAATCTTTTCATCTATGACTGCAACATGTTCTCGTATTTGTTTGTTACTCCATCGAAAATTTCTACTAGCCAACTTGTAACCCTCCTGTTGATGTGTTTATTGATAAAATTTATAGTAAAGTTCATAATTTTAGCTAATAATCTGAATATTACATTATTTTGAACAATTATTCAAATATTCCGTCTTTTATCTTTGTGTAAAAGTAATAAAAACCCATTTTTGCAGTTGGATCATTAGTAAGTTACAGCCTGACACTTTAATTCATACTATACTTATATGTTTTCTTTTATATTAAAAATAAGGCGGCGATTGGAATGGGGCTTGAGTTTGTTAGATTATTCGATGAATGGGCAGATTCGTACGATCATAGTGTGACAGGTCATGATCTGGAATATAGGGCTGTATTCGCAGGCTATCATAAAATTTTGCAAGCTGTAGCGGATCGCGTTTCAG
The DNA here is from genome assembly GCF_012843265.1 of Bacillus sp. DNRA2. Taxonomy (GTDB): domain Bacteria; phylum Bacillota; class Bacilli; order Bacillales; family Cytobacillaceae; genus Bacillus_BU. The sequence goes on along the minus strand of NZ_JABAIT010000019.1, from coordinate 20,903 downwards.
GTAACATCGTTGAGTTTGGGGTTGGCACGGGGAATTTAACGGAGAAATTGTTGAAACAGCAAAACCAGGTAATAGGGTTTGAACCATCTTCTGCGATGCGCGAAAAGGCTTTTGAAAAAATACCAAATGCCCGCATTAGGAATGGGGATTTTCTAAATTTCAAACTGGATGGTTCATGCGACGCCATTGTTAGCACATATGCCTTTCACCATTTGACCGACCAGGAAAAGGCTGAGGCATTTTCTAAGTATTCACTGCTATTAAATAAAGGTGGAAAAATTGTTTTTGCAGATACTGTTTTCTTGAATGAGCAGCATAAGTTGGCAGTGATTGACAAGGCTATCAAGCATGATTTTTTCAATTTGGCAGAGGATCTTCGGACTGAGTACTATTCAACCATCCCTGCTTTAACGGCAATGTTGCATGCAAATGATTTTTCGGTTGAGTTTATTCAGCTGAATTCTTTTGTTTGGTTGATGGATGCGACGAAACTTTCCTGATAAGGAATGTTGAATTGGCAATTTAGTTCACAAGTGTAATTATGAATTTCTCATAAGGACTAAAAAGGTACCTGGCACCACCCGAATTTTCTTGTTTCACGGAAGATGTTTCACAAAAAGAAGCAGAAACCAATTTTTGTAGAAATAAAATCGGTTTCTGCTTCTTGCAGTCTAATCCCTATAGCTTAATATACGTACTTTTCACGACCAGCGAAGACGCTGAAGATAACCAGCAACAATGATATCACGACCATGGTGATAAGCGGAACAGTCCAGTGATGCGTTAAATCATATAAGTAACCAATAAATAACGGACCGATCGCCGCCAAAATGTAACCGACTGATTGTGCCATACCTGAAAGCTCAGATGCCTGGCGCCCGTCCCGCGCACGTAATCCGATAAAGGTTAACCCCAATGGGAAACAGCCGCCCAAGCCAATACCTAAACTCATACTACTTAACAGCATCATCGTATAAGATCCATTCCAAAGTAAACCAGCAAAACCGATGACGGAGCAAATGCTAAGTCCCACCCCGAGCCATTGCTGGGAGCGGAATCGGCCTGCAATCATCGGCACGATAAAGCTAAATGGTAACCCGATTAATTGGGTTACAGACAACAGCCATCCTGACATTTCTAAGCTAACCCCTCGATTGATCATGATTTCTGGTAACCATGCAATCGTGACATAAAACATAAATGACTGGAAGCCAAAGAAAAAGGCAATTTGCCAAGCTAAAGCGGAACGCCAAATTTCGTTGCCTTTTGAACGAGTTGGTTTTATTCTTTCCTCATGTCCCAGATTTCTTTTATCTAGAAAAATCCAAATTAAGATCGCTATCACAACTGGAACTCCCCAGATCATTAACGAATTTTTCCACCCAAGGGAAAGCCCGCTTGCCAAAGGTACACTCACGCCAGAAGCGACAGATGCCATTAAAGTTAACGAGGTAGAATAGACACTAGTCAACAAACCAAATTTTCTCGGAAACTTTTCTTTAACAATGACCGGTAACAACACATTACATATCGCAATTCCAATTCCGACAAATAACGTTCCGGTAAAAAGAAAAACCGTATGGGGGACAAACCTTATGATAATTCCAATCAACAATGTTAAAAGTCCGATAATCAGTGAACGTTCATTTGATAGTAATTTTGCCAACTTCGGGACCATTGGCGAAACGAAGGCAAACGCAATAAGCGGTAAACTTGTTAAAAATCCAACACTCCAATGAACCAGTCCTAAATCCTTCTGAATCATCCCTACTAGAGGTCCAATCGAAGTAATCGCTGGTCGTAAATTCATCGCGACTAGGACGATGCCTGCGACAAGAATATATTTATATATTGATTTTGATTGAATCGTAGATTTTACCATTTCCATTAGAAGTATCTCCTTTTCTGAAGCACTCCTATTACAATAGCACAATAATAATAAATTTCGCATGAGAAAAGTTTTGGCAAAATAATATAACCAACTACACCGTCTCGCGTTCAATTAGTTTGACACTAATTTCTTCATGTGAAATATCGGTATCACCGATAGCTTGCAGAAACAACTTACCGCCGATTTCTTTTAAAGGAATTTCTAAAGTTGTAATATGCATGATTTGAGCAATCGGCAGGTTGTCAAATCCCATAATTGCAAGGTCATCAGGAATCAATATTTCTTTTTCACGACAAAAAGTAATCAATCCAGCCGCTACAATATCACTCGTTACCAATAATGCCGTTGGAGGATTATCCATTTCCTTCAAACGCTGCACGACCCGGACACCATCTTCAAAATTTAAACATTGCTCAAAGACATAGTCTGATTCTATCGGAACATTCATTTTCTTAAAAAAATCGTGATAGGCATTTCCACGCTGTTTGCTGCTCGTACCGGATTTTCTGGCGATGCAATATCCAATTTTACGATGGCCTTTACGATATAAGTAGTCCAATGCCTGATAAAATGTTTGATAGTGATTAATATAAGTGGATAAAAACTTCTTACCACGCGTATCCTCACAGAATACTATCGGCCCATATTCCGCATATTTATCGAATACATCCCAGCTGCAAATCCGCGAGCAAATGATTAAAGCATCAATTTGCTTATGCTGCAGCATTTCTAAAGCTTCAATTTCTCTTTGTTCCTCGTAATTTGTTTGGAAAAGAACGAGTTTATAATTATTTTTAACGGCTTCATTCGCAATTCCTTCGATTAATAATCCAAAATAAGGGTGGTTCGAAAAAGGTACAACAACCCCAATCAATAGCGTCTTTCCGATACTGAGGTGTACAGCATTCAAATTACGTTGATAATTACTTTGCTCCATCGCGCGTAACACAGCTTCTCGCTTATCTTCGCTTACATAGGGGTGATGATTAATAACGCGGGATACAGTGGTGACCGATACTCCGGCCATTTTTGCAATATCTTTTATGTTTGTCATCGTCTCACCTTTTTTTAAAACTTTTTCTTGCTCTGAAATGCGTTTCACACTTTAAGCTTAACTCATCAAATTAAAGGGGGGCATCCAAAATGGACATTCTCATCGGAATCATATACTTAATTATGTTACCATCTGGAATCCTACTATTAGCATCATTGGCAATATCACCATATGAAAAGAAACATATCATTCAAAAAACGAAAGGCAATGACTACTACAGTACATTGTTTAACGTCTATTCCAAATAGTACGCTAAAAGAGTAGGAAACCAATAGGTGTCCTACTCTTTTGCATCGATTTAAGATTTACAAAAAATCACAATTCTTCTGTTTCCAATTTGAATCCTTCTAATACAATATCTTCGTCAACTTCAAGCAGTAAGCAGCGTTTTCCTTGATACATAATGTATTTTACTTTGTTGAGTTCCTTCGGATTAATCGCTACATCAGCTACATGCGTACTGATTTTTATTTTTTTAGGAATTAACGTACTTGCTTTGAATTCATGTCTTTCATCATCAACAACCGCTTTGAAAGCATGCTCCACCTTTGCGGTATCAACGTTTTCGACGCCGCTCACGGTTAAGATTCGTTCAACATCCTTATAATCTACCATCGGAGGTTCGCTTTCTTCCTCTTGCTCTTCATCGACCTGCATCATTTTATCGATTTCCTCATAGACGTTGGAAATCACCCGCGTATCTACTTCGTCACCGATTACGTTTATTAAAATTTGTTCAAATATATCCTTGTTCTCAACAGCCGTAATGATTCCTTCACAGTCAAGCACGTCAAAAACAAAGGTTTCATCTGGTTGGTTCACCTTTCCGGCACAGTAAAGAACATGATTGACGTCAGCTGCGTTGTCAGTAAATGCTGGGAACAAAAAGCCCGATAACGGCGATGCTAAGTTTATGATCGGGTCAAAGGCGTTATTTGGTTTAAATTCTTTCTCGATATAATCAAATAATAATGCTTTTTTCGGTTGATCGGTCTTGTTCTGACTGCAAAGGATAAACTCATTAGCGTAGACGGCATCATCACCGCCTTCTTCAGACTCCGCGTTTCGTTTGCTCGTATTTTTGCGATATTCACCGCGGATAAACGTTACCATCGTATCGAACTCATATACCATGTGAGCATACATTTTCTCTACCATTTGTAACATGTTGCCGACCCAATCCTCGGTTGATTCTAGTCGTAATCCTTCGTAAAGGATGGTTTGTGCACCTAAGTCCACATCCCGTCTGAATTTGAGTTCGAACAATTTAGTATCAAGGTCTCCTGTTAAGACCTTTTTAAAGTTTGTTAAAAATAATTCTTGCGCTTCTTGCTCCAACATTTGAAATGGTTGGCAAATATGATGATAGATTTCACCAGATTCTTTTTTAACATAAACATTCAAGATTTCACGAATTTTCATTCGATGATTATCCAACTTAAATTCCTTACGAATATTTGCGATGTCCTTTTTATTCATACGTCTCAACTCCCATCCCTGATTATACTGTTCAAAAAGAAAAATAGTAATACTTGATATTTTGTTTGTTATATATCAACTTCACCTAACCAAAAAAATGGCTCCGGTAGCGTGAATCAACCATGAGCCATTTTTATAAACTTTCTTAATACAAAGCCCAAATCCTTCTTATTTTATTAAAATTAAGATATAATTTCTGTGAATAAAAATAATAATTATTCATATGTTCACAAAAGAGGTGTTTATCCAACATGCCAAAGGGTTTTAACGAAAACGAAAAACAGAAAATTAATGAAATGATATTGACCGAAGGACGCAAACTTTTCAGTAGTTATGGACTTAAAAAAACCAGTATCAAGGATATTACAAGTGCTGTTGGTATTGCACAAGGTTCATTTTATATTTTTTACAGTTCAAAAGAAGCATTATATTTTGCGATTTTAGAGCAAGAAGAACAGAAAATTAAAGAGCATTTTATTGATTCGAATCTTACAAAAGCCCAATCTCCAAAGAAAGCTTTAAAAGATCTTCTCCATCAAGCCATTCAGCTCGTTGAAGAGAATGTCTTTATTCGCCAAATCTATTTGGATAATAATATGGAGGCAATTTTACGAAAGCTTCCGAAAGAAGCATTGGAGGAGCACTTTCAAAAGGATTCTGATTCGCTTTTACCACTTATTCATAAATGGCAAAACGAAGGAATTATTTTACAAAAAAACCCAGATGTTATTGCAGGGATATTCCGCTCCCTGTTCCTCTTAACCTTGCACAAGGAACAAATCGGTGTTGCGGTCTATCATCAAACTTTAGAGTTTCTAATTAATCTTATCGTAGATGGTATGGTGATTAAGGAGGACTTAACATGACGGATGTAATTGTCACAACTAGGCTTACGAAACGATTCAAGAGTTTTCTCGCAGTGAATGATGTGACGGTAAATGTAAAAAAGGGAGAAATATATGGTTTCCTAGGATTGAACGGTGCTGGAAAAACGACAACCATTCGGATGCTTCTTGGAATGATTCGTCCGACATCAGGAGCATGTTATTTGAATGGTAAAAAGGTGAGCTATAAAGAAAATAAACTTTGGGAAAGCGTTGGCTATATGGTGGAAACCCCGGCCTCTTATCCCGAGCTTACCGTAAAGGAAAACCTAGAATTGGTATGCCGTCTCCGGCAACTCAAGGATAATCAAGCTGTGCTTCGGGTCATGGACCAACTTAAATTGACTCCTTACCAATATAAGAAAGCAAAACACCTATCACTAGGTAATGGGCAGCGCCTTGGAATTGCAAAAGCTCTCATCCATCAACCAGACATTCTTATTCTTGATGAGCCAGCAAACGGATTAGACCCAGCTGGGATTGTTGAAATTCGTGAGCTGCTCCAGAATCTTGCTTATAATCACGGGACAACCATCTTTATTTCCAGTCATATTTTAAGCGAAATTGCCAAATTGGCGTCAAAAATTGGGATCATCCACAACGGAAGTCTAATTCAAGAGGTTACAACCCATGAATTAGAGCAGCTATTAACGAAGCGTCTATTGATTAATGCTAGCGATAATCATTTAGCAAGAAGCATTTTAGCCAATGCTAATTATCGTGCAAGTTTTACTGTTTCGGGAGCCTTACAAGTTACTGATGATAGAGCTATTGTTCACCCGGAAAAAATTGCTAAAATCATGGTCGAAGCAGGACTGCCTCCGTCTATGCTTTTAATGGAAGAAGAAGATTTAGAATCTTATTTTCTAAGAATCATTGGCCTGAAAGGAGCAAATGTGTAATGAAACCGCTATTTGCTTCTTTATATGGTGAAATACTAAAAATCCGAAAGTCTAAAATTCTCTCCATTACTTTTGCAGCATTAATGCTTATTCCATTAATGGGTGGATTTTTTATGTTTGTGTTAAAGAATCCGGAATTTGCCAAATCAACAGGTCTATTAGGTGCAAAAGCTCAATTAGTTGGGGAAGCCAGTTGGCCATCCTACTTTGGTTTGTTATCTCAGGCAATCGCAGTCGGTGGAATATTGGTATTTGGATTTATCTTTAGCTGGGTCTTTGGCCGAGAATATTCTGACCGAACCTATAAGGACCTCCTCGCCATGTCCATTTCCAGGCCCTCGATTGTTTTAAGCAAATTTATCGCTGCATCCCTTTGGTGTGTGCTACTCTCGCTTTTTGTTTTTGGACTCGGGTTTGTTATTGGTTCCATTATAGAATTACCAAATGGTTCTGCTGAAATCACCCGAACTGGATTTTCTAAGTTCGTGGTCTCTGCTTTGTTAACAATTGTCCTAAGCTATCCTGTTGCTTTCTTTGCAAGCTATGGTCGTGGCTATCTGGCACCACTTGGTTTTGTTGTTATTACTCTAGTATTTGCTCAAGTCATTGCGGCAGCGGGTCATGGTTATTATTTTCCATGGTCGATTCCTGCGCTTTACAGTCAAATTGCTGACCCCGAGAGTGAACCAATTGGCTCCGTCAGTTATCTGATTGTCTTTTTCACAGGCTTGCTCGGATTTACAGGAACAATATTATGGTGGAAATTCGCCGACCAATAAAGATGACACATTAAAGGTGACAAATAAAGGTGACAGGCACCACCCGAATTTTCTTGTTTCACAGGGGGTGTTTCACGATATAGGATATGGCCTATTATCATGTAATGAGGTAAAAACATGAAATAGGCCATTTCCCACTTTTGCAGAGTCACTTTTCACATTCCAATATGATTGGGAGTGTTTCGAGAGCTCTAAAGCCGACCAATTTTCGCCATTGAACTCCCTCCGAATCAACCTCGAAACATTCAACGCTTTCTAGGAATGTTTGAAGTGCTACTTGGGCTTCTAACCGAGCTAATGAGGCACCTAAGCAAAAATGTGAACCAGACCCAAACGCAAGATGAGGGTTGGGACTGCGCGTAATATCAAATTGAGCAGGATTTTTAAATTGTTTAGGGTCTCTGTTTGCTGCTCCTAGCATAATGTACACTTGCTCACCTTGTTCAATCGTAACTCCGGCCACTTCCACCCGCTCTGCTGCAACCCTTGCTGTTAATTGGGTTGGACTCTCATACCGCAAAACCTCATCGATTGCCGGTTCAATCAAATCAGGATTTTCCCTTAGCAGGACAAGCTGTTCAGGATTATTTTTCAAAGTCAGAATCGTATTACTGATAAGATTAACAGTGGTCTCGTGTCCTGCAATGACAAGCAAAATACAGGCTGCTAGCAATTCATCTTCCGATAGCCTATCCCCTTCTTGCTCATCCTTTATAAGCTGACTGATAAAATCTTGCTGAGGTTGTTGCCTGCGATTGTTGATTAAGCCCTTAAAATACATCATAAAATCCTTAATTACATCGTTTCCATTCGCTAGAACCATTCTTGACCTAGTGAAATCAATCGTTGGAATAAGCTCGATCGTCCATTCCCGAAAAAGATTCCGATCTTCTTTTGGCACGCCCAAAAGTTTTGCAATAACATGACTTGCTAAAGAGAAGGCAAAATCCGAAACAACATCCATTTGTTTCGCAACTTTTGCTTGAGTGAGCAGTTCAAGAGCAATTTTTTCCATATACGGACGAATCCCATCGATTACATTCGGGGTAAATCCTTTACTCATTAACATTCTCAATCTTTTATGATCCTGTTGGTTTTTAAACACCAGCATATTGTCTTGAATGGTTTTTAACTCTTCATATTTTCTTGTAGTCGGTGGCAGTGGTGTTCTATTTTGAAATTTATTATTTTTTAAAATAGTAACCGCCTCATCATACCCCGTTACATACCAACCTGAGTATTTATAAGCACTCATTTTCAAGATTGGGTTGGCTGAGCGCATTTCTTCGTAAAATGGATATGGATTCTTTAAGAATTCAGGAGCTGACAGTAATAGGTCCTGGTTTTTTTTCGAAATTTGTTTAGTTTTCATTTGTTTAACCTCTAATTTGTTATTATAAATTCCACTTTCGTCTTGCGGTTTTTCGGACGTCTAACCTTCACCAAACCATTTATATTCCTAAAAAACTATATTATCTTCAGTTCCTTTCCAATTTTATAAAAAGTCGCCAAAAGATACTCAATATCTGATGCATGATGCTCACTAGTCACGGTCAAGCGAATCCTGCTTTCTGCCCATTCGACTGTTGGTGGGCGAATTGCTGGCGCAAAAACCCCTTCATTCTGTAGCTTATTTGCAAAACTCGCAGCAGAGTATGGATCGCCAATGATTACTGGAATAATTGGTGTACCCTCACCTTTTATAGTAAAACCCATTTCCTGCAAACCCGATCTAATATTTTCTGCCTTCGCTAGTAATTGCTGACGTCGGTCTTGATCATGCTCCATAATCTCAAACGCCACATACGAAGCAGCACAAATAGCAGCTGGAATCGCAGTCTGGAAAATAAATGTTCTGGCGTGATTCTTAAGAAAATCAATCAACACTTGGGATCCGCAAACAAAACCGCCTTCCGTCCCAACTGCTTTACTTAAAGTTCCAATGACTATATCAGGTTGAACGTTGAAATGTTCACTTGTTCCTCGTCCATGCTCCCCAAGAACACCCGTTGCATGAGCATCATCAACAATCACAAAAGCATTATATCTTTTGGCAAGCTTCATGATTTGGTCAAGCGGTGCAATATTTCCGTCCATACTAAACACACCATCTGTGACAATGAAACGATGTTGATACGTTTGAGCCGCGTGTAGTTTTTCTTCCAGGTCGCTCATGTCAACATGCTCATAAACAACAGTTTCCGCCCCAGATAAACGACATCCATCGATAAGACTGGCATGATTTAAGCGGTCGCTTAAGATTACATCGCCTTTTTCGGGAATCGCAGATAAAACTCCGACGTTTGCTAAATATCCAGATGAAAACAGTAGTGCAGCCTCTGTTTGCTTAAATTGGGCAATTTGTTGCTCGAGCTTTTGATGCCATCTAGTATGACCTGTCGTTAATCGAGAGCCACTACTACCTACACCAAATTCATAAAGGATTTCCTCCGCTGCATAGATCAATCTTTGGTCATTAGCTAATCCTAAATAATTATTTGACGAAAATACTAATTGCCTCAGGTCCTCTACAACCATTTGCGGTCCAGGAGCACTAGTCATCGTTCGTAAGGTTCGGTACAGGCCTGAATCAATTGTTTGATGTAATCTTTCCTTTAACCAACTATCTAATTCAATTTCCATGCAAACTCTATCCCCTCGTTAAAAAAATCAAAACTAGCGACGAAAGATTACTCATTCTTCCAATGAACAAAAACAGGCTGCTTTTCCAAGTAATGAAAATATGAATCTTCTTCTCTTTGACGATCGACAAAAAAGATACGGCAGCCTTGTTCGTCCCCCAATTCCTTTAATTTTGTAATACGTTGGTAGCCAAAATTTTTGCTTGCCACATAGCCAGTAACATACTCTGGATCATCGGACCAGCATAACTCGGCAACCGTCGCAGGATGTGCGGTGACTTTCGATGCAAGTGCAAGTGCCTCTTTTAATCTGGCGTTCATTGAGATATGATTTACCGCAGCCCAAATCGCGAAATTATCCTCTACCCAATCCATTCTGGAAACCCTTATCCCTCGGTCACGTCTTTCATCCAATCTTTCTCCAGTTTGATAATCGATGACAAGCGCACCTCTAATCCCTGAATATTCGGTCATTTCACGATAGGCACTCTCAATGGAATGATGAGAAACACCCGCTGACAATAACAATTCCTGGGCAAGCTTCTGACCCTGTTCAACAGTTCTGACTTCATTAGTGGTGATTGTAAGTGGATTTATGTATGTTATTGACTCATGAATGGCTTCAAGTTGTATTTGCATGAAATCCGGTTTTCCTCTGGTGTGGATTAACGCTTTTTCAGACAATATTTTGATAGCTTGCTGAAGATCGCAATATGCAGAAATCATTTCACCACCAGAGATGTGCTTCCCTCCTTGTTCGTGTGAACCATTCTTTGAAGCTCTCATTCTCACACTAAACAGATGCTTATCTAGCATGCTTCCTCCCTCCAAATCTTTTTTTTATGAAAATAATAATGTTATGTAAACAAATATCGAAATACCATCGCCATTTTAATATAAATTTGTTAACCGTTTATGTCAATTGGTTAACAAAAATAAAATAATGTACAAGACAGCCTTTGTTTGCAGGAAAAAGGGCGATTTCCTAGAATTGAACCTTATTAAGTTTTTAAAAAATAACATTACGGGAGAAGGTTCATGAATGAAATATAGAGAAATTAGACGTACTTCAAATACTTTAAATGATGAACAAAAAATAAATGATTTGCTCATGAGGGCAAAGATTGGTTATTTAGGATTGAGTGATGAAGAAGGGACCTATGTTGTGCCATTAAATTATGTCTGGAAGGACCAAATGATTTTTTTTCATTCAAGTGATGAAGGACGAAAAACAGATGCACTGAAAACTAGCAGCCGAGTTTGCTTTACAGTGTCTGAAGATTTAGGGACGGTCGCCCATCCGCTCCCTTCCGATATTGGAACAAGTTATACGAGTGTAATGGTATTTGGACAAATCAAGATGATTGAGGATATTGGTGAAGCAACGAGAGCTTTGCAAGGTATGCTAGATAAATTTGTTCCTGGCTATTTTGAGAAAAGCCTTGCACCAAGATTTGTTGAACAATATCGTTCATCTTTGAATAGCAAAACGGTTGTTTACTGCCTTGTTCCCGACCAAATTACAGGAAAACAAGCTCTCGCTGAACCAAATGAAATCTTCTTCGTAGGGCGAAAACAAGCCGATGATTTAAAGAAAAACCGCTAAAGATTAAGAAATCCCCCTATTATTTCAAAAGGGGGATTTCTTTCGACAAAATTCGGGTGGTGCCAGGCACCTTTTTAGGCACTTATTTAGATTTCGACTTTTTCTGGGTTCATGATTGCTTTTAGGACTGCGACGGAGTGGTCGAATTGAGCCTTTTCTGCTTCATTTAGGTTGATTTCTATAACCTCTCGAACGCCGTCGCGATTCACTACTGCCGGAACACCGATGAATACATCGTGATGACCATATTCCCCTTCTAACAGGGTTGAAACTGGAAGAATACAATTTTCATTGTGTAAGATTGCTTTTGTAATTCGAACAAGCGCCATACCGATTGCGTAATAAGTTGCACCTTTTCGTTGAATGATGTGATAAGCTGCATCACGGACATTAGCATGAATTTGCTCAAACACTTCTGTCTTCAATTCGCTATTTTCCTCAAAGTAGTCATCAATCCGTTTAACACCAATCGTTGCATGACTCCAAACAGGAAACTCAGTATCACCATGCTCTCCCAGAATATACGCGTTAACATTTCTTGGATCTACATTAAAGTAACTTCCAATTTCATACTGAAGTCTAGCTGTATCCAGCACCGTTCCGGAACCGATCACCCGCTCTTTTGGGAGACCTGATACCTTCCAGGTAACGTGAGTAATAATATCAACAGGGTTTGTGGCAACAAGAAAGATTCCATCAAATCCACTCGCCATAATACTTCCAACAATTTGCTTAAAAATATTTTTGTTTTTTTCTACCAATTGTAATCTAGTTTCACCTGGCTTTTGCGCTAACCCTGCAGTAAGAACGACAAGATCGGCACTGCCACAATCCTCATAGGACCCTTTCCAAACTTTAATGGGTGATGGTGCCAACGGAATCCCATGGTTAAGATCCATTGCCTCACCTTCTGCTTTTAATTCATTCACATCAATCAGGACTAATTCTTCGGCAACTCCTTGATTTATCAATGAATAGGCGTAACTGCAGCCTACTGCACCTGTTCCAACTAAAACAACTCGATTTACTTTTCTCATGATTGTAATCTCCTTTAATTAAATAGTTGTGATATCTATATTGATAAATTCATGATGCGCGGATTACTGATTACTTCCCAAAATGTAATTTAATTGCAAGCGAGCTCTTTCTGAAGCCAGTTTTTAAAGCCTCTTCTTTCGCTCTTGTTTCCGGGAAGGTTGCAACTAGGAAAATATATACACTTGCCATTGAAATAAAGAAAATCATCGCCGGTACATATCCTGATTTTCCTAAAATAAAGCTCCAGATAATTGTTGCAATCGTTTGGCCTGCATAAGCAATCGCCCAGAACAATCCAAACATAATCGTTAATTTTTGCGGTGTCATTCCCTTGAGTTCATGTGGCAAATTCAAGAAAATCGGATATTGAATAAACATCGCAAAGCCTGATAGTGAAATAAATGTATACGCTAAGAGCGGATTCTTATTTGCGAAAAATAAAGCCAGTGCGAACGCTCCAACCATCATTACCCCAGACATCACCAAAACTGGCTTGCTTTCCATACCACCATTTCCGATGCGAATTCCAACAAAAGTACCTAAAATACCAAAACCTGAAATAAGCAAATTCGTAACGGAACCATTCAGCAATGTATATTGATCAAAAATTGCTTTAAAGCTGACAAGTGATAACACATATAGAGTCAAAAAGGATGCAAAAGCCAAACCGTAACGCCATAAAAAGGGATCCTTTAACGCGTCTTTATAGCCATATTCTGGCTCTGTCGCATCTGAATGTGATTGCGTTTCAAAGTTTTCAGCCTTTAACAACCAAGCAATGAATACCAATATGGTTAAGGATGCAAAAATCGTTAACGTTAGCTGCCAATTTGCCACCATTTGTTTCGCAAACACCGTGAACAAAATCGCTACAATAAACGCTCCAACGTTGTAAGAAACAGTATTTGCCGCATTGATTCGCAGCTTTACTTTTGAATTTGTGACATAATGCGCAACTACTGGATTCATATAAACGATGACCATCGACCCACCAACTGCCATCACCATTCGTGCAACGGTATAAGCCCAATAATTTGGAAGATATATCGCAACAAGTCCCATCAATAATAAGGCAATCGCAGTACCAGCAGCTTTCTTCGGTCCTAGTTTCATCAGGATGATCGCCGCCAGTATATTAGCAAAAACGCGAGCGGTGGTGATTGAATAGTTAACTAATTGGGCGATAACAGGATCAACTGGCCCCCCAAAAAAAGTTTGTGTTATTTGGGGAGTTAAGGATGAACCTGCTACCCAATTCATCGCAAATGTCACATATGCGAGCCAAAGTACCGCCATCATAAAATAGCCATTGTGTTTGTTTGTTGCTTCCATAACTGATGCCACCTCATTTGTTTGAAATTTATGTTTACTAAATCGCTAGGAGATTTAGTAGCTTTTAAGCAAAATGTTTGTGAAACATTTCACATTTCCCTTCGATGTCATTTAGTATACTGCTCATTTGTGAATATTTTCACATAAATTGTTAACAAAATATGTACATTTTGTAAGCCCTTTCGCAAATAGCCATCGTGCGACCGCGAAAATTATTGACAAAAAATTTATTTGTGCTATAATTTACAATTAAATTAATCCTGTATATAATAAGATTCTCCTGGCCGGGGAATCTTATTTTTGTTTTTTAGGAGGATTATGAATGAAGCAAAATGATTCTAGTATAACCTCATTAATGACGGCTTTTGGCCGTGCTTACCACAGCCTGTGTGACGATCCGAAAATTTTCAATGATGATATGGCCGAACAATTAATATCAAAACAGGAATTTGATAACATCAGCGAAAATTTAATTCAAGGTTCCCAGTATTTTATCGATCATCTTCCGAACCAAATTCACAATCAACCAAATAAAATATTAAAATGGATTACATAGGTACAACTCGCTCCAATATCGTTATCTCGTTCTGCTTTTAGCGAAAAGGTACTTCAAAATGAAATCATATTGGGTGCCGAGCAATATGTCATACTTGGTGCTGGTTTAGATACTTTCGGCTTCCGTCATCCTGAATTAAATCATAGACTTAATATTTTTGAGATTGATCATCCATCAACTCAAAGCTTTAAACTTAATAGATTAAAACTCGCCGCTCTTGACATTCCTAGTAATCTGCATTTTGTAGAAATGGATTTCAGCCATGAATTTTCCCCACAAAAATTGTCTATAGCTGGCTTCGAAAACACGAAGACTTTCTTTAGCCTCTTAGGCGTTTCATATTATTTAACAAAAACCGAAACAGTCAATTTGCTTAAGAGCCTATTTACGATGGTTCCAAAAGGAAGTTCCATCGTTTTTGATTTTGCTGATGAAAATCTTTTTGTGGAAAAAGGAAAATCAAACCGTGTGGAGAGAATGCTTACAATGGCTGCGACAGTTGGAGAACCGATGAAGTCTTGCTTTTCATATCATGAATTAGAGCAAATGTTAGAGGAATGTGGGTTACTCATTTATGAGCATTTATCACCAGCACAAATCAATCAACAATTTTTTAAAAATCGAACAGATTATCTATCCGCTTTTGAAACCATCCATTACATCCATGCTGTCAAACAGTAATGTCCGCAAAAAGGCCGCTCTAACTTTTAACGTAGAGCGGCTTTTTTCTGCAGAGTACCTATTCTTTTTTATGAATGTTTATCTCAGAAAAAGTTTCTTTCAGCTCGATAAATTCTGAGGACGCATTTGTAGCCATAATTCCGTGATAACTGATATCCAATCCAATCTCCTCTTCTTCCTCAGTGGCACGGATTGGTATCCACACATTGATTATTTTTAAAACGAACCACGTTGATCCAAAGCCCCAGGCACACAAAGCGATAAGACCAAGCAATTGAACGCCCAATAAGTGCCAGTTACCTTCTGTGAGCAGACCTCCTTCGGGTGCAAATAGCCCCAATGCGACAGTCCCCCAAATTCCTGAAGCTGCATGAACCGGAAATGCACCGACTGGGTCATCAATTCTCATCGATTCTAACCAATTCGTTACAGCCATCATTAAAAAGCCTGCAACAACTCCAATGATTAATGCGGAAAGGTCAGTTACAAAAGCACACCCAGCTGTAATCGCCACAAGCCCAGCCAAAGATCCGTTGATGACCGATGGCGCATCGGAACGTCCATAACGAAACAGCGTATAGAACATCGTTGCCGCACCGCCGGATGCTGCTGAAAGCATCGTAACAATAGCAATATGACCAATTCTTACATCGGTCGCTTGCAACGTACTTCCGGCATTAAAGCCAAACCAACCAAACCACAATAAAAACGCTCCAACTGAAGCAAGCGGCAGATTACTTGGCAATGCAACCGAGCTTGTACCCATTGGTGTATATTTCCCTTTTCTTGGACCAATTAAAATCGCTGCAGCTAATGCTGAAAAACCACCTAAAGCATGAATGACCGCAGAGCCAGCAAAATCAGTCATTCCCAATCGGCTTAACCAGCCTCCACCCCATACCCAATGCCCAGCAATTGGATAAATGAATGCGGTTACGATAATGGCTAATACCAAATAAGCTCGAAAATTTATCCGTTCTGCTACTGCCCCAGATATGATTGAAATAACCGCAATAACAAATGCTCCCTGGAACAGCCAATACGTATCGAGAGATATCACAAGGTTGATATGGGATAAATCCCCTTTTAACAGAAAACCACTTGTCCCAATTAGCCCAAATAAATCAGGACCATACATAAGACCAAAGCCGATGATAAAATAACAAAGCGTACCGATGATGATGTCAGCAAACACCTTCATAATAATATTTACACTGTTCTTTCTACGAACAAAACCAGCCTCAAGTAACGCAAAGCCACCCTCCATTAAAATAATCATCGCTGCCGTTAACACAACCCAAATCGTATCCATTCCTGACTGCAAAGACTCAATCGTCATGATAGGGAACCTCCGCTTCCTTCCAAGGACTTTATTTCATCCAACAAATGGCCAGATACAAGAATCTCCGCTTGGGCAGGCTCTGTCTCGATTTGAACAATTAACTGATTCAACCCAGAAATTACCCGTTTGATTTTTTCAATACTTTTAAATCTTTCCTTCACATATACCATATACTCCACGGCTTGATGATGACTTGGAGCGCGGCTTGTAAATAGCTTTTTTATCGGCGATAATGAACGGTACATCGCATCCTCTGTTCTTCGCTTTTCTTCATATTTAATAATTTTTTCTTTTATACTAACAATCTCAGCTTCTTTATTGCTCTTAATTCTATTTAATACTTCTATTAATTGCTCCGTACCCATTTCAAAATTAATAGCTAGATTCACTTCATCCCTCAGCAACATGTTAACTCCCCTAACATATTCATGTTAACTTTTCTTACATTATATTTCTGCATATCAAAAGAGTCAATATCTTATGCCATACTGACCGAAAATTATTTTTCTTTTTTAAAGTAAAAGAGCTCATTCCTTTTGATAAAAGGTGCAATTTTTATAATCGCAAATGGGAAAAACAAACAAATCTACACAAGAAAAAGCATGAACATTCGAATGAATGATACATGCTTTTTCTTTTACTATTTGATTAATATAAATAAAGTAACCTCAAAGATATTAGCAATGAAGTGAGAGATTGTACTGACCCATGCATTTTTTGTTTTGTGAAAAATGACGCCATATAAAACACTGTTAATAAATGTAAAAAACAATCCATATGATACTACAAATGGATCTCCAACCTTAAAATGCCCTAGCGTAAATAATAACGAAGAAAATAGGAGAGCAGGAATGATCGGAAGGACTTTACTTAATTGATTTTGGAAGAATGCTCTCCAGGCAATCTCCTCTCCTAAAGCAAAAATAAAAAACATTAAAACTGAAGATATACTTAGTTCAATCGGGACAAATGAACCTGCTCTTGTGATTTCGAACTCGATGTATTGTGGTAAAAATAAATTTGAAATCAAAACGCAAACAGCGTCCATAATAATGGGCATCACGATCCAGAGCCAAATGGTTCTGTCCTTTAAACTCGCCCCAGTTGCCTTTAGGTCAAGACCACTTCCACTCGTTGGCTGTTTTTCAATAACCTTATTAATAAAGAAGAATCCAATCCCAATGAAAATACACGCTGAGGAGATATTCAACCCGAATAAATTAGTAAATGATAGAATCACCATAATAATCATTACGATAATGGCAATTTTGTTAATATTCACGATACTTTACCTCCATTTTTTAAGTAATCTCTGCCACTCATGAAGTTAAAGATATGAATAATCTTATTATATAATTATATCATTTTTTGAAGTTATTTTTTTCCATTCGTTTAGTCGTCTTTAAATATCTCACGCAAAAATCGATCTCTATTTTCCAAAAAGTATTTAGTAATCTGATAATGATCGGTCATCTCATAGTCAATTTCTTCTATTTGATCGTTGTCAAAGCTATAAATGGCTGCCTCAGGATAACCTAACAGGATTGGAGAATGAGTGGCGATAATAAATTGGCAATTTTCCTCTTCCGCTAAATCATGGATGATTTTTAAAAACGTCAGCTGTCTTTGTGGTGATAACGCTGCCTCTGGCTCGTCTAATAAATAGATGGCATTCCCGTTAAATCTATTTAAAAATAAAGACAGGAACGACTCGCCATGAGATTGCTTATGTAGCGAGAGCCCACCGTACGCATCCGTCGCTTTTACTTCGTCAATATGCGAAGCGAAATGGTAAAACGATTCAGCTCGTAGAAAAAATCCATTTGAAACCTTGGGCATCCATGATAGTTTAATATAATCTCCAAGCGCAGATTCTGCCGATTGTACTTCGTAATAATTATTACGGCCACCGCCTGCGGTATTAAAGCCACATTTGTCAGCAATCGCCTCAAGCAAGGTCGATTTTCCTGTCCCATTTTCTCCAACAAAAAACGTTACTTTTTTCGTTAATTCTAATTGATCAAGATTTTTAAGAGAAGGAATCGTAAAAGGATAATGCTTTAAAGTGGTAATATTCTCACGCTGTAGAGTAATTCTTCGTAAAAACACGTTATCACCTGCTTTAATATGATACTTGGTGTCGGTTTAGGTATTCGACTTTACAAGTTGAATTTAATCGTAACCTCTTGAACCAAATTTATCTACCTAGGGGTAACAATTAATTCTTATTCGTTACCCCTAAGATCATTTTCTCCACCATAGAGGTAACGATTCACTATTATTCATTACCCCTAAACCCATTTTCTTCATCATAGAGGTAACGATTCACCTTTATTCATTACCCCTAAACCCATTTCCCCTGCATCAGCGATAGAAAATTGCGATTATTCTTAACCCCTAGCCAATCCTCTAGTTTTCTATGGCGTCAACTTGGCCATCGGTTTAAAACTACTTCTTCAAATTTAGGTATTTTAGTAAAATTATCCTCCATTTCATTGATATTGGGATAAAAATCTCATATTTATTACTAAATGACACCTTTTTGCTACATTTGTAATATTGTCATCAAATCATAATCAAATGTAATCGACCTGTTCTGTTATACCTGTACTATTCCATGTTACTGTAATAGCATAACTTTTTAGGAGGTAGCCACACATGAAAAACAATTTACTAAATAAAGTCATTGTAGCTTGTGTCGCTACAATTGGATTATTTGGATATCAAAATCTTACCGTCAAAGCAAATGATCAAATTCATGATTATGATAAAAATCGTCTACTTATAATTGGTGAGCAAAAAACTGTACCGGAAAATATTGTGGCTCAAAGCGAACCCGCTCTGCCTATCACAGATGAAGAGAAGGATTTATTTGCACGTTTAGTTGAGGCTGAAGCAAAAGGTGAACCGTATGAAGGTAAAGTAGCTGTTGCGGAAGTAGTTTTAAACCGGGTTCAGTCACCTGAGTTTCCTGATACTGTAACGGGCGTTGTGACTGAGGTTGTCGGTAAAAGCTATGCTTTTTCTCCAGTTCAAAATGGAGAAATCAACAAGCCCGCCTCAGATGAAGCAAAGCAGGCAGTGTGTGAGGCATTAACAAGTGATGACCATTTAAACGAGGCAGTCTATTTTTACAATCCTGAAATTGCTACAGATGATTGGATTCGCTCTCGTGAAGTTGTTACAACTATCGGTGATCATACCTTTGCAAAATAAGATAAACGGCTAATTCAATTTGAATTAGCCGTTTTTGTTTATTATATCAATGTCATTTAAATAATACCCATATCCTTCCCAATCACTTCAAACTTATTTAATAAGTATTCAATATCACTATAACCATGTTCTGAAGTGATTGTTAACCGAATTAAACTTTCAATTCCTTTGTAAGCAAGTTGAGGAGCAGGCAGCGCGAAAATACCCTCTTCCTCAAGTCTTGCTGAAAATGCTTCGGTTTGATGAGGATCTCCGATGATAACTGAAATAATCGGAGAATGCTGTCCCTTCACAAAATACCCCATATTTGCCAAACAGTTCCTTACATAATTTGCACTCGCCTTAAGAAGCAATCGTTTTTCTCGACTATTTTCTAAAATTTCAATAGCTGCATAAGAGGCTCCACAAAGGGCTGGAGGTATTGAAGGATGATAAACAAAGGTTTTGGCATAATTTCTTAAAAAATCAATTAACGTTCGAGAACCACATACAAATCCTCCCACAGCACCAAATGCATTGTTTAATGAGCCAATAATGACATCTGGATTTACATTAAACAGCTCACTTGTACCTCGGCCATGTTCTCCTATTACTCCGATTGCATGGGAATCGTCCACAATAACATATGCACTGTAATTTTTTGCAAGAGACATAATTTTATCGAGCGGTGCTATCGATCCATTGATACTAAATACACCTTTTGTAACTATAAAGCGCCTATCTTTATTTTGAGAGTGCCTTAGTTTTTCTTCCAAATCCGCCATATCAACATGAAGATAAGTAATAGTTTCAGCCTCTGATAATCTTCCCGCATCATTTACACAAACATGATTGAGTTGATCACACAAAATGACATCCCCTTTTTCTAAAACAGATAACATAACTCCAAAGATTGCTAAAGATCCGTCTAAAAATAACATAGCTGCCTCAGTATTTGTAAACTTAGCAATTTTATTTTCTAACATATGATGCCACTTTGTGTAACCCGTCGTTGCCCCAGTACCGCTACTACCAACACCAAACTGATGAAGTATCGTTTCTGCAGCATAAATACAACTTTCATTGTTGGCTAACCCTAAATAATTATTTGAAGAAAATACCAATTGTTTGCGTCCATTAATTTCCACCTTTGGGCTCGGCGCCGTATTCATGGTTTTTACCGTACGATACAATCCCGCTTCCTTCGTTTCTCTTATCCGCTCGCTCAACCATTCCTCTAACCCCATTCATCCACTGTCCCCTCTTCATTATTAACAATAAATGCAAATTTGGTTATAATAATTAATTAATCTCACCTTTTATTTTCTTATTTTTCTGAAAATTTTTCTATAGTTATTTATTCACATTAACCTGTTGTATAACAAATCTGTTCTTAAACTATTTTAATTGGCTCTTTTTCCCCACAAAATAGAGTAGGCGCATGAATTACTCATGCGCCTCTCACAGTTCCGTACGTGCGGGTCATCGCATACGGCTCCTCCATAATTATCCCCGTTGGGGA
>NZ_JABAIT010000018.1 GCF_012843265.1 Bacillus sp. DNRA2 | reverse complement strand
CCCCTTATCCCCATATTCTGAAATTCAAGTATATAAAAAAATACCTGTAGGTGAAACACTCTTTTTTTCGAGTGTCCTACCTACAGGTACCATTTTATTCGGTAGCCCTAATTTATTATCATTAAACATATAGTAAATCTTTTTCATTTTCTTTATCTAACTCTCTGACCGCATTCTCCCACCACCTATTTCCAATTGGAAAACGATGGTAATCATTTCTTTCTGCAATCCATTCCTTCTTTACCTCGATTGTTTTTTCCATTTCGGCCACAGTCACAAACTCACAACAAATTTCAAAGATCTCATCAAATTGTGCGAGTGACATGAGAGCCACCTTCTTTCTTTTTTAGAAGAGGAGGATAGTTCCTTTCTCTTCTTTACTAAATGATATTCACGTCATTTGATGAAAAGGAGTACTAAATATGGCAATTTATTGAAATATATAATACCATTAGTATACTTTTTCCTTGATAAATAATGTATTACTTGTATTTTTCAGTTATTTTTACATATTTTCTTCTTGCTGTAAAACACTAATCACATTAATTACGATTTCGTGTAAAATGGAGGAGAAATATTGGAAACAAATAATATTCGGTTAACAGCACCCGAAATTTCAAGTCTTTGGACACAATACATATTTGATACAATGTCTATTTGTTTTTTTCGATATGCACTTGAACATATCGAAGATCAAGATGTTACAAGTATTTATCAAACCTCGCTTGAATTATCACTGAAACATATAAACGAAATTACCGAATTTATGATAAAAGAACATTTTCCACTTCCAATTGGATTCAATGAAAAACATGACGTAATCATCAAAGCACCACGTCTTTTTCAAGACCCTTTGTACCTAAATTATCTATACATCATGACTTTACAAGGAATGACAGGATATTCTTTATCCGTGAGTACTTCGATTCGATCTGACTTAAAAAAATATTATATAACCTGTATGACCGAAACTATGATGCTCTTCGATCAAACCACTGATACCATGCTGTCAAAAGGACTTCTCGTTCGCCCTAATATAATTTCGCCACCGGTTTCTGCCGAGTTTGTTCAGCACCAAAGTTTTTTAACTGGCTGGTTTGGGGAACGCCGACCACTAAGTGCAATGGAAATAGGAGATATTACCTTCAACATGATGAAAATGCATCTTCATGCGGCATTAAAGCTAGGGTTCAGCCAAGTTACTCAATCAAAAGAAGTACGAAAGTATTTTCTTAGAGGTATAGACCTCGCTAACAAACACATCAATATTTTTGAAACGGTATTTAAAGCGGATAAATTAGTTCCACCCATATCCTGGCAGTCGATGGTTACTAACTCAACCGCCACGACCTTTTCTGATAAATATATGTTATACCAAATACAATTATCCACACAATTATCCATCGCCTATTACGGCTCCGCTTTAAGTGTAAATTCTAGAAGAGACTTAGGGGCTCATTATATACGGCTCACCTTAGAACTTCTAAAATTTGCAGAGGATGGGGCTAATCTGATGATTAAAAATGGCTGGTTAGAGCAACCGCCAACAGCCAGTGACCGGAATCATCTTACTAATGAACATGAAGAATAATACAATACACTACTTAATAGCTCATTTATATATACAGAAAAAACTCACTAAATAGTGAGTTTCAGATTGTCGATAAAAGGTATTTGGAATGAGATTATTCCAAATGCCTTTTGTAAATTTATTGGGTTTTTTAGCCGGAATTCTGTAGACAATAGGGGGATGGTGTGTTAATTAGTTTTAACACCTGATGATTGGAGTGGAAGGCGCGAAGACTCCTGCGGGAGCAGCGGGACAGGTGAGACCCCGCAGGAGCTTTAGCGACGAGGAGGCTCACCGCCCGCCCCGCGGAAAGCGAAGCGCCTGGAACGGAAATCATCAGCCCCATATAAAGAAAAACTGTAGACAAGCTCGATTATCATCGAGTTTGTCTACAGTCTGAAACTCACTAAATAGTGAGTTTTTATTGTGATTAATCCATTTCATATTCAATAATTGTCTCAACTTTTTAGGGTTTCTTCCCCTCTCATTATTTTTGCTACACCAAGCGCGAAATGATTCCACAGTATATTCTCAATTAACTCAGCCTGTGTTTCTTCACAATTAACAATTAAGATAATCTCAGCATGTTTCCCTTTTATTAATCTTTTTTTCTTCTTCATTGCCACTTCTATAAAAAGCCTAATTGCAAATCCAACCAAAAATCCTGAAATGGCAGTAATAAGTCCCCAAATAATAGGACCCCAGTCTAATTTAAATCCTATACTAGCACCAATGACGGAAAATGCAGTGGCTAATCCCATTCCAATGTCAATTAACGTGGTACCATCAGAACGGTGCATAGAATCAAAAACTTTTCGATCTTCTGTTCGGTTATCTAATGGGACGGCATAAATATTTTCTTTAACAATCCCCTTTTTCTCGATCGTCGAAATCGCCATTTCTAGAAAGATCGTGCTTTCAAAAGTTGAGAAAAGTTGCATATTCGTCATTTTACTTTTTGTCCTTTTAAGATTTCAAAATTTGCCGATTGGTAATTTTCACTTAAATGATTCCTTAATTCTTTATCGAAAAGTTTATTGTTTTCTACTGTATTGATATACGAATCGTAAATCGCAAAACCATAATGCGAGGGAAGAAATAACAGCCATTCTGATTTTAAAACCGTGGTAGCATCTTTAATATTCCCCTGGAATATTAATAAAACGGCCTCTTGAACATGTGAATAATAATAAAAAACTACTAATCCCACGATGATAAATAAGGCAGTTAATATTCTGTGGATATACAGTTGACCAAGTCCTGGAATAAATATTGACCACATGACTGACAAAGCCGGTTTTCTTTTATCTAAATAGTTAATTTCCAAGGCACCTAAAGTAAAAGTATTAAAACGATGATTCTCCCGATCGGCCAAAATAAAAACTCTATTCATGTCTACAGTTGTTCGATAGCTATCCCATATCCCAAAAATGTAAACCGGTATGTACATTAAAAGCCACCTAGGGTCTAACACTTCTTTTGCCAAGTCGATATTTCCCTGAAATGTATAAATCATGGAGAGGTTAACATGCGCCTTGATATTTACAATAACTTCCCATATAAACAACGCATATCCTCGTAGGTATTTTGACAAAAGCAAATGTCCAAATCCTGGGAAGGCTGCCGACCACCATGCAATGATATAGGGATTGCGTAAATGGAGTTGTGTAGTTCCGAGTGAGCTTACATGGGCCTTGTAGCGTCTTGCTGTATTAGTGTTTGAATAATTTTCCATGTTTTCACCAAGGAAGGAGTATTTATTAACATCTTCCCCTAATATTTCCTTATTTATTCTTGTAGTGAAATACGATTAGTTTTCTTTTAAAAACTCAAAATTAAAAAAACTTCTCCACACCATATCTTTACTTAAAATTATACTTTGCCTCGTTAATCTCAAGTTGATACCAATTAAATAAACCATCATCTAAAACCCAGGTAATCGACATTTTGGAAGGAATTAAGATCCCATCGATCATACGATTTTCTTTTACTTCACCAACGCATTCAATCAGTTTTGCATTTTCATCGCTATCCTTGAATCTCATTGCACTCACTTTTAACAATTGCCCCCTCTCATCAAAATGAAAAGTAGCTGAACCAGTGACGCCTTTATAAGTCATGGTTGCTTTTGCAGACTTATCGTCGATTTCTTCCCAAGTAATATAAGAGTTTAGTGCTGCAGTAGGATACCAAGGCAATTCCATTAAATATCTCTGTAAGGTCGATTGGTTCGTTTTGTCGTCATCGAACATATTTACAACAGGAAAAAGGGAACCAACTTTTATCGTCATTGCTGCTTTCCCTTCATGGAATTTATCCCTTCCCACCACATGAATCAGTGAACTCATATTCATATGTACCTTCCAAATGAAGCCGGGTTTTTCAGTAGTAACATATTGCTCGACAGTTGAAGGAAACCAGTCTTTTTGACTTGGTTTCAATTTCATTTTCCCCTTTTGGCTAAAATAGGCAATTTTTATTGATTCTTTTCCTACAACATTGATTGATTTTAACCATTTCTGTACTGGAAACGGTAAATCTTCAAGTATCTGTTCTGTGACTATTTGTGTCAGTGTGGAATCATGATGGGAAAGAATGACGTCAATTTCCTGATCAATTTGAGAATTGAATTTCCATGAGGCATATGTGAAGAGTGCAAATATTAGAATGATCACATTTGGAATTGTACCAAACTTTGCATCATTCCAAACGATTAATATTAATATTTGTGACGCTATCGAAACGATACTAGCCGGCATCCATACCCATGCTTTTCTTAATAAGACCAGGATACCCGAAATGAGGAATAGTAGGGCACAAATCAGCCAAAAGACACCTGTTGGTTTTGAGATGGCTAAGGTTAAATCAGTTATTTCAAATAAATTAAAGGCCTTCACGAAACCCATAAAGTGAATAAGCCCATGTAAAATTATGACAATAAAGATAAATAATCTCATCACAATCACAACCTCCCATTTCAATTTTATAATTCTTAGGAAGGACTATGATGAAAAGTTATTACAAATAATCGAATTCTTTCATACTTTTTTGAAAATTCCTATAAAAACCAATAATAAAAATGATTTTATATCCGCCTTATTGCCATATTTAATCAATTATTTTTACATTAATAATTTCATCAAAATGAATCCTTATCATCTCATTAATTATGAATGTAACGCTAATTTCACGATTTAGAGAGTCAAAAGCATGAACCAAACCTTGTTTCGTTTCAACCAAACCATCATTATAAACATCAAATTCTACCAGCTTTTGATATTCATAAGCATAACGCAAAATTTCTTCAAATTCTTGGAGTTGATATTCATCTAAAATAGGCATTTTAATTTTTTTATCTTCCTGCCAAATATTCTTTAACTCTCCTGAATGTTCTGGCATGAAAAAACCATGCCACTTTTTTATTCCTCTATCTCTATTCTTCAAAATTTATGCCCCCTGTTTTCTGTTCATCCGAATTGGGGCAATTGATAAAATATTACTTTGCTTAAACACTCTGCGTTTTTGCCGCAAATAACAATATGCAATAAATGTTCCTTCAGAAACACTTTTCACCTTGATACATCTTTGGCTAATCTCACCTTTATTTGACAGATAAATCATTTCAAGAACCTCACCTGTTTCAGCAGCTTTTTTAAGCAAAGAAATCATCATTTTCACCCCTTTACTTATATTATACACAAACATACGTTCTTATTCTACAAAAAAAATAGCGTTAACCCAAACTCGGATAAACGCATAATAACCGTTCGGCCCATTCACTTTTGATCACGATGATAAATCAGTTGAACCACTCCAGATGTATAGCTTTTAGTTTCAATCAGTTTTAGATTTAGTCTTTGTTTAATGTCACTAAACAACGGCTTTCCATCTCCTAAAATCACAGGATGCACCGATAATCTAAATTCATCGATTAGTCCTAAATCAATAAACGTTGTGATTAAACTCGAACCGCCATAGAGCCAAATATCTTGCCCTGACATATTCTTAAGCTTTTTTACTTCCTCAGCGATGTTGTCATTTATGAAAATTACATCATCACCTGAAGATTTTTGTGTTCTTGAAAAGACATATTTCTGTTTTCGTTGAATCATTTGCCACATTTCTTTATCGGCATCACTTTCCATTTTATCTATAGTAAATTGTCTCCATAAATCATAACTTTTTCTCCCGTATATAATGGTGTCAATGCTGTTTAAAAAATCAATAAAATTCATCTCAGGATCCATGATGCACCAGTCAATTTCGCCATTTTCCCCTTCAATAAATCCATCCAATGTAACTGCCAAATCTAAAAGTATCCGTCTCGGTGTTTCGTTTGTGGACATCATGCTCCCTCCCAATATCTAATTCATAAAATCCTTTTTACATTTCTCCTGAAATTATATCATCAATAGTTAGCTATAAATATACCTAACCTTTCATCTCTCAATGATACAAATCTTCGTGGTTTACAGAAGTAGGCGGTAGCTCCATCCAACCGTTTTCAATCATAATATTTGCCCCATCTTCAACATATAAAGAAACATCCATCATTAATCGGGCATACATTAGGCCTATATCTCTTCTTCCATTCAATGATGCCCCATTGGCATATTCCCTTATTTTCATTGAGAACATATCAATTTTATGAGCGATCATTATTTTATCTGAAAATGGAGGGGTAGTAGATGACGTTACCAAATGGTCTAAAATTGTAGGGGACGGTAAATTGTCCTCATCTAGTTTTTTTGACATAAGCCCAATATGCTTTTTGTTAATCTCCCAACCACGTTCCATAAACTTTTTCACTTTTGTTTCTTGAGCAATTTGAGCAAAGCCTGCGACAACCGCCCTACTTGTAATATCGTTATTAAGACAATCGTAAAGATGAGCAACTTCAAGACCATGTAATGGTCTCACTTTACCAAGATAACCATTTAAAAAATCTTGACCATTCACAAAATCAACCTTGTTTGGATTCGGTACCACCGGTGAGTTCATTAATTTTCCTTTTTGTTGTAATAGGTTATTTGTATTGGTCAACAAGGAAATTGTATCTCCAACACATTTAATAAAGAAATCGCTAATATCCGACCGAGTGATCACCGAAAGTGCATGGCAATAAATACTAATCCCAACTTTTCCAGTGTATTGTAAGTAATATAAATAAAAATCATCACAATAAAGTCTTGGCGCATCAAGATTTACATCCTCATCTGAAAATCCAACTGGGATAGGAAAATTTGCTTGTTCGAATATCTGAGCAATGCTTTGAGTATATTTTTTTGTTAGATTTAGGGACAACTCCAGTAGATTTTTTATTTCATTATCGTTCACATGCTTTAGAAAATATCTTAATACACACTTTGCCATCGTATTCCCCATATAAGTTGCCCAAAGCTTGCCCATCTCAGCAGATGTTAATTTCGATTTGTCGATATTCATTATCTTAATTCTCCATTCAGTAAATTCATTAATAAGTAATTTACCCACAAATGATAATCGATATGATTTAATTACCGAACTTTATATCCTAAACAAATTGCTATTAAAGGGCTCGTCAACCACAGGTACTTTATCTTATTTCCATATTTTTAAAAACAGGTTGGCATGAAACTAGGTGAGGATACTAAAACTAATGACATGTGAGTTTCAACCTATCGTTTTCATTTCTAGATTTTATTCAAAAGTAATTCACATCTAAAATGCAATTTTATCAATATACATTAGGAGCATCCTATGAAAAATAGAACTGGCAATCAGAAATTAAGATTTGGACTAACCAGCGTCATCATTACGCAAATAATTGTTTTTACTTTCCTATTTATTTTCCACGAAACCGATATATTCTTTTATTATTTTGCGTTTGCTATATAGATGGGAATCATCATTTTATTGTTTTATATATATTCAAGGATTAGTAATACGCGGGAAGAATTAGAAAAGAATAAAATAAAGTTAAAAAATATTTTTGAAACAATTGATGTTGCCATTTGGTCCCATGATTTAAAGACCAATAAGTTATTAATTACAAAAGGAATAGAAAAATTATATGGGCGCAAATTAACGGAATTTTATCATGACCATGAATTATGGAAAAAGGTAATTGTTCCAGAAGATCAATTATTTTTATACGATAGAGATCTAAATCTTAGAGAAGGAAAATCTGTGACATCCATCTATCGCATCCTTCGTCCGACTGGAGAAATCCGTTGGATTCAAGATAGAGGGATACCAACTCTTGATGAAGAAGGGAACTTCGTTGACTTTACCAGTATTATCTTTGATATTACTGATCGAAAAGAAAGTGAAGACCGCTATCAAACAATTGTAGAAATGTCACCTAATTTAGTTGCCATCATCGCCAATCATAAAATTGAATATATTAACGAAGCAGGCTGTCAAATTATTGGTACCAATAACCCTCATGCTTTAATCGGACAATCAATTAATAAAATCATCACACCTAATATGATGGGAAAAATCGAAAAACAATTGAAGAATATAAATTTTGACAAAAGAGTCATATTTGAAATCGATGGCCCAAGATCAGATGGGAAATGGATTGAGATGGAAGTTGCAGCCCGTTTCATTCATCTTGGGGGAAAAAAAGCCGTTCAA
Organism: Bacillus sp. DNRA2; assembly: GCF_012843265.1. Taxonomy (GTDB): domain Bacteria; phylum Bacillota; class Bacilli; order Bacillales; family Cytobacillaceae; genus Bacillus_BU. The sequence goes on along the minus strand of NZ_JABAIT010000018.1, from coordinate 85,821 downwards.
ATTATTGGACGAGATATCACCGAACAAAAAAAATCAGAACGAATTATCACTCATATGGCTTATTATGATGAGTTAACAGGTCTCCCAAATCGAAATATGTTTAGACAGGAACTATATTCATCCTTATTGAATAAAGACATTCAAAGACTGGCGATATTATTTTTAGACTTAGATCGGTTCAAAATTATCAATGATACAAAGGGACATTCTGTTGGTGACCTCATCTTAAAAAGGATCGCTCAAAAACTGGAGAATATCTTTCAAAATGAAGGTTTGATATCTAGACAAGGTGGCGATGAATTTATCGTTATGCTTTTGGATGTTAATCGGATAACAATCTTAGATTTCTGCCAACGAATCATCAATCAATTTTCATCACCAATCATTCTAGACAATGAGGAGTTTTATATCACCGTCAGTATTGGAATTAGTCTGTATCCTGAGGATGGTGTTGATGAAGAAACATTAATTAAGCATGCAGACACTGCCATGTATCACGCAAAAGACAAAGGAAAAAATAATTTTCAGTTTTATCATTCCTATCTCATTCACCACACTACTCGCATGATGGAGTTAGAGACTTCACTTCGGAAAGCAATCCAGCATAATCAATTTATGCTCCATTACCAACCACAGATAGAATTAAGCACGGGAACGATTGTGGGAGCAGAAGCACTTTTGCGCTGGTACCACCCCGAGCACGGGATTATTGCTCCTAATGAATTTATTCCTTTAGCTGAAGAAACGGGTTTAATCGTTCCTCTTGGTAAATGGATATTGAAAACTGCATGTTTACAAAATAAACAATGGCAAAATGCTGGAAAGCGCCCTATCCCTGTCTCTGTTAATGTCTCAGTACGCCAATTACAAGACGAGGATTTTGTTGAATATATAAAGTTAGTCTTAAAAGAAACACAACTGGAACCTCAATATTTGGATTTAGAAATTACGGAAAGCATTATGCAAGATATTGAAAGCTCCATAAAAATCTTAACTGAATTAAAAGGCATAGGTGTTTTCATTTCAATTGATGATTTTGGCAAAGGCTTCTCATCTTTGAGCTATTTGCGATATCTTCCAATTGATCAAATCAAGATTGATAAGTCATTTGTTGATGATATTACCGTACACGCAAGCGCAGGCCAAATTGTTAAAACGATCATAGATTTGGGGCATAATCTGGATTTTGGATTAGTTGCTGAGGGGATTGAGAATGAAGCACAAATACAGTTTTTAGTGAATCATGGTTGTCAAAAAGGGCAAGGGTTTTTCTTCAGCAAACCGATTACTGCTAAGGAAATGGAAAAGTTATTCGTGACTAATCAATTGTAAAAGTCTTAAAGGACAGTCAAACAATGACTGTCCATTTCTTTTACTTCATAAAAATCAGAAAAACTTATTTGCCTTGCTGACATTCTTTACTAACTGATATACCGAGAAATCATCCGTACTAATTGTGTAGGGAATCGTTTTAAATCTGACATATCCAGAAAACGCTCCTCTCCATATATTTGCTGAATAATTTCCTGATCTTGTCCAATCGCAGCCGCCAAAAAAGTAATACCTTTTCGTTCAAAATGGGCAATCGTTTGTTGCATATCAACTATAGCCTGGATACCCGTATAGTCTGGCATAGCCTTTGGTTGACCATCACTAATACTTATTATTAATTTAGTTTGCTGTGGGCAAACCACTAAACGCTCACAAATAACTCGTAATGCCATACCATCACGATTATTACTTCTCGCTCGTATATTCATCAAACGAAAAGCATCATCAGGTGCTGGTTGTTCGAAGTCAGTATAAGCAAAGATTGACATCTGCTCCAGCTTTGAAACGTCTGCCGTATCTCCATAAATTAGTAATGGAATGCCTAACAGCTGACAAAATTCATAGACTGCTAATACGGCACGTTTCGCTGCAACTAACCGACCAAATGCGTTCATCGAAGCTGATTCATCTACGCGCAATGCTACCACAAGTGAAGGAGTTTCAGTTGGGGGTAACTTTCGAGAAAAATATCTAAAATCCTGAAACGCAACTGTTTCTGCTTTAAAGTTCGTACCATAATATTTTCGCTTAGAATGGGTAATGGAATCCTCGTGTATCAAAAATGGTGCTGTTTTTCTGGCGATTTCTTGTACAATTGGATTAATTTCTAGCCTTAATTGTTCGTACTCTCTAATTTGTTCATTTGTATAATCAGGTCGATGTACAATTTGTTTAATATTCCAGTGATTAGAATCTTGAACGGCCATTCTAGCTTGTTGATTTAATTGTTTACGAAAAGCACGGCGAGCATTTTCTATTTCTTTTTTCTCACCTTCAGGATGATAGAATGGCCGTCCATTTTCTCCGATATCAGTACTTTCCCGCATCGTACCTTCTTCTGCTAAAGTGGTAGACTCTTGCACACTATCTGCTGACTTTTTTAAAGAAATGGCATTGTCAGAAGAGGTGGTTGGATCGTCAGCCTTGCCATCAATCTCTCCTTCTGTCTTAATTTCAACACCATTTGTTAATGCTTTTTTACGAGCAACCTTACCTCCTCTAACCGAGTAAACATTTCATGTCCACGTAAAGCTTCTTCTAATAGACGGATTTCTTCTTCATCAGTTGTCATTTTATAAATCACTTTATGATACATAGCGCTCTTTAAAGGGATACCTGCTGCTACTGCATCAACCCAATAAAGATAAGAGCGCATTCCTGCAACTCCTTTAATCGCGTTAGCTCGAGCTGTTTGATCAAGAAGGATAATACATTCCGCCAATACGCTCAGCACTTCTTTTTGTTGAAATTGCGTTTTTGCCATCGCCCGTTCCATCATGACTTCTTTAGAAGGTAAGTCCATCTTTTCAACATGCTGGATTCTGTCTCGCAACGCCTCATTTAGTGGTCTCGAACCGGTATAATCACGGTTTGTTGTCAGTACCACAATAAAGTCTGGGTGTCGATGAATGACTTTGGTTGGTAAATTAATACTTCCATCTAATTCTAAGGCAGAATTCAAAGCCATCAAAACCGCAGCATCTCGAATAACGGTCGGCTCCTGAATTTCGAGTAGATACCCATTTTCATAGGCACGGATAATTTCAGAAGGATAAAAGCGATATTCAACAACTTCTTCCTTCGCATTACTCGATATTTTTTTTATTAGCTGCTTTAAGTAGTCAGTTGCTTGCTCGGCTGTCAGCTTGAGTAGATCCATTAATATCGCTTGAGCACTTTGGAACCCATCACTTTCATATAATACCTTTAGCACTTTTTGATCTTCGGCTTCCATTCGTAGTAAATGTTCATCAGAAATGACCGGTAAAATGGCACCAATTATATCCGTTTTATCCATATCTGAAAAACATGTCACTTTCGTATATGGTAGGCCAAAGTCGGAAGATAATGCTTTAGCCAATTGCGTCTTGCCAGACCCTGCATCGCCCTCTAACAAAATGTTAGCTATCTTCATTTCCCCACGATGCCAATTTCGTTGCACTTCACAACAGATTCGTTCTTCCTCCTCGCTATTAATATGAGAAGCTGGTTTTTTCCAAATTAATAGCTTTTCTTCGGAAGTGAACTTTCTCTGTGGTGATAAATAATATTGTTGTTCCTCTTCCATCATTTTCACCTCTACTTTTTATAACCTAAATCCTCTAATAATCGAGCTAATACACGTAAGCGTTCTCCTAGTAGTTCGCCGTTTTCACCCAATGCTTGATAAAATTGTTGAATTTGCTCGTCAATCATTAGATTTTCTTTGCAAACTTCAATTCGTAGTGCATCTCCTTGCAGCCCAATATTTTTTACAGTGGGGTTCTCCGGATCATATAACTTTGGTAAACGATAGGCATCTTGAAAATATAGCTGGCTTTGGCAAAGCAAAATTGTCATATCAATGGCTCGATGCACTGGAATCGTTGCATTCTTATACCCTTCCTCCGCACGTTCTAAAGTGTGAATTAATATATTTTGTGTTCGCTGCCTTGCTTCTTTAGGCGACACTCCTAACGATAGGCTTTCTAAATCTGATTGATAGGCATTCCTTCCATCTATTTTTCCATATTGATCAGCTTTAAGAACCGACTTATTTGTATATTCAGTCTTTGGATTCATAGGTAAATCCCTCCTAAATTTCTACATTGTTATCACATTGTTGCATGTTGCATACACTAAACATAATATTATAAAGTTTGTTATATATCAAACGTTTTTTATTTTCATCTATAAAATTAATATAAATCATTTCTTCAAATCCCTGAATTGATGGTGGCCTCGTAAACTATCTAAAAAAGAATAAACAGTATACCTAGTCCCCTTTGTTCCCCCAATATCTTCATATATAAATAGGAAAGAACAGGTTTATGTCCCCAAACGAACCTGTTTTTTCTTTTCATTTAATACAGTTCAACTTAACGACTTATTTGCTATAATATGATAGTTAAAATAAAGATAGAGGTGACCATTCTTGGCAATACATGTTGTACTATATCAACCTGATATCCCAGCTAATACCGGAAATATCGCACTTACTTGTGCCGCAACCGATACTGCCTTACATTTAATACGACCACTCGGCTTCTCAACTGATGCAGAAATGTTAAGAAAAGCAGGTATTGATTTCTGGGATTCTGTAAATGTAACTTATTATGACTCATTGGATGAGTTTTTTTCAAAAAATCAAGGTGAGTTTTACTATATTGAAACGTTTGGTGAAAAGACACATTCAGCATTTGATTTCAGTGATGTATCAAAGGACCATTATTTTATGTTTGGTAAAGAAACAACCGGCTTACCAATGGATCTATTAGAGAATAATAAAGACCACTTTTTGAGAATTCCCATGAATGACCATGTTCGTTCACTAAACTTATCAAATACCGCAGCTATTTTGGTGTATGAGGCATTGCGCCAGCAAGATTTTCCAAATCTAAAATAAAAATCTTCCGCATTGGAAGATTTTTTCATTTTACTGCTTACCTCTCATAACATAAATAATAATATTGCTTCCATTTGACGACCAATCTCAAAGTTACATATACTTGACAAGTAACGGCAGGATCCAATACTCGAGGAGGTTTCCATGGATGACAATTCACCGAAAAAAACGGTGCTAGAGGTTAAATATTGGCTTCAAAAAACCATAGCTGCTGGTCGACGTCATTCAGTTGCTCTTAAATCTAACGGCACAGTAATGGCTGTGGGTGATAATCAATATGGCCAATGTGAAGTTAGCAGCTGGCTCAATATAGTGGCGGTTGCCGCTGGTAATGTTCATATGGCGACGAACACAGGGAATGTTCATACCATCGGGCTTAAATCTGATGGAACAGTCGTGGCGGTTGGTTGGAATAAGCACAACCAATGTAATGTTAGCGAATGGTGTGATATTGAGGCTGTTGCTGTAGGATGGCGTCATACCGTCGGGCTTAAATCAGATGGTACTGTAGTTGCTGTGGGTCGAGTTACTGAAAGTCAATGCAATGTCAGCACTTGGCATGATATGGTTGCCATTGCAGCGGGTGACTGGCATACTGCCGGGCTTAAATCGGATGGTACCGTGACGATTGTAGGTAATAATCGATATGGTCAGTGTAATGTAAATAATTGGTGCGATATCGTGGCGGTTTCGGCAGGTTACCTTCATACAGTCGGACTTAAATCGGATGGTACCGTGGTTGCTGTTGGTATGAATAAGCATGGTCAATGTGATGTAAGCCTCTGGCGTGATATTGTGGCGGTTGCTGCGGGTAGTTATCATACAATCGGACTTAAACAAGACGGTACTGTGGTTGCTGTGGGTATGAATAAGTATTTCCAATGCAATGTAAGTGGATGGAATGATATTGTGGGAATTGCTGCGGGTTGTGTTCACACAATCGGACTTAAATCGGACGGTACCGTGTGTGCTGTTGGTGACAACGAATTTGGCCAATGTGATGTTAGCGAGTGGAAAGGCATTCAACTGCCCAGCGTTTAAATTCTAAAATATTAAAGCAATAATCACACATATTTTTTTTACAATTGATATGAGGTTGTTATTAATACTAAAGGAGTAGATACATATGGAAAAGGTTTTACCATTCTTAATGTTTCAAGATGGCAAGGCAGAAGAAGCAATGAATTATTACACATCAATCATTGACGATTCAAAAATCATAAGTATTGTTCGCTATGGAGCGAATGAATCTGGTGATGAAGGAACCGTAATGCAAGCTACTTTCTCCTTAAAAGGCCAAGAATTTATGTGCATTGACAGTAATATAAAACATCAGTTTTCCTTTACTCCTTCTTTTTCAATCTATGTGACGTGTGAAACTGAAAAAGAACTAGACTATCTTTATGAAAAACTTATTGATGGAGGTCAAGCGCTTATGCCGTTAGGCGATTACGGTTTCAGCAAGAAATTTGGCTGGTTAAATGATAAGTTTGGTGTTTCGTGGCAACTAAATCTAGCAAAGTAAAAATTCCCCTTTTATAAAAGTGAAAATAACCGGATAAATTCCGTTTAAATTCGGAAATACCCTTATTTCCTTAAATATAAGCGGAGTTTTTTCGGTTATGTTATCCAAATCATTAAATTTTGCCCTTTTTAGAACAGATAGTCGGAATTTCTCCGCTTATATCGGCTATTTATACTTCCCCTTTAAACCTTACCCGGAATTTCTCCGTTTATGAATTTTCAGTCGTACCCCACTATATTAGTCTAATAAACAATTCTAATCATATTCTATAAAAAAACAATTACAGGGAGTGCGGATCAGTTGATAAAAGTTAAGGTTGGTTTACAGCCCATTGTAAGCAGCATTAATTTACCCACTGTGATAAAAACAGCAATCCTTCCACGTGACTCCATTGAAAGATTATTTATCGCAACCCAAATCGGCGAAATTTTTTACATAGGAAATTCAGGGTTAATGACATTTTTAGATATTCGCCCTCAAATCATAAAATTAGGTAGTTCTGCTGGTGGATATGATGAACGGGGATTGTTAGGGATGGCGTTTCATCCCGAATTTTATTATAACGGCTTATTTTACCTTCATTATTCAGTAGCTGGAACACAAGGTCCAGGTGCAATTTCTGGTGGCTTTAACCCTGATCCGTGTGATCCCAAAACCTTAAACCTTAAGTGGATCAATCGAGAAACACAATATGATCACATAGATACAGTCGAAGAATGGGTATTACAATCAACTAGCACACCTCAAAAGCGTCGGACATTACTTAACTTAAGAAGACCATTTATGAATCATAATGGTGTCAATAGCTTAAACTTTTCACCTGAAACAGGAAAACTGATTTTAACAACAGGTGATGGTGGATCAGGCTATGATCCATTTAACTTAAGCCAAGACAATTTAGAGATTGCTGGTAAAATAATTGAAATAGATGTTAGCAAAAATATATCCTTCCAAACTCCCCCAATAGTCACAAGGTTTAATGAACTTCCGATACCTATTCAGGAAACGTTAACGGTAATCGCTAAAGGGGTTCGCAATATACCAGGCATTTCATATCAACGGTTTTATAATCAATATATAAAATATGTGGGAAATGTCGGACAGGATTTGGTTGAGTCGATTTTTTCATTCGTTCATTATCAACCAATACCCGTTACTCAGCTTGTTCAGGCTTCTACTTTGAATTCCAAACCTAACGGAGGAGGAATAATAAACTTCGGCTGGCGTGGGTGGGAAGGCAACTTTCCTACAGCGATAAATAGGAGCTGCTCAGGAAATTCGACTTCAAATGAGAAAACCATTGCTTATTACAATGAAGCAGTCACCCTTTCAGGAATTCGCCTTCAACCTTTAACCAGTTATTTTCATCAGGACCCCCGACCTGATAAGTTCGGAGGAACTGCACTTACAGGAGTGCAAGCCTATATGGGGATAGGAATCCCTGCACTAACGGGTAGCGTTGTATTTTCTGACTTTTCCCGAAGAGACAAATCCCAAAAAGGTGTTTTAGCTTATACTAGGCTAAGGCAAGATGGTCAAGAAAATGATTTTAGTGTGATTGAAACTATTGATAATTTTGGGAGCCAATCTGCTTATTTTGTTAGCCTAGGAACAAATCTAGATCAAACAAGATTATATTTAGGAGTTTATGGGTCTAGGAAAGTGACTGATTTTAACCAAGGTACAGTTTTTGAAATCATCCCATGAATACATTACCTTTTAATTTAAAAGGTCGAGTACATTGATCAATTTTACCTGGCCCAGAAAACAAGCCCTAGGCAAATGCAATCGTTAAATGCATTTACCTGGACCTGAAAAATAACCTCCAGGTAAATGCAATTGCTAAATACATTTACCTGGACCTCAATAATAAACTTCAGGTAAATGCAAACACAAAACATTTCTCCCTAAAGTATATTAAGGACCGATTAAATCAAACTAAATAAGATAAAATAGATGAAATCGTCCTATAATTATCGGTTATTGAATCAACAAAAAGATCTAATGAGGAGGCACCAATGAAGGTATCGGACGTTATCGTTAATTGTTTGGAAAATGAAGGTGTAGAATACGTATTTGGAATCGTTGGCACAGAGACTCTTGATCTTGCTGATTCCCTTTCAAAATCTAAAAAAATTCACTTTGTCAACGTAAGACATGAACAAGGTGCTGCATTTATGGCAGATGTTTATGGAAGATTGTCAAAGAAAGTGGGTATTTGTTTATCCACCCTTGGCCCCGGGGCTACAAACCTCCTAACTGGAATTGCCAGTGCCCAACTTGATCATTCACCCGTGCTGGCACTAATTGGACAAGCAGATATTGAACGAAATCATCCGGAATCTCACCAATATATAGACATCGTTAAATTATATGAACCTGTAACTAAGTGGTGTACACAGATTAAGGTTGCACAGTCTATACCTGCTGTCGTTCGAAAAGCATTCAGGTTGGCCTTGATGGAAAAACCAGGAGCAGTAGCCATTAGTTTACCCGAGAATTTTTCAACCCAAATGATTTCGAATGCGCCAATGAAAGTTTCGACTTTACCAAACAGCGTTCCTGTTATGGAAGCAATTAGAGCCGCAATAACCCTCATTCATAAAAGTCTAAAACCATTTATAATAGTAGGAAACGGAGTCGCTAGACAAAATGCATTCCCTGAGGTTGAAAATTTTATTAATAACCTTCTATCCCCTGTTACCCATAGCTTTATGGCAAAAGGTGTATTAGATAAAGAACACGCTTGTAATTATTTCACCTTCGGGTTTAATGAGAATGATGAAGTGTTAGACGGTATTAATCAAGCTGATCTACTAATTACCATTGGTTTTGATTTTGTTGAAAAACTGCCCAATGAGTGGAATAAAATGAAAATCCCAGTTTTACATATTGATTCATTACCAGCAGACACAAATGAATTTTATCCCGTTGAAATGGAACTGGTTGGAAGCATAAAGAATACACTTCAATTTCTTAACGAATCCAAATTACCCACTAAATCTTGGGAACCAGTCGGAAATCTAAAAGAAAGAATACTTACTGATTATCAAATAAATCAAAACCACTCAAAGCCTACTAATCAGCCATTTACCATCGAAAACTTGCTTCACATTATCGAGGATGACACATCAGAAAATAGCATCGTTATTTCCGATGTCGGAGCCCATAAGGTTTCAATTGCCCGAACATATCAACCAAAAAAACCAAATCGTTTAATCATCTCAAACGGTTTGGCTTCTATGGGAATAGCTATTCCAGGATCTATCGGAGCTAAATTAGCATGTCCCGATGCCCCAGTCATATGTATAACTGGAGATGGTGGTGCGTTAATGAATTTTGCTGAAATAGAGACGGCCAACCGGTTGGGCCTTTCATTCATTATCGTCCTACTAAATGATTCAATGTTAAAGCTAGAAGTGCAGCAAATGGATAAGCAATTCGGAGAAAATTACGGTGTAACCTTTAATAACCCCAATTTCCTCAAATTAGCTGAAGGATTTGGAATTATAGGAAAGCAAGCAAAGAACCATTCTGAGTTTAGGTCCGCTTTTCAAGAGTCCCTACAAACCAATGAGAAAATAGTCTTAATCGAGGTTTTCTTACAGAATTGAAGCATTACACCAACTTAAATGTTTGGACTATTTAAAGGAGTACTTAATAATTATCATTTTTAACTTTTTAAAAATAAATAAAGAAAGTTCAACCCATACCCAGCTATAAAGGAAAGTAAATAAAAGGATACTTCCAATGGATAGTAATGAAAAAGAAGCTTTAACTGCTGGACCTAAAACTGGAAACTGAAAAATAAGTAAGAGACTCATAATTCCTAACAACAAAAGAATGGTGCCTGTAGCAATAATACATAATCTCATTCTAAAAAAGGAAAAAGATAACCCAATTCCAAGTCCTAACAATCCTGTCGTGAAAGAAAATACCAGTAGTTCTGATGGCTGTAAGATGAACAACACTACAATAGTCAGAAAATAGGACATCAGTCCTAACGGTATGGAAAACATGAAACATAATAAAATAGGTGCAGTGGCAAGCGGACTTATCAAGTATCCTATTCCTGGTAAAAATCCACCAGTTGCCTGTAGAATAGCAGCAATACATGTAAATAATGATGCTAGCGTGAGCTTCATCGTTTTTTTATGGTTATCAAAAATTATTTGGGTTGAACGAATCTCATCAGAAATTGGCTTAAAAAAATACACCTTTCCACCTTCTTATAAATGTATTAAACGTTGCAATACATTATATTTACCAAAAATCAGAGGTGGAACGATTTTGAGTAATTCAAACTCAAAAAAAGCAAGGCCATAATAATGGCCCTGCTTTTTATTTGACTATTACTTTTCCAACCATTCCTTCTTGGAAATGGTAACGACATATCAGATCATATTTACCGGATTGGTTTGGTTTCACGATAATCGTTTTTTCTGTTCCCGGCTGAACCTCTGCATCAATTCCGAGTTTTTCCACTGTAAAGGTGTGCTCTTTCTTACCTTTATTTTTCAATATCACCGTTGTGGCTGTTCCATTCAGAATCGAGATTTCTTTCGGATTAAAATAATCATCGTTCAAATCAATCTCAATCGCCTTCACCGTCTCCGTAGGCTGGTTTTCCACACCTGATTCAGCTAATACGAAGATTGAGTCAAGGGGTGTCACAGCAAAAATCATCGCAAGCAAAATCGTTAGTCCAGTTACCCGCTTTATCACAGACATTCACAACACCTCCTTCCTACCCTATTTTTTCCAATCTGGATATAATTATCATTAAAAATGAAACAAGAGCACTCGTGATGAGCATCACAAACGACTAATTATACTCGTGATACATTATGAATGAGAACACTAATCAATTGATTCTTGTGCTTTTCCATCTTTTTAAGGATCAATCAAACATTTTCAAGAGAATCGACTAATACAGAATAAGGAGCATCCTTATGAGTGAAATGATAAATAATCGTGAACAAGTCGTTTTAAATACATCAGAACGTCAATCTCTTCTAGAAACTATCATCAATGATATTCAAAACGGAAAACCCGTTGCGAATGTGAAAGATTTGTTTATGCAAATTGCCGGAAGTATTACCGCTTCTGAGTTATCTCAGTTAGAACATAGACTGAAACAAGCCGGTGTACCTATCGATGATATTCACTATTTATGTTCTGTCCATGCTTCAGCATTAAAACACACAGAAGATACAAATCAAACCAAGAAACCCGAAGAACAGCCCGGTCACCCCGTTCATACTTTTATTTTGGAAAATAGGGAGATTCTTAAACTATTAAATACAAGGCTTCAACCTAATTTTGAGGTATTTATAAAAGAAGATAATCCTGAAATCATCTTTAACTTAATTGAAGATTTAAATCTAATGTTGGATGTCGATAAACATTATAGCCGTAAGGAAAATTTACTATTTCCTTATTTAGAAAAGTATGGCATCTATAGTCCGACGCAGGTAATGTGGCGATACAATGATTTTATTCGCGATGCGATAAAAGATTCTAAGCGTAAATTAACAAACTATAACGGTGATAAGTCCTCCGTCATTCAGTCGATAAGTTTTATCATCCGAGAAGTACTTGATATGATTGCACGTGAAGAAAATGTCTTATTTCCAGTTTCATTGAAAACGCTCACCGAGGATGAATGGATCAAGATTGCACATGAAAGTGATGAAATTGGTTATTGCTTAACAGGTCCTGCCGGTGTCTGGAAACCAGAACGAAAAGAGTTGCATACTAACGCAATGTCTGAAGGTTTCATTCGAATGGAGACAGGTGTTCTCTCTATAAAACAACTTGAGTTATTGTTAAATCACTTACCAGTAGACATAACATTCATAGACCACAATGATGTGGTCCGCTATTTTTCACATGGAAAAGACCGTATCTTTGCACGCACAAAGGCTGTCATCGGTAGAACGGTGCAAAACTGTCACCCACCACGAAGTGTTCATACTGTTGAAGAGCTTTTAGAAGACTTTAAAGCGGGCAGAAAGGATTCAGAGGACTTTTGGATTAAGTTTAAAGATCATTACGTCTATATTCGCTACTTCGCCGTTCGCAATGAACTAGGCGAATACATTGGAACGCTCGAGTTCACCCAAAATATTAACCCCATCCAAGAAATCGAAGGCGAAAAACGCATGCTAACATAAATAATTGGTCAATAACTACTAACCCCATAAAAAAACCTGAGCAAAAAAATCCTTTGCTCAGGTTTACAAATTCTATAAATGTCTATATTCAATGGTGACGACCGGGTATCTTTCCTCTTCTCATCTTTGCGGACCCTCTAATCTTAACGCTGCGAAAATTTGGCATCATGCAATATTGTTCTGGTTTTGCTTTAAGTTCTTTTAGCTTGGGAATTGGATGTTCAAAATGCTCTAGGCTCATTCTATTCATGACTAATTGCCTCCATTTCAAATATAATCCTTCCACAGCTATATTTTACTGCAATATTATTATATTGGAAACATTTACATAAATATTTCTTCAACCTAAATCGTGTAATCTTGCGGAATGAATACCTTTAATTGTTTTGGTTTAACAAAGACGGTATCTTTCAATTGCAAGTCAAGCTTTCGATAGCGATCTTTTGAGATTTCAGCTTCAAGGAACTCTTCTCGGTCTTCCCGTCTCAATTCCACCCGAACGACAGGTCCAACAACATGAAGATGTACAATCGTTGCTTCAACCGCATCATTTGATTCCGATTTTCGTTCAAGGTGTATATCATGGGGACGAACATAGCCAACTGCATCTGTACTTTCTTCACCATGAAAATCGGGCGCATCGATAGTAAAAATACCATCACTTAATTTCCCATTGTGGAGCCGGCCTGGAAAGATATTTACATTCCCAAGAAAATCATATACAAAGGGATTTATTGGATGTTCGTATACTTCCTCTGGTGTTCCAACTTGTTCTATTCGACCCTCATTCATGACAACGATACGGTCGGCAACGTCAAGCGCTTCTTCTTGGTCATGGGTGACGAAAATACTAGTAATATGAAAATCATCATGAAGACGGCGCAACCACCTGCGTAAATCCTTACGAACCTTAGCATCAAGTGCTCCAAACGGTTCATCAAGTAAAAGCACCTTTGGTTCAACCGCTAGTGCACGGGCTAAAGCAACCCGCTGCCGTTGACCTCCAGAAAGTTGACTAGGAAACCGGTTGGCGAATGCTTCTAATTTTACTAATCGTAATAGCTCCTCAACTTTTTCCTTAATTTCTTGTTTAGATGGTCGCTCTTTGCGCGGACGGACTTTAAGACCGTATGCCACGTTATCAAAAACGGTCATATGGCGGAACAATGCATAATGCTGAAACACAAACCCAACTTTCCGTTCCTTCGTGTTAACTGAAGTAATGTCTTGTTGATCGAAATAAATACTTCCTGTATCCGCATGCTCTAGCCCTGCGATGATTCTGAGCAGTGACGTTTTTCCTGATCCGGACGGGCCTAGTAGCGCTATTAACTCACCTGTTTCGATATTTAAATTAATATTATTTAACGCTTGATATGAACCAAATATTTTCGAAATATTGTTGATGTGAATGCTCATCTAGTCAAATCCTTCCTTTTTAATCTTTCAGTTGCAGCTTTGACTTCCATTCAATATAGCTTTTAATCACCAAGGTCACAATCGCTAGGATTGACATTAATGAAGCAACTGCAAAAGCAGCTGAAAATTGATATTCATTATATAAAATCTCAATCTGTAACGGCATTGTATTGGTCATTCCACGGATGTGACCTGACACAACAGAGACCGCACCAAACTCTCCAACAGTCCTAGCGTTACATAAAATCATTCCGTACAGTAAACCCCATTTCATATTGGGGAGCGTTACAAATATAAAGGTTTTCCAACCACTTGCTCCCAAGGTTATTGAGGCTTCCTCTTCTGCTGAGCCCAATGTTTGCATTAAAGGGATTAGTTCTCTTGCTACAAATGGAAATGTGACAAAAACGGTCGCAATGACAATACCTGGAAGTGCGAAGATGATTTTAATATCGTGTTCTAATAACCATGGGCCAAAAACTCCATGGGAACTAAATAATAAAATAAATACAAGTCCGGCAATGACTGGTGAAACGGCAAAAGGCAAATCAATAATCGTAATTAATAGACTTTTCCCTTTGAATTGAAACTTCGTTATCGCCCATGCCGCCGCAACACCGAAAATGGTGTTTAAGGGTACGACAATAAGAATGACAATAAAGGTTAATTTGATTGCTGCCAATGCATCAGGATGAGTAATAGATGCGATATATACATCAATGCCTTTTTCAAAGGCTTTAACAAAAATTGCTATTAATGGTAGTAATAAAAACAAGCTTAAAAAACCGATTGCCAAAAAGATGAGCAGCCATCGAACAAGTTTTGGTTCGGTGTTCGCTTCTGTACTTGGCAATGGTGTACTTGCGTGCTGCATCGGAACATGCCCAGCCATGTTTCATCCTCCTTATTCGTTTAAAAATCGTTTATTAATCCACCATTGAAATACATTAATTGTCAATAAAAGGGCAAAAGAAAATAACAGCATGACAGCTGCAATCGCTGTCGCCCCAGCATAATCATATTGCTCCAATTTAGTCATGATTAATAATGGCGTTATTTCTGTTTTCATGGGCATATTGCCAGAAATGAAAACCACCGAACCATACTCACCAATCGCCCTTGCAAACGCAAGTGCAAAACCAGTCAAAGCTGCTGGCACCAATTCTGGAATAATGATTCTGGTGAAGGTTTGAAACCGATTGGCACCTAAGCTTGCGGAAGCCTCCTCTATCTCCCGTTCGAAGTTCAATAATACAGGTTGAACCATTCTGACAACAAATGGTAAACCGATAAAGGTAAGTGCCACGGTAACCCCTAATGAGGTGTAGGCTACTTTAAAATTCAAAAATTGGCCCACCCACCCATTCGGCGTGTAGAGTGTAGTTAAAGCAATCCCTGCAACCGCAGTTGGCAAGGCAAATGGGAGATCGACTAAGCCATCAACAATCTTTTTTCCCGGAAAAGAATAACGAACAAGTACCCAGGCAATTAACACTCCAAAAACAACATTAATGAGCGCTGCAGAAAGCGAGGCGCTGAAGCTTAATTTATAAGAAGCAACGACTCTTGGGTCAGAAATGGTTTCCCATATTTTTGACCATTCCATCGTAAAGGTATTAAAAAAAATCATCGATAATGGTAATAAGACAAGAATACTCGTATATGTAATCGTGTACCCTAGTGATAGCCCAAATCCTGGCAAAATACTATAGGATTTCAGTTTAATTGGTTTCATGTTTACACCCCTACGGTCATGTGACAAAACAAAATGAAATAAAGCGGAAGCCACCCAGAGAGTCTGGGTGGTTACTAATTGATTTGTGTACGTTTACTGTGGTTGATAAATTTGATCAAATGTTCCGCCATCTTGGAAATGTTTTTCTTGGGCTTTTTTCCAACCGCCAAAAGAATCATCGATATTGACTAGATCAATTTTCGGGAACTGATCGGCGTATTTCTTTAACACAGTTTCATTTCGAGGACGATAATAGTTTTTCGCAGCTATTTCTTGACCTTTATCAGTATATAAATAATCTAAATATGCTTCTGCCACTTCCCGAGTTCCCTTTTTGTCGACTACCTTGTCAACAACAGCAACTGGTGGTTCAGCTAAAATACTTAATGATGGATTTACAATTTCAAATTTGTCTTTGCCTAATTCATTTAAGGTTAAGTATGCTTCGTTTTCCCATGCGATTAAAACATCACCAATTCCTCTTTCAACGAATGTGGTAGTTGAACCACGAGCACCTGAATCTAAAACCTCAACATTTTTATATAGCTTATTTATGAATTGTTTTACCTTCTCTTCATCGCCCTTGTACTTTTTATCGGCGTACGCCCACGCTGCTAAATAATTCCATCTAGCTCCACCTGATGTTTTAGGATTTGGAGTAATAACGGAGACACCATCTTTTGTTAAGTCATCCCAATCATTGATGTTTTTTGGATTACCTTTTCGCACTAAAAATACAATTGTAGATGTGTAGGGAGTAGAATTATTCTTAAATTGCTTCTGCCAATTCTTGTCAAGCAAATTATTAAAATTTGCGATTTCATCGATATCATATGCTAGTGCTAATGTAACAACATCAGCCTCAAGACCGTCGATTACAGCTCTTGCTTGTTTCCCTGAGCCACCATGTGATTGTTGAATCGTAACTTGTTGTCCTGTTTTTTCTTTCCAATGTTTTGCAAAATCCTCGTTAAACTCCTGGTAAAGTTCTCGAGTTGGATCATAGGAAACATTTAATAACTCAACTGGCTCCTTTTTAGTTGTTTTCTCCGTTTTTTTCGATTCTTCTTTGCTTTCCTTGCTTGTTTCTTGAGAACTGCTGCACCCAGTTAAAGCCAATAATGCAACAATTAACAGTACGGTAAGCCTCCAAATAATGTTTTTTCCTTTTTTCATGGTTACCTCTCCCTTTTTGATTTTTTCAAAACAAAAAGGCTGCTACCTTTTTGTCAAAAAAAGATAACAGCCTTCAGTTGTCTGATCAGCTATTGAGCGATTATATAGTTGTCTCTGATTTGAAAGAAAGCCAAATTAATCTGGTTGATCTCAAATGACTTTCTGTGTTCTTGTCTCTATCCTAACTCCATTTTTCCTATAAGTCAACTTGGTTTTTTGGAAATGTCAGAATAATTTTTCAATGTCGATTACTTAGCGATAAGATTTTTTATTTTTCTTATATCAAAATGGCAATAAGTTGAATAGAAATAAAAAGGTGTTCAACAAAAAACAATAGAAATTTGAAGGGTAAGTCGGATTTTGTAAAAAAATATTGATGTTACTATTGCTATTTAGAAAAGTTGCTGTTATTATAAAGAACGTGAATTGGAAAGCTAATATTCAAATTATCTTGAGTCTTTCCAAGCAGATAATTTTGACCACTTCTCATTTGAGGAGTCAAGGCAACGGTTCGCCGGGTCAAATGCCGATTGGCAACTTTAGTTGCCTTATTGATTGAGTTAAAAGCTCAAATTTTATAAGTTGGTTACTTTACAACCAGTGCATGTATTGCACACAACTTGTGAAACGGTCAATAAGAGTGGTAAAAGTAATTATTTGCTATATAGACTCTGATCCTAATAAGATATATTTTGAATATTAATGAGCTTTCTGACGTAATAGTACTGGGAGTTTTTTGTAAGGGTATCCCTGACATTACGGATAGGATAAATAGCTTTTTAATAATGACGATTATATCTAAGCAAGTGTTGTGCGCGAATATTAATGCGTATTTCACTTGCTTTTTTGCCGTTTATAAGTTTTAAGTTTTATCATCTTTTTCCGTCAAACAACCTTAGAAAATCGCGAGTAAGGCTGTTATGGAAATCATTAGCTTTGAAAAATCTATTTGACGAGGAGATTAGAAAATGGGTAAAGCACTTATCATTGGAGCTGGCGGAGTAGCTTCAGTTGCCATTCACAAATGTGTTCAAAACAGCGAGGTTTTCGAAGAGATTTGTATCGCAAGCCGTACAAAATCAAAATGTGATGATTTAAAAGCAAAGTTAGATGGTGGAAAAACTAAAATTACAACTGCACAGGTTGATGCAGATAACGTTGATGAATTAATTGCGTTAATTAACGAAGTTAAGCCGGATATCGTTATGAACCTTGCTTTACCATACCAAGATTTAACAATCATGGATGCTTGCTTAGCAACAAAAACTCATTATATGGATACAGCTAACTATGAGCCAGAGGATACTGCTAAATTTGAATATAGCTGGCAATGGGCTTACCAAGAGCGCTTCAAAGAAGCTGGAATCACTGCCCTTTTAGGAAGCGGCTTTGACCCTGGTGTAACAGGAGTTTTCTCTGCTTACGCTTTAAAACACTATTTCGATGAAATTGAAACCATCGATATTCTAGATTGCAATGGCGGTGACCACGGCTATCCTTTTGCAACAAATTTCAACCCTGAAATCAACATTCGTGAAGTGTCAGCTAACGGAAGATATTGGGAAAACGGTGAATGGATTGAAACAAAACCAATGGAAATCAAGCGCGTTTATAACTTTGAAGAAGTTGGCGAAAAGGATATGTATTTGCTTTATCACGAAGAGCTTGAGTCTCTTGCAAAAAACATCCCTGGACTTAAGCGGATCCGCTTCTTCATGACATTTGGTCAAAGCTATTTAACTCACTTAAAGTGCCTTGAAAATGTTGGTATGACATCAATCGAGCCAATTGAATATGAAGGAAAGCAAATCATTCCACTTCAATTCTTAAAAGCAGTTTTACCAGATCCAGCTTCACTTGGACCTCGTACAGTTGGAAAAACAAATATCGGCTGTATTTTCAAAGGTAAAAAAGACGGCGTTGAAAAAACTTATTATGTTTACAATGTTTGTGACCACCAAGAGTGCTACAAAGAAGTTGGCTCACAAGCTATCTCTTATACAACTGGCGTACCAGCAATGATCGGTGCAGCCATGGTTCTAACTGGCAAGTGGAATAAGCCTGGTGTTTACAATATTGAAGAATTTGATCCAGATCCATTCATGGAAGAATTAAACAAGTGGGGCCTACCATGGAAAGAAGATTTTAACCCAGTACTTGTTGATAATGAACCAATTAAAGTTCAAGATCCGGAGACCGTAAAGTAAATGCGCTTTGAAGAATTACCTACTCCTTGTTATGTAGTCGATGAAGGTCTTCTGGAAAAAAATCTTAAAATCCTGAACGGAGTCATGGAACGGACTGGATGTAAGATTGTCTTAGCACAAAAAGCATTTTCAATGTATTCACTCTATCCTCTTATTGGAGAATATTTGAGCGGCACAACCGCGAGCGGGCTTTTCGAAGCCCGCCTCGGTTATGAGGAAATGGGGAAAGAAAATCATGTTTTCTCCCCTGCCTATCGTGAAGATGAAATTGATGAGATTATCGAAATTTGTGATCATATCATCTTTAACTCTTTTTCACAGATTGAAAAATTTAAGGATAAAGCCCTTAAAGCTGGAAGAAGTATTGGTTTACGTATCAACCCAGAATGCTCTACGCAAATTGGTCATGATATTTACAACCCATGCGCACCTGGTTCACGCTTTGGTGTAACACTTAAAAACTTCCGTCCTGATTTACTTGAAGGTATTGAAGGACTTCATTTCCATACACTTTGTCAGCAAAACTCTGATGACTTGGAAACGACCCTTAACGCAGTCGAGGAAAAGTTCGGTCCATATTTACGTAAGATGAAATGGATTAACTTTGGTGGGGGGCATCATATTACAAGAGAAGATTACGATATTCCAAGATTAGAAGCTTGCATAAAGAGAATGCAAGATGAATATGGTTTAGAAGTATATCTTGAACCAGGCGAAGCAGTTGCGCTTAACGCAGGTTATCTTGTCACGACTGTACTTGATACACTTGAAAACAGCATGAACATTGCAATTTTAGACACATCTGCGTCTTGTCATATGCCTGACGTATTAGAAATGCCCTACCGCCCTCCTTTATTAGGTTCTGGAGAGGTTGGCGAAAAGCCTCATACATATCGTCTTGGAGGTCAAACTTGTCTCGCAGGCGATGTGATTGGCGATTATTCGTTTGACCAACCATTAAAGAGTGGCGACCGTTTAGTGTTTGGTGATATGGCCATTTACACTATGGTAAAGAACACAACTTTTAATGGCATGGCCTTACCAGCCATTGCTGTCCAAGACAAAGATGGCGAATGTAAGGTTGTTCGCCAGTTCAGTTATCAAGATTTTAAGATGAGATTATAATTAAAAAAGCAATAGCGATTTACCTTGGCGATCGTTGCTAAAGCTAGACATTAAAAAACCAGACTTTAAAGTCTGGTTTTTTTTAAAACAAGATATAATAAGTGATTCATATAGATTAAATCCCCCCCCCATTTGGAACCGATATGTTATGACCTATTATTTCTATGAACAGGACAGTTGACTGCTTTTTTCACATGAATTTCATCCCAAGTACCCCTTAACCCATCATAATTAAGCATACGTCCGAAAAGAGGTTCACCGATTCCTAAAATTAGTTTTATACACTCGTTAGCTTGCATGCAGCCAATGACTCCAGCTGTAACCCCTAAAACTGGGATTGGTGTTTTCGGAATTACATTGTCATAACCCAGACAAGACAGGCATGCAAATTCGATTCCAATATCCATTACATATCCAGAGAATCCGTAAACTCCGCCTTCGACTAGCGGTATGCCCAGTTTCATACAAGTCTGGGCGACAGTTATTCTTGTCGCTATATTATCCACACAATCTACCACAACGTCCGAACCAGCGATATATGATTCTGCATTATCCATATTCAGTCTGTCATTGATTAGAACTAAATTTACGTTCGGATTTAGCATAGATAATTTTTCTTTTGCTGATAGAGTTTTTAACTTTCCCACATCTTCTGTGTTATGTAAAAACTGCCGGTTCAGATTAGATTCCGATACGACATCATCATCAAAGATTCGAATGGTTCCGACTCCAGCACTGGTGAGATAGGTAAGGACAGGAGAACCAAGCCCTCCTGTACCAATAACCGAAACCGTACTTTGCTCCAGTTTTTTCTGCCCTTCCTGCCCGATTTGAGGGATTATCAATTGTCTTTCGTATCTCACATTAACCACCTCCTCACATAATCAAATACTAGTAAACTATTCATTTTGTTTCTCTCGTACTTTATTTTTTAGCCAAAAGCATAATTCATCTAATCCCACGTCTTGAGTACAGGATGTTTCAAAAATGATTGACTTATCATTAAGTAGTCTCACATTTTTATAAAATTCAGCTGTGTCAAAGTTGGTATACTCAACCAAGTCAATCTTGTTTAGAATGACAACTCCTGACTTCTCAAAGGCTAAAGGACATTTCAGGGGTTTATAAGTCCCCTCGGTTGTACTCATTACCGTTACTTTGATATCTTCGCCAATATCAAATTCTGCCGGGCATACCAAATTGCCAACATTCTCAACAATCAACAGTTCAATCTCATTAAGATTGATGGTATCCATAGCATTCCGAATCATGTTGGCATCGAGATGGCAAGCTCCTCCGGTGTTAATTTGAACAACCGGCACCCCCTTAGCTTCAATTCTTCGAGCATCCAAACTCGTATAGGGATCTCCTTCAATGACTGCTATTTTAATATCTACTTTTAATTTGGATATAATCTTTTCGAGGATCGTGGTTTTACCTGAACCGGGTGAACTCATCACGTTTAGTACATAGACCTTCTTTTCATCTAGCTTCTTTCTATTTAGGGAATGAATCTCATCGTTTGCTTTTAGAATATCGGTTACAACTTTTATCTCACTCATCGTTTATTCTCCTCTTTTGTAATAATAAAAGTGTATCCCCCTCTGTAGCGCTATCAATTTATATCATTGCACGGTTCATATAGGCAATGCTGCAGGCCCCTTCATTCGTAACCATACAAGGTCCTGCTGGATTTGTTGGTGTGCATTCTTTTCCAAAATTAGGGCAAATTTGAGGTTTCATACCTTTAAGTACCTCACCGCATAGGCAGTTTTGTCTTGTTGTCTCTATCATATCAGGTAGCTGTAAATCAAATTTAGCTTCGGCGTCAAATTTGCTGTATTCACTTTTAAGTACTAGGCGGGACTGAGGCAACATGCCAACACCTCTCCAGTTTGCATCCTTAAGTGTAAAGGTTTCATGTATAAGGTTTTGCGCCCTTAAATTCCCTCTTTCTTTTACGACACGATCATATTGATTCATTAAGACACACTCGTTCTTATCAAAATGGACCATTGCCTGAAGTATGGCCTCTAAAACGTCAACTGGTTCAAACCCGCTTATCACACAAGGGATTCCATATTGTTTTACAATTGTGTCAAAAGGAGTTGTTCCTGTAACCATTGCCACGTGTCCAGGACAAAGCAATATATCCATTTTTGAATTCAAAACTACATATTCCATGGCAGGAGGGGTGATCCGATGAGAAGAAATAATCGAGAAGTTTTCTATATTACCGGCCTCCTGAATAATTGCGGCTGTACCTGGGGCAGTCGTTTCAAACCCTACCGCAAAATGGACCACCTCTGTTTTAGTCGTTTTTGCTATATTAAGAGCATGTGAGATATCACAGACCATTCTCACGTCGCCCCCCTCAAGTCTTAATTGTTCCAAAGAGCCCCATCTTGTCGGCACCCTTAATAAGTCCCCGTAGGTTGTAAGAATAATATTTTTTCTTTTTGCCAAATTCAGCCCGATACCAATCTCTTCCTCAGGTGTAACGCAAACAGGACAGCCGGGACCGCTGATTAATTGTATATTGGGAGGCAAAAGATCGCGCAGGGCGTATTGTACAATGGTATTTTCATGGGTACCGCAAAAATTCATGATTTTTAATTCCCGCTCATGGAGTCTTTTATTTTCTTTCTCGATGGCATCTATCAGCTGTCTTGCATAAGCATCTGTAGCAACCACATCACGATACATCTTTTGAGGGTCTTTGAGTATTTCGGTTGCAAAGCCTGCATGAACAATAACTGTGTCACCTATTCCAACATTGGGAAGCAGCGCAATGGAAACTTCCTTCAACGCCCCCCTGAAACTAACCACTGCACTTTTTCCCATTAATTCTGTAACTTTCCCGAAAGCTGCAACACACATCCTAATCACCTTCACTGAATATGTAAGTTTACTCTACATCTAGACTTTCAATATAAAATTCTTTCCCGGCAATGATTTGAAAACTTTTTTTTGCACAAACACCACATTGTGAAAACGGAATTTTCGTTTCGAATTCATTCCCGCATATTCGGCACCGTACTTTAACCGGAACGCGCTCAATAACAAGACTTGCTCCTTCTATTGGTGTTGCCTGAACATAAATCTCAAAGCAGGACTTCATGGTCATATCTTCTACGCCGGTCAGTTCTCCTACGATAAGTTTGACTTCTTTTACCTTTTTTACGCCATACTCTTTGATCTTTTCATTTATTACATCATAAATACTTCTTACCATAGCCAGTTCATGCAACTTACGGTACCTCCTTCTCTAAAAAACTATGTTTTTTATCTCTCGGTACAGGAAATGCACGGGTCAATACTGCCTATGACGACAGGAATATCTGCAATCTTACTTCCAGGCAGCATGACATGAAGGGCTTCCCAGTTCGGGTATGTCGGGACTCTCCATTTGATCCTCTCCGGAATAGCCGTGCCGTTTGTTCGTGCGTAATAGATCAATTCACCTCTTGGAGCTTCCGATTTTGCAATCGCCTCTCCAGCTGGAATATCCGGCATATAATCCAGGCAGGTTGGTCCGTCAGGCATTTGCTTTATACACTGCTCAATGATATTAATCGATTCAACGACTTCTTCTAGTCTTACCATAAGTCTTGAATAGACATCGCCATTTTTCTTTGTTACTGCATTGAATTTCAGCTTGTCATATGCTGCATAAGGGTTGTCCGCCCTCACATCATATCCAAGACCAGATGCTCTCGCGACTGGCCCGACCACGCCATAAAGGACAGCTTTATCTTCAGGAAGGATACCGATGCCCTCAGTACGGCGGCGAATCGAGGCATTCGTCCTGCATATCCCCGTTATTTCTTCAAGCGGTTTTTTTAAATCGTCCAGCGTTTTAAGAATATACCTGCCTTGCTCGTCAGAAATATCATATCTAACCCCGCCTATACTATTGACGGATAAATTCATTCTATTACCGAAGATTGATTCTTTTAGATCCTGCATCGTCTCTCTAAGCTCCATTGCATGCATAAACAGAGAGTCGAAACCGATAATATGCGGAATTAGACCAATGTTAAATAGATGGGAGGAAATACGTTTAATTTCATCGGCAATCGTTCTTAAATATTCGGCTCTTTCTGGAATGTCAATACCGGCAATTTTTTCAATTGCCATACAATAGGTAAATGGGTGGTTATTAGAACAAAGCGAACAAACTCTTTCAGTGAGAGTTAAGTTCTGGTAAAAATTCCTTTGCATCGCCAGGAATTCAATTCCGCGATGGACATGACCGGCATTTATATCTAGACCGACAACCGTCTCGCCCTCCACCTGCACTTTGAAATATATGGGTTCTTCCAGGACTACGTGTACCGGACCAATAGGAATCGTATAGCTACTCACCGATTTTCGCTTCCTTTCTGTCAGACTTCATGATTTTTTCCCACAAAGTGCTGGTACTTGCACCTCTCATTGCTTCAGACAGTGGAATCATAGTGTGATCTGTCAAATAAATGTTTTCATCAAGAAACAGTCTTTTGGAATTAGGATGACCATTCAGCTTGATGTTATAAAGCTCCTGCATTTCCCTTTCATGCCAGTCTGCGCTTTTCAGCACCGGGGTTATTGATTTTACTGTTCTCTCCATATCCGGTAACGTAATACGAACAGTAAAATTTACTCCCTCAAAAAAGAAGTGATAATTGATAACCAAGCTGATCGGTTTTTCATTTACAAACGCCTCATCGGGCGCTTTGCCGGCGATAATCGTTGGCGTATTTAATGGAGAAATCGTCATCACTCTTCCCTTAAAACTGGCTACAAGCTCTGCAACTATATAAATATCCTCAGGGTTGGCCAGACTGCACCAACCGCATACAACACCTTTTTTATCAATATCCCAGCTAAGGTCCATTTTTCCATCTGGTTTTTGAATGATATTGCTTTCAAAGTGTTTCATTACTCCTTCTGTCATATCTTAAATACACCACCTTCCCATATTGTTTTTTTGCGGCATTTCTCACACATTTTAGTCAATCCCTTCACATCGCCTTCTTCTCCATATAACATTGCCACTAACTTTGGCGAAAGCGGTATTAAAGGTTCACCGCAGCGTGTACACTGTTGTTTTCTGATTAAAGTTCTTTCCGTATAGTTGAATTTTTCAACTTGTAAATGTGCAGTATGGTAATCGTTTGTTAAATGAATGGCCTTTGTTGGGCAGTAATACTCGCACAGCCCGCAAAATGTACAAGAATTGTGCCACACGACAAAGTTAAATGCATTTTTATCATTAGTTTCCTGTATCCTTATGGCTCCGCCTGCGCATACATATTCACACATATGACACGCCACACATTCATCCGGATTATGCTTAATTTTTCCTCTAAGTTTTTCCGGCGCCGGTGAATCTTCAAAGGGGTATTGAATGGTTGACGGACCTTGGATGAGATTCCTTAAAATCAGTTTCAAAATTGAACTCATTTATAATCCCCCCTAGAACCTGGTCTTCCAAATTTCAACCGCCATTGCAACCCCGTCAATTATTGCTTGCGGCCGCGGAGGACAGCCTGGAACATTCACATCCACTGGAATATACGCATCCAGTTGGGTCTCCACAGCATAACTGTCTCTAAAAACCCCACCAGATATAGGACAAATACCGACTGCTACAACAACCTTCGGATTTGGTATTTCATTATAGACACGTAAAACTTTCTCCTTCACAACAGCAGTAACCGGCCCTGATATCAATACAATGTCCGCGTGCTTCGGGCTTCCGCAATATTTGCATCCGAGACGTTCAATATCGTATCTAGGAATCAAAGCAGTTGTAGCCATTTCTACATCACATCCATTACAGGAGCCGGCATTAATTCGATAGATCCAAGGAGACTTTTTTACGATTTTTTGAAGTAAATCTGACATAAATATTTCTCCTTCAAATAGATTAGATTCTGATAGAAAGCAGCGTAAAAACCATACTAATTAATGCCAAAGCGGTCGGGAATAACAGATAGAATTTGAATGCCTGATCCATACGCATTCTGGCTCTTGTAGCTCGAACAAGTGTAATAGTAAAAAAAGTTACAACTATGCATTTAAAAATGAACCATAACAGATTCACTAGCCAAAAGTTACCTATGCCTGACGGAAAAAATAGCGCAACAGTAAGGGCAGACACAACAAGGATCTTCAAGCCGCCAGTGAGCTTAAACATTGCAAGTCCCGCACCTGAATACTCCAAAAGGGTTCCCTCAGCAATTTCCGTTTCAGCTTCCGGTATGTCAAAGGGAACAACTCCGATTGTTCCGGGAATACAGCACATAAATGCCAAGACAGCAGGCAGCATGGGCAAATCAAAAAGTAATAGTCCGTTGTCCAATTGGTAATTCACAATCCTGGTCAATGAAAAAACCGCAGTTTCCCCTCCTGCCATTCCAACTCTCATTCCAACCGTCAAAAGAACAATCGTTAAGGGTATTTCATATGCCAGCATAATGACCATTTCTCTCGATAGTCCAATCGAACTATATGGGGATCCGGAAGCAGATGCCCCAATCATCAAGGCTAGCGCTGGTGTAGCGAGCAAATACAATAACACGAGAAGGTCTCCCGATGGATATAGGCCAGAAGAAATCCCTGTGACAGGAATGATGGCAATCGCTGCAAGCATACCTGCGAAACCCATTAATGGAGCAAACCTGAATGCAATATTGTTGGCAGTCCTTGGCACTAAAATTTCCTTTTTTGAAAGTTTTATCAAATCAATATACGGTTGATATATTGGTGGACCTACACGTCTTTGAAGACGCGCATAAATTTTCCGGTCAACACCGGTAAGAAACAAACCTAATACAATGGCGAAAAGGCCTCCAGGAAAAATCAAAATATTTATAAAAAGTATTAAAATTTCCATTAATCCTCTTCCTCCTCACCATCACCAAAAACAGGTACAAATATTTTGTGTAGTTTCTTAACCAGCTTTGTTGGGGTTTCATACATGTTTTGTGAAGCTGCATTGATCTTATCGGTATCGATATCAGACACACCACAGGTATAGGCGTCAGTATATCGTATCTTTTTGCTTGAAGACATAAGGTATAACAAACCTACAACAAACCCCAGAAAAATCGCTATAGTGATGATTCCTACCTGCCAAACACCAATCGGCGTTTTAACACTGAACAATGTAAAGGAAGGCTGAGCGACACCAACCAATGCTAACACCTTCGATATTACCATTAGGGGTAATCCGGGCATTATACCAAAAACAATACTGACGGCAGATAATACTCCCATCGGAACCAGCATAGTCCAAGGTGCTTCTTTTATTTTTTCTGAATTGCTTGCCGTGACACCAAAGAAAGCAGAATGCATAAATTTAACAAAATAAGCCATTGTCATGACACTTCCCGCAAGCGAAAGGATTGCAAGAAATACCTGGCCCTTTTCCATAGCCGCTTCATAAATGATCCATTTTGATGTAAAGCCACTGAAAGGAGGTATGCCGGCCAATGACAAAGCACCTACCATGAAAAAGGCTAAAGTTATAGGCATTTTTCTACCAAGTCCGCTGATGTAATCCAGATTTTTAACATGCGCCTGTACCATAATGGCCCCTGCAGCAAGGAAGAGGAGATCTTTGAAAAACATATGGTTGACAAAATGCAGCATGGCCCCTGTCAGTCCCAGGGTTGAACCAAGGCTTAAGCCAAGAATCATATAACCAATCTGGCTGACTGTACTATAAATCAGCAATCTTTTTATACCTCTTTGTACAAGTGCCATCGCACCAGCACCTACAATGGTCAGACCTGCAATCCAAGACACAGTGTACATCAGAGTAGAACTATTAAAAACCATTCCAAGACGTCCTACAACAACGGTGCCTCCCATAATAAAGAAAAACTTAATAAGGCTGTATGGCGCACTTTTTAATAAGACGGAAGATATATATCCGCTGACAGGTGTTGGCGCAGTTGCAGGATGCATCTGGTAGTCAATTCGAAATGGAAGTACCGCAGCTTTCATAAGGAATCCAACCGTAATGAGAACCAAGCCTGTTCCAGCCATACCTAAGTCAACATCCTTTAAACGCTCCCCTACGACACCCATTTCAAAGGCGCCTGTTTTCGCTGTTATAATAAGGATTCCTAAAAACGCAATACTTGCGCCGATATAATTAAAGATAAAATACTTGAAACCTTCTTTTAGCGCCGCTCTCGTCTCCTCATGGATGATGGAGAAATATAACGTCCAGCTACTCATAATTTCCCAATATATAAAGAAGGAGAAGAAGTCCTTGCTTGTTGCGACACCAATCAGTCCGCTAATCATCATTAAGAAAAACATGTAATAGCGGTTTTGAGCATGTCCGTGTCCCATATATCCCAAAGAGTACATCACATTGAGCAAACCTATGAAGGCAATCAGCAGGGCAAAGCTTAAAGAGAAAATATCGAACTTTTCATGTAAAACAGAAATGGAGATAAGTGTTGCAGACAACACTGCGAAAGAAAGCCACCCGGCAACTTTCGGAGAACGTTTACCCAAAAAGTACACAGCTAGACCACCAAGCATCGGGATGATGACGATTACAGGCCAGTTCACCTGAATCTGAGGGATGAATGTAACCGTTATCCCTCCTTTGAGTGCAACAGCCTTCGCCGCAGATATTACCAGCTTTAATGCAAATTGAGGAAACAGTCCGTTAAAAATCACCAGACCAGTGAGTAAACCAATAGGGACAAGCATGGACCAATGTCCATCTTTTACGGCAGCCCCTTCATATTTTTCAAAGAATAATGTTTTGATCAGCCTTATGTAATAAATCGCAGCAAAAATGCTGCCAAATAGAATCAAAGCCGCGATATACCAATTACCTGAGTTAACCGCTGCATACAACATAAGAAACTTACTGATAAAGCCGTTGAATGGAGGTAAACCGATAATGGCTAGGATACCAATTGACATGCATCCTACGGTAAACGGCATTACCTTTCCAACTCCCTTTAATGCATTTAAATCTCTTGTGTTCAGTTTATGCACCAGTATGCCTGCAGAAAGGAATAGCAGACCTTTCATGATTGCATGATTCAAAACATGATAAAGTCCAGCAACCATGCTCAAATATGTTCCCAATCCAAGAATGGAAACAATCTCGCCTATCTGTCCCATAGTTGAAAATGCCAGCAGTCGTTTTATATCTTTCTGGCGTAAGGCCATGATCTCTCCATAGAGAGACGTTATGATTCCTAAAATGGATATGGTCAAGCCAGTATAGGTTAGCTTTCCAGCGGACCCTAATTGAGTCAAGATACCTACCCCGAAAATAGCAAACACAATTCTCACAAGCCCATATATTCCTATTTTAGTAAGGACACCTGAAAGAACGGCTGAAACAGGTGACGGAGCTTGAGGATGCGCTTCAGGCAACCAGCTGTGCATTGGCACAAGACCTGTTTTAACACCGGTTCCAATAACAAACATCACGATTACTGTCATTAGGAGTCCCGGCTCCAGCAAAGGAAGTTTTTCTGAAATCATTCCCATGTCAAGAGTTCCGGTTTTGTATTGCAACGCCAAAATCCCAAACTGCATTATATAGGCTCCGGACGTACACATCATAAAATACTTAAAACCGGCTTTTAATACCTTTTGTGTCGGTTCTTGAACGATTAGCAAATATGATGCCCAGGTCATCAGTTCCCAGAACACATAAAAATTTCCAAACTTTGTACTCGTTGCCACGCCGATCAAACTGCCTAAAGTAAGCAGCATAAAGAAAAAATAACCATTGTTGCACTTTTTATTTTTAAAATATCCAATTGAATAGATGATAGCTAATAACATAATAATTGAAATAATCAACGCAAAAAGTTTGGACAGGCCATCGATTCTCCCGTCAATCCAAACCATTCCAACTGTCGCTGCGGCAATACAAACAGCTAGTGCTCCTCTCAGCTTCGGCCAAAAAAGGCCCATAATGAAAACGAAAAAAGCGCCGATATAAGGTATCAATACCAGCAAAGGCCATTGTGAATCCAAAACAGGTAATTCAAGCTTGGATGTCCCAAACACTAAATTTGCCAAATTCCCACTAAACCTTATTAACGGTTCGGGAAAGAGTGATGTCAACGCAGTAAAAGTTGCTAGAGCAATTACCGCTCCGTAATTGATCTTATTAAACCACACAGATGTATTATCCGGACTATCGGGGTTAGGAGCAACCTCCACAGCTTCAGCAAAACAGATTTGATGCAAAATCCTGATAAAATACCACGCTTCAATAATACTGCCTATCATTGCCAGTGCGGCATAAACATAATTACTGTTTTCTATACAAGCGTATACAATTAGAAATTTGCTGATAGACCCCTTAAATGGGGAAAGTCCCATCACAGAAAAGATACCAAAAGCAAACAACGTCGAAATGAATGGTGAAGTTCTACCAGTTCCTGTTAATTTCTCAATGTATTGCGTCTTACCGCGCTTTGTTATGACAAATGCAGCAAGAAATACCAAACCCCTCATAAGAATTTGATATTCTAGATGGAGAAAGCCACCTGTCTGCCCAACAAAAGTACCGCTTCCGATACCGAGTAAAATATATCCTATTTCAGCAATCGAAGAATATATCAGTAATGCCATTAATTTTTCAGTTTTCATAACAGCAATGACTTCAAAGAGCAGCAAAATTATGAGACCCATAAATGGCAATGCGTTCAATCTTTTCCCCCCTCACCTGACTTTTTTTAAAGTAAAAAGGTTGATATCAATCAACCTCCTGCCACAACAGGGAATATACAAATTAAATCATCTTGGTTTAATTTTGTTTGAATCCCCTCACAATCTTCTATATTCCGTCCATTTACAAGAATAATGATTTCATTACTAAGCTGTTTATCCTCAAAAACTTTTTGTTCAAACTTTTTGCCATACTTTCTGCAGAGTTTCTTTAATAGCTCTTCGACTGTTTCGCACTGATCCATATTTGATTGTTTCGTATGCGTGTAATCCCTAATATAGGCAAAAAATTTAATCATCATAAAATAATCACCTGAGATTGAATTTACCGACAGGCATATACGCGAAATATATAACCTGTCGGCATAATTTGTTTCAGTATTTTCTATTATTCTATCGAAAGCTCATTCCTTTTTATTTCTGATGGAACACCTGCTTCATCCCAGCCCCTTAAGGCATAGTATTCAGGAAGCATAACATCCAGTTCAGTAACCTTGCCTTTTGCAGGTCCCTTAGAAATTGGTTCGGTCAATAATCTCGGAGGTAGGGTATCATCTCTCTTTGTGAACCCGTACTTAAGATTGATCATCTTCTCCAGGTTCCATGTTCTTTCACCGGATTGAAGAATCTCTTCATCCGTATAGTTTATGCCTGTTGCTGTCCTGACCATTTCGGCAATCTCAGGCAAGCCTATTGCGAAAGTGACAAAAAGGCACATTCCTACAGAATCGACTACAGCCGTAAGATCCTGGAATGTTTTTAGCATGGCAGGCTTGCCTTCGGTCACAAGTGGATCCATCTTTACAGGCAATCCAAGTATTTCAGGTGACGTCAAATACCCGCGGACATGGCAGCCTCCTCGATTTGAGGTTGCATATTCAAGACCCATTCCCTGCAAAGCCCGTCCATCGTATGCCGGCATTTCCTGTTTTTTGACCGTCATTGACAGTTCAGGATGCCCGAATTCATCGGCCATTCGATAGGAGCCTAACGCCAGCTTGTCTCCAAAACCCTCCCTGTAACCAGTCATTCTTGTAAGCTCTACAATCGCGTTGGCATCACCAAAAAGTAAGTCTCTTCCAATATCGTTTGTTGAAGCGTAACCCTTCTCATACAATTCCATTGCACATGCTATTGTTGAACCCATGGTTATCGGATCCATGCCAAGCTCATTGCATAAGAAGTTCGCTTCGCAAATCGCTTCCAGATTATTTACGCCGCAATCTGCTCCAAATGACCAGCCTGCTTCATATTCAGGCCCTTCACCAAAGTTTGTGAACTGAGATCTCTCGATTTTCGTGACCCTGCCACAGCCTATCGCGCAGTCAAAGCAACCTCTATTTCTGATGAGATACTTCTCTGTAAGGGTTTCGCCGCTTGTATCGTCTGCTTTATCAAAAGAGGATTCTTGCCAGTTCCTTGTCGGAAGTCCCCCCGACTCGTTCAGAATATTTACAAGTACCTCTGTTCCGTACGTAGGCAGACCAGCGCCGGTTACCGGATTTGCTTTTATCTTGTTCAATGAATCCATGCATGCATCCATAAATTCCTTTTGCTTTGCCACCGTTATTGAATTCGTACCCTTTACAGCTATTGCCTTCAAGTTCTTTGAACCCATCACAGCTCCAAGTCCCGAGCGACCGGCGGCTCTGTTTTTATCATTCATAATTGTAGCGAACAATACAAGCTTCTCACCCGCCGGCCCTATACACGCAACTTTTGCATCTTCAATCGTTTCTTTCAATAGCTCATCCGTAGTGGCAGGAACTTCCTTACCCCATAGATGGCTTGCATCCCTTAGTTCAATCTGATCATCATGAATATAAAGATAGATTGGCTTTTTAGCTTTACCTTCAAAAATGATGCCATCGTAACCGGCATATTTAAGCTCAGGACCAAAATATCCACCTGAGTTAGAAGCTCCGATTGTACCTGTCAACGGAGCTTTTGTTACTACTTCATACCTTCCTGCGGAAGTAGCCAACGTACCTGTAAGTGGCCCGGTCATGAATATCAACTTATTTTCAGGACTAAGGGCGTTTACATTTGGGTCAACTTCATTTATGTAGATTTTTGTTCCAAGGCCCCTTCCTCCTAGATAAAGCTTGGCATCCTGAAGGTTCAGCGCTTCGGTTTTAATAGTTTCATTTTCTAAATTCACGCGGATAATCTTTCCCATCCAACCGTTCATATACTCTTCACCTCCGCAAACAAATCCTTAAATTTTTCTGCAATTACCCGTTTTTTGTTTATATTGCCAGTGGTGCCATCTACATACTGAATTGCCCCAGCTAGACACACTTTTGCACAATTTGGATCACCATCACACAGATCGCACTTTACGATTTTCTTTTCTCTAGCGCTGAAAGAAATATTTCCGAAAGGACAAGCGCTGATACACATCTTACATACAATACATTTTTCCGAATCTGATACAACAGCGCCGTTTTCATCTCTCGAAAGCGCATTTACTGGGCATACCTTCATACAGGATGGGTCTTCGCACTGCATACACATTACTGGGACTGAAATGGCAGCTTCTTCATAAAATAGTACAGTTACTGCCGATTCCCTCGGGTTGAATTCACCTGTTTTAATAAAGGAACAAATCAACTCACAGCTTCTGCAGTTGGTGCATTTTTCAGGAGAAATCGTTAATATTTTACTCATGATTATCCTGGTTACCGCATTTGCGATGCCAGTTACACCTCCTCTAAACACGTCATAATGATTACGCTTTCACTATAATGTTAATTTTTTTAAAAAACTAACAATTATCTTTAAAAAGTAATGCTATTTTTTTTGTCACGAATTATCCATATCTTAATATGAATCCAAATAGTACTATATCTATGTAAATGCTAGTAGTTAAAATAAGGAGGTGTTTGATAAATGCTGACTAATTTTAATAGAGCTGTTGAATTAGTAGAAGGCTTAGAAACTGATTACACAAAATTACTATATTATGATCTTTCTCCAATGCATTGTGATTACAAATCATATGAAAACACTAGGCTTTGTACAATAATAGAAGGTTGCAAACATGTTTCCATTAATAAGGACATTCAATTTACTTACAAACCTGGCCAATTTATTGTTCTGCCACCCCATGCGAATGTACATATGGATATTGATATCCCTACAAAAGCTTTAGTTTTTGAACTCAACGACAACCTATTAAAAAAGGTTACAGAGAAGATTAGTATTGAAATTGATGCAGATTATAACCTAATTAAAGAAAACAGATTTTTCCTAGGTAAAATAAATGCAGAGCTCGGAAAATGTTTGAGTAAACTTACTAATGTTTCTGCAATGTTTGATAAAAATAAAGAATTCTTGATCGATCTTTATGCTCAGGAATTGGTATATCATTTAGTTCAAATAAAAGGCATACAGCAGATTATAAATCTTGAACATCATCATCCTATTACCCAATCTATCAAATATATCCAAGATAATATCAAACAGCCGATAAGTATATGTCAGTTGGCTAACGATCTAAATATGTCAGAGGCCAATTTCTGTAATTCTTTCAAAAAGATAATTGGAATAACCCCTAAAGAATATATAACCAACCTTAAGCTCACCCAAGCAAAAAATTTGTTGGAATATCACAATGTTACTGAAGTTGCCTATGAACTTGGTTACGAAAATATTTCACATTTCATCGCACT
Source organism: Bacillus sp. DNRA2 (assembly GCF_012843265.1). Classification (GTDB taxonomy): domain Bacteria; phylum Bacillota; class Bacilli; order Bacillales; family Cytobacillaceae; genus Bacillus_BU. The sequence continues at coordinate 51,135 of NZ_JABAIT010000018.1, read as the reverse complement.
CTTTAAAAACAAATATGGCATTACACCAAAGCACTATAAAAGCATTGGAAAAGTTCCAGTGGTTTATAAATTTTAAGCTAGATTCATCGCTCGCATAATACTTCACCTAGTACAATTCATCATGAGTATTTCTTATAGAAATGAGTGGCTCAAATTACTCCTCTTTTATGATCATCAAAATATTCGCATTTTTTCACTAATGATGATTTTTTTGTATTGTAACTATTTGTCAATAAATTCAACACATTAAACTTCCAATCAAATAATATCCTTAAAACAATACTTGATAATTACTCTAGTATTTATTTTAAGGAAGGTGTTCTCATATGAGTAAGTCGATGATAATAACCTTATTCATCATTTTTGGACTTGTATTTTTAGCAATAATATGCTCGTTATTTGTATTCACCCCTTCCTAACTGCGGATATTGGCAACGGTAGATCATGTCGAAAGTTTTGTTTTGGAATATCAAGCATAATTAAAAACCAGACTCACTGTTTTTTGAGTCTGGTTTTTTGTTTATTTAATTAATTGTTTCTCTTTGCTAGGCTTTAATTCTCTACTTACTTTTATGATTTCACCGATAATGCTAATGGCAATTTCTTGTGCTGTTTCCGAACCAATCTCTAAGCCGATTGGTGAACGGACTTGGTCTAGCTGTACTTGTGTAATACCTTCACTTTTTAATTTTTCAAAAATATTGATAACCTTGCGCTTGCTAGCAACCATCCCAACGTATGCACATGGAAATTGCAGCGCTGTTTTTAAAGCAATATCATCGCGATCCTTTGTAAAAATTGTCACATAGGAGTGTTTATTAAGATTCGCCTCAAGTACCGCTTTACCAATATCCTCATTCACATAAAGGCTGGTCGCGTTCGGGAACCGTTCCTTCGTACAATATCCAGGACGATCATCTACAACACAATAAGGAAATTCCAGAAAATCAGCGAGCTGCGCCATCGCGAGTCCAAGATGTCCGGCTCCTACAAGTACGAGTTCAGGTCTTGGTGTATAGACTTCAATAAACACCCGTAATGTTCCTCCACAATTCATGTGAATTCCGTCTTTTGCATGTTTATTCAATTTATATTCGACGATTTTTGATTTCCCAGCTTGGATGGATTTCACCCCCTCTGAGATAATGTAGTGTTCAGCCAATCCGCCCCCGACTGTCCCCTCAATCGCACCATCGGGATATATGATCATTTTTCCAATATGCCGAGGCGTAGAGCCTTTTGACTCAATAATTGTCGCAAGGGCAAAGGTTTCATTTTCGCGGTTGAGTTGGGCAACTTTTTCCGTTATTAACATGTTTCTCCTCCCTCCTTTTCGGATAAGGATTGTTAGATAATTCCTCCTAGGGATTCGTCCCTATCGTGCTTAGGTAGTATTGCAACAAATTAAGTGCAACTTTTTTTCTGTATACCGCTGTGGAGCGCTGGTCATCGATAGGCTTAATCACTTTAGAAAAATCAGACAATATCCCAGTAATGTCTTTATCAGTTAAAGGAACATGTTTTCCAATCAACTTTTTCTCAATATCAACAGAGCGAACCATTGTAGGTCCAACTGCTCCAAAGGCAATACGCATTTCAGTAATTTGCCCCTTGTTGATTTGGGCTAATCCTGCAAAAGAAACCTTGGCGATGGCATCTGCGTTTCGATTACCCACTTTCTCGAACATCACATAAGTACTATCCTCAAATATTATCGGAAGAATTATTTCAACCAATATTTCATTTTGTAATCGCTGAATCCTTCGTGGTCCTTGGATAAAATCACAAATTGCAACGACTCGGTCGCCATTTACAGAACGCAACAGGAGCTTTGCATTGTATATATACAGTAAAGGTAGAGTGTCACCAGCCGGAGATGCATTACATATATTTCCTCCTAACGTCCCTCTATTTCTAATTGCCGGGGCAGCAATCATCTTAATGGCTTCCTTTAATGGTGATGGTATTAGCGAATTTGTAAGCAAATCACTGTAAGTACAACATGCGCCAATATGCAGATCTTTATCTTTTTGATAAACTAGCTTGAGTTCCGTTAGGTGATCAATGAACATAAGTGGTTTGGATATCTTCGGAGGTGCTCCTCTTCTATTTTTGTATTGAACCATCACATCAGTTCCACCTGCTATGATCATACAGTCCTCGATATTTAATTGATAAAGAGTTTTGTCTAATCGGTCGAATCGATAAGCAATTATTTTTTCTGCCATAATCCATCACCTTTTTGCGCAGCCAGATTAATTGCATCAACAATCATGTTATATCCTGTGCACCTACACAAATTTCCGGAAATGCCTTCACGGATTTCAGTCTCTGAGGGTTTTGGGTTGTTTGATAACAAAGCTGCACTCGCCATAATCATTCCCGGAATGCAATAGCCACATTGTACGCCTCCCGCAACGGAATAGCTCTCATCTAAAACTTTAAACTGCTCAGTATCAATCAGTCCTTCAATCGTTTGAACATCCGCTCCAACTATTGAACCTATTGGAATCAAACAGCTGTTTTGGAGAAGGTTATTTACAAAAACACTACAAGCTCCGCACTCACCTTCACCACAGCCCTCCTTTGTACCAATTAATTCAAACTCATCTCGTAATACATCTAGTAGTCTCATAGTTGCTGGGGCTTTGGTTTCTACAACCCTTCCATTCAGTGTAAAGTTTATCAACCCTTTCCACCTTCTTTCACCTTAAGACTCTCAATAATTTGTTCAGGTGTAATTGGAATTTGCTGAAAAGATGTTTGTAAAGCATCCTCGATTGCTGCTTGAACTGCGGGTGCACCTCCAATTAAGGTCAATTCACCTGCCCCCTTCGCTCCATATGGCCCATCTGCATATGGGTTATCAAATATCTTGCTTTCGATTGTTACAACATCCATTGAAGTTGGTGGTCCGTAATCGGAAATACTTTTTTGTTGAATTCGTCCCTCTTTTGAAGTCATCTTTTCCAAATAACCGTATGCTAAACCCTGGGCCAAACCACCATCAATTTGTCCCTTCATAATCCGTTCATCAATAACTTTACCAACCTCATAATTGCCGTATACTTTTGCTAATTTGACATTACCAGTTAACGAATCAACTTCCACTTCAACAAAATTCACCCCCCACGAATAAGCGGGGTATGCATCACCAGTAAATGTTTTTTCGTCCCAAGGAATCATTTCTCGATGTACATAATGTTCAAGAACCTCTTGCTCAACACCTGATTGCCATCCAGTTTTCAGCTTTTTTGCCGCCCGTTCAAGTAACTTTCCAACAATCATCGTCGTCCTTGATGCAACCGTAGGACCTGAATCAGGTACTTCTTTAGTATCAGGTTCTGGATATAACACATCATCAAATGGAAGATCGAGTTCTTTAGCAACGATTTTGCTTAAAGTTGTTACGATACCTTGTCCCATATCCGAATTTGAGATTTTCAACGATACTCGGTCATCCTTTGATTTAACTAGTTTCACTGTCGCTTTTATATGATCGCGTTCACCACTACCAGTAAACCCGCAGCCATGGAGAAATAATGAGGCCCCAATTCCTTTTTTATACCGGACACTTTGCTGATTAAATTGTTGAAATTCTTCTTTTTTCTTTTTATAATCTGTTCTTGCAAGGAGGTCTTTTACCATTTCTTCCATTAAAATTGGGTCTCTAAATTTGCCTTTGGTTATCGTGGGGTCACCTTGTTTGACGAGGTATTTTCGCTTAAATTCAAGTGGATCAAGGTTGGTCAACTTACTTATGTGCGAGATATGACTTTCAATTCCCGCGAAGCTTTGTGGTGCACCAAAGCCTCTAAATGCACCATTTGGCACGGTATTGGTTTTTAGCACATATCCTTCAGCATGAAAATGAGGAATATTATATACGCCCGCACTGTTTATGAGAGCACGTTGGAGCACAACAGAACTTAATCCTACATTTGCACCACCATCAAGGTAAATCAAAACATTCATACTTAAGATATTTCCAGCCTTATCAAGGGCAGTTCGATATTTGAGTTTTGCTGGATGCCGTTTCGTTGTGACCAGCATATCCTCTGATCGATCAAACACGAGCATCACTGACTTCTTCACAGCCTTTGCAGCAACAGCAACGTGACAAGCCATCATCGATGGATAATCTTCTTTGCCTCCAAATCCTCCGCCGGTAGGGCTTTGAACAACCCGAACCTCTTCATCCTTACAATTTAAAGCATTTAACAGGGCGTTCTTTATATAATACAGACATTGCATTGAACCTTGGACAACGATTTCATCATCTTTATAAACAGCAAGCATTCCCTGTGGCTCAAGATAAACATGCTCTTGATATCCTGTTATAAATTCTTCTTCTATTATTCGGTTTGCTCCCTGCTCTATTTGAGCAATTACGTCTAATTCTTCACCAAATTTATAGTTCGCCATTACGACCTGTGATTTATCGATTTGGTTTATTGCTTCATCCAAAGTATAGATTGCTGGATGCTCCTCAAAATCTACTTTGATTTCAATTAACAAACGATACAGTACTTGCAACTCTTTACCAACGAGCATGAGAATCGGTTCTCCAATATAATTGACCCATTCGTTAGCAAAAATTGGCTGATCTTCGTTGATTATTTTGACATAATTCGGACCAGGAATATTCTCTGCACCGACCACCTCATACCCTTCAGGAAAATTTGGTAATTGAATCGAAATGATTTTTCCATAAGCAATCGGAGAACGATACAATACGCCATAAACCATATTTTCTACTTTTATATCACTGATATAAGTAAGCTGCCCCGATACTTTACCTTTATGATCTTTTTTCGGCACTGAGGTGCTTATGTCTTTGGGATTCATTACATCAACACCCTTCGACTCAATTTTTAAAATAAACAAAACCTTTTCCTACGATTTTATAAATGAGTTTGATGTTTTATGATTTTTTTTATAAAAAAAGCTTAATTCACTATTGTTACAGTCGAATTAAGCTTTGCTCAAATTTTTTCATGCAATGATTGTTGATAATACTTCAACGCCTTTTGATAATCCTCGGGTGTGTCAATATCCATTATTACTCCAGGATCATTAACTGCGAAATAGTTTCTTTTATATTGGTTAAGAACCTCGCGCAAGTTATTTTCAGAATTGGATTCAAGAACTTGCTTCTTAACTTTACTCGATAATTTAATCGGATGACCTCCTTTAAAAGTAAAACTAGGTATGATAACGTCTCCGGATTGTTTTGCTAAATACTTGACTGTTTCTTTGTTAACGAGTGAACAATCTCCTGGTGTCAGAAAGAAGTTTGGAGATTTTATTTCTCTACAACCAGCTTTGATTGAACTGAACATGCCCTGCTTAAAATCTTTATTGAAAACTAAATCAATTCGATAAGTGTAATGAGCTTTAGCGATCACTTTTACAATTTCCGCTTCAATGATTTCTGGTTTATATCCAATGACGATAATTACCCTGCTGCATACTCCTTCAAATTTAGATATGGTATGCTCCAATACAGTCTTTTCCCCTATTGGTAATGTCATTTTATATGCATTGGCGCGGCTAGAATAACCAGCAGCCAAGATGATTGCCTCCATTTGAATACCTCCATAACAGCGTTCCTCCGCTTTTCTTAATAGAATACTATTAATCAAAATCGATTTGATGACATTAAAAATACACCCCAACGACTGTTAGGGTGCACTTAATATCGTAGCTGATGTAATGAATTGAAACTACGATAGGTAAATCACACGAAAAATGTAGCTCCAATGCAACCCATTGAGACTACTTTTGGCTAAGTTTCTTGAAAAATGTAGCTCCAATGCAACCCCTTGAAGTGCTAATAACTCAGTGATCACTTTTTAATGGGGTATCATTAAGTCGAAGTATCCATTCCCGATAACCAAAACCCCGTTAAAGTCCATTTTGTTAACAAAGTTAAGATATACAGACTATAATTTCACGAGTAAATGTTCCCTTTTTTACAATCGCTCTGTCTACAACCGTTAAGCCTGCTGCCGGCAAGATTTCATCGATAGATTCAACGGTCACGATAACCACTCTGTTTGCAATACCTTGTGCGCTTTGGAGCATTTCAAGCTGCTCTTCTGGAGTAATAACGGAGCATAAATTATATGGTAAATCAATGATAGCAACATCATATTTCTTGTCAATATCCCGGATATCAGCTAATTTCACTTCACTCTTGTATCCAAAATGGGCAATATTTTCTCTCGTTCCTTTTAGTATCAACGGGTTTCTTTCACTGCCAACGATATCGATTCCCATCGAAAGCGCCTCAACAAGGACGGTACCAATTCCACAGCATGGATCGATTGCCTTCACTCCAATTGTATTTGGTATTGCAATATTCACAACAGCCCTTGCAACACGCGTATTTAGCGCGGTTGAGTAGCTGTGTGGCTTTTGTTGATGATGAAACCAAACGGATTCACTTTTTTCATATTTACCAAAAAGCCACCTTCCCTCAATGTTTATGACTCCGAATAGTAGCTGTGGATTTTGTAAGTTTGCAACGCCACTTAGTCGTAAGCCAATTTCTTTTTCAATGTTACGGCGCTTATCTGCTCCTTCTTTTATTCCAAAACCTCCTCGTTTTACGTATTTCACCTTGAAAGATTCTCTAAACGGAGGTAGTGATTCCACTTTTTTTAGTAATTCTTCCAAACATGATGCATCTACGATAATTTCAATTCTTTCTTTTATAAACGGGCTTCTGCTCGGTTCAATTTTTTTCGGACTTTCAATTACTCCCGCTTGAGAATCCTCTCCAAACAACGAGCGCATCTCCAGTGCTACCAAATCCCGCTCATCTTGATAACTTGCATAAGTGTATAGATAGTTCATGGTTTTTTCCTTACTTGTATTCAACTATATTTCATCCTCTTTACTTATTCATTATCTTTAATTGACCTATCGCTTATCTTAACGTAGATTGACAAAACTTGCTAAAAAAATGTTGTATTTGCTTGATTTTTATAAGAAATTGACGACAAAATTTTAATCTAATTGTAAAGGAAATATTAAGATAAGCTTGAATTATATATATACAGGGATCGCACCCTGACTCTTTTCGGAAAGGTAGTGATAGTATGAGAGTATTTTTGCTACATCGAAAGGTTCCTAGTCTAACTAAAAGTGTGAAAGAGATTGATGCACGGGAGCTCATCCGGAAAGTTCTTACACGAGTTAAAATCATGACCTTGTTCAGTATGACAGAGAAAGTGAGAAGCGCAACGAGAAAGCTGGCAATACAAGGTAGGTTAACAATCAAACAAGCAAGTAACCTCACTCACATGATCCGAATCCATTTGGAGGAAGTGAAGGGAAAAGTTAGAGTCCTTTCCCCCGAAGCAAAACTATTTATTGGCCCAGGTGATTAATATATAACTCTAATTCAGAGAGGAGGGGTACATGTAACAGTCAAGTTTGATTTATCATTTTGAAAACTTCATAAATAAAATCCTCAATCTGCAGCCGGCTTCTGCAGTGAATCAGCGCTCCTTTGGATCCAAGGAGCGCTGATTTATTGAGTCTATTATTTCTAAACTTGGTTCTTTTCTACAAAAAACATTGAAATCGCCCCTAACCCAACATGAGTTCCAACTGAGACTCCCATTTGCATAATATGAATGTCACCTGAAAAATCTGTTTCACATTCAATTTTTGCTTTTAATGTTTCGGCAACAGTGCGATCTGACGTATACCCAATTATTACAAAATTGGTAACCCCTTGATCAACGCGCTTAACAAATTCTTCAACATAATGTTTTAATACTCTATTCCGACCTCTTTCCTTTGCAACGATGGCCCCTTTTCCATTTTTCATGGTCATAATCGGTTTGAGCATAAGTACCTTTCCAATAAAGGCACTAGCGTTTGTTAGTCTACCACTTTTGATTAAATGGTTTAAATCATCTACTGATAAAAAATGTTTAACCTTAGTTTTATATTGCTCGTTAAATTGGATGATTTCCTCAAACGATGCTCCCTGTTCACGTAGCATCGCACTTTTTAAAACTAACCAACCACTTCCATGACTCATCGATTTTGAATCAACTATATATATTTTTACAGATGAGTGTGGGTTCTCTTCGTAATAATAAGTTTTCGCAAGTTCTGCTGATTGATATGCTCCACTCGTTCCACTCGACATGCAGATACATAATATTTCCTTGTAACCATCGTGTACTGCTTTGTTGAAGATATTTATATATTCCGCCGGACTCGGCATACCAGTTGTTGGAAACTCAGCTAATCCTTTCATCATTTGATAGAATTCATCAGGTTCAATTTCAAAACGGTCTTTGTAAATTCTACCCTCGATATTTATCGTCAATGGCGCTATGCTTATATTATATTGATTCAAGATTTGCGTTGATAAGTCACATGTAGAATCAGCTAAAATTTTGATCATTCAATTCCTCCATTTAGTACATCTTTTTGCCTATACCTATCCCATCTTAATACAGATGATACCTAGATTACTGTGAGCTTTTCTACATATTTAGTAAAATAAGAACTAATTACATGGACAAATCTGATTTTACTTTTCTATAATTATTTTTATTTGTTATAAAGAGAAAGAGAGTGTGTGTACATGATTTTTTCAGGAAATGATTGGGTTGAATTAGTGAAAGAGGAATTTACTAAGCCATATTATCAACAATTACAAGAAACTTTGAAGAACGAATATTGTTCATACGAAATTTATCCAGATCAGAATGATATTTTTAATGCATTGAATCTTACTCCTTTTAAACATACAAAAGTGGTGATTATTGGTCAGGATCCCTACCATGGTCGAGGTCAGGCGCATGGACTGAGCTTTTCGGTTAAACCTGGGGTGAGGATTCCTCCGTCTTTGAGAAATATTTATAAGGAACTCCAAACCGACATCGGATGCAAAATACCCAATCATGGTTATTTAGTTGAATGGGCAAAGCAAGGAGTTTTGCTACTCAACGCGGTGTTAACGGTCCGGGCTGGACAAGCAAATTCACACAAGGCACTTGGTTGGGAGAATTTCACTAACAAAATAATCGAATCCCTGAATCATCGTGAACAACCAGTTGTCTTTATCCTTTGGGGGAATTTTGCCTATAAAAAAGAAAATTTGATTACACGACAGCATCATTTAATTATCAAGTCAGCACATCCAAGTCCATTATCGGCGAATAAAGGCTTCTTTGGCAGCAAACCATTTTCTCGTACAAATGCATTTTTGCGAGAGAATGGATGCAGAGAAATTGATTGGCAAATTTCGGACATTTAATAGTGATTGAATAGCCCTCCTTTCTATTGGTGGGTCTTCTTATTTCTAGCTCAAGTTATATGTATTTTTTGATTTGCATTTACCTGGAGGGTTTTTTCTAGTTCTAGGTAATTGGATTTTCGATTTGCATTTACCTGGAGTGCTTTTTCTGGCTCTTGGTAAATGTATGTTATTTACAATCATTTAACACACTTCGGCGTATCAGCCAAATTTTCATTTAAAAGAATCATTGACATCTAATTAAATTCATTTTAATGTTAAATTTTAATAGAAAAATCATTTACTTGGTGATTACACGAATGAAAGAATTAGTTATTACACAACCCAAAAAGAAAATATCTATTAATCTTAATTTCTTAAAACATGACATCGTTTTTACTATTTCCTTGATTTTGGCACTGTCAAGCTGTGTTGTCCAAACACCGAAACTCGAATATATTAACCTTGAAGTCATGGTCAGTTTATTTAATCTAATGATTGCAATTAAGGCCCTCGAGGAACTACTGGTGTTGGACAAATTCGCCATTTCGATTTTATCGAAAAGCAAACATAGCAGAACAGTATCAGCCATCCTAATTTTTCTAAGCTTCATCAGCTCAATGTTTGTAACAAACGATGTAGCATTACTTACATTTGTACCGTTAACGCTCATTATCAGTAAAAAAACCAATATCAATATGATGGAGACAGTGATTCTGCAAACGATTGCCGCAAATATCGGAAGCAGTATCACCCCGATGGGAAATCCACAGAATCTCTACATTTTTTCGCATTATAAACTGGAGGCAACGACGTTTTTTTCAGCTGTTCTTCTCATCGGCTTAATTGGGTTGATTTTGCTGCTCTTTTCGATAAAAAGACTACCAAACAGAGATTTAAAGTTAAACCTACCTTCAGTCAAATTAACTAGTCGACGAGATACGATTATTTGGGGTATTGTCCTATCTTTTGTCATTGCTTCGATATTTGGTTTAGTTAGCCAATTACTGGCCTTATTGGCGACATTATTAGTAGCAGTTTTCGTAAATCGCAGTCTTTTAATCAAAATTGACTACATATTATTAATTACTTTCGTCTGCTTCTTTATTTTCATCGGAAATGTAGCCAATCTTGATGCTGTACATTCGTTTGCAAGCGGGTATTTAACGAATAGGACTTCGGTTTATTTTAGTTCAATATTCTTGAGTCAGTTCATCAGCAATGTTCCTGCTTCCATCCTTCTTTCAAACTTTACTGGAGATTGGCAAGCTTTAATGGTCGGGGTGAATATCGGAGGACTCGGAACGCTTGTCGCTTCATTAGCAAGTGTGATTTCCTATAAACAATACATCCTAGCCCACCCAAATCAGAGCAAGGCATACCTCGTAAAATTTAGTCTATATAATTTTTCCTTTCTGTTTTTGTTAATACTGTTTCAATTCTTTATTTTATCCTTATAAAATCAAACGGACACCGCTCATCAGCTGTGTCCGTTTTTTAACAAGAGCTTCCCCCTGCAAAAGTTGCCACATCACTTCCTTGTTCAATATCAGATTTGTTGAAAATTAAAAGCGAATATTATTTTATAATGATTGACAAAAACCCATAAAGTCGATTAGTATAGTAGGAAATAAAACATAATACTCTTATCTAGAGAGGTCGAGGGACTGGCCCTATGAAGCCTCAGCAACCATAACACTTTATGATGGTGCTAATTCCAGCAAAACGATGGCTTTTGATCGATAAGAGAAGGTGACTTTATACAAGAACCATTCTCTTTTGGGAGATTATGTAAGTGAGAAAGGGGCATGTATAAGATGAGTCAAGACAACACAATTTTAGAGGTAAATGATTATTTAGATTTATTTTTATATGCAAAGAGCATCAGAGATCAAGCCTGGCAAGAAGAAATCCTAACAAAACTAAAAAATTATGATCAAAAAAAAATTGACCAAAAGAAAGCCGTCCATCACCTTTGGACCGAATTCAGACAATTAAATAACTTACTCCTTGAGCTTTATGATGAATTAAAACAAAATTCAAACAGCTATATAGAGGAGAAAATCATGGAATTAAAAACTAGACGGATTGAAATTTCCCGACAGCTACAAAGTAAAATGAACCCTTCCATTTCATCATTTTAAGACAAAAGAGGAAAGCCTGATTAAAGGCCTTCCTCTTATCTAATTAGCAGCATTTTTCTTTCATGCTTACCATCATGTTCATCATTTCTGTCATCATTTCATCGCACATTTGCATTTTTTTCATCATGTCATCCATTGTCATATTCATATCCATGTCCATGTCCATATTTTCCATTTGTTCCATCATCATTCTCATACAATTCATTTCACACATCATTTTTTCCATAGACGACATCATCATCATTTTCATACACATGTTTTCCATCTTACATTCCTCCAGCTTAATTATTTAGTGATAAATGAAGATTATCGGCCAAAATCTTCATTGCCTTAATTACTTGAGGTAGTTAGATTTATGTATATCTTGTTAGATTAGGATTGAAAATTCCAGCCCAATTGACATGTCAAATTGTCTTATTTATCATAGTCCCAATATATCCCGATATTTAAAATCTTTCAACAAAACAAATGGAATTTATATGAAAAAATGGTAAATTTAACAATTGCTTTCACACTTTAGACAATTTTATCCATTCAACAAAACAAAGAACATTTGTTCAAATCAAATTCAAAATTCTCTCAATCCGATTAATATTTTCCAAAAATTCATGAAAATCTTCATACACATATTCTTGTGAGTGTGCTGTGTTGTTTCGCAGTTCCTCAACGACCCTGAAAAACCGCCCAACATCTGTCTTTGAAGTAAAACCCAACATCGCTAATAGATCTGGTGTTTTTTTAATAATTGTGCCTTTATCAGACAACTGCAGGCATTCAATCAGTGCTAAGCCCTCGTTTTTCTCTTTCCTCGTTTCATGTACTTCTCTAACTTTTGCAATCCTTCCTTCACTCAAGCAACTTTTCCATTGTTCATCAGAATAGGTTCGCTTGATTAATTGCGCCAATTCCATTTCTAGTAGCGAAATTAAACCAAAAACCAACATCCTAATTGGTTGTTTTTGCAAATCAGCAACGGTTATTAATTTTTTTACTTGATTTTTTTCTAAAATAAAAACAGGATACTGTTCCTTTAAAATATGTAATATTTCAAGCAACGAGGTTGATTCCGACACAAGGTCAGCCATAGTGAAGTTGTGGACCTGATTGGAAATAGCAGCATCACTAAGCTCCTCTTTGACTATATAGCCTATCAACTTCCCATTGGACTCCACACCGAAATAATCAAAATCAAGCTCCTCCATTTTTGTTTTGATGACCGTAGCATCGTCTGTTATCGAACAATATACAATGTCCTCAGCAATTAACGAAACCGATAAATTATCGGAATATATTTGACGCAGTGTACGCAGACTTTTGCTCAGATTATGATTTGGCATTTTATTCAGTCCTTATTGTTTTAGTTTCACATAATATTTAATATATCTTACAAATCAGTAGGTAAGTTGGCAAGAAAAAAGGGCTGTCAATTTTTCGGGACAGCCCTGAGTGGAAGTTAAATAAATATCGATAACCAAAGTATTATTTCGACTTGAATAGACGGATGAAAAACGATTTACCTAACTCAATTGTAAAACTTCAGTAGTAATATTTTGCAAAAATCGACTTGGCTCACCAACGCTATATAGTTGCAAATAGTGCATAGCCCTTGTGCAAGCCGTATAGAACAATCTCCGCAGACTCTCATCACCGTATACTTCATCGGATGCATCGTATATGATAACTGCATCAAATTCGATCCCTTTGGCCAAATAAGCCGGAATGACAACAACACCTTGCTCATATTCAATAGAACTACTTTTCACTAATTTCAACTCTTCTATATGGCTTAAGCCCTCATAGGCGGACTTGCTTTCCGCTGCAGATTTACAGATGATAGCAATCGTATTAAACTGTCGCTCCTTCAATTCGACGACTTTTGAAGTAATTTGCCGGTGTAACTCATCGCGATTGGACAATTTCGTCAACTCCGGCTTTTCACCCCACCGTTCAAAAGCAATAATTTGATTTCCTTGTATTAATAATTCACGTGTGAAATCAGTAATTTGCTTTGTAGAGCGATAACTTCGCGATAATCGAATGATATCTGTTTCTTCTTGGCCGTATAAATTTGTAAGGATATGAAAATCAACCATTTCACTCGCATGGGCAAATATCGCCTGATTGAAGTCTCCAAGCACAGTCAGCTTAGCTGCGGGAAACAAACGCTTCAAAAACTCAAATTGAAATGGTGAATAGTCTTGTGCTTCGTCGATAAGTACGTGTTTAATTGAAGAGTTCATCTGGAACCCTTGAATGAGCTCTTTTAAAAGTAAGAACGGTGTCGCATCCTCGTATAATAGTTTTCCATCATCAAGCATTTTCACAGTTAACAGACAAATATCGTTCCATTCTTTTGGTATATTTCGTTTCATCAACAGGTTAATTTTTTCTTGATCTGTGAATAACTGTTTATAGATCCCCGTAAAATCAATAAAATCTAAAGAATGAATCCACTTCCGAAGTGGTTTCATTTTTTTGCGAACAATCATCTGGCTAAGCAGTTTATTCTCCTTTTCATAATCATCAAAAGAATCTTCCGAAAAACCATGCTTTTCTATTAGTTGATTGTATACCTTTTGATATTCATCTTTGCTTAACAATTCGATTTCTTCCTGTACCCATTGTTTTTTTCGTTCAAGCTTTTCAGTTTCTTTGATTATTTTCTCCAACCACTCTTTCAGACTTTCAATTCTATTATGAAAGCGAAGTGAAGTATCGAATTGATAAAACCGTTCTTTAATCTGTTTTGCTGTGACAAGTGGTTTTCCTCGGAATTTTTTTCCTTTAAATACCATCCCAGATTCTTCTAGTGCTTGTCGATATGCCATAATAGTCTCAAAAAAGTCTATCGATGCTTTGTAATTGATACTGGATGCTCTTGACAGATAAGACGGTTCATTAGTTGATGCAGTTAATACAAATTCTAATTGTTCATAAGAATTTTCAAGCTTAAATGCACCGCCCAAGTGATGGTCTAAGTATTCTTGAAAGGTAACTTGCTCCATATTCTCCTCACCAAGTTCAGGTAACACCCTTGATACATAATTATTAAACATAGCATTTGGTGAAAAAAGGATGATTTGATCAGCTTTTAGCCAATCCCGATACTTGTATAGAAGGTAAGCGATCCGTTGAAGCGCTGCCGATGTCTTTCCACTTCCAGCAGCACCTTGGACAATCAAAAGACGCCCTTGGTCATGGCGGATTATTTTGTTTTGCTCCTGTTGAATGGATACCACGATGTTGTGCATATGTTTATCAGTACCATTACCAAGTACTTTCTGTAAAATCTCGTCACCGATCGTAACATTCGTATCAAACATCGATTCGATTTTGCCATCATGGATAATGTATTGCCATTTGTTTTTCAATTCGCCGTAGATTACACCCCCAGGTGTTGTATAACTTGCAGGTCCTGGCGGATAGTCATAATACACGCTCGAAATCGGAGCTCTCCAGTCGTAAATTAAGAAATTCTCACCGCTTTTATCTGTAAGTGTTGAAATACCGATATAGATATTGTCTGTTACAGATTCCCCTTCTTCATGAAAGTCAATTCGACCGAAAAATGGAGTTTCATACATTCTTCGCAAGGCGGTTAATCGATTATAGGAGTGCCTGTGCGTACTTTGATTTACAGACAGTGCTTGAGCTTGTTGTCTAAGGCCAATGATCGTTTCCAGATAATCATCAAACGTATCTAAGTTTACCTTAACTTCATCCCAAAAATGCTTTCGAATATTAACAACTTCATTTCGAAGTTTGCCAGTGTCATTTTCGAGCTTACTTATTTGCTCGGTGATGGTTTCAATTACATTTTCTAGTCTTTCTTGCTCTTTTATTAGTTCATTACTCATCCACAGCACTCCTCAAAAAAATTTGATATTAGAGTTGACTTTTTTGTTCAATTGTAGTAAAATTATAATTGGGATAGTTTATTTATAATAATAATAAACCGTTTCTATATTACTTTATCATACATATTCTCTTCTTTCAATTGATCTCAATATTTATTTTTATACATCTTTAATATATGATTCATTACTGTAACTAGTTTTGCTAACTGGTTATTTTTTATTTTGATGTAAAAAATAAAAAACACGACATTCAATAAATGAATGTCGTGAGTAATAAAATCTATTTTCCCGAACGTTTGTTGAAATCCTGTTCTATATCTTCTTTCCAGCTTCGATCGATTTTCTTACCACTTCTAAACTTCATGACCACTTCATTAACAGCTTCATAGTTTAATTGAGTCCCAATGTTATCAGCGTGGTAATTAACCGCAAAATCTTCATCAATTCCAAAATGAGCAGCAGTTGTGACAGCATCAATATTCGCGCCTAAGAAAATAAACTCCCAGCCAAAATTCTGTTTTTGATGCTCAACCATACCCTTCACTTTTTCAGCTGTAAATTCACGGCTCGCATTTTCCATTCCATCGGTTGTGATGACAAATAACACCTTTTTGGCACGTTCTGCGTCATTCGTTCTTTTTTGCACATTTACTATTTTTTGAATCGTAAAACCAATGGCGTCCAATAATGCCGTTGTGCCACCAACTTCATATTCTTTATCAGTTATTGGAGAAATACCCCTAACATTGATGCGATCGTGCAACAATTCATAATCATGATTGAATAATACCGTAGTAACAATAGCCTCTCCATCAGCATTTTGCTGCTTTTTCAGCATAGAGTTGTAGCCACCAATTGTGTCGGCTTCAAGTCCTGCCATCGAACCACTTCTGTCTAAAATAAATATTAACTCAGTTAAATTCTCTTTCATTTTTAGCATCCTCCGTTCTTTATGAACTAAGGATAACAAAATGTCGAAATCAATTGGTCGCTTTAGAAGCGACATTTAAGCGCCTAATAATATTTGGTCAAATGCAAATAATGCTTCATTAATTTCATAAATGTTGTAGTTAGCTTCTTGAATGAAGTATTTTATTATGACATCAAATTTACTGCTATGCGACAAGGTATATCCTGCCGTTCCTAGCAAATCAATCGTTTCATCCAAGTTTAATTGTAAAGCAATTGCAAACGCAATCGCTGTTTTCTTTTTTGGTGAATAATTTACATCATTGCGGATTTTAGAAAATAAGCGCCGATCAATATTGGCCCGATGATAAGTCTCAGCATCCGTCATTCCCTTTTCATCAATTAGACGAAGTAGCCTCTCGGAAAATGTTTCATCTAACTGGTTAACTAAATCAGTCAAATTCCTTTTCTTCGGAGCATGCTCCATTTGTTCCAAAACATCAAGTACAATAAGCTCTTCTTTGTACACCGGTTCCGCCAGATAATGTTCTTCGATTCTATTTCGATTTAAGCTAAGTGTTTCAGCTTTTTCAACATAGTGTTCATCGATAAATTGATGAATGGTAGAAAATAATTTCTTACTGAACCAAAACGCTTTCTTGTCAAACACCACTAGGTAGACGAGCATATCATTAGTTTGCAAGAAAGAACTTATAGTATTAACCGCAATTTGTAGCGCTTCTTCTTTTGGATAACCGTATATCCCTGCTGAGATCAACGGAAAGGCAATGGAATCACAACGATGCTGCCGCGCAAGATTCAAAGCATTTTCGTATGATGCCTTTAAAAGGTTTGCCTCACCCTTTGAACCACCATGCCAAATTGGACCTGGCGTCGAGATAACATATTTTGCCGGAAGCTTGAAACCTTCGGTAATGACTGCTTGTCCAATCGCACAGCCACCTATCTTATCACAAGCTACTTGCAACTCTTTGGCACCTGCAGCATGAAAAATTGCGCCACAAACTCCACCACCCATTTTCAAAGCAGGATTTGCAGCGTTCACAATCGCATCAACATGCATCTTTGTAATATCATTCCGAACAATTTCAAATGGCATGCTCAGACAACTCCTTCTTACTTGACCAAGGAGGTAATCCCCCTTAGTTTTTGTTCACAAAATCAGACCTTTCTTTTGATACGTGGTTCCTCGCAAATTGTTTATCTTTATACCATTGGAAAACCCAAATAGAAATGGAGAGCCAGAAGCCGCTCGCCATATAACCTGCAATGATATCGCTTGGATAATGAACTCCTAAATAAACCCGACTTATCCCAATTGTAAATATAAACAAGCCACTAAGGAGAATCAAAACCGTCCGTCCAATGCGGGTCGGGATATGTCGCCACAATATAAATGCAACAATCCCATAAAACGCCATCGCATTCATGGCATGACCACTCGGAAAACTGTACCCTCCAATTTCAATAAGACGATGAAAATCCGGGCGGACACGTTGGAAAAACTCTTTTAAAATCCGATTAATTATAGGAGTACCAATCATTACCAAAAAGACTAAAATGAATTCAGAACGACTTCTTGTGCGCAAATGTAAAAGCAACAAGACTATCATCGATAGAACTATAACCGATTCAGTATTTCCTATCATCGTAAAAAATTTCATAATTGGAGTCAGAACTGGATGTTCTAGCCCTTGAATAACTGATATGAGATAACTGTCAAACATAAGAATCTCATGCCTACTTATTGCAATAGCCATCACAATAAAACCGATAAGACAACCTACAGTAAGTATGAAGGCTCCAAACAAACGTACTTTTAAATTCATTATAAATATCCCTTCCTCTTTCCAAAAAAAGCCAATAAATCACTCGTTCATTTTACCTTAAATGATATAAAGGAAGCAATATTTTTACTGTCGTACCTACGCCCTCTTCGCTTTCTATGACCATTTTTCCTTCATGATCTTCGATAATGTTAAGACTAGTCATAAGGCCAAGTCCAGTACCCTTTTCTTTCGTAGAATAAAAGGGCTCACCTATTTTCGCGAGTCTCTCTTTGGAAATCCCACATCCATTATCTTGAATTTTAATACAAGCATACTCATCTACTTTATTCAAATTAATAATCACAGTGCCATTCTCCTCTAAGGATTCCATCGCGTTTCGTAACACATTAAGGAGAACTTGCTTTAGCGAATTTTCATCTCCGGTAATTTTCAGCATTTTATCCATTTGGACAATCAGTTGTTTATTTTCCAATAACGCTTCCGTTTGAATCAGGCTCACGACATGCGTGATGAGCTGGTCTATATTGAGTTCAATCATTTTTCGATTAACCGGTTTAGCCAAAGCCAAAAACTCAGTAATAATACCCTCAATCCGCTTAATTTCACTAAGAATAATCTCGATAAAATACGGATCATACTCTCTTTTATCAGAAAGTAACGAAATAAATCCTTTAATCGGAGTTAGCGGATTCCGAATTTCATGAGCAACTGCAGCAGCCATTCGCCCGACAATTGCTAACCTTTCAGATTTATTTAGAAGCTCATACGTCTCCATTCTTTGTTGGATGTCCCGTGAAACTGAAATAATTTCCGTTAATTCTCCTGTTTCTTCATCAAAGACGCCTTTAATATTGGATTCTACCCAAATGTATGTACCATCTGCTTTTTTGACGCGATATGAAAATAGGGGTGCTGTATCATTTCCCGCAATTAATTGATGATGATGCTCATTCACTCCATCCATATCTTCTGGATGGATATAATTATATGGAGAAGTAGAACCGATTAGTGCAGCTGTATCGTATCCTAAAATACTGGTAAAAGAAGGTGAGATGTATTGGTATACGCCATGTAGATCATGGAGCATAATCATGTCTGAGGAATTTTCCGCCAATAAACGATACACTTTTTCACTATTTTTCAAGGATTGGAGCATCGAATGCTTTTCTGTTATATCAATTACTTGGGCGAACATATATTGTTCTTTAGTTTCTGGATCAGTAATGCGAGAAACGTTTAAAGTACCATGTATAATGGCTCCAGATTTATGATAATAACGTTTCTCAAGCTGATAATATTGTCTTTCTCCACGAATTAACTCTTTCATTAATAGAAGATTAATTTCATAATCCTCAGGATGGGAAATATCCTTGATAGACATCCCACTCCATTCTTCCTTTGAATATCCAACAAAATTGTAAAATGCCTTATTCCCAATCGATGTCATGGTATCCAACGCAATAAGCATTTGCGGGACATGAGATTGTTCAAAAACTTCTCTAAATAGATCAGAACGGACCATTGATAGCCTCCTACTAACGCAAACCGTCTTTATCAACTAACTTGCTAAATCGAAAATTAGTATTTCTGAAAAATTATGAGATTACCAATCTTTTACTTTGAATCTCATATAACTTATTTTAACAGACTTAATATTTTTGAAAATCTATATTTTGGTATATTTTATTAAAAAAAGCAATAAAAAAAAGCACCATCACTCTATGTGGCGCTTTTGTTAATGTTATCATAAAATGATTTATTTTTTGGGGATTTCACAACCATCAGCATCACAGAACGCTTCATCCTGATTGTTCAATTTGGTGATTTCATCCTCAGTAATTATTTTATGCAATGCTTGGACAAACATTTCAGTTGGTTGTGCACCAGTAATCGCATATTTGTTGTTAATTAGGTAAAACGGTACACCCGTAACGCCATATTGTTTGGCGGTTTGTTCATCAGAACGAACTATAGCGGTCATTTCATCACTAGCGAGAACCTTTTCAACAGCATCCCGATTTAATCCTACTTCTACCGCCAATTCAGACAACGTTTCATGATCACCAATATGTTTAGATTCAATGAAATAAGCTCGAAGAATCCTTTCAGTCATCTCATTCATTAATCCCTGCGTTTTTGCATACATCGTTAGTCGATGAGCATCAAAAGTATTCGTTAAAACGAGCGTATCCATTTGATAATCCAAGCCTACTTCATTCGCCATTTGGACCATTCTTTGGTTATTAGCCTTCGCTTGTTCAACGGTCATGCCATATTTTTTAGCAATCACTTCATGAATGTTTTCCTTTATTTCTGTTCCAATTGTCGGGTCAAGCTCGAAGCATCTGTATGTTACTTCGATTGGATGGTCAATTTGTTTGATAGCGTCCTCCAGACGCCTTTTGCCAATATAGCAAAATGGTCAAGCAAAGTCGGTCCACATTTCAATATGCATATTTATCACCTCAGGTAGTTATTCTAGTATAGTATAGAGGCTTCACCGCAAATTTACACGTGATTTGACTTGTAAACTTCTATCCAAGGCGCCTTTTAAAGTTTACCCCAAAAACCCCAACTGAAGAAATCATGATAAAATGGACTAAACCATTATTATTTAGATGAATTAGGAGAATGATTTGAATGACTGAATTAAAAGATTGGAAAAATGGTGCACACGGGCGTAAGTTCATTTCTTCATTTAGCGGTGGAAAAGATAGTGTCCTAGCTTTGTATAAAGCTTCAAAAGTTGGAGAAGCCATTGGATTGATTGTGATGATGGAGGAAGAGGGCAAGCGTTCAAGATCTCATGGAATGCCACCAGAACTGATTCGCGCACAAGCAGAATCAATTGGATTACCGCTTTATTCTGCTGCCGCAAGTTGGGAAGACTACGAAAAAGTGTTTATTCAGCTATTAGAAATCGCAAAAAACGAGGGTGCCGAAGTATTAGTGAATGGTGATTTAGATATGCCAGAACATGGCTGTTGGCATGAAAAAGTTACAAATCATGTTGGATTGAAGCTAGGCATGCCATTATGGAAAATGGATCATCGCAAAACCGCCGAAGAGTTTATTGATTTAGGTTTTGAAACAATGATTGTCACAGTCAATTTATCTTTAGGAATGGTTAAAGAAGATTTGGGTCGCACTTTAACACATGAATACATAAAAGAACTAGTAGCTCGCGGGATTGACCCTTGCGGAGAAGGCGGCGAATTTCATACTACGGTAGTCGATGGACCCATTTTTAAACATCGAATTCCGGTTCAAAAATGTGAAATTGTGAGCGATGGTGAATATGCATTTTTGCCATTGGAACTAAAGAACTAATACAGGCTGCGGATTATTTAATAAAATTTTTGAAAAATCCAACCGTCTAGTGAAACAGCTACTTCAATAGCACGATTTGAATCATTATAAATCGTGCTATTGACTATGCTCAATATTTCTTTGCTCCAATGTTCAGGAATTTGTTTCACCTAGAACTTGAATTGGTTCATTTTCGGTTTTAAGGAATTCTACTGCTTCTTGATCCCCGAATTCTTTTTCCACCCATTGCCTGAACATCTGATAATCATTTTTAACTTGTTCCTTATAGGATTGAGAAACTAAAACTAATTGAGTTTTGAACGCATCAAAATCCTCTCCTATCGCGTTTAAAATTTCTGCTTCGCTATGATAGGAAAACAAATCTGATTGATAGTCTACATCAGCACGGGCATGTATTTTCGCGGTAAGTTTACCCATTATTTCAAGCGTAGAATCAATATCTTTCAATTGCTCCAATTGGCTAGCCTTGATTTTCTTCTTGTATGGTGATCGTTCTCGAACATAAAAGTGACGGTCATTGATTGTCAAAAAACCCAAATGTGGATCTTCTAGGTGATGCATCGCCTTTTGTGTGGCAACAACCCGTTCACCTTGATGTTCGTATTTTTCCCAAAAAGCCTTCTGAAATGGAAGAAAATAGGCTGGAATTGGCGTGCGAACCTCTTTAACCTCAAGAACTAAATCGTCTAGTCCATTCGCATCCTTTCCACCCTCAATTAATAGATAATATCGCTCAAGTCCAATCGAGGCAGTACCAGCGCCATGTTTTTTGGCAATATCTTTAATCGTATAATACTTTAAATCTCTTTTGTCTTCCGCATCCAAAGAACGATAGTAGTCAGCTATGCAAGATTCAATCACGTTTCTCTCTGCTTCACTTATAGGTTGAATCTCATCCGACCAAGCAAAAACTCGTTTATTATCTTCATTAATATAAGTAATATCCTTTAAAAGGTGACTACCCTGTCTTTTTTGCAGTTTTTTTAAGGTTTTCTTTACCGGACCAGTAGTATTTTTCGATGTAAATGAGAAGGAAAAAGGGTTGTCTTTTAACTTCTTAAATCTTTTCAACTGGCGATAATATGAATCGAGGTATTGGATAACTCTCTCTCTTTGTTCTTCATCAGTCAAAGACATTTCATCACAAAACAAAGCAATACTGACCGACATGCGCAACACATCATATAAATACGAACCGATATAGCCCTCATCAAAATCATTTACATCGAAAACAATTTCTCCCTGTTCGTTCTGGAAGGCTCCAAAATTCTCCATGTGCAAATCACCTTGTATCCAAGTAGGCTTATCATCTGGTGTATGATACGGGAAAGGTACTATTGACATGTCATAATAAAATAAATAAGCGCTGCCTCTGAAAAATCGAAATGGACTTTCCAGCATTTTTTGGTATTTTTCAAATCTTTTATTTTGATTAAGATTCATGCATTGTTCATCAAACTCATTTAATATTGTTTCAATCAACTGCATCCGAAGTGTTTTTCTAGTATTTTTCACCCGTTCTAACATGATGGATCCCATCTTAATCTCCCCCTACCTTTGTATACTCCTTGTTCATTAATAAATAGTATATTTTTCCAACTCACCTTAACTCTATCATAACTTCATCAATTTTGCAGGGATGCTTTTCTTAGGAATTACATTAATTAATTTGGTAGGAAGCATATTCTCACCATTATAAAATAGCAAAGCGCCAACCCAACGAATGGATAGGCGCTACTGGTTATTTTTCAAAAAAATCACTTATGCAAACGCTAAACGTAATAAAGCAAATTCAACAATTATTCCAACGATTATCCAAGTAACAGCCGGCTTGATGATGGGTGTTAACTCACCATGACTATTTATATGTTGTTTATATGGTTTTGTAAGGATTACTAAGTATAAATAATAATATAGTAAACAAGCGAATTTATATCCGTAACGCACCACTTGTGCCTTTATGAGAAGCGCCCCACTGAATACAAGATGAAACATCCAATATTTTGACAGCAATAGGATGATTCCTACCGCAATAATAGAATAACTATATTTTTTCGGAATATTAAACCAATTTGCATTTTTTGTTCCTAAAACCATTATCGGTATCACACCACCAATAAATGCGATAAAAAAGAAATGGTAAATATTGTAAGTCTTCATTTCGCTTATTTGCTGTTCTACGGTTAACTGAACAGAATGACTCGTTTCGTTCATCTAGCTGCCCCTTCCTACATCTTTATTAACCTTATCGTGCCACGAAACTGAATTTTAATCGATATATTTATTTTGAAAATATAGTGACAACACTTTAAATTCTAAACAAACAAAAACGACACCCAGCTAAAAAGGTCAGTGTCGTTTTGTTTTAAAAATCCTGAATAATTCATTGCTTGTTATTTATATTGGATTCCTTAAAATTTGTATTTCTATTTGGTTCGCCCTTGACACCAGTTGTTCTGGCCAGCAATTCTTTCACTTCATTATAAGAAAGTCCAGATTGTGCATTTAATCGTTTTACTTCATCAATATTTGTTCCTACGACAGTATATTGGTCATTATTTTGATTAACACTTCCATTCATCACAAGAACCTCCACTATTACGTTTTGACTATCATTTACTATATACGGAGATTTTATGTAATGAATTATAGTTTCCAAACTCGCAACACATAGCCACCACAGCCACATTGATCGATAAATTTCCATTCGATTGTATTACCAAAGATTGATATCAATGGCTCCGATAAAAATAAGTCTGGTTGACCAAAACCTTCTGGTGTAACTAGATTTACATAGCAACCAGACGCCGTCTTTTCTACCGCCCCAAGAGCCTCCTTAATGACTAATTCGAGGTTGCCTTCATATTCATCATGCTCTAGTGAAATGGACCAATTTTTTTGTTTCATGACAATCCTCCCATTCGTATAGTTATCATTGTAATACGAAGTGAGAGTTTAATTATTGATTTGAGTCACACTCTTACTTTTTTTCAGCTTCATGACGTTTTTTCTTTTCCTTCCATTGATCAAATGTCATTCTACTTCGAGCAGTGTCGTTAAGGTACTGAATGTATTCGGAAGTCAATACAAAAAACATTTCAACCACCTCCATTGACTTATCACTAATGTATGCGCTTTCAAAGATATTGTTGACAAACTCAAGCAGGTAGTTTTTGCAGTAAATAAATATAAACGGCATTTTTCGCAAAGAATGTTGCTTTTTAGCGTTCTAGGTATAGCCCATCTAACAAGATTAGTATAGCCACAGGATAAATTTATTCCTCGGTTTCTAGCGGACACAGAATACCTTATTTGCAGTAAAATCCTTCATTAAAAAGGTTTGTGGACATTAGGTACCTTATTTTGCCAAAATCTTGAAAGTTAGACAGTGATTTGGGCAAATAGAGGATTCAATGTCCGCTTCCATCTCGAAAATACCATTATTAGCACAAATAAAGGATTGGATGTCCGCTAAGTATTGTTTCCAACCACGCAACATTATTTTAGAAAAGAGCAGTAAAAAAGACTGCCGACAGAAGTCGACAGCCAAATCATGAGTGCCAATGCAAATTAAAAAATTAAAACTTAGTATGATAGTTTTCGATTTCCCAAGAAGAAATAGCTGTACGATAGCTATCCCATTCTGACTTTTTCAATGCAACATATTCTGTGAAAACATGTTCACCAAGCGTATTAGAACCGATTTCTCCCGCTTCTAATTCTTTTACTGCTTCTTCTAAGCTTCCAGGAAGATTTTCAATTCCTTTGAATGCTCTTTCTTCCGCATTCATATGGAAGATATCTTCATTGACTGGAGCTGGAGCTTCAAGTTCTTTTACGATTCCATCTAAACCAGCAGAAGCAATCACAGCGAATGTTAAGTAAGGGTTAGCCGCTGGATCTGGGCATCGTAGTTCGACACGAGTCGCAAGACCTTTTTTGGCAGGAATTCGGATTAATGCTGAACGGTTAGAAGCTGACCAAGCAAGGTAAACCGGAGCTTCGTAGCCAGGCACTAAACGCTTATAAGAGTTTACTAGTGGGTTTGTGACTGCAACAAAACTCTTAACGTTCTCTAACACCCCAGCGATAAATTGATAAGCTTCTTTAGATAATTGTAATTCATCAGACGGATCGAAAAATGCGTTTTCGTCACCTTTGAAGAAAGACATATTTACGTGCATACCAGAACCGTTAATACCAAATACAGGCTTTGGCATAAAAGTAGCATGCATACCGAATTTCTTTGCAATCGTTTTAACAACCCATTTATAAGTAGTTGAACGGTCAGCGGCAGTTAAAGCATCTGCATACTTAAAGTTAATTTCATGTTGACCTTCAGCAACCTCGTGGTGTGATGCTTCGATTGTAAAGCCCATTGCTTTTAATGCACGGTAGATTTCTAAACGAACACGTTCACCTAAGTCATGTGGAGATGGCTCGAAATAACCTGCTTTATCTGTAAGTTCTTGTGTTGCATAACCATTGTCATCATTTTTGAATAAGAAGAATTCTAATTCTGGTCCAACTGAAATCGAATAGCCTTGATCAGCTACGCGGTCAACTGTTTTCTTAAGGACGTTTCTAGTGTCTCCTTCAAAAAGAGAACCATCTGGATTTGTCACCGAACAAAGGAAACGAGCTTCTGAATATCCAGGTTCTTCTGTCCAAGGAAGAACTGCAAACGTGCTAAGATCTGGCTGAAGGTAAAGGTCCGATTTGTTAATTGGCGAGAAACCTGTAATAGACGAACCATCGAACATCATCTTACCTTCTACAACATCTTCTAATTGTTCAACCGTAACGGTTACATGTTTTAAAATTCCCTCAAGGTCAACGAATTGCAAGTGTAAAAGTTCAACGTTTTTTTGTTTAATAGTTTCTGAAATTTGCGCTAAAATTTCTGTAGCATTTGAAATAACCGTATTGTTCATGTTATATAACCTCACATATCCACGTATAATAAATCTAACATCTGTTTTTCATTATATTTAAATCTACATAGTTTGACAACATTTTTTTTAATATTTTTCGAATATTTATGCAAGATGACTAAAATACTCCTGATTCATAACTAAATCGTATACTTCAAACTATATATTCAATATGATAAGTGTATAGAAGATTGTTTAGGAGGTGGCACACTTTGAACACTATTGCAGTTTTTTGTGGTTCAAAACGTGGAGCGACAGATTGTTATGTAAAAGAGGCTCAAGCACTTGGTTATGAGCTTGCTAAGCGGAACATGACATTAGTGTACGGTGGATCAAGCTTGGGAATAATGGGGGTTATCGCTGATTCAGTTCTTGAAGCTGGTGGAAAAGTAATTGGTGTTATGCCAAATTTTTTGGACACGAAGGAAAGAACGCATAAGAATTTAAGCGAACTACATATTGTTAGTTCCATGCATGAACGGAAAGCCATGATGGCAGATTTAGCTGATGGGTTCGTAGTCTTACCTGGTGGCCCAGGAACACTTGAGGAATTTTTCGAGGTATTTACATGGGGGCAATTAGGGTTGCATCATAAACCTATCGGAATTTTAAATACCGACCGCTACTATGATCCATTGTTAGCGCTGTTTACCCATATGATTAACGCTCAATTTATGGACGAAAAATTTCAATCAATGACACTTGTTGAATCAGACCCATCAGACTTGCTCAATCAGATGCAAAATTATCAACCGGTTCACGCAAAGACATATTTAAACGATGATCGAACATGATGAATTAGTTTATAAGCTAACAGAATGTCCGATAAAATAATTGCAGGGGTGCTCGACACATTGAACCCCTGCAAAAGGACTCTTCCTAAAAAACAACAAGCGTTCTCACTAAGTCCTGAATACTTCCATCATTTGCGCTTCTGGTATATACCCAAAGTTCGCCCAAATTTGTCGTTGGTTTATGGTCAAACGGGAGCGTACTGGTAAAATTCCCATAGGCTGGCGCACCTTCACTTGCTGTGGTAAATCGCTCATTTGAGACGATTATTCCGTTAAAGTCCCTTACCTGATGTAAAACATTAGCCTCAAATGAACGCGCCTGACCATCTATGGTTTGCCCAGACTTAATTGACGAACCTGGGTGCGGCAACCACACAACGATGTTTCTGGAAGTTGGCATCGGAATAATTAGATGATGACCAGGCCAAATCAAGTCCGGTTGAAAGCCAGGTCTACCCTGATTTGCTGTTACGATGGCTATCATGGGAATCCCAAATTTTTGTGAAATCGTGGCGAGTGTATCATTAACCTGAATTTCGTATATAAAAGCTGGTACTTGTAACTGTTGGTTCGGGTAAATGAGGTTTGGATTAACAACACGATTTACTCCTGACAGTAAATCTGGAAATGTTCCAAACTTATAAGAAATTCGATTGATATTATCGCCAAACGGAATGATATATGAGACTTTTCCGGAATTTATAGGGGTTGTGACCAATAATACATTTCCTGGATGAATAAAGCCAGGATCTGTTACGGGTGGAAATAAATGATTGATTTTTAGAATCTCCTCCACTGAGCTGTTAAGTCTGCGGGAAATGGCATACAATGTATCACCTTGTCTCACAGTGTAAATGTAGGTTTTTCTAAAAATAATCGGCATGTCTTCCCCCCCTCATTCTTTGCATAGATTTAATACATCATATATATGCTACTCTAACTGCTAGAATTCTTTTGTTTCACTTGAAAGGATTTTTCGAAAATATCCTTAAAATACGAAAAAACACTCGCATCAAATTAAGCGAGTGTTTTAATTGATTTTTATTCTGCGTATTTTACTCCAGCTTGTTTGATGTTATTAATATCAGATGATGTACATGGTGTTACTGCATATGTCATTTCACATTTTGGGCAATTCATGATAACCTTCTCAAAAATAAATGTTTCCCCGCAGCCACACTCAATTTTATGTAACACATTTGGTTCAAAATGTGCCTTGCCTTGTTTTTTTACGTGATCAACGATCGCTTTACCATCCGTAAATGGCCCACATCCACAGCTCATTTTTTAACCTCCAAGTCTTTCTCAGTGTTGAATGATCTCTAATAGTTTAAAAGTAACATAGAGTGAAATGAAAGCCAAATATCAAAAGTCACACCTTCATTGTTGATTTATGACTTTTACATTGCCATCTTATCAAAGTTAATATATTAGATTAATGAGTGACAGAAAACTCTAAAATAAGTTATATTCTCAAAAGAAACTTCCATAATGGAAGATATCTCTAATTTCGCATCGTAAACAATTACTTCATTTTCCGTAACATACAGATGTTCTTTGTAATGATGATTAACTACATACCCTTTGACATTTTCACAAATTAGCACAATTGGAACAAAAAGATTTTGCAAATTTCGCAAAGGAAATTTCCATTTCCTCACCATTTCATGTAAATAATCTTCAGGTACATATTGCTCTAATGCAAACTGAGTAGCAACCATTTCATCTGTTGACCAGGAAGATATCCTATTCCAGTGTCTATAAATATGACCAATCTTAACATCCTCAAGAAGATACATTGTACCCCTATATAAACGCGGGACAGTTTCTCCGAGATCTTGAATTAAAGGATATAAGCCATCTCGTAATTCTCGTGTTCCTAAATACTCATCCAGGACGTATTTCTCATTTCTTGTTAAAGGTGTAGATATTATCTCAGTCATAATAGGTACCTCCTTTAAAAATCTGAAATTATACTTCTATTTAGGAAAGTTACTATAATTCAATTTTAATGAATGATATTTTTAATTTCTTACGCAAATATCACACTTTGAAAATTTCTTACAAAATATAATGTCGAAATTTTAGTAATATTGTTAAAATAGTGTTAGAAATATTTTTTAACTAGAAACTAGGTGCACGAACATGGACATTAAGCATTTGCAGTATTTTATTGAAATATCAAAGTTTAATAGCTTTTCAAAGGCTGCAGATAGTTTATTCATCACACAACCAACAATAAGTAAAATGATAAAAAATCTCGAAATTGAGTTAGGAGTTTCATTGTTTGATCGCTCACGAAAGCAACTTGCATTAACAGATGCTGGAAAAATCATCCTTGAACAAGCAAAATTAATTGATAAAGCATTTAATAATTTAGAAATGAAGATTGATGATCTCACCGGACTAAAGACTGGCCAAATTCGAATTGGTCTACCACCAATTTTTAATGCCCATAAGTTTTTGCAAATGGTCGGGTTGTTCCATGAAAAATTTCCAGGGATCACTTTTCATATAGAAGAATCTGGTTCAAAAAAAATCGAAGAAGACATTGAAAACAATTTACTCGATGTTGGAGTAATAGTTCTTCCGACCCAAAACCAGCTCTTCAACTATTACGCTTTCATGGAAGAAGATTTGAGACTCATCCTCCACCCTGCTCATCCTTATGCAAAGAAAGAGGTAGTCCAAATTTCAGATTTGGCAGCGGAATCTTTCGTTTTGTTCAATAAGGATTTTGTTCTTAATGACCGTATTATCCAAGCGTGCTTAAAGGCTGGGTTTAAGCCTCACATTATTTCAGAAAGCGCCCATCTTTTCTTTATTGAGGAAATGGTAGCCAATAAGCTTGGAGTCTCTTTATTACCTGAAAGTATTTGCACAAGACTTGGGGACAATGTCAGGTCGATACGTGTGGAGAATCCTTCAATCAGCTGGAGCTTGGCGATGATATGGGGTAAAAATCAATATATTTCTTACGCAGCAAAGGAATGGCTTCAATTTACGATTGAACAACTAAAAACTACAGCACTCGAAAAATGATTTGTTAGGAAAATAATTCAGGAGGATAATATAACTGATTTTTCTAAAAATTACCCCGTAATTGATAGCTGTCATGATAAACGCTTTCATAGATAAAAGCTATACAACCAATAAAATTTAACCATTTTACAGGAAAAGAAACCCGTCGTAGACTAAGTAATAATCAAGTTGCAAGTATGATAAGAACTGAGTCATTACGTTTCACCAACTGTACCATGGAACAAATTTGAGGGGGAAATTTGATTGATCACTTTTAATTGTCTCACTGATTTAGAACAAGTGTATCAAGCTTTGGAAAATTTGAAAAAAAATTATCCTAATATTCACAAAAAACTAGTAGAAATGGTGTACCTTACTCGGGCACTTAACTTTAAATTTCAATATATGGGCGCTTTACTTATGGATAAAGAACCATCAGAATTCATTCCTAATTCAGTTCATGACTCTGTACTTCGTTTATATAATCGTGAATTACAAGCATTGAAAAATGATCCTGATTTTCATGAATTACAACAGATCATTTCAAAATTTGCTCAGACCGGTTTTACCAATATCAGTCATTTATTACTGGGGACTGAGCCGGAATCTTTAGTAGGACCAACCGTTGAGAAATAATAACGGTTCGGTCAGTAATTAGTTTACACCCAAACTTTTCATACAACTGTAGAAACAGGCATAGATCCATCGTGATCTATGCCTTCTTTTTGATTTTTGTAAAACATATTTCGATAAAACTTCAAAATCCACATATGACCACTGGTATTCGTACAAGCCAACCTACTACTTATGAATAAGCTATGTTAAATGATCTGGAAGTGCCTTTAACATATCATGCTATTTGGGAGGTGTGTGAAATAAATGTAAAATTGGTAATCAATCCCGTCCTTACTTTTATAACAGCCAAGGGGAGTAGGTACTGGATCGATAAAAGTGGACGTTCCCAAAGATATAAATTTTATCACTTTGACGGAACCATAAAAGGCCAAGGCTTAAAGGAACTATATGATTATATTGTTTTTGTTAAAAATTCTGATGCTGATATCATTGCCGAGGCTACTGCGACCACAAACAAATGGACGATGGTTATCCGTAATAAACAACTTTTCATCATCACCTCTAAATCAAACAACATAAACATAGTATCGGGTCCAATTGATATTTATTGTTATCCTAAACTTGGATTCGCGCCAATTGAAATGATGAAAATAAAGTATGATAAGAAATTCGAGGGATATTTAGTGCAAAAATATTACCATATTGGGAATGAAATTATTGATATAGAATTAATAGAAGCTAAAAATGATTGATTCAAAACAAAAACCAGGTTTCTTTTTAGAAATACCTGGTTTTTTATTCCTATAACCAACCTTCAGGAATACCGCTGTTGTCAGCAATCTCAAACGCCGCATTCGTAATTGCTTCAGGTAAAGTATGACCTGTCGCACAAATTTCGTTAAAACAAACCTCTAAATCCCCTTTTTGAGTATAGGAAAATCCGAACTGTTTTAATTTACCGACGATGACCATTGCGTGATCAAGGTTTTGTTCCGGTTGAAACTCGTGATCGTATATAAAAGTCCCTGTTTCAGGGTCATGCCATCGATCCCATCTATTTAACTTCCAACCCAAGATTCTTCTTGCAATCACTTCGATTTTGTTCATCTACGCTGATCCCCTTTAGCTATAATTGTATATTTTAACATCTAAAAGAAAATCAAACAAAAGAGATGCACCGTTGAGATTATTCATTTTTATGTAAACCTTATTCTTCCACCTTCATCACTTCATATTTAAAGGATTGATACTGATAATTTTGTTTTTTATACATGTCTCTAGGTGTATCTTCTCCACTTGCCACAAGTATCACAGTCTTTTCTTTGAAGTGATCCATAACATATCTTTGAATGCGACTGCCAATTCCTTTTTTTTGAAAGTCGTCTAAAACAACTAAGCTATCAATTTCTAAGGTATCTTTTGTAATAATTAGGTCGACTGTTCCTGCTGGGGTCCCAAGATAGAATGCAATTAGTTGCTTAAAACATTCATTTTGGAAATTCCGTTTGTGTTGGGCTTGTCGCTGGTCGGCATAGTCAAGCCCATATTTGTAGTCCAGTTCATATTGTAACTTCAAGTATGTATCTATATTGTCCATCGTTACTGGCAAAACAGAAATCACTGAAGTCACCGTTATTGAAGGGAAATCGTTCGGATGAATCCAATACAACTCTAGCCTACCTGACAGATAGTTATTGCGAAACAAATATTCCCGTACCTCCGGCAAGATTATTTCATTTTCAGGGAAGTAAAACTTTAGATGCTTTTGATTATACTTTTGATGGTACGCTCGTAAATAATCCTCTGCTTGTATAAATTCCGATAATGTCGGATTCTCTTTAAACTGTAAATAATTACAATCATACATTAACAATAGTTCTGGGTTATGATTATGGATGTATGATTCATTTTCAAATACCGTAGATCCATAATGGTTGGTATTTTCAAAGGTAATTACACTCATCACGATTCCCCTTCATCCTTGTAGATTTGTGACCTGCCATTATTCTGACAAGATTACTGAATGACATAGTTCTTTTGGCATCATTTCGACCCGATATGTTTCTATTTTGGCTATTCGCTTCGCGTAGGAAAATTCCTTCCGATTTTCCTATTAATGTATAAACAAGAGGAAAATGTCACAATCTGTTTGAAATCTTGATAGTTATTACTTACAAGTATCCTTTAAAATTGCTTTAATGAGTTAATTTGCCTATTTTTCATCCACTTGATATTTTAAATACACAACGAGGGTGTTGGACTTGAATAAGATTAATTTCTTTGTGGATAATACTGGTCTATACAGATGGCTATTCATCGTTTTCTTTTTATTTATTCCGATTATTAATTACTGGGTATTTGCAGCTAATTCCTTATATGTATTAACTACCATATTTTTGGGAATTGGCTATTATTCAAAGCCCAAATGGTTCCATATTATTTTCACTTTTATTATTGTTTTACAAAGATCTATCATTGTTCATGACATTGATCGACCTGCAACATTTATCATCCGCTTATTTGTGTATTTAGTCGTCACTGTCATTTCAGTCGAAGTAATTAAACAATTTAAAATCCAAAAAAATAATAAAACTGAAATCATTATGGCTATTTCAAAATTATTAGATTCGAGGGACGCTTACACAGCGAACCATTCGGAGAATGTGGCAAAATATTCATTAATGATTGCCAGAGCAATGGGTATGTCAAAAACAGATTGTAAGGCTATTTATTTAGGAGGTTTATTGCATGACACTGGGAAAATCGGTGTTCCAGAATCTATTTTAACGAAGCCTTCAAAATTAACAAATGATGAATATGAAATTATTAAAAACCACCCTTTAATCGGATACGAATCACTTAAACATGTGTATTCGATAAAAACAACGGGTATTCTTGATATGGTAAGGTTTCATCATGAACGCTATGACGGAAAAGGCTATCCGTATGGATTAAAGGGAAAAGATATTCCGCTCACCGCTAGAATTATGGCAATTGCCGATTCCTTTGATGCAATGACTTCAAAGCGTGTTTATAACGATGCGCGGAGTATTGAGTTTGCAATGAGTGAAATCGTGTCTAACAAAGGAGCTCAATTTGACCCTGACATTGCCGATGTATTTTTAAACATTATTAAAAATAAGAGCATGCCAGAAATTAAACAGAACTTTTTCCATAAATTCGAAAAAATCGGTTAAGAAAACCCTCTAGTTACCTAAATGGTCAACTAGAGGGTTTTTTATATGCTTGACTGGTACCAAATGCGCTCACTATTTTACAGATTAGTCGGCTCTAGCAATTGAACAAACTCTGCCTCGTTAATGATTTTAATTTCAAATCCCTTTTCAATTAGAGCATAAGCCTTTACTTCCTTTGTGCTGATCCCCTTTGCTCCTACCAACGATTTATCTTGCTTACCAACAACAAGATACTGGGTATTTCGACTTACACCACTTTTAATGATTCCCCCGACATTAACAGCCTTTTGCATCGCGGTCTCTCTTTCCATCATGCTTAATTCACCTGTAAACACAATCTGTTTATCATATAATGGATGATTGCAAGCTAATTCCTCACAAGCTGGTGCAATTTCATTTACATCGATTTTCTTGAATTTTTGCGTTTGTTTTCGATAAAAGCTTGTTTGGTGCTTAAGCTCTGAAAACGATTTAACGAGAATACTTGTTCTGTAAGTCTGTAAAAATGTGTGGATCGATTTCCGGTTCTTCAACTGGACGCTTTTTATCACTAATTCGGCACAAGCTCTTGCATCTGCGAGTGCATTATGGTGATCGTTGAGCACAATTCCAAACCACTCTGTTCGAGCTTTCAAAGAACCCCGCACCCCATTGCCACCACATGCTTTTGCGCTAATTTGAATGCTGTCGGCGAACCTAAATTCAGGAATCTCGAGCGAATACTCAACTAAACAACTTTTTAGTACACTCATATCAAATTGAGCATTGTGAGCAATGACCAAGGTTTCTGAATTAAAATACGATTTTATTTCATCCCAGACTTTATCGAATTTATCTGCCCCTTGTACATCTGTCCTTGTCAAACCGTGTACTTTCGTCATTTTTTCATCAAAAATAAGGCTCGGAGGCTGAATTAGAAAATATTTTTCATCAACAATCTGGTTATTGTTTACAAAAACCATACCTAAGGAACAAGCACTGCTCAAATTATTATTGGCAATCTCAAAATCTATCGCAATGAAATCCATACTATTTCACCCTTTTGAATTTTCTACTACTAATTCTCTCATTTTCCCATAAATTTTTAAAATGGAGAATTAAAATTATCACCCTCTCTTGAAACTATCTTCCAATATTAATCGTCTATAGTAATATGATGATAGTTTCGTATGAAAGGAACATCTCCCTTGAAAATAAAATGGATTCGAAATACCTTCACCACGGTCATCCTAATCACCATCGCTATTTTCATTTACTTTCAGTTCGTTTCAAAATCAATCGTAACTCAAACAAGCGAAATGCCTACCTCACTTCACCCGATTGTTGAGGAGCGCACTAATCTTTTAATAGAACAAGCGGCTTCAAAAGGAATCGTTGTGATTATTACTGACGGCTTCCGCAGCATCGCAGATCAGGATATATTGTATGAACAAGGCAGGTCAACCGAAGGGAATATTGTCACGCATGCTAGAGGTGGAGAATCCTATCATAATTATGGACTTGCTGTTGATTTCGCTCTGAAGGATAGCGGAGGAAACGTGCTTTGGGACCGACAATTCGATGGAAACGGAAATGGTATCGCAGATTGGTCTGAGGTCGTGACGTTAGCAAAAGAACTTGGCTTTGAGTGGGGTGGAGACTGGATTAATTTTAAGGATTACCCTCATTTAGAAATGAATTTTGGTCTGGCCATCGATGATTTGCAGCGGGGCGAGCGTCCACCTGATGGGGCCTTAACTGTGAATGGGCAATCTTAAAGATAGTAAAAAGTCCTAATGAACCATGAAAATGGCTCATTAGGACTTTTTTAATAGATTTCTTTATTTAGCTGCGTTAAATATGA
Organism: Bacillus sp. DNRA2; assembly: GCF_012843265.1. GTDB lineage: Bacteria > Bacillota > Bacilli > Bacillales > Cytobacillaceae > Bacillus_BU. The sequence continues at coordinate 15,451 of NZ_JABAIT010000018.1, read as the reverse complement.
TTTCCTCATAATGAAAAAGTAGATTAAATGAAACAAAAAGAAGCTCCCTAACACTACAGCAAAATTATCAGCTAGTGTAACTGAACCGGCCGTGCGCTCTACTAATACTTGTAAGGCCAGGTAGGCAACACTGCTATGAATCATTGCGATAACAAACGGTAGAAAAAACAATACACTCATTTCACGCGTTACTACTTTGCTAAGTTCCTTTCTACCAAGTCCAATTTTCGTGAGCATACGGTATTTCTCTTGGTCCTTCTCTAAATCGGTAAATAATCTGAAATATAGGAAACTTGAAGCAAAGACAAAGAATACAATACCTACAAGTACCGTCAAGATTGAGAAGATTCCGTTTAATTGCTGAATCATATTCCATTGTAAACTTAAAAAAGTTACATAATAATCTTGCTGACCTGTTCTGTTTTTCATTTCTGGCGCAACTTTTTTCGCCACAGACCAGGTATCCTTCCAATCTTTAACTAAAAAGTCATAATAATTTTTTATTCTTAGCGAACCGTTCCCGTCCTTCTTAATCTGTTCCGCTAACGCCGTAAAGTTTTCGTCAGCTAATATATAAATTGGAAAAAAATCACCAAAGTACTTATTGGTTACAATTTGCTTGATTCTAACCTTTTCCATTCCTTCATGCAAAGTCAATTTAGACCCCTTATTTGGATTATTTTCCGCTGTTGAGCCCTTTATCGCAACTGTTTCTGATGGATTTTCTATATCTACTGTCTTATAGCCTAACTGCTTTGCATATTTATTGTAATCTGATGCTTTTATTGTTTGGACATTTCCTGTGAGTCCGACATACGAAACGAGTGTGTAGGGCAACTCTTGTTTTTTCAACTCATTTTCAATTACAGCAATATGCCCCTGTTCATGTGTGTTCCCCAAATAAGATTCATATTCAATCGCATATGGTGTATCTAGCTGATTAATCAATACATCCCCTACTGCTGAAGAGGTTCCAATGGCTGTAAAGGCAACCGCTGAAAGAACTGAAACAAGAAAAAATGTTACGGCATTATCCTTAATTCGATAGACAAGCTCAGATACGGATAGAATATTTGTTTTCTTAAAAAACAAGCGCTCGTTACCTTTAACCGCTTTAAGTGTATAGACACTTAGCTGTGTAAAGAAAAAGTATGTTCCAGCACAAACGAGCAAAACCGTCATACCTATATAGGTGAACACAGCCTGAGTAGACATTTCTTTAGCAAACATAGTGAAATAAAATACGACCGCATAGCCAGCTCCAATCAGCAGCATTGCCAAAGCTGACAAAAAAATCGAAGCTTTCGGGGTTGACTTTGGTTTCTCTTCAGACTTAATTAACTCAACCAACTTCGTCACTCTGATCATTTTAGAGGTGAAAAATGAAATAATCAGAAACAATACTGTAAAACCTATGCCTGTAATAGCAATCGCCTTACTAGGAAAATAGAACGGTAACCCCTTCTCCACAGTCAGAATAGACGCTGACACAAGCAGGATTAATTTTGAAAAAACCAAACCCATTCCTATTCCGATAATCGTTGCCATCGTTCCTATGATGATATTTTCATAAAATACAAGCTTGTTGAATTGTCGTGGTGATAGCCCCAGTATCATCATTATTCCGAATTCCCGCTTCCGCTTTTTTAAGAACGAACTTACAGAATAAAGAATAAAGAAAATCGAAAAAATGTAGATAATGTATTGTGAAACTTGAAAGCTTCCTTTCCCAAAAGAATTCATTGTTTGACTAAGTTCTGTAATATTCCCCTTTAAAGCAGGATGATAGGCGATTAGACCAAATGTAAAAAAGATGATGACCGCAAACGTGCTACTTAAAAAATGTCCTAAATAAACTCGTTTGTTTCGAGCGACATTATTAAATGCGAATTGCCGAAAAGTCATGAGTATCCCCTCCTAAAAGCGACAGTACATTCATGATCTTTTGATAGAACACCTGCCGGCTGTCACCATTATAGATTTCGTTATAAAGCTCACCATCTTTGATGAAAATAACCCGACTGCAATAGCTGGCTGCCATTGGATCATGTGTAACAAGCATCATCGTTGTATCCGCTTTATTTAATTTTAACAATAGTTCCATCACGTCCCGGGCAGATTTTGAATCTAGGTTCCCGGTAGGCTCATCAGCTAGTAATAACTGTGGTTGATGAATTGTGGCCCTGGCAATTGCAGTTCGCTGTGCTTGACCACCTGAAATTTCATACGTTCGCTTATCAAGAATCTCTTCTATTCCAAGTTTCACTGCAATTTCCGTTAATTTCACGTTCATTTCCTTAATATCCGTACCATCAAGGGTCAAAGGCAACAGGATGTTTTCCTTCACTGTCAAAGTAGGCAATAGATTAAATGATTGGAATACAAATCCAAGCTGCTGACGACGAAAGGCAGCAAGTTGTTCCGGATTTAGCGTATGTGGATTCTTCCCATTAATGAAAACCTCTCCAGATGTCGGTGTATCAATGGTCGAAATCACATTTAACAGTGTTGTTTTTCCACTGCCGGATGGTCCCATGATACCAACAAATTCACCTTGCTTTATTGTCAAATCAATATTGGATAAGGCTTTATAAGAAACTTTTCCGTTATAGATTTTTGTTAATTTTTCAACTTTTAGTGTTTCCATGCTAGTTACTCCCCTTCTAATCCATCTTTTCTAATTTCAGTCTACCCAAAATACGTTGGAACACCTATTGATTAACCTTTCAATTATCTTACAACTGTGTAAGATTGAGCTTTACATTTCCTTTGATTGCTTTTTTTGGGTCAGTATCATTTTCTCTATTTTTTCATAAATGGATAGAATCTTTTTTGAAAAATTTAGCTTGGAATTCAACCAATAAATGATGAAAGCAGAACTCATAGCAATTAACGCACCAGCAAGCACGTCGAATGGAAAATGTACGCCTACTCCAATTCTTGATATGGCAGTCACAACCGCCAAGGCCATCCATGAAAGGCCTTGCTTTTTACGAAAAAACCAAATCGAAAAACTCACTGAAAATAACAAAATCGTATGATCACTTGGAAACGAATTGTCGATGGCCTTGTTAATGAGCTGATTGACATTATCCAGCTCGGCGAAGGGTTGATTATTTGAATGAAGTTGCCCAGCAAGCTTACCGAGGATTTCGGCAAGAACAAATGAAATACCAGCATTCAACAACATGATGCGATTTTTTCCCTTACGTGTAAACCAAAAGACAATAGTACCCATCATCAGCATTAACACTGTATATTCCGCAAAAAATTCAAAGATTGGATTCATAACAGGATGGTTTATTCCGAGGTCGTTAATTGAACGGAACCATTTAATATTTAACTCAGATAAGTTCATTCATAGTACTCTCCTTTTCTTTATATAAGGAGACTATAGCTGAAGATTGGATGAGTTCCTATCGAAGTTCCTTTCACAAAGGTGACAGGGGTGTAAGATTTAAGGTATGATATGGTGCTTTTACTGAGTGTGGTTCAAATACTTAATAGGATTTTGGCGTAAAATCACAGTTTTTGATTTTGGTCTGCTTTGTTAAGGGACATTAGAGACCTTATTTTTATTAAAATTCCAATATTTGATTTTTAGCGGACACAGGATACCCTATTTGCCTAAATTAGTGTGGTATGATAAGCTTTTCGCCAATATAAGGTCTTCCGTGTCCGCTACGACCCTAAAGCTTGTCCTTTTTCTCGAAATAAGGTCTTCTGTGTCCCCCCACTAATTAACCACAAAAAAATACGCTAGTTTAGCGCTATTTGGCTGAGTAAACCGGAATAAACTCGCAAATATAAAAGCATGTGCGGTCCACACATGCTTTTCTGAATTACTCTATGTAACCTTTTTCCTTCATATGCTGGTAAGCAGCATCCTTGCTTTCTGAATCAATCATGTATTCAAGCTTATCGTCGACGAATTTAGCGCACTTGCCACCAAATGGCTTAAGCTCGGCTTTGATTTCTTTAATATCAAATTCGCCTTTTGCTAGATATTTTACCTTCATTATTCAACACCTCCTACCATTAAATATAGACAAAGAGTTACTCAGATTCAGTGATAAAGATTACTGTGATCAGAAAATGATCCGCACTGTTGTTCCTTCCCCAACCTTTGAATCCAACTCAATAGAATGATTTAATTTTCCTAAAACATCCTTCACTAAATACAAACCCATTCCAGTCGATTCCTTAAACAATCGTCCATTTTCCCCAGTAAAAAACGGCTGAAACACCCTCGGTAAATCTGAGGTTGGTATTCCCACACCTCTGTCAGTAATTTCAAGAATGACATTATTATTGTTTTTTAGAGAAGTAATGGTGATTTTCTCACGAGAACCAACGGAATATTTAATTGCATTCGTGATAATTTGGTCAAGAACAAAACGAAGCCATTTCCCGTCTGTTTTTATTTTGAGATATTGGTCCACTTTTAATTCTGGATAAACGTAATTTCGAATAAAATATTGCTTGTTATCAGAGACTACCTTACTCGTAATTTCAAACAAGCTAACTTCTTGAACAAAAAAATCCTCTGTGAAAGATTCCAGGCGTGATGTATAAAGTGCCATTTCTAGGCCTTTGCGCAGTCTTAAAGTTTCTTCAGCAATACTTTCAAAGCGAGGGTCATCCTCGTTTTGAGTAATTAATTCAATCACAGAAAGCGGTGTTTTCATTTGATGAACCCATTGATTCATAAAAGTAATGCGGTCTTGTTGCTTTTCCTCCCATTTCCCAAGCTGTTCCTGATATTGCCGATATTGTTTATCAACCATATTATCAATTGCCATTGCAAGTGGTGAACTATTTGTAACGGTAATAGACTCATCTAATGTATGTGGGGGGGCTGAAAGCTTGTTATAAAGCCTTGCTTCACTAAAATATCTGAAAGCAAGATAAAGAATCATGATAAAAACGAATAAAAATGCCGCATAGCTTAATATAAGAATACTACGGAACCCTGCAAACCAAATGACGGCCAACACAACCGTAAGCTGAATCAATGAGAAAATAAGCAATGGGATATGTTCTCGGATAAACAGCTTCATTGTGACTCCTTTTTCCAGGTTGGGTTTAGACGGTAGCCTGCACCGCGCACTGTTTCAATTGCACCTTCAACGCCCATCTCAGCCAACTTTTTTCTCAACCTGGTCATATTAACGCTGACAGTATTATCATCAACAAAGCTCATATCATCCCACAATTTTTCCAAAATCTTATTGCGGCTCATAATTTTAGGGTAGCCGATTAAAAACATTTCCAAAAGTTCGGCTTCCTTTTTGGTAAATATGGTAGTAATTCCATTAAGCGATGCTTCTAGTCGTTCTGGATAAAGAATGAGTCCTTCTAGTTCAACAAGCCGCTCCGCTAATTTAGGGGCGTACTCCCCATAAACGCGTCTCAAATGACTGCGAATTTTGGCCATAATCACTTCGTAATGAAATGGCTTTGTAATATAATCATCTCCACCATTTTCCAATGCCATCACTTGGTCCATATCACCACTTCTTGCCGAGATAAAAATAATTGGACAAGTGGAGATTGTCCGGATTTGTCTGCACCAGTAGTATCCGTCAAAGGTTGGCAAGTTTATATCCAATAATACTAAATGAGGTTGAAATTGTTCGAAGTCTATTAACACCTGGTCAAATTTTGTTACGACTTTCCCTTCATATCCATATCTTTCTAAGTATGATTGAAGCAATTCAGCAATTTTTACATCATCTTCAACAATCAAGATTTTTTCCAAACGAATCCCTCCAACACCAAAACCTTAAGCTTACATTTCAAAGATAGCAAATTTGCGATTGGAAACATAGCAGACTTTTTAGATACTTAAACAAATGTATGAAAACCATAATATCAGATTTTATTTTTTACAAATGTTCTCAAGTTAACGAGGAAAAATAGCATACCTCCTGAGATTGGCATTATATACGCAGGTAAGCATTTTAATAGAAAACCCGAAAGCAATACAGCCAAAGGGAGCATGACTTTTGCGATACTAATTCCGATGCTTAATACTCTTCCTCGATATTCATCTGGTATTTCAGTTTGCATAGTGTAGGCCATCGGTATATCAATGAGTGCCACTGAAAACCCAATAAAGAACATGATACAGCAGTAATAGAGAATCAAGACTATGTTTGAAAACTGAAGCGCTTCAAGAATCAAGGGCACTCCCAGCAATACCATGCATAAAGCCAAACCGTTACTAATCTCCCTCAACATCTTTTGATAGGCAAACCACGCCATAATACGCTTAACAAGCAATGCTCCGGCCAACATTCCAATTGGCATAGAACCTTGAATAATCCCCAAATCCTTTGCTGTAAGCTCAAATACCTCAACGACGATATATGGCAATGGAACTGTGATTGCATAACCAGTGAAAAAGTTAATGGCTATCAAAAGAACAAACAATCTCATCATGCTTTTTCTTTGAGCTAAATAGCGAAAACCATCCTTCATATCTTCAAATACTTTGATTTTCACTTTAAGCCCAGATTCTGTCTTATTAAAGCTAAAATCCATTAGCAATATCAATAATCCAGATACAAAAAATGAAACACTATTAAAAACAATGAACAACTTAATATCTAACACACCATAAGCAACACCACCGAGCATTGGGCCAAGAATCATCGCCAGCGAATCAATTGATTTACTTATAGAATTAATACTCATTAATCGATGCTCTGATACAACGTTAGGCTTTGCAGCTTCCAGTCCAACAGCAAAAAAAGTGGTGAAAACCGTAAGCAAAAAGGTCGCTATATAAATGATAATAACATTAAGGCGAAACCAGCCTGACCCTAGGTAGACTATGAGAAGTAACAATCCACTGAGGAAATCCATTGTTACAACAAGTTTCTTTTTATTTACTTTATCGGCAATGACACCCGCAAATGGAAAAATCAATATCATTGGGACAACCCCGAGCATGAGTGTAATCGCAAAGCTTAACGGGGAAGCAGTCAGCTTTAATACATACAATCCTATTGCAAAATTAAAAAGTGCTGACCCAAACAACGAAACCGTTTTGCTTGTAGCATAAAGGAACAAGTTTCTTCCTTCAATCCGACCCTTTCCCTTGTAAATCGTATATGGAATCACATCCATCTTAAATTCACCCCACCTAAACTTTAACTTTGTTCTTTCCTAAAGTTTAAGTGGTCGGGTCAACTCCATATCAAGTAGGCAAATAACTAAATTTTCGAATGAAATTGTAAAAAAGGTCGGGTTAACCCGACCTTTTCCCAAAGTATGAATATGTATAAACCTCTTCACCCTTAACGAAAAAGTCTTCATACTTTCCCCCATGGTTAAGAATATCAGACGCTTTTTCCTCAATTAACTCATACTTCAACTCAACGATATGATTCTTTATGATTGGGAATGAAAAATTTGATCTTACTTTCGGGGTAATCTTACTCTTACTGCTGAATCGATTAAATATGAAAAAGGATCCCAATAAATATCCGTTTTCTTTAACAAGATGATTCACTTTCTTTAGTAAAAAACTTTCATTCTCAAACGAATAATTGCTTGAGCCTGTATGATCAATTAAAATATCGATTGAATGATGTACAATGGGGATTTCCATGAAGTCTGCACAAATAAACAACACATTTCGTTTCAGATTCGTCCTTTCAAGTATACCCTTTAAAAACCGAAGCTTTTCTAGATTATGATCAACTGCGATATAAAGACAATCCTCAGGTAAATCATCATACATATTACGTAGGAATATACCTACTCCTGAGCCCAACTCAAGTAGCACTTTTTGTTGCAAATTTAAACCATCTAATTTACGTTTGGACCACTGCAGACTGTTATATATATTTTGCAAGTAGTCTGAATCGGTAATCATAATGTATTCATTCATATGGCTTTCGAGTTGGAGGTCATCCGGTGATGGGATAAATGGTTGATTAACAACAATAATTCCGGATTGAATGGTATGCTCAAGCTCACAGCCACAAGAAAGGATGCCCTCAATCACTTGATTCTGACTAATGGAACCATTTTCAAGACTAAGCGATTGACCACAGTTAGAGCATTTTAGCCAATTTAATGAATGAATTTGTATCCCTGTATTAGCTTTTGAATGATAACTTCTTTTAGATAATTGTTCCAGTTTTCTATCCAGTTTTTCTTTTATTTGCTGCAAAGTGTTGATTTCTTTTTCTACCTTATCACGCTTCGTTAGAAATAGTGATTGATAATAGGCATCTTCTTCATACTCCGTCAATTTGCCAATATTCTTATAAAAGAAAAATAATTTAATTTCATTTAATTGAAATCCCATTGCTTTAAATTCTGAAATCATTTCCAAATCTTCTTGGCAGCGATTATCAAAATTGTACTGCCCGCCCTTTTTCTCAGGGACGATTAAACCCATATCCATATAATGGCGAATGGTATCGACACTAACTTCGTTCAATTTAGCAAATTGACCAATTTTCATCTGCATCACCTCAAACGTAACAAACTCCTACTTTTTCATTATATCCTTAACATTATCCATGTCACCATTTGAAAGATGATTTATCTAGGCGAATGCAAAGTTATTCAATTTTCTTTCAAGTTAGAAATTACTCTTGATATATGGGGGAATATTTGTTATATTACAGACAATTAAATATTTTTCTTACTTCAAACCTTTTGAAGTGAGTATAGAGGCGCAGAGACCATTAGTAAGCGATTGGAGGACAATGAGATCCAGTGATAATTGCCGAAAGGGGAATTTGCCGAAGTTGAGAGAATCTCATTATTCTTGAAGCTGGGTCTGCATTAAATAAGTGCAGAACTGTCATATAGGAATTCTATATGGAGGGCTATCTCACGCATCGGAACGTCTTTAGTTTATGTTCTTTTGCAACAGCGAATCCCTCGTTGTTGCTTTTTTGCGTTGATTTTCGAGTAGCCTTATCCCTCTAATTTTTTAATAAAATTATAAAAAGGATGAGGAAAATATGAGTTTTGGACAAGTTTTAACAGCAATGGTTACACCATTTGACGAAAATGGTGATATTGATTTTAATTCGACGAGAGCACTCGTCAATCATTTAATCGCAAATGGTACTGATGCGATTGTCGTGGCAGGTACTACCGGGGAATCCCCTACACTTACTTCGGATGAAAAAGTGGCTTTATTTCAGTTTGTTGTTGAGATTGTTGCTGGCCGGGTTCCTGTTATTGCTGGAACAGGATCGAATAACACTAGAGCATCCATCATTTTAACTAGATTAGCCGAGGAAGCTGGCGTAGATGGAATCATGCTCGTTACCCCTTACTACAACAAACCAAATCAAGAGGGAATGTATCAGCACTTTAAGGCTATAGCTGAAGCAACAACATTACCGATCATGCTTTATAATATTCCTGGGAGAAGTGTTGTCAATTTAGCCGTTGACACAGTTGTTCGTCTTTCTGAAATCAACAATATTGTTGCGATTAAAGAAGCGAGTGGGAACCTTGATGCGATGGCAGAAATAATTGAAAGAACTCCTGAAGACTTTCTATTGTACAGTGGTGATGACAGCCTAACTTTACCAATTCTAGCAATTGGCGGTGCAGGGGTTGTATCGGTTGCTGCTCACATTATTGGTAACGAAATGCAAGATATGATCAACCATTTCAAAAATGGACATTTACGTATTGCTGCAGCCGCCCATCGTCAACTACTTCCAACAATGAAGGCTTTATTTGCTGCGCCGAATCCAACGCCTGTGAAAACCGCACTTAATTTGGCTGGTGTTAATGTTGGCGGTGTTCGTTTGCCATTAGTGCCTCTGGATGATAAAGAAACTCAAGCACTAGTAACTGCGCTAAAGCAAGGAAAAATTAACGTGCTTAATTAGTGCACCAAATGTTGATGGCCACTTGCTCAGTCTAGTGGCCATTTGTATTTACTATCCTAAAATACCGGCTGTTAGGCATCTTTTCTAGTTATTGCTCCCGGAACCTTTTCTAGCCATTCTTTCTGAATAAGTAATTTCGTTAATTTTTCCGCAAAGATACCTGATTTACTGATTTGGGTCGAATATTCCTTGAGTAAATCATGCTTCATTACCGAACCCAGCGCAAATCCATATTGAGAAATAAGCGAACCAAATAAACCGGCTAAATGACAAATCATCATTCGGTCTGAAAATACTCTTGTCTTAGAGTCAGTTAGTTCAGCAGTATAGCTCGGGGGAATCGGTAAATCATCATCTGATAACATGTCGTATAGACTATGATAATGCTCTTTAGCGATGTTTCTACCTTTCAAAAATATATCGGATATTTCAGCTGAGGTTGTCGTTTGTGCAAAACCTATACAAATTGTTTCAATTAAAATTAATAATTCAACAATTACATAAAGATTCGCCATTTCCATACTGTTCAAGGGCCTAGTATCACCCAGCCATCCATCCAAATAGCTTGGTTTATGTATTTTTTCTTGACTGGTAGGAGCTGGTAAAGTTGGAGTGCGCCAATAAACTCCTTTATTCAGCATCAAATTGACTACTCTATCATTTAATTGAATCACATCAGTTATACAGCTTTTATGATAATTTATTACATCGGCCCTGGTCGAAAAAAAGAGTGCGCGAATATGAAATTCAGCACCTAAACGTGATCCATTTAGCAAATAAGATAGGAAGAATCGATCGGTGAATATCATTGGTGCAGTTGGATTCATATCGCTTTTTGAGAATCCTGCAGGTAACGGATACCCCTCTTTTGACAATAACTCCTTTCTTTTGATTAGCAATTTCTGGGCAATTTCTATCGCAAAGCTGAATAGCTCTTTGATTTCTTGATCTTCCGCATGTTCGTAAAAGGTCTTCAAATACCAGATTGACATTTCGTTTATTGAGTAACCAGTCCATAGGTATCCGAGTTCTGATGATGTTAACGCTATCATCTCTTTATTTTTCAAAATTGGCTTACTCCTTTCTTCAAATAAATATAGGGGCGCAATAAGTAACTCGCTACTTTTAAAGGATCAAACACTTTCGTCTGAAACAATTTCTCCCCCCAATATCCATCCAATCCTCGAATGATGCTATCGATTCCACGATTGGTTAATTGCTCCATACCTCTTCGGAGAATTAATGAATTTTCATAACTACTTCGAAGGGGTTGCATTAATTCTTGATAATTTCCTTTTCCGCATAAATCAAAGGCAGCAAACACTCCACTTAACAAAGAGCAATATTGCCCGAATCCCATAAAGGGCATCATGGTCCCGAAGCAATTACCGATAAAGAATGTATTCCCAATTCGTGCTGAACGGCATATTCCGATTGAATAGTGAGTGATTTGGAATTGGTCGGTTATTTTTAATTCCTGTTTCCACTCGGAACGAAGCTTTCCAATTAATTGTTCGAATAGTACTTCAATCTCCACTCCTTGATTTTCCAGCAAATCTGGAATCGCAACAGATAGTGATCCCTCTTTTTCTGAAAATGGAATGAAAAAGCAATATCCAAATGGAGCCAATTCATAATCCAACCATGCCATCACAGTATTGCTGTCAAAGCTCCCCTCAATGGTCGCTCCTTTTATTGAAACTGTTAAATCTTCGCTAAAATTCCCCAATGCTTTTACGTATGCACCATCACCTGTTGCCATCACAACATGCGTATGCTCCTGAAGCAATTGTTCGTAAGTCTTCACTGAATTGAACTGAATGGACGATTGAACTTGTTTCGCTAAATGTGATTCAAAAGACTTTTCATCTCTTCCACGAATATTAATAAATCCAAGTGGTGTCTTGATTTCTGCTGTTTCCTCTTTTGAAAAAATCTTGATTCTCCTGATATGGGCAGTTGGATTAAGAAAAATCCCATATTTGTCTGCCAATGTTGCAATCGAATCTTGCGAAGGTCCAGAAAAAATAGACATGAGTGTTTCACCGTTAACAAACCTGTCGCCAATTTTGTCTCTTTTCTCATAAATGGTTGGCCTAATCCCATTTTTCTCAAGTGTTATCGCACATGCCAAACCTGATAAACCCGCACCCATGATGGCAATATTCATTGGAAAACATCTCCCAGTTTTGTTTTTACAAACAAAGTATTCCCGGCCTCAGTTTGAAAAATGTAAATTAATTTCCAATTTTGTTGAGGATTTACTATTTTATAAAGTGAAGTAGCTCACAAGAAAACACAAAAGGACTCGATGAAACGATTTCCACAAGTCCTATGCACAAGATTTCATATTTATTAAGTTTATCGATAATCATAGATTGATTGTATTCTTTCTCAGATTTTCGGGATGCTGCGAATACTGAACGTACCCCAATATTAGCTCAATCACTCCGACGCCAAACATAGTTGGTTGCAAGAAGCTATACTCGTTTACCCAATAAACCTCCGCAAGAATCCAGATAATCATTGCCACACCAAGCCCCATTGTCATTAAGCCAGAAAAACGGTGGTTTTTAAATGATAATAAGGCTCCAACCAAACTTAATACACCGTTAACTGAAAATAATGCTAGTCCCGGAATGAAATAAGTTTCAAACGGAGAATGATTGATGAGATTCTCGCTCAACTGTAAATACTCCCCGTTCGGTTTTAGCATCAGCATCAAACCACAAACTACCCCTCCAACACCAATAAACACAAGTAAAGTTCCCGTAAAGAAGTACACTACCTTTGACTTTTTCATAACCCAATCACTGCTTTCATTGGATTTGGAATAAAATCTGAACGAACAAAAGGTGGTATTCCTACTCACATTTTACCTTTAATTGATGATGGTGCAAAACATTATTATGTGAATATGATAATCAAAAAGATTGTTCCACATCACTTTGCATGAAAGGAAAATAACATATGCAAAATCAGGTGAAATTAGATCTTTTATTTAAAGATATAGATCATACGATTCACATTTTCGAAAAACGACGAGAACGCCATAAGAATAAAGCCATTATCCTGAAGCTATCGTCAATAATTGGATCAGCACTCGTCACTGTTTTATTAGGACTTAATAGTATACAAAACAACATCATTACAGATATCACCATACTACTGTCCGCACTTATTACAATTTTTAATGGAATTGAAGGATTTTACAATCACCGTAGCCTCTGGGTTAAGGATGTCAAAACCTTGACGAGCCTGAGAGAATTAAAGCGAGATTTAGAATTTTATATCGCTGGAGAATCTGAGGAGCAAATATCTGTCAAAGCGTTAACAAGATATAAAGAACGGCTTCAAGATATTTGTTACGATGATGTTAAAACATGGTCGAAAATCAAAGAAGAACAAAACTTGACTGAGCAAGAAGAAAGGCTATACAAATAATATTGACATAATCAACTTACCCCACAATATTCATTTTGTAAAAAAGTCACTAATTGAGGTGACTCTTTTTTATTCCTCCAGCCCACTAGGTAAACGCGTTACAACTTCATCGATTGGAATAGCCAGTCCCTCAATAGCTTCGCCTGAATTTACCTTAGGGATTGTTGAGGCGAACACAACCGCCACAACTTTACCTTCTTCATCAATTACTGGACTCCCACTATTTCCACGGTAAACTGGTGCAGTCACTTCAAGGACGGGAATCTCTATACCGTTTACTTCTCTTAACCCAATCATTTTCCCCCTATTGGCAATCTGATAAAATGCCAATGGATTTCCGATCACAAATACCTTCTCTCCATTTAACGCTTCTAAACCTTTCGCCAGATCAAGTTCTGGTAGGTTCTCTCCAGCAATCTCCAAAAATGCCAGGTCCACGTTAGGATATTTCTTATCAACTTTTGCTTTAAAAGTGTGTCCATCTGAAAAATGAACCAAAATTTGCTTCATATCTTCGATAACATGAAAATTTGTAATAATATACCCTTCTTTAGAAATATTAAAGCCGGTTCCTTTAACATTATTGCCTTCTACTGCAACGACTGCTCTTTTATACCGCTTAATATCGTCACGTTGTGAAAGCTGAAAAGATATTTTTAAAAACTCCATCGCAGGAAGGTTAATATATGTGGAAAACACTGAAAATGTGCTAATTAAAAACACAAGTGCTATCACTGCAGCCCCGGAGCGAATCATATTTTTTCGCCGCTTTATCCATTTTTCTTTGCTAGGATCAATTTCTTCCACTAAAAAATCTTCAAGAGATGGCTCATCAAATCTTTGCTGATCTTCGCTATTATGCTCCATTGCATTCACTTCCCCCACCACTCGAATTATTAGTTACTGTACCATAATTCCTATTATACTTGATTTAAGTGCTTTCAATCGATTGCATAATTTCAGTGATTCCATGCAAGGATAAAGATAAAGAGGTCATAGAAACTAATGGCGAAAAGCTTTAATGTAAAAAAATCGACACTGCAGAAGAAGAGGTATTAATTTCTTATTTTAATATAAGATTATTTATACGTTTTATTGCATAAATAAACAAAACACATTATAATAAATTTTGTTGAAAAAATATTTTTAGATATAAATAATCTATCAACCGCGTAAAAAACACAATGAATTAGGAGGAATTTATTAAATGAGCAAAAAATGGACAATGTTTTTTATTATGTTACTATCTTTTACCTTAGTTTTATCAGCTTGTGGTACTAATAAGGATAAGTCAGAGGGTACTGACTCAAAAGACAAGGCAAACAAGAACCTACGTGTCGTAACAGCTGCTGAATATGCGCCGTTCGAATATATGGATAAGGGTGAAATCGTTGGTTTTGATATCGATTTAATTAAAGCGGTAGCAAAAGAAGCAGGTTACAATGTCACGATTGATAACGTAGGCTGGGATCCACTATTTGTAGAGATTGGTGATAAGCGCGCTGACCTTTCTGCTTCAGCCATTACCATTAATGATGACCGTAAGGAAACATATGATTTCTCAATTCCATATTTCCTTTCAACTAATATGATTATGGTAAAAGAAGGAAGTACGATTAAAACTGCTGAGGACTTAAAGGATAAAAAAGTTGCAGTACAAAATGGTACAACTGGACAAGAAGCTGCAGAGGGCATTTTAGGAAAAAACAACGAAAATGTGAAGAAGTTTGAAAATATCCCACTTGCAATTATGGAATTGAAAAACGGTGGTGTTGATGCTGTTGTTGCTGATAACACAGTTGTTGAAGAATATGTAGCAAACAATCCAAAAGAAAAGCTTGTTGTAATTGAAGACGAAACCGCATTTGCTTCTGAATACTTTGGATTCCTACTTCCAAAGGGTAGCAAATTAAAATCTGATCTTGATACTGCAGTAAAATCAGTGATTGACAATGGTACTTATGCGAAGATTTACAAACAGTGGTTTGGTGCTGAGCCAAATCTTGAAAAGCTAAAAGAACAACAGTAATAAAATAGAGTAGGCGCATGAATTACTCATGCGCCTCTCACAGTTCCGTACGTGCGGGTCATCGCATACGGCTCCTCCATAATTATCCCCGTTGGGGATG
>NZ_JABAIT010000017.1 GCF_012843265.1 Bacillus sp. DNRA2 | reverse complement strand
AACGCTTGCCACCTACGTATTACCGCGGCTGCTGGCACGTAGTTAGCCGTGGCTTTCTGGTTAGGTACCGTCAAGGTACCGGCAGTTACTCCGGTACTTGTTCTTCCCTAACAACAGAGCTTTACGACCCGAAGGCCTTCTTCGCTCACGCGGCGTTGCTCCGTCAGACTTTCGTCCATTGCGGAAGATTCCCTACTGCTGCCTCCCGTAGGAGTCTGGGCCGTGTCTCAGTCCCAGTGTGGCCGATCACCCTCTCAGGTCGGCTACGCATCGTCGCCTTGGTGAGCCGTTACCTCACCAACTAGCTAATGCGCCGCGGGCCCATCTGTAAGTGACAGCCGAAACCGTCTTTCAGCTTTCCCTCATGAGAGGGAAAGGATTATCCGGTATTAGCTCCGGTTTCCCGAAGTTATCCCAGTCTTACAGGCAGGTTGCCCACGTGTTACTCACCCGTCCGCCGCTGACTATCGGGAGCAAGCTCCCTCAAGTCCGCTCGACTTGCATGTATTAGGCACGCCGCCAGCGTTCGTCCTGAGCCAGGATCAAACTCTCCAAGAAAGTTGATTTAGCTCATAAAAGTTACGTTGGCTCGTGTTACTCTATATAATAGAAGAAACACGATTATTTGTTTATTGTTGACGTTTGTTTGTTTAGTTTTCAAAGAACAATTTTTTCATCATCGCCAGAAGCGAACTTTTCTAGTTTATCAACTTCTTGATAAAAAGTCAACGATTTTTTTATTTATTTTTAAAATCGAATTTGCCTCGGTGACGCTGTTTTTCTATAATAGCATCCTGGTTATTAATAAGCAACCTTTATTTTTATAAAATTACTCATCAAAATAATTCCTCTTCAGATTAGCAAAACCGAAAACATAACTTTTCACCAAAAAACCTCTTATTGTAAGGCTGTGTTAAACATGAATGTCGAGTTTCCGCTCCAGGCACTTCGCGCACCTTAGGGGCTAGTTGGGAGCCTCCTCGGCGCTTTTGCGCCTGTGGGGTCTCCCATACCAGCTACTCCCGCAGGAGTCTTCGTGCCTTCCGCTCCAATCAACTTACGAAAAATCAACACTAAGCTTTAACACAGACTATTGCAAAGACAAAAAAAGAAACCGAACCCATCAATAAACGAGTTCGGTTTCCGCAAAGCTTATTTTGTGATTGAAATGATATTTTCCTCTTTTAAGCCCACTTCGCCTTGTTTTTTCAATACAATTGTTTCACCTTGTTCAAGGTTAGTAAATACAATTGGAGTGATAATAGATGGTGCATTTTGTTTAATGTAATCAAGATCAACTTTTAATAACGGCTGCCCTTGTGTTACCGTATCATTTTCCGAAACAAGCGTTTCGAAACCTTGTCCTTTTAAGTTTACAGTATCTATTCCGACGTGGATTAAGATCTCACGACCACCGTTAGAAAGGATACCAATTGCGTGTTTAGTTGGGAAAAGGTTAACGATTTTACCATCGACCGGAGATACAATAGTTCCTTCTGAAGGAACAATCGCAAAACCATCACCCATCATTTTACCCGAGAATACTGCATCAGGAACTTCTGTGATTGGTTTAATTTCACCTTTAATAGGAGAAATAATGGTTGTTTCTTTTACAGTGTCATTTTGCAAAGCACTTGGGTTTACAGCTTCAATTTGTTGTTCAACTTTTTGAGCTCCAGAAGCCGCGTTTGATGCAGGTTTTGGTCTTTTCCCACTAATAATATCTTGCATTTGGCCTTTAATCGTTTCAGAACGAGGTCCAAAAATAGCTTGAATATTGTTACCTACTTCAAGAACACCAGCTGCGCCTAATTTTTTTAGACGGTTTTTATCAACATTTTTAATATCATTTACCGAAACACGAAGACGAGTGATACAAGCATCTAAGTGAGCGATATTGCTTTGTCCACCCATTGCCTCTAAGATATTATACGGAAGTTCATTACCTGTTTTATCTGTAACTTCATCCTCTACTTCTTCAACCTCACGACCTGGAGTTTTAAGGTTGAATTTACGGATTGCAAAACGGAAGCCGAAATAGTAAATAACAGCGAATCCTAAACCAACAGGAATAACGAGCCAAGCGTTTGTTTGCGGGTTAATTAAACCGAATAAAATATAGTCAATTAAACCACCAGAGAAGGTCATACCAATTTTAACATTTAATAGTTGCATGATCATAAACGAGAAACCTGCAAAGATTGCGTGAATACCAAATAGGATTGGTGCTACGAATAAGAATGAGAATTCAATCGGTTCAGTAATACCAGTTAAGAAAGAAGTTAGGGCAGCAGATACCATCAAACCACCAACAACCGCTTTTCTTTCCGGACGAGCTTCTTGATAAATTGCTAATGCCGCTGCCGGTAATCCAAACATCATGAATGGGAATTTACCAGTCATAAATGTACCAGCTGTTAAATTTTGAACATTGTCTCTAATTTGCGCCATGAAAATCGCTTGGTCACCTTTAACTACATCTCCAGCTTTGTTTACATATTCTCCAAATTCAAACCAGAATGGTGAGTAGAAAATGTGGTGTAAGCCAAACGGAATCAATGAACGTTCAATTACCCCAAAGACAAAAGCAGAAAGCGTTAAATTTGAGTTAACCATGTTATGAGAGAACGAATTTAATCCCGATTGAACTGGCGGCCAGATGACAATCATGATGAGGCCAAGAATTACAGCTGATGCAGCAGTAATAATCGGAACAAAGCGTTTACCTGCAAAGAATCCTAGATAGGACGGAAGTTCAATTTCATAAAACCTATTGTATAGAGAAGCTGCGATAATACCGACGATAATACCACCAAACACACCTGTTTGTAATGTCGAAATTCCGAGTACAGTAGCTTGACCTACATCGCCAGGTTCAATCCCTAAAACAGTACCCATGGTTACATTCATAATTAAGTAACCAATAAGGGCAGCTAGTCCAGCAGTTCCTTCACCGCCAGCTAAACCAACAGCAACACCCACCGCAAATAGCAGGGCTAAATTTCCAAAGACGATATCTCCTGCATTTTGCATTACTGCAGCTACCATATCAACTCCGCTATTATCTAAAAATGGTGCTAATTCCAATAAAGTAGGGTTTCTTAAAGCAGCACCTAGAGCAAGTAAGATACCTGCCGCTGGAAGAAGGGCTACAGGTAACATTAAAGCTTTACCAACTTTTTGAAGTACACCAAAAGCTTTTTTAAACATAAAGACAACCTCCATTTTTTATTACTCATTAACCGCTTACATACAAGCAAAATAAAAAAGGCATGAGGAAAGAGTGTAAGAGAAAACAAAAGCTTAAGGGTAGATTACCCAAAAACTTTTATTTCAATTACCCTTCTTTACTCATGCCTGATCGAATCAGTAACACGTAAATAAATGATAATGACTGTATTATTTAATTTTTTTCTGGAGCCGTTGTAAATGCATCGTTAAGTATACTGCCTCAGCATCATAAACCGGCTTTGACAATGCTTGTTGTAAAACCTTAATGAGTTTCCATGACAAATTGTAACACACAGGATACTCTTCTTTCAAGAGGGAAGAAATTTTCTCTGGCTCTTCGACACGTTCGCCATTTTTTACCCGTTCAATCGTATAACGCAGATGGCGCACGAGTCTTGTGTAATCAATACTGTCTTTATTTATGTTAATTTTCAATTGATCCTCGATCATATTTACTAGTTTTGTCACAAGTTGCGAATCTTGATTAACCTCAGATAATTCACGATTCATGATAGAACTGTGAATATGGAGAGCAATAAAACCAATTTCCCCTTCAGGCATTGAAATGTCAGTTTTTAAAGCAATGTGATTAACAACATCCCGCGCAATACCATATTCAAAAGGGTAAAGCGTTTTCGTTTCAACAAGGAACGGGTTACGAATTTCCATTCCCTTACTCATTCGATTAAAAGTAAACATTAAATGGTCAGTTAAAGCCACATGGATGTGTTCATTGAGCGGAGCATTTGCTTTCGTTTTAATTAAGTCGATAGCTGAAATAATTACTTCATGGAGATCATTATCGACAAATGGAAGCAGCTTTATATAATCTTTTTGCTCCTTTTCGTCCTTTAATACAAACAGTTTTTCAACTGTGTTGGTATCAATAGGGTCTCCCTTTTTTCGGTTAAAGCCAACCCCTTTACCAATAATTACTACTTCACCAAAAGAGGTATGCTTCGCAATCAGCACGTTGTTATTTAAGACCTTTTCTACTTCTACCCTCATTGGCTCTCCTCACTTCAACATTATTCAACTATACTAACCCCCATATTACATTCAAGCACTTTTGCAAGTCAATGGAAAACCATAGTCAAAATCACAGGTTCCCTATAAAGGAGAACAAATAATAAGACACAAAAAAAGGCCGTGGACAATCCACGGCCTTTCACAGCTAATGTCTATTCTTTTAAGAAGGCAAAATATAACACAAAGATTACAAAGAACAAGTACATAATTGGATGGATTTCTTTTCTTTTACCACTCATAATCATCGTGATTGGGTAGAAGATAAATCCAACCGCAATACCTGTGGCAATACTATAAGTAAGCGGCATAGCCACCATTGTTAAAAATGCCGGAACCGCAACTTCAAATTTTGACCATTTGATTTCAGCTAGAGACGATACCATAAGCACCCCAACAATTACTAAAGCCGCTGAAGTAACCGGAGCAGTAATAACTGATAATAAAGGGAAAAAGAATAGCGATAACAAGAAACATGCCGCCGTAACCAATGCTGCAAAGCCCGTTCTCGCACCAGCTGCAACACCTGCTGACGATTCAATATATGAAGTTGTTGTTGATGTACCAAAAATTGAACCTACTAAAGATGCAATTGAATCTGCTAATAACGCTCTTCCAGCATTCGGAAGCTTGTTGTCCTTCATTAAGCCCGCTTGGTTAGCAACCGCTACAAGAGTTCCTGCGTTATCGAAGAAATCAACGAATAAGAAAGTTAATATAATCACGAGCATTTCTGATGTATAAAACGAACTATCTCCGAAAGACGTAAATACTTGGCCGAAGGTTGGTTCAATACTAGGGATCGCATCCACAACTTTAGTTGGAATATCGATTAGATTGAAGATCATCCCCACAATTGCCGTAATAATCATTCCATAAAATACGCCACCATTTATTTTCTTTGTCATTAAAATGACTGTAATGACAATACCGAAAATCGCAAGCAATGTATTTCCGTTTGTTAAATCACCTAATCCAACCAATGTTGCATCGTTGTTGACAATGATTCCAGCATTCTTAAGTCCAATAAATGTAATAAATAGTCCAATACCCGCCCCAACTGCGTGCTTTAATTCAACTGGGATTGCATTAATAAGCTTTTCGCGAAAGCCTGTTAAGGTTAAAATCAAGAAAAAGACACTTGAAATAAATACTGCGCCAAGAGCATGCTGCCATGGCATACCACTGCTTAATACTACTGTATAGGCAAAAAACGCATTTAAACCCATACCCGGAGCAAGCGCAATCGGGAATTTCCCAAGCAAGCCCATGACAATCGAACCAACCGCAGCTGCAAGTGCAGTTGCTACGAAAACAGCCCCGTGATCCATGCGATTTGGTAAATCTGGAATATTTGCTAATGTTAGCGTAAGCGGATTGACAATTAAAATATAAGCCATTGCTAAAAACGTTGTGAGTCCACCTAATATTTCGCGGCGATAATTTGTACCTAGCTCTTCAAACTGAAAATACTTCTTCATGGTCTTCCTCCTCATGATTTTTCCTAAAATAAAAAATGCTCCGAGAGCTTTCTGGAGCATTGACATGAGGTAGGTAAAGATGGGAGAAGAGTTTAAAGATAATAGCAATAGAATTTCCCCATATATTACACTTTACCTCGTAGTCAAGCTATTTACGGCAGCTCGGTAGAAACTCTTGGGCCTTATCCCCAATATTATACGATGGTAAATCTATTATATTCTTAAGCACTTTTATATATTACTATATCAACATAACATGCGTCAACATAAAAAAACGAACATTATTCATGTTCGTTTTTTTATCGTTCGTATATATCATTTTTTAGTTAATTAGCTTATTCCCACTCAATTGTTGCAGGTGGCTTACTTGTAATATCGTAAACAACGCGGTTGATATGGGCAACTTCATTTACAATCCGAGTAGAAATCGTTTCAAGAACTTCCCAAGGAATGCGGGCCCAGTCTGATGTCATGCCGTCAATAGAGGTTACCGCACGAATTCCGATTGTGTAATCGTAAGTTCTAGCATCTCCCATTACGCCCACGCTACGGATATCTGGAAGTACTGTGAAGTATTGCCAAATATCTCGATCAAGTCCTGCTTTTTTAATTTCTTCACGAAGAATATAGTCTGATTCACGAACAATCTCCAATTTATCCTCTGTGATAGCGCCAAGCACACGAATACCAAGTCCTGGACCTGGGAATGGCTGTCTCCACACGATTTCATCCGGAATACCTAGCTCAGTACCTAATGCACGTACTTCGTCTTTGAATAGAGTATTTAACGGTTCGATTAATGTAAATTGCATGTCCTCTGGTAGTCCACCAACGTTATGATGTGACTTAATTGTTTGTGCGGTTGCAGTACCACTCTCAATAATGTCAGTGTAAAGGGTACCCTGAGCTAAGAAATCAATGCCTTCTAGCTTATGGGACTCATCATCGAATACATAGATAAATTCATTACCGATAATTTTGCGTTTCTTTTCAGGATCTGAAACCCCTTCAAGCTTAGACATAAATCTTTCTTTTGCATCAACCTTGATGACGTTCATGTGGAAGCCTTCAGCAAATGTTTTCATAACACTGTCCGCTTCACCTTTACGTAATAAACCGTGGTCAACAAAGATACATGTTAATTGATCACCAATTGCTTTATGAATCAACACAGCAACAACGGAAGAATCAACACCGCCACTTAATGCACAAAGTACGTTTTTATCGCCTACTAATTCACGAATCTTTTTCATTTCTAACTCGATGAAGTTTTCCATTGACCAGTTTGCTTCGCTACCGCATACACCAAACACGAAGTTCTTTAATAACTCGTTTCCGTACACTGAATGACGAACCTCTGGATGGAATTGGACACCATAAAATTTACGATTTTCATCGCTCATTGAAGAAATTGGACAGCTAGGGCTTGTTGCGTCAACAGTAAATCCTTCCGGAGCTTTTGTGACAAGGTCTCCATGACTCATCCAAACTACTTGTTCTGTTGGTAATTCTGAGAATAACTTAGTTTGGTTTTCTACTTTAATTTCAGCTTTACCATACTCTCGCTGTTTAGCCTGCTCAACTGTACCACCTAAGCTTACAGTCATTAGCTGCATACCATAACAGATTCCGAGAATTGGCAATCCTAATTCAAAGATTTTTTCATCAACGCGAAATGAGTTTTCATCATAAACACTGTTAGGACCGCCTGAAAAAATAATTCCTTTTGGATTTAACGCTTTGAGCTCATCTGCTGTAATTGTGTGCGGGTGAAGCTCACTAAATACACCAAACTCACGGATTCGACGCGTGATGAGTTGGTTATATTGACTTCCGAAATCAAGCACAATAATTTTCTCTAAATCCTTAAACTCC
Organism: Bacillus sp. DNRA2; assembly: GCF_012843265.1. Lineage (GTDB taxonomy): Bacteria > Bacillota > Bacilli > Bacillales > Cytobacillaceae > Bacillus_BU. The sequence continues at coordinate 97,635 of NZ_JABAIT010000017.1, read as the reverse complement.
GACTTTTCTGTCACTTTGGACACCTCTTTATCAAAATTAATCTTGCACTTATTATAAACCATAAACAAAAAAACTAGAATTCTCCCCTCGTTATTCACAAAAGCAGAATTCTAGTATAGGTGCAAATATACTGTTTAATCTGCCTTCATAGTCAAATCATTTACGGTGATCTGGTAGAAACGTTCGAACCATATTTTCGAGTGTATATGAAGGTTATGTAATAGTTCCTTGATTATTTTATCAGTACAATAATTTTTTGGTCAAGCAATTCTCGACATTATTAGCTATTTCAAGACGATAGCATTGCTTTAGGACGGTTCAAATGGGAGTCGTCTGATTTTATCCGACGTTTTGCTGCGTTTATCCGACGAATTTTGCTATTTATCCGACGAATCTTTCCGTTTATCCGACGATATCCACAGTTTATCCGACGAATTTAGCCATTTAACCGCTTTTCGACAAAAAGCAACAAATATAACGCCGAGCAAAAGCAGCAACCACAAAAATAATAACACAAAATTCAAAATAGTGATAAAATAATGTTATCATATTGTTCTAATGACGGAGGAGTTGCCTTTGAACAAGTACTTATTTATTACAACTAGAACAGAAAAATTCGACCCAGAGCAGATTCCTGCCCATTACGAGTATCTCAATCGTCTCAAAAAGGAAAACAAATTAGAAATGTACGGCCCGTTTAGTGATGCTACGGGTGGGGCTTATATTATCCGAGCTGGTTCGTTCACCGAGGCACAGCGAATTGGCCAATTAGACCCTCTTATTAAAAGTGGCTCGTCTACCATCGTCGTGAAAGAGTGGATGACAAAGTAAAAGATGCTTCCCGAATCGGGAAACATCTTTTTTATTTTAAACAATTGATTTAAAGATAGAAGACAAAGGATTCATTGGCCAATCTTAACTTTGTTCCAGAAAAGATTTCCACCTCTGTTTGTACCGCAATAATCCTTCCATCTACATAGGTGCTATTAGTTGAATGATGATCAATAATAAAATAACGCCCATCTTTACTAATAATACTCGCATGATTTCGGCTAACTGCGTTATTATCTATTACACTATAGTCACAGGATCTTTTATCCTTCCCAATCCTAAATGTAGACTTGTTTACGTCAATTCTCTCTTGCGTCTTTTCCCTTATCAAGTATGGAAAGCTTGATTTTTCATCAAAATCAGCATTTAAGACGGTTGTCCCCTCCACATATCTTTGCGATATTCCAGGATAGTCTGATGGCTTTGCCGTTTCTCTTTCCATCATATTAACTTGAATGGGTGTACCGCAGACGATGCAAAACTTCGCGCTTTCCTCACAAACATTTCCACACTTTGAACATCTCTTCACTTGCTCTTGTTTTAAAGGTGGTACAAATTGTCGGTGTGCCTTGTTATCCATACCTTTACCCATCAATTCAAGAATCATTTTCTCAAAACTATTAATTGAAAAAATGGTTTGGCTATTAAAATACTGCAAGTAATCAGTGATATAGTCATGGTCATCCTGCTTCGAAAAAACAACCCGAAATGGAATCTCTTTAAAAAATCCGGCCAGATCTTGATCAGATTGATTGTTAAAAACAGGCCAGAAAAAACATTGAACTGTTTTGGTTCTTGGCGTAAGAAAAATGTACTCCCAATCTAGCATAAGATTGTTTACATTCATAAGATTCTTTTCACAGTCCTTCACAATCGCAACAAGCTGAATGATGATATCTAGGAACATTTTCTTACTGACATTGCCACTAAAATAGGATTTTAATGGAGTCATATTTTCAAAGGTGCTTTTTACCATTACACTCTTTTTCGACGTTTCCGTCGCAACCGGCAACAGACCTCCTACTTTTCTTCCGATTATGATATCTAATTCGCGTTCGTTAATTGTTTCAGGATAGACTAACCTATTCATGACCAAATATTTGTTATTTTTTTGTTCAATTGCTGTATTTCCCATAAAAATCTCCCGCTATCTAAATACTAATCAAACGATTGATTAATTAATAATATATTTTAATTTTACCAATTATCAGTTTAATTTTACCATGCAATGTGGTGGTTTAGTAAATAATTGTTCTACTGAACTTTATTTCACGATATGGGCGCCGTTTTGGAAGGCTGCTTCTGCTCGTCTCAAGCGTTCTGATCCAAACTTGGATGCGGTTTCTACTAAGTTACTAATTCGAGTAGTTCCCTGTTGGATGCCACCTTTCACACCGGAATTTAAGCCAAGCTTCCCAATATTATCACTAACACCTGCGAGACGAATGGTGCTGCTGAACTTCGTTAAGCCGCTGACGCCTGGGACAATATCAAGTGGTGCTAACAGCTCTCGCACCCATCGTTCAGATGTCTCGAGTTCCCGACCTGAGACTAAATCCTTTCCAGACACAGCCGAACTCAATTCATAAGCACCGCATACAGCACCCAACGCCATTCCAGCCAGCGGGCAGAATAGCGTTGCCCCAACAAAGTTATCACCACTGAAGATGTCCTCCAGGTATAAAAACATAATTCTAATCTCAATATTAATTTCTAAATAAAAAACACTCGTTGCCTAAAAGACAATCAAGTGTTTATTCTAAAGCATAATCCTAATCATTACTGAAGTGGTCCCATAAATTCAGTAATAATAAGAATATGTTCCTTCAATTTGACTTTTTTTAGATTTTCTACTTTTTCTTCCCCACCTAAACCTAATAGTGGGGTGTATCCATAACATTCGTCATAGTTAGGAGCACTGTATTTACTAACCGCTTCAGGATAAGGCTGCCACATTAATTCATCGTTCATAAAGTCACTATCTATTAGGTCATCAAAAAAGAATTCAAATCCGGATGAAACAACATTTACATACCCTTTCCTAAAGTTTAATAAATTTACATACTTATCTTTTTCCCATACTATAATATCACCCATTCCGGTAGAAAAAATAGGAATAGCCTGATTATACCTTAGATAACTTCTCTCTAAAATATCTAAATATTCATCTGGATTAATTACTTTTAAAAAGCCATTTACGAAAGTACCAAAACCATATTTTTCCATGTTTCTATTAATTCTTCAGGAAGTTTATCTTTATATTTTAAAATAACATCTTCATTAACTGTTTTATGTTTTATAAAATCGCTAAATTTAGTTTCCAATTAAAATACCCTCCTTTGATTATTGAGTTAATTTCACATTTAAATAAGTATTCTTTTGCTGCTCAGGTGACATATACTTCCCAATTTCCCTAATTTGCTCATCAACAACATCAATTCTATATTTCCATTGTGAGCCTATCGAGGAATTTACTCTTTTATCCCCCAAACCTCCAATCATATCCGCTCTCCCTCCAGCTATTTGACCTGGATTATGAAGTGCTGCTTTTGTTTCCAGCCATTCAGAAGCTTGCTTTGTCGCATCTGCTCTGGAAAGTCCCTGTTTTCGCAGTTCAGCAATTTTGTCTTTACGTGCTTCTTGTCTAGCCATTTTTTGAGCTGCATTTCCTTCTATTGCTCGACCTTCAGCAATATACCTTTCTCGATTTTGCAAGTACTCCTCAACAGTAAGTTCATTCATACCTTTTTCTTGGTCTTTTAATTGTCTTTCAAACTCTTCTGGATCATGATTAACATTTCTGTTAAAGTTTACTTTAATTTCGTTTATTCTAGATACTTCATCTAAATGCTTAGCATTACCCGCACCCTTTGCAGTATCCTCTACACCATCTATCCCCTCGGATTTTACCCCCTTGAATCTGTTAAGTGTAGCTTCTGTCCAATTCTCTAGGCATGAGTATTTTCTACTAGAGCCCTTCCTTTTGTGCCGAGCTCTCGGCCTGTAATCAAGTCCTTTCCTGATATGGCTGAACTTAATTCGTAAGTGTCATAGACCGAACCTAACGCCATTCCCGCTGGAGGACAGACAAGTGAGTCTCCGGGATAACTACTAATTCACCTTCTGTAAGGATTTATGTTCAAAAATTTATAATTACAATATAAAGAAGGAAGAAGGATAAAAAAAACTGGAAGAAAATATATCTTCCAGCATACTTTATGAAATAAGGTGATAACTGGCTTTACCAGTTATCACCTTCACAAACAAATTCATAGGTTTATTTCATTCTTAAAATAGTTTTATAAATTCTTCTTTTTTTATAAGAATTGGATTATTTGTACAAATATAATCATGAAGAACAGATTCCATTCTTTCGATTTCATCTATTGTGAGAAAACTTGTTTCAACTGCACTGTTTAATAAGATAGTAATACTATCAGCATTTATACCTTCTAGTGACTGCGGTAAATATTTTACTTCTTCTTTTTTATAAGCTTCCCAAGAAGTATAAGCGACAGCATCAACTAATAGTGACCAAATCCTAGCAATATTCAAGTCTTCTTCTTCCTCAGCAAATTCTGAAATCCCTGTAAAGTCCGCGTTATCAATAAGCTCATATAGTTCATCCCCAGTAACAGCATGAGATTCAACCCATAACCAGCATTTGTCCAAGGCTTCTCTTCCATCTAGATATCTTTCATCATCCTTGCTGATTACAGAAAATACTCTTTCAGCAACTGTTAAAACAAAGCCTACTTTAACTTCTTTTTGTAAATTATCAATTAATATATTATCCATAATTTCCTCCTTAAATTATTCAATAATCTTTCCATCTTTTAAACTGAAAGATAACAGTCCATTAGTTTTAACACTGTCATCAACCTCTGATGTTACTTCTATTGTTAGATTGGGATATTTTTTGCTAGCTTGATAAAATATGCCACTCTTCTCAATAGGATAAGGTTTCAGTAATCCCTTACTACACTTATTACATACACCTCTTGGATTAGATTGATGAATTCTAAGTATACCTGTTACTTTCGTTGGTTCGATTCCTGCTTTCTTTACAGCAGAATCAAACTCATTTAAAACTCCTTCTTCAGCATGCCTTGTGAACTGTGCTAACTTAGGATTTTTTATATGATCATATGGAGCCCTAATCTCCCTATTTGGTAAGATTGTATCCAATGAAGGCAGTCCAGCCTCTTTTCTTACTTCTAGAGATACTCCTTCAAAAGTCAAATCTTCAAGTCCTTTTACATCCGTTTTACCAACTGCAATTGTATTAGTCTCTGGAACATTCCACTTTTTCCGTAAAGCATCCAAATCTTCTTTACCAAGTTGGACCTTAACATTACCCGTACCCTTAGTTCCCCAACTACCAACCTTAACTCCATCGCTCGTGTTAAATAAAATTCTAACACCATTTTCAATCGTATGTGTATTTTCAATTACATCTCGCGTTTTTCCTGCAGGACCGATTCCCGCTAATACAGGTCCTTCTCGGGGAACCTGGAGAATATTTTTCGCTCCGGTTACCACTTTATCCGCTACTTGTGCTAATTGTATCGTATCTTTAATAACCTTATTTTTCACGATATTGGCGCCGTTTTCGAAAGCTGCCTCTGCACGTCTCAAACGGTCTGCACCGAACTTGGATGCGGTTTCTACTAAGTTACTAATTCGAGATGCACCCCGTTGGATCCCACCATTCACACTTGAACTTAAGCCTAGCTTTCCAATATTATCGCTAACACCTGCGAGACGAACGGTGCTGCTGAATTTCGTTAAGCCGCTAATAATTGGGAGCATAACAAGCAGAGATAACTGTTCTAAAAAAAAAACACTCGTTGCCAAAAGGCAAACAAGTGCTTTATTTTGTGTACTATGTTGAAATTAATAATTTATGTCAAGTTGCACAGTTATCGTACATATTGCCATAACAAAATAATGTTTAACCAAGCCAAGATTTTACTACTTTCACGAAATCTCTATATATACATTTATTTACACAAACACTTAGTCATGTAACATATCTAGAAATGCCGTAAAGGATTCTGCAACATAAAATACGTTTTCTCTTGCACGTTCTTCAGCCGTTTCTTCTGTTAATCCCTCTTCTCGTATTAACATTTCTTTTTCCCAAGCATTTTCGTGCTCCCAAAAAACTACAATTGGATTATCTTCATGTCCCTTGTAATCAAAACATATTAAATTCCCTGCGGGGTCAAATGCAAAAGGTACAAGCTCCTTAGGTAAAGAAGAAGAATATTTTTGATATACTTTAATTATATTTTCACTACTATCTTTATCATACGATAGCAATGTACCCAACACTCTGCTTACTCCATCGACTTCAAAGTTATACGGAAGGACTGCAGAACCGTTATAGTGAATCGCACATTCTACATAATCACTCGGAAATATAAAACCTATCTGTTTACCTACCTTATTAACATACTCTGCTAAGACTGTCTCATCCGGTTCTGGCCACGTTAAATCGTTTCTCATCTAATTCCGCCTCCCCATAACTTGTTACCACCTAGGTGATTTACACTATGTTTTCGTCGCAGACGGTCTTTTCCGAACTTAGATGCTGTTTCTACTAAGTTACTTATACGAGAAGTAGCTCCCTGTTGGATGCCACCCTTCACACCGGAACTTAAGCCTAGCTTCCCAATATTATCACTAACACCTGCGAGACGAACGGTGCTGCTGAATTTCGTTAAGCCACTGACGCCTGGGACAATATCAAGCGGAGCCAACAATCCTCGCACCCATCTTTCAGATGTCTCGAGTTCCCGGACCTGAGACTAAATCCTTTCCAGACACAGCTGAACTCAATTCATAAGCACCGTATACAGCTCCCAACGCCATTCCAGCCGGCGGGCAGAATAGCGTTGCGCCAATAATCACCACTAAGGCACCAATCTGAAACCAGAATTCTTTGTTTTCCTGCGTGTCACGAATCGATTCGTATTCGAAAGCTCGTGTGTTATCTATAGCCTGTTGGTATTCCTTTTGTGAAAAATCTTGATTGGGATTGAGCTCTTTCCAAGCCTCGTATTCCAATTTCATTTGTTTTCCGTAGAAATTGTCACCACTGAAGATATTCTCCAGGTATAAAAACAATAATTTTTATCGTCAATATTAATTTCTAAATAAAAAACACTCTTTACCAAAAGGCAAACGAGTGCTTTATTTCGTGTACTGCGTTACAAACTACACTTTATCTCAAATTGCTTAGTTATAACTTATATTAATAACAATAAATTTTTAAACAATGCAAAGATTGTATTTCTTTCATTAAAACTTAATTTAAACTTTTTTACATAAATCCTTAGTCATGCAACTTATCTAAAAATGCCGTAAAGGATTCTGCAACATAAAATACATTTTCTCTTGCACGTTCTTCAGCCTGCTCCTCTGATAACCCCTCTTCCAGTATTAACATTTCCTTTTCCCAAGCATTTTCATGTTCCCAAAAAATCACAACTGGTCTTTCAGTATTCTTATAATCTAGACAGATTAAATTCCCTGCAGGATCATTTGCAATAGGGAATAACTTTTGCGGAAGAAATGGTTTGTATGTTTCATACTTTTTAACAATGTACTCGCAACTTTCCTCATCGAAACTAAATAAACTACCAAAACAACGCTCTTCATTGCCCACTCTAAATTCCTCTGGTAATACGCTTGCACCTCCATTTACTTTTACACAATCAATATAATCTTGAGGTAATTGGAAGCCTAATTGTAATCCAAATTCTTTTATCTTTGCCACTGATACTTCTGAATCAGCGTATTCCCACTCTAAATCTTTTCTCATCTAATACCCTTCCCCCATAATTTATTTCCACCAAGGTGGCTAACTGAACCATGAATGTCTTCTAATACTAATTGCATCTTTCCAGGAACCTGATGATGGTGCCAAGTAAACCCCTTTATTCTAGCTCTCCCCTTCTCAATCTGATCAAGCTGTTGGGGAGAAAAAAGATCACTTGCCAATTCGCCATATTCAATTGCCTCTTTTAATATCCTTGTACACTCTTTAAACTGAATTGTATCTTTCATAACATAATATTCTTTATCCATTTTTAACGTAAAAAGTAAATTTTCCCCTTTAAATATTGGAAAACCTAATACATCATAATCTACGCCTTTCACATGTTTTCCCCCTGCTAATCCTTTATTAACTATATTATGCTGTGGTGAAGCATTTAAATAATCATCCACGTGCCCCACTACTTCTTTAAATTCTTCTATACTATCATAACCATATTCCTTAATTGTTGTATCATCTACCACTTTCAAAAAGTCTTCCACACTTTCATAACCTTTTGGAGCAATGGACCTATTTATCAAATTTCCGTTTATATCATAATCGTTTTTTATTACTTCATCAATTTCAGAACGGTAAGTATCTATGTGAGTACCCTTAGTTCCGCCACTACTGCTCTTAACCCCTTCAATCCTACTTACATAATTTCTTAAACCATTTTCAATTCTATGGGTATTGACGGCTGAATCATAGGTTAATATTTTATTGCCCATTGTATCTTCCATGTATTTTATTCGAAGTGGGTTAAGGTTTTTCACTCCAGTAACCACTGTATCCGCTACTCGCGCTACTTCTATTGTATCTTTTATGACCTTATTTTTCACGATATTGGCACCGTTTTGGAAGGCTGCCTCTGCACGCCTCAAGCGCTGTGAGCCAAACTTAGATGCGGTTTCTACTAAGTTACTAATTCGAGTAGCTCCCTGTTGGATGCCACCTTTCACACCGGAACTTAAGCCTAGCTTCCCAATACTATCGCTAACACCTGCGAGACGAACGGTGCTGCTGAACTTCGTTAAGCCACTGACCCCTGGGACAATATCGAGTGGTGCTAACAAACCTCGCACCCATCGTTCAGATGTTCCAAGTTCCCGACCTGAGACTAGATCCTTTCCAGAGACAGCTGAACTTAACTCATAAGCACCGCATACAGCTCCCAGCGCCATTCCAGCCGGCGGGCAGATAAGTGTTGCGCCAACGATTACCACTAATGCACCAATCTGAAACCAGAATTCTTTGTTTTCTTGTGTGTCACGAGTGGATGCATACTCGAAAGCCCGTGTATTAACAATGGCCTGTTGGTATTCCCTTTTGGGAAAAATCTTGATCGAGGTTGAGCTCTTTCCAAGCCTCGTCTTCCAATTTCATTTGTTTTCCGTAGAAGTTATCACCACCGAAGATGTCGTCTAGGCTTATTTCTGGTTTTTCTATTTCTACCGAATTATATGCACCAGCCGTAATATGAACTGTTTCACTGATGCCTAGTTTGTTTTTTGTCCTTGTACTCTGTATTTCACAAAAGGATTAATCATGTCGTTCAATAAAAAAGCACCTGTTGCCTAAAAGGCAATCAAGTGCTTTATAGTAAGCTATCTAAAATGACTCATTTACTTTTTACATGACTTGAAGCTGTTGTTCATATTACGGAAAGCTATAACAATTATTATGGTAAGGTCTAGCTAAAACAAGATGGCTATGTAAACATTTGGAGTAACAAATGAGCTTCTCGACTCTACATAACATCCCCACAAATTAATCTTCACCATACATTAAATCATCTAACATTTCATTTTGTTTTTGTATTTCTTTATATCTATCAAATCTATTCATCAAGTATTCAACAGATATTTCTTTATTTTTAACTAATTCACCATCAAACAGTCTTATCTTCGCACCAACATTTATCAATTCATTTATTAATTTTTTAAGTTTTGCATCGTCCTCATCATCTTTAAACAGATTACATTCCATTATCGGACTTCCATTTCCAATTCTTTTTTTTATCTCGGAAAATCCTAAATTTGTATTTTTTCTTATTTCAGGTAAATATTTCATTTGATTTTCATCTTGTTCTACCACTAAAAGTATTACCGACATATTTATATCCTCCTTAAAAGTCATTATCAACTGAATTATTTAGTGGTTTACCAGGTAGGCTTTTCTTATAGCTACCACCATGCCATCGATACAAATGTTCTCTAAATGTTAAAGGATATATAATTTCGCCTTTATTGGCAATTTGCGGATATTTAGATGCGCTATAAGTATGGTGACCAATCATAGTTTTACCTTCATATTTTGGAGCCTTACCATTTATTATGTCTTTTGCTTGTTTCTCCGTCCATACCCTCGTAGCTTCTCCATTTAACAAGCGTTCTCTTTCTTGTTCCCAGAAGTCATCTACACCGTTATCTCTTCTGCGTTTAAATCTCTTGTTCCACATCAATTGTTTCCATTCTTCTCTTGTGATAGTTCTATTTTTTACGTTTTCGTTCAATTGTTTCATTTTTTTACTACCCATGATTTTATATGGAGTTTCTCTTAGAGTTAAGTCCAAACCTTTAGTTCTTTCAGCAATAATATCTACTTCATCTTTAATGTTCTTAACTTGGATAGTATCACCCCTACCCTTAGTTCCCCCACTACCAATCTTAACCTCATCACTAACTTTCAGTACAACCCTAACACCATTCTCTATCGTATGCGTATTTTCAATTACTTCACGGGTTTTCCCCACAGAACCTGCACCTGCAAACGCTTGTGCTTTTTGGGGAACACGGAAGTAATTCCTTAACCCAGTAACCACTTTATCCGCTACTCGCGCTGCTTCTATTGTATCTTTTATAACCTTGTTTTTCACGATCTTGGCGCCGTTTTGGAAGGCTGCTTCTGCACGCCTCAAGCGCTGTGAGCCAAACTTAGATGCGGTTTCTACTAAGTTACTTATACGAGCAGTAGCTCCCTGTTGGATGCCACCCTTCACACCGGAACTTAGGCCAAGCTTTCCAATATTATCGCTAACACCTGCGAGACGAACGGTGCTGCTGAACTTCGTTAAGCCACTGACGCCTGGGACAATATCAAGCGGAGCCAACAATCCTCGCACCCATCGTTCAGATGTCTCGAGTTCCCGACCTGAGACTAAATCCTTACCAGATACAGCTGAACTTAATTCATAAGCACCGTATACAGTTCCCAACGCCATTCCAGCCAGCGGGCAGAATAGCGTTGCACAACAATAACAACTAATGCAGATTAATGAAAAAAACACCTGTTGCCTAAAAGGCAATCAAGTGTTTTAGTGATTTGAATAAAAATCAGTTATTCAATTATTATCTAACTAGGGCGGTGGTTTTATATTATTTAACGGTGCAACTTACAATAAGTTCCTTCCTTGCATATCTACATCTATAAATATGCTTACAGGTTATTATTTTTTACTTCTTCAAACCACTCATCGGCAAAATCATCTCTACTCTATTTAGTTAAATCGGATTATTTGGAAATTCATTATGATACTTTTCAATTAAAGCATTATAATTTTTATCCTTTGGTACTTCGCCTAAGTATTTATTTTTCCAAATAATCATTTGGTCACTAAAACTATATTCTGTATCAAACCAATTTGTATAATCATAATGTAATGTGAACTTTCCACTACTCTCTAGAGACATTGTAAAAGAATACCAAAGTTCTTGTCCATTATCTTTAAAAACCTCTCTAAGTTTCTTACTCAATTTATATAATAGATCTTCATTTCTCTCAAATTCGTCTTCATCAATTTGATATTTTAAGGGAATTTCTAAACTATATTTATATAGATTATTTTCGATCGTATTATAAAAAAAGTAAGTTCCTCCCCCATTTTCTGATATTTGAGCATAAAAATGGAATTTATTCCAATCCTCCGGTATCATTTCGTTAACTTTTTCGGTTATCTCTTTATACAATCTATTCATTTCCTTTTCCATACTCATCCTCCTGCTCTATTTTCAATAGTTTTCTTAAATATTCCTTTACCCTCAATTTCATAAATTACTTTATATGAATTTGGTCTTAATGAAGTCCCCACGAAAACTGGCTTAATTTTTACGGTGACTATTTTCGGTGTAATCTCTTTCAGAGCGTTTGCCCACTCAGTCTCCATCTTATACCACTCCCCACCAGAGCGATTAATGTTTTTATTCTGAGCAAGCAAATTATCAATATCTCCAGATCCACAAAACTGAGTTCCTATCAAATGTCCACCATCATCATCAAGAAATCTATCCTCTAGACCTACTGCCACTTGCATTGACTTTTCTTATTAGAACCTGGTTTATCGATGTATGTTCTTCTAACTGGAACAGGGCGATAACTTTTTTGCTTTAGTCGCCTTACTAAATCCTGAATATTTTCCACTAAATCCTCTTGATATTGCTCTTTAGTTGTTCCATTTATTCCTGGTGCTTTTCTACTCGATAGTTCATGATGACATCGAGTTAACGCTTCCTCATTCAATAGGTGTGTTAGCGAAGTAAACTTCATATTTGGTTTTACTTTAGCTAATTCTGCAATCCTTAGAAGTTTCGTTTCCATTCTCCCTCTACCTCCGTGTGTAGTGAATGTCTCCCTAATAAGGTCAATAACTGGTAACTGCCTTCCCTCCATCGGAATTACCCTACTTCATAGGTACTATGCAGCTATCCGACTCCCTACCGAGCATTTAGTTTCCTTGCTTTGTATCGCTTGTGAAACTATACTCTTCCTTATTGAAAAAAAAAGACCCGATAGGGTCTCCCGAGTTGCCGAGACATATCAATGTCTAACGTGCCATGGTCACCGACTCCGAAGAGGTTTCAAATATCTCGCCAAATCGATATTGAAATATTGTTTTCTGCTACGGTTACAGCATCAACCCTCTTAATCGACACGGATTTCGGAGCTCAATCCCTTCAACCATATGCCTTACGGCCCATTAGCTAACTGTCTACGCTTAAAGATAACAGTTACCTGCTATCCTCCAAGACTCGCTACGAGTGAATAGCTAGTTCTTTCTCGAAGGGAATCCCACCCGCTATATGTTTCGACCTAGGCTCGGCCGCACAACCGTCCCCATGTTCCTTGAAGTATTATTCAACCATATCCATAAAGTACTCTGCATCCTCATCAATCTTTCTTGTAAATTCTTCCAATGAACAAGCAATTTGGGTATCAAAAAAATATACAGGAGATTGTTTCGGATAATTTAAATCAAGAGTTAAATATACCCCCTCGTTTACTTCAAAAAACACTAATTTATCATCCTCCTCATATATTCCTTCTAAATCTGGATCAAACTCGTAAATACCTTCTCTTAAAGTAATATCAGCTATAGTATCTGGATCCATAAATCTATTTATTGCGTTCCCATTGCCTCCTTTTATAAAGCCATAGCCAACTTCTAAGTAAAAATCTCTAAGTTTTTTAGGTAACTCAAACCCAAGTCTTTCTTCAGCATTTAACAGTTCTTTTTCTTGTAGCCTAATAAATTTATGTTTCTCATTTTTCAAAAAATCAAATGTAGCCATTAAAACTACCCCCTTGAAAATAACATATTTGATGGCGAACCTTTACCATGAATTCCCGCCTGATGTTCATCAGGAAATTTAGCAGGGTGTATATTCCACCATTCATGAGGACCACCAAAATTATTTTCAATAATATGATGAGCATCATATGGTTGACCTATATCCCTTGCTAATCTTCCTTTTTTATCATAAATTTCCTTAGTGTATCTTGGCCAAGTTTGTCCCGTGTTTTCTTCCCATTCTTTAATCAATTTATTTTTTACACTATTGAATTTATTTCTGTGTTTTAAAGTTTCCAATGGTGTCATTTTTTCATATATATTTTCTCTTAATGCGTCCTTTAATTTTTCTATTTGTGTTTTATGAAGTTTCAATCCAGTTTTTGACTCAACATCTCTAATACATCCTTTAGCTAGATTGTAATCAATTTTTACCGTACCCTTAGTTCCCCCACTACCAACATTAACCCCTTCAATCCTACTTACATAATCTCTTAAACCATTTTCAATACTATGTGTATTGACGGCCGAATCATGGGCTAATACTTTATTGCCCATTGTATCTTCCACGAGTTTTATTCGAAGTGGGTTAAGGTTTTTCGCTCCGGTAACCACTTTATCCGCTACTTGTGCTGCTTCTATTGTATCTTTTATGACCTTATTTTTCACGATATTGGCACCGTTTTGGAAGGCTGCCTCTGCACGCCTCAAGCGATCCGTACCAAACCTGGATGCTGTTTCTACTAAGTTACTAATACGCGAAGCTCCCTGTTGGATGCCACCTTTCACACCGGAACTTAAGCCTAGCTTTCCAATATTATCGCTAACACCTGTGAGACGAACGGTGCTGCTGAATTTCGTTAAGCCACTGACGCCTGGGACAATATCAAGCGGAGCCAACAATCCACGCACCCATCGTTCAGACGTCCCGAGTTCTCGACCTGAGACTAAGTCCTTTCCAGACACAGCTTAACTCAATTCATAAGCACCGTATACAGCTCCCAACGCCATTCCAGCCAGCGGGCAGATTAGCGTTACTCCAGCGATTACCACAATTGCACCCATCTGAAACAACATTTCTTTGTATTTTTGCGAGTCACTAATGGATTCATACTCAAAAGCTCGTGTGTTAACAATAGCCTGTTGGTATTCTTTTTGCGAAAAGTCTTGATTAGGATTGAGCTCTTTCCAAGCTTCGTATTCCAATTTCAATTCTTCTCCGTAAAAGTTGTCACCACTAAATATATTGTTTAGGTTTATTTCTGACTTTTCAATAAATTAGTTCAATTGTAGACTCCTTTTGTGATATTTGAAATTCACGAAAATATTATTCATGTTGTTCAAAGCATACTTTCTTTGAAAAAAACACCTGTTGCCTAAAGGCAATCAAGTGCTTTTTTGTTTCGAAATTATATATTCTTCGTAGGTCAAAGAAAGAGATAGTAATAATTTATTTATATAGCTTAATTTTTTGCGTTCCCTGAAATTCTCTTTTATTCTTTTTCATCCATCTTTTGCTTTAAATATTCTGCAATTTTTGTTTGTCCTCTTTCAAAGGCAAATGCATAAGCATCCATATCTTTCATGTTTTCACCAGAGTATTTTATAGAAATATCTATTTGATTCTCAACTAACAATTTAACAATTTCAAAATGACCACCATATATCGCAGCAAACAAAGGATTTCTATCCGGTTCGCTAGTATCGACTTCAATATTCTGATTAATAAGATATTCAACAATATCTATATTCCCTTTTGTAGCCGCTCTTTCCAGGGCATTTGTCGAAAAAGTTCCACCCTGTGCATTAACATCTATCCCGGTATTAATAAGATATTTTATTATTTCTAAATGCCCATGAGAAGCTGCTACATGTAACCATGTACCAAAAGGTGTCATCCATATTAACATTTCTGGTTCTTTTTCAAGTAAATTTCTTAATGTTTCTAATTGGCCATTTTTAATGGCAGCTCTAATGTCTTTTGCAATCTTAGTCTTATCCATTTTAGTTTCTCCTTTAATTTTTATCTTCTAGAGGCAGCTCGTTTCCCAAGATCTTCTAGTATTTCAATAATATCATCTAGGTCTGCACCTGCAGCATCAACTGCTTTCAATTGATTTACAACATTTTCCAAGGCTGATAAATTATGTTGCCCAGCAATTCTATTTGGTGCCCAAACTAAATTCTCTTTACCAATTATAGGTTCAATACCATACTTCCTTAAAATTTCTTGGCCTTCTTGAACAAGTTTTTGTTGAGCCTCACCTAGACCTTTTTTGAATAGAATATGATGCGCATGTGGAACTACCATATCAGCAGGCGGTTCACCTATTAGTCCTCGAAGATACTTACCAAAATCCATTTTTATTAATGCTTCATCATATTCTTTAGTTATTCCTAAATCAGACACCATTTTTCTAATCTCAGACAGCTCATCTATACTAAAAGTATTATTCTGAATAGCATTTTTTAGTTTTTTCATCTTAGCGGGATCGACATTCACATTCACAATAATATCATCAAGATAATCATTTACAGCATTGCCCGAACCCTTAGTTACCCCACTACCAACCTTAACTCCATCGCTTGTGTTAAATAAAATTTTAACACCATTTTCAATCGTATGTGTATTTTCAATTACATCTCGCGTTTTTCCTGCAGGACCGAATCCCGCTAATACAGGTTCTTCTCGGGGAACATGGAGGTAATTTCTTACCCCGGTTACCACTTTATCCGCTAGTTGTGCTGCTTCTATTGTATCTTTTATAACCTTGTTTTTCACGATCTTGGCGCCGTTTTGGAAGGCTGCTTCTGCTCGTCTCAGACGCTCTGTTCCAAACTTGGATGCGGTTTCTACTAAGTTACTAATTCGAGTAGCTCCCTGTTGGATGCCACCTTTCACAGCGGAACTTAAGCCTAGCTTCCCCATATTATCACTAACACCTGCGAGACGAATGGTACTTTTGAATTTTGTTAAGCCACTGACGCCTGGGACAATATCAAGCGGAGCCAACAATCCTCGCACCCATCGTTCAGATGTCTCGAGTTCCCGACCTGAGACTAACTCCTGTCCAGACACAGCTGAACTCAATTCATAAGCACCGTATACAGCTCCCAACACCATTCCAGCTGGCGGGCAGAATAGCGTTACTCCAGCGATTACCACAATTGCACCCATCTGAAACAACATTTCTTTGTATTTTTGCGAGTCACTAATGGATTCATACTCAAAAGCTCGTGTGTTAACAATGGCCTGTTGGTATTCTTTCTGAGAAAAATCTTGATCGGGATTGAGCTCTTTCCAAGCCTCGTATTCCAATTTCATCTGTTTACCGTAGAAGTTATCACCATTGAAGATGTCGTCTAGGCTTATTTCTGGTTTTTCTATTTCTATCGAATTGTATACACCGGCCGTAATATGAACTGTTTCACTTGCTGAGCCGGTTTCTTAGAAAATCACTAAATTTTTCGTAGGTATTTTTCATTTGAACATAAAAAAGCACCTGTTGCCTAAAAGGCATTCAAGTGCTTGGCAGCGAACTGGATAAAATGATTCAATTACTTTTTTACAAGACGTGAAGCTTTTTTCTCTTGGCGAAGGCTATAACAATTATTTGGTATGTTTAGCTAAAATATAGGGATATTTTAAGGGAAATCCCCAGGAGAAATAATGAACTTTCACAGGATGTCCTCTTAATTTTAAACCCCCATATAGCTACTATGTGAATGGTAAATAATTAGTTTCCTATCTCAAATTATTCACGTCTGTTTTCAAATATCTTGAAGTCCTATTACAATCCATTCATCTACAATATCCCAGAAATTTACATTATAATCTGGCTGATCATTAGTAAACCATAGTGTTGCTAAGTTATCATTACAATTAATTAAGTCTATTGCAACATATCCCCCCATTCCATTTTCAAAAAAACCATAAGTCGTATCCAAATTAATTCCTAATGGTTCATTTAATTCATCAAGTATTCCCCAGTCATATTCCTTAAAATGAGTAATGCGTTCCAATGGGATAAGTCCCATAGCTCTACTAGGGAGATAATAAAATCCATTGTGTAAATTTTCATAAAAATTCCTAATAGATTGCGAGATGTTTACCCAGTTTTGTTTAATTTTCGAAATATTATTCGTATTGTTTGGTAAGCCACCTTCATAAAAGAGAATTTCTTCATTTTCACTTTTTACGCTATATAATACTGCATATTGCCCATTATCTATAATTAGTTCACAATCTAACAAATTTTCATTCAAGTATGAAATGGTATTACTTAACTCCTTTTCACACACACTATTCCACAAAATAATTAATTTATCTTTCTTTCTTGACATATCAGTTTCTTTAAGTATCTCCAACCATTTTTCAGGAATGTCCTCTTTTTCAATTTTGAGTATGTTCTCGTTTGATACAATCTCGATTCTTTTTCTGTACTGTTTTAAAACAGATATCTTCTCCATCCATAATCACTCCTTTTTAGATGGCAATGATCTTCATAATTTACTTCAGGGGCAATTCTGTCCCCTTGTCCCTTCTCGGTAGCCCCACATAAAAAGAAACCTTGAAAGGAATTTTTGCCAATCAAGGTTTGTAATTATCTTATTATTTAAGGTACATACACAATAATTTCACCAATAGGGTATGTCCCCTTCCACCCACAAGGCCATCCTCCTTGTTTATAAACTTCAAACATTTTTTCATAAAAGTTATCTGTATTCCCATTAACTAATCGATTTAAAGCACACATTGTGAGATCTCCCTCAACTTCTTCTTTTATATCAATATAATCAAAAGGGAGAAAATCATTCGAGTAATTATCATTGTCACTAAAAAAATCATAGAAATCATCTTGCTGCGAAACTAAATCCAAATTATATACCTTTTCAACAATACTTTCTGCTTCTTGTGATTTAACGTATTCCCAGACAGTATCAACTTTACTTGAGTCCTGAGACCAGGCAAGATTTTGGGCTTCATTGAAATCATTAATTACCTTTAAATTATAAACATTAAAGTTTTTATTATTAAACATCTTAAAATCACGAATAAAATCCATTACTTCTTCCACTAATTGAGTGTTTTCACCAAATTCCATTTAGATAACCACCTTTCCCATAACTCTTCCGTTGCTCCACCGCCTCTGTTCCAAATAGGCAGTTTTTCATTTTTACTACTTTTGTAAAATTCCTCGATATTATTTATTTTAGTCTTATATAACGGTAATCCAATTTCCACTCCTTTTTTTAGCTTTTGTTGTAGTTCATAAACTTGTTTTTCTAATACTTTTATATCTTGATTAACATCCATTTTATCAAGCTGTTTTCTTACAACATTGTTATAAACACCATGAAAACCTCTGTGTCTAGATAGACCACTAACATCGTCAAAAGGTAAAGGTAAAAATATACCGTTTGTGGAGTCATTCATTTCCATTCCAATTTTTTTAATAACTGGATGCTTATTTAATTGAGAAGGAATTATATGTTGTGCTTGATAACCTTTCCAACTTGAAGAGCGAGGTAACCCCATTGATTCTAATAAGTTTTTTCCCAATTTAGTCGGGTCTCCTGAGGTAGGGTTTCCAGGATTACCTGGAATAAGTCTATTAGCATTTTCCGTACCCTTAGTTCCCCCACTACCAATCTTAACCTCATCACTAACTTTCAGTACAACCCTAACAACATTCTCTATCGTATGCGTATTTTCAATTACTTCACGGGTTTTCCCCACAGAACCTGCACCTGCAAACGCTTGTGCTTTTTGGGGAACACGGAAGTAATTCCTTAACCCAGTAACCACTTTATCCGCTACTTGTGCTGCTTCTATTGTATCTTTTATGACCTTATTTTTCACGATATTGGCACCGTTTTGGAAGGCTGCCTCTGCACGCCTCAAGCGCTGTGAGCCAAACTTAGATGCGGTTTCTACTAAGTTACTTATACGAGAAGTAGCTCCCTGTTGGATGCCACCCTTCACACCGGAACTTAAGCCTAGCTTTCCAATATTATCGCTAATACTTGCGAGACGAACAGTGCTGCTGAATTTCGTTAAGCCACTGACGCCTGGGACAATATCGAGTGGTGCTAACAGCCCTCGCACCCATCGTTCAGATGTCTCGAGTTCCCGATCTGAGACTAAATCCTTTCCAGACACAGCCGAACTCAATTCATAAGCACCGTAGACAGCTCCCAACGCCATTCCAGCCGGAGGGCAGAATAGCGTAACTCCAGCGATTACCACAATTGCACCCGTCTGTAACAACATTTCTTTGTATTGTTGCGAGTCACTAATGGATTCATACTCGAAAGCCCGTGTGTTAACAATGGCCTGTTGGTATTCTTTCTGAGAAAAATCTTGATCGGGATTGAGCTCTTTCCAAGCCTCGTATTCCAATTTCATCTGTTTACCGTAGAAGTTATCACCATTGAAGATGTCGTCTAGGCTTATTTCTGGTTTTTCTATTTCTATCGAACTGTATACACCGGCCGTTATATGAACCGTTTCACTGATACCTAGCCTGTTTTTTGTCGTGTAGTTGGAGATCGATAAATCTCGCATTTCCTCCACAAACGCATCGATATCCGTATAAAATCTTTCATCGATTGTCCGGTAAACGATATCGCCTACTTTTCCAGTAAACCCATGCAAGACTTGAAAGTCCTCATATAATGCCTGGTATTTTGATTTTTGGCTCGTATGGTGAAACGATATCACGCCATCGCTATCATATTTCTCGATTAACTGTTCAATATCCTCTAAATTATCACTTAGGTCCTTAAGGGAATCAATCATCCCTTTGCCCCAAGGTCCTATGTCGATTAAATCTCCAATTCCTCCACGCATATTTTCCCAGTCTTTTGGGATATATTTTACATCCATTGATTATACCTCCAGCTTGGCGATGATTTGCTGGGCAATCTCGTTATCGGCCTTCATCATTGTATTGAGAATATCTATGACTAAACTAGATGCACGAATATACTGATCTGAAAGGTCCATTACTTTCTCATTTGCCTCATGATAAACCTTCATTACTTCCATTGCTTTTCCATCTGTATAAAAATCTAAATTACTTAGTTTTTGAATGTTAGGTTCTGCATTGGTCTTTAATTCAGTAAGGATCTCCTGTAAATAGTTATATATTGTTGTAATCTCATCAGGATTGACGAGAATTTTGGCACCACCGGTACCTCCGTGTGCTTTATGCATTTGACTTCGCCTCCTTATATGGGAAATCCAGTGCATCAAAGAGGACCTTTAGAAACCAATATTGGCTTGCTTGGTAATATTTTTTATATACTGTGTCCACCATGATTAATTTTTCACCTTTCATGAAAATCAGCCACTGTTGATGGTTATGTAAAAAATTAAGGTCTTTTGGATCCCTGTTTTGTCGAAAGATTTCGAGATTCATAAACATGGTTTCGGGTTCAAAGTTTTCTGTTTCCAGTCTTTCCTGATACGATAATTCTTCCTTTAGAAACGTCTTTTCCCTATCAGCTGGTTCTCTTCCTATCAGTGGAAAGTTTGCAGTTAACATTTGCAAAACGATTGCTTTTGAGATAACTCGCAGCTGATATTCCTTTTGTTCTGCTAATTCCACTAGAACAATGACTTCATCTTCTTCCATACCTTGAAAAGCGAACATAAGGTTATTGATTCGAACGTATTTTTCACTCTGATGGTAAAGCTCGATAGCCCGAATAATGATCGCTCCACCCTTTGTTATTTTTCCATCAGATGAAAGAATCCCCTTCTCGCTTAAGCGTTGGTGCGCATCCGCAAATACTTCTTCACCTTGTATTTGATAGATTTGTTTTTCCGGCAGTCCAAACAGAACATTTCCATCAAAAGCTGCTGCCAACAGGTATAATTCTGGTACAGTAAAAACATCAATTGATTCATTCATCATAGATTTCTCACTTCATTCACAGCATTATCCTGAAGGAAGTCATTCATATAGCCTTCGAGATTATTTAAGGCTTTCGTTTGCTTAGCAAGTGCATCTTGCATATCTTTATGGTATTTCTGAATGATTTCGAGATAAGACAAAAAGCTATCTCGTGCTTTGCCGCTCCACTTAGCAGAATGGATATAAGCAATTAGCTGTTCACAGCTTTCATAAGAAGTTTGAACTGACTGTTCTAATCCTTTTGCGGCTGCCTTCGCTTCATTCACCTTATCACCGTAGATGATTACATTTCCCACAATACTCCGAACTCCTTTCTATTATGAAATCCCTAATTGTTATTTATTTGCTTTCTTAGCTTCATCTGCTTTCTTAGCTTCTTCTTCAGCTTCCTTTATCGCTAGATTTTTGTAATAGATATATCTTTGATAGGCCTTGTCCGTGGCTGTAATAATATCTGTTCGTTTTTCAAGGTCATATTTAAAATAACTATTTAACTTTGCGGTTAATTCCTCTCGTTTCGTATCAAAGTCCCCGGAAGGAATCTTCGAGTTTGATAGATTTGGAACTGCATTAATATAGGAACAATTAGCGGAATTTGCTTCTATAACATGCTTATCATGCTCTAAAAGTGCATCCCCTAGATTCTGATATAACGTGTAGTACTCGTCTCTTTTTCTTTCATACGTCGTTCTTCCAAAATTAAAAAACACAGTATTCACTTCCTTGTTACTTTTTCATAAAAATATGAAGATATATGGAGATTGCTAAAGGTTTATTAGATTTATAGGATTATAAGGATAATTTTACCATGTAAATATAAGGTATCTCTACTACTCTTTGGTACATATTGGAGAGAAATGCGGAAACTTGTCTGTTGATGATAGAAAAATGGACGGATCACTGCCAAATCCCTTAGCTGGATATGACAGTTAACCGCCCATATGCTTTGTATGTACTATTTTAAAAATCGTAAGACTTCATCTAGGTTAGAAGTGGTCATAAAAGGGTTTTTCATTGCCATTTTTATATTGGCATTCCCATTATCAGATATTACTAAAAAAGTAGGATCTTGAGTAATGGTTACGACACCTTGTTTTTCGTTCCATTCAGCAAGATTATACATGAAGGTCGAAGATACTTTCCCTGTCGCAAAAAGGGCATCCTCAATTTTTGAAAATTCATCTTCATCATCTTCAAGGTCTTGAGAATGGCTCCATTTATTAGATACTGTTACTACTCCGTAATCTTTTTGTTTGATCCTATAAGCATTCTTTTCAATATAACTTGTAAGCAACAAAGTAATCCCCAGGGAGACTACTAATAATATGAAAGTATTGACCGAATCTGAATACTTCCCAATAATCAAAAATGAAATAACACCAATTAAAAAAATGATGACTGTTAGACCCATTATATTTCTGAATATCCTAATCACTCATTTTCATCCCCTTTATAAAGCAACCCTGGCCCAAGAATAACTGAATCTAGATTTATAGAATCTTATGATTACTAACAGATTTTTGTCCTAGAAAGCCTGTAGGTACTTCCCCGAGCAATTCAACTTTAGCGATGTTTTTACGAATGATTCTCAATTCCCATGATTTAATTTTCCTTCCGCATCCAATTCTTTTGATAACAAGTATCCATTCTTATCATAATTAAAGCTCTTAAAACGATATTTACAAAAGAGAATGACTAATTGTTCAGGAAGGACAAACATCATTGTAAAGAAAAGTAATATTGGTAATACAACTGACATTATTAAATCCAAATCTATTTCCTGAACATTTCTCGCTAAAAATTGAATGATAAATACCAATCCAGTACTACCAACAATTATTGAAGATAAATTTGACTTTATACCTGCTTCAAGGTCTCCCCTAAAAAAATCTCTCTTTGAACCTTTTCTAAATTCACCCTTGGCAAGCAAAAGGTAGAATCTTACAAACGTAACAATAAAAATCAATGCACCAAAAAATAACGTTACATTGGTAAAAGTATTTAACATTACCTCTGGTCTCTCATAGTAACCTTCTGCTAATAAAAATACACCTAATATATATTCTGAAACAGCCCCAAAATTTTGCGAAACAAGGATTACTATCAAATATTGTATCTTCTGACTTCTATTAAACACGGCTGGAACTGAGTAAATTAATGACAACACAATTAATACAGCGGTAAACCAGAAATGATAGGTTACAATTTCTTTTGCATTTGGATAGGTAGTGTAATCCATAAAATGGTATTCCAAGTACCACAATAAGCCTTGTAAAAATATGGATAAGAACAAGGCAGCCCCCATTAAAGTTGGACTCTGTCTTTCAGATTCGAAAGGTCCTCTTAGTACCGCAAAATCTTCTTCAGTTAATTTTCTAAACATCTCTTAAACTCCTAAACATTTTCAATTTTTAGCTATTCTTCTGTAAAAAGTTAATGACATCAATGGTTACGATGATTGTCGCAAATATTAATACGGGCCATCCAAGCCATGTAATTACCTGAACTTGGCCGGTATAGACTGTCTGCATCCAAATAGAGCCAGCTATTCCCGAATAAAAAATGAGTAATGAAAAAACAAGCGAAAGATTGTTGGTGATCACCATTCTTCGTCCCAATTTAGCGTTATATTCTGCAATTTCTTGATCCTGTAGTAACGGATTTTGTTCCTTATCGAAGTATCCATCTAATAAGCTTTTTTTGAGAACACGTGGAATAATGACAAACAGAAACAGAATGAGAGATAACATAGCATTATAATTTGCGAAAAAGTTATGAATAGCCCCGAAAATATTAATAACCAAGCTCAATATACAAATTGAAATAATGTATATAAGTTTCATAGAATGTTTCTCCTATCTATTTGAAATAGGAATTTCCGTATCATTTTCTCGTGCACGTAGAGTTTGAATCCCGCTGATTAAATAAAAAATTCCTGCTACGAAGATAAGGGAAAGTGTGCCGGTCATGATTAAAAGCACTCCTTGAATGGTTGTAGCCTTTTGCGTAATCTTCTTTCTACACACCACTCCAACAACTCCGAAAACGATAAATGCCAATATAAAGGAAACCCATAATGATAAAGGACCAGGATATTTAGTAAACTCCCATAAATACGCACTTGTTAGATGTCCATTAATGTTAATTTGAATCGGTGCTATCATGCCGATAACGATAAAATATGCTGCTAATAAAAAATATATAATTGCACCGATTAGTGTTAATTTTCTTGATAATTTTGCATGTTTATTCAAATTTGACCCTCACTTCTATGTATTGTGCAGCTATTTTCTCATTAGATAAAGATAGAGCTTTTCA
This sequence comes from Bacillus sp. DNRA2, assembly GCF_012843265.1. Classification (GTDB taxonomy): domain Bacteria; phylum Bacillota; class Bacilli; order Bacillales; family Cytobacillaceae; genus Bacillus_BU. The sequence goes on along the minus strand of NZ_JABAIT010000017.1, from coordinate 73,175 downwards.
TGTGGTGCGCCAATAGCAATTTGTTTATGCGCCAACCGATTAACAACTCCGAAACCTTTAATGCTGATAATAAATGTAAGGGGAATCATATAGACTACACAAAAGAAGATATACAATTTTATCAGTCTTTTAAGAAAAGCTTCCTCTAAATCCTTGTATTTTAATTCATTGGCCTTTTTTAAAAATTGAAAGCAAATAATCCAGTTGGCAATATATACCATTCCCATCATTGATAGAAAAATAGTTAAGCCAATCTGGATGAACCTCTCACTATCCTCTTGAAACCAAATTAGCCCCACTGGCATTAAAATGACGAACATTAATCCAAAAATGATTCCTATTAGCGCTGCCATCCAAAATGTTCGCCTTGGATAGACTTTCATTAATTTCCACAGTTTTTCCTCATTATTGTTCATAAGTCACCACTACTTATTTGTTTTTTACTAAAAAGGTAGATAGAAAGAAACCAAACTTCTAGAGCAGAAAATACGCCTAAAAGTTTGGATCCAAAAATCACATATTTGTAGTAGGAATTTCTTTACCCTTTTCTTGTGATAGTAATGCAAAAATTCCACCAATGATGTAAAAGATTCCCCCTATTAATAGAAGTGAGAATATACCTAAAATAATTAATGTGACCCCTTGAAAGATAGTTGCCCCTTTTTTGATCTTTCTACTGATAACAAGACCAACTATACCAAAAACAATAAACATCATGATCAAGGTCATAATCAGCTTAAATTGCTCAGGATAGTTTGCTAATTCCCATAGATACGCACTTGTTTCGTATCCATCAACTGTTAACCGCATTGGCGAAATCATTCCATCAACAATAAGATATACAGCCATTAGAAGGAAAATGATTGCACCAATTAATGTAACTACACTTGAATTTTTTGCCCGCTTTTGCATTTTTCTTCCTCACTTGAATTCATTTACTCGACAATTTCATATTTAAAGTTCTCAAGCTTGATTTCTTGATCTTCTTTTTTTAGTTCACTTAATGTAGTGAATTTTTCTTTTGATATTGGGATAATAATTGGTACTGCACCATTGCTCTGGATAGTACCAATATTTTTCTCAGGTAAAGTTACTTTTAACTTATTCCAGACGAAACCGGCATTCTCATTTCCAACCGTAAAATCAAAAGTTACATTTTTCATAGATTCAGGAGATCTATTAATAGCCAAGAAGAGTAATACCTTCTCTCCTGCATCATTTGATAATGAATCCACTAAATACATAGTAAATGCATTTTCATTACCTAGTTTAGGATTTCCTTTAATCGCATCGTTTGCCATTTGGTAGATTTCACTATTTTCAATCGTTAAACCGGCTTCTTCATCCCCTTTTTGCAATTGTAATGTTAAATCTTCCTTTTCTTCGGTTTCGTTATTCATTATGGACTCTTTTTCATTGTTCTTGCTCTGTTCATCCTTATTTCCACCTGTAGTATCAGAACATGATGTTAGAAGTAAAAGCAAGGAAATAAACAGAAGTACAGAAAATTTTTTCATTATTAATTACTCCTTCTTTTCATTAACCTGAAATAAAATTTTATGTGCAACCCATCCTGTTATTGATTTTCAATTTACAAAGACACACGATAAAATGGTGCACCTAATGAGAAATTATCTAATATTATAAAAAATTTTGCAAATTAATTTTTACTAATTTACTAAATTTTCAATTTTGGTTTTTAACCAGTTAATATCTGATTTGAGCATACCGATAAATCCTTCTGAACTATATACTTCGTTCTGTAACCTCATTAATTCATCGTTAAGGTCATCTAGGTTTCGATCTATTTTAGATATATAATCTGATAAACTACCATTAATTAAATTATCAGAAAGTTTATCTTTGTATTTATCAAACCGGTCTCCATTCCAATAGTCGTATTCCTTGCCTGCTATTGATTTACCGTTACTTTTTAAGTCCTTAATATCACTTTTAAAGTCAGTAAATTCTTGAATAATTGCTTTTATTCTTTCGATTCTCCCATTTAAAGAAGACACACGACTACATGAATTCTGTAATTCCGTTTGCTTTTTTGAAATCTTATTTTGGAGTTGCGATTTTTCACTCATCTATTCCAATGCCTCCTTTTATCTAGATTTTTCCTTGTATTACCACGGGAACTTCAAACCGGCTGTTGGAACACTAATATCAATATTTCCTTTAAATCCAGCGCCTAAGTCAATCAAAAGAGTATTTGATTTTACATAAAAGAAGTCTTTTTCAATCACGGTTTCACTTGAAAACTCTACACCAGCACCTATTTGAGGACCAATTCCTCCACCAACTTCTAAACTCAACAAGGATTTTTCTACTATTTTCCCACTACTATCTTTAACCGGCACTGTTAATTCCTCAATGCCAAACAGCTTTGTACCTACACCCAGCTCTGCATTTGCACCGACAATATTTCCACCCAAAGCAAGTTTAAAATCACCTTTTTCATCTGGTAATATTACAGCTAAATTCCCATCTAAAGATAATGCTTCTAATTGACCATTTATATGTCCATCAAAATTATCATTTCCCAGAACACCACTATGCTCTTGACCGTATACTAATAACTTTCCTTCTAGCTCCACCCCATCCTTGCCAAGAACAGTTTTCCCTTGTCCACCCAGTAAATGTAAACTATCATCGGATTTCAGGTATTTGTTAAATTGGGAATGACCATCAATTGAAAATGTATATGCTTCACCAGATAGCTCCAAATTCCCCTCATCTTTTTTAGTAAAACCTGATGCTTGAAAAGCACTAACTGTTGTAGATTCATATTTCTCATCACTTGTCCCCTTAACCCATTGTTCTTCATAAAGAGCTTTCGAACCAGCTTTGTAAGTAAACGGATCATCCTTATACATTTTGCCAAATAAGCCCTTTTTTTCGTCCGTATACCATTTATTATTTTTTATATTATTTACTTTGCTATACTTAATCCCATTATCATCACGGAATTTACTATAAAGTGTATTAATTTGTTTCTTTAATTCATTAACGCGGGTGACTAGCTGGGTTAGATCCTTTGCCACCTTTGCATCTGTTTCCTCTAAGAGTTCTTTTGTTTTTGTAATGTTTTTTGTTACAGCATCGTAATCGTCAGACACGCTATTTCCAGGTAATTTAGTTGTGGCAATAAATTCTGATGCTTTGCATAATAAGGAATCAGATTTACTATCAAGTTTTTCAAAACTACTTTTGGATTGCTGAATCGTTTCTTTTACCTCAGTTAGCGTACCTGAGCCAACAATTCCCTTATCATCTTTTTCATAGCTTTCGAAATCCTTTTTCATTTGGTTTGCTGCTTTATCTATTTCACCAATGATATTGATGATCTTTTGTGCTAATTGCAGATGAACAACACTGATGTAGTTTTTAAAAGCATCACCTGTTTTTCCTCTTAAATTAATAGTTTTGGAAAGGACGACTGATGCTTTATATTGCCCGTATACTTCTTTCGATAAATCTTCTTTATAAGACTTCAAATTGTCGACAAGTTCATTTATTTCATCATTCACTAAACGTGGCAAGCTCATTTTCCTCCTTTTATACTATTTGCCAATTCATTATCCTTAGTAATCCACTTTTCCTTCATCGATTCTGCTTCTTTAATATCCTTTTTTGAAAGCTTTACGTATGCTTCAATGCTACTGGTGAAAGTGGTAATAATTGAATGCATGATATCCATTGACTCTAAAATGACCTTCTTATTCACATTTTTAATATCGTCCGATTTCACCTTAGATATGCTTGTAACACTGCCCTCTAACGCTTTCAATTCTGCATCAAATTCGTCTACTTTTAAAAAGATTTCTTTAGATGATCCCACTTTCTATATCCTCCTTGTGATACATTAAGTATCCCTCTCTAATCTGATAATCTCTGGAATCGAGAAATTCTTTTATTGATTGATAGTCAATATCCAATATAGTTTCTTTCCACTCAAAAATATTGATTTTATTAAAAAATAACCTGCCGGCTGTTTCTGTAAATTCGTTTGGATAGAGGGCTAAACTTTTACCTAATCTTTTTAATAGATTAGCTTTTGCAATTTCAACATGTTCTTCCGTTAGACAATTTAAGACCTCGTTTTTATATGTTTTTAAAGGATGTTTGTAGTAAGTAATGCTTGCATCTAAAAGATCTACGTCGAGGGTATAATCCCCGTTAAACATGATTTCCGCAATGATGTCTAGGACTGTATATTCTTTCGTTAAATTGTTTTCTTGAGGAAGTCTTTCAAATTTTATACAACCACATTGGTAGTTACCTTTACTATTTACCACTAAAGATTCATCTTGAAGGTCAGCAAGATTCGGAATTTCAAATAGAAATCTTACATTCTTATTTGTTAATGTAGGAAGTTTCAAATTTTTCAGGTCTTCTTTGTTTGCATTACCATGGAAAAATAAAAATATATTATCCGGGATTAATAAGTTCTTCTGTAAAAGTTTCACATTTTCAAGATCAACATTTTGCAAGTCCATCGCTAATTGATCAAAATGATAATCTCGATTTTTACTTGAAAACTCTAGCATTTTCATCCGACCGCGGAATTCTAAGTTCTTATAATTTGTCTTAAATCTCTCAATCGTTTCTTGTTTTTCAAGTTTAAATAAAGATTCATTAATCACCGGGTTTACCATCTCGTTTATGATATTCTCAGTTTCCTGAAGATAATGATCCTCAGATGACTCCCAGAAAAAACTTGTAGAATTCATCGAGACAATACTATGAATATCTAAGGAATATTTTTCTTTAACTACCGCTTTTATATAATTGGAAAATAATTTTGAAGTAGCTGACCCTAGAAATTTACGTTCATCATCTGCATATATCCAGGATGAGCTGAAGCCCACCCCGATATTAATTGAAACAAAAATCCGTCCATCTAAATGTGTATTATTAATTTGCGTAAGAAGGCCTTTTGTTCTGAACATTTTCATTTACTTTACCTCCCTTTTTAGCTGTTTTCATTTTGACAAATGAATTATTGGCAATGTAATAGGCTTCATCTTCTTTGAGGTTCTTTTCATATGAACCGCCGTTGGTGAAGTTGAACACATTTTGTTTCTTGAATTCATTGAATAAAAGACCGTTTCCATGCTCTCTTAAATACTTGGATAATGAATCATAGCCTTCAAGCAATTGCAGCTGAGAAGCAATAATAAAGTTAATGTTGTACTCCCGAGATTGCTTGAGTACCTCTATAAATCTATCTTCAGTTTGTGAATCTAATTTGTTTTTTAACATCGCATGGTCAGTAATTACAATGTTGACAGGATTCATTTCTTGATAAACATTCATCAATTCTTCACTTGATGCACCAGACTTCCGCAAATGATTTACAGCATCTCTTCTGGCATTAAACCAGTTCAAAATATCATCGAGTGATTGCAAGAAGAAGTCACGTCCTTGTCCATATACGCATTCCTTATCCCGATAGCCTGCATAATTATATTGATCATTGTCTATCACGATGACCTGCGTCCCAGGCTGCTCAATATATGAATCTATTAAGATTTCCATAACATTCGTTGTTTTGGCATATTCATTCCCAGTAATAATAAACGGTGATACCTTTTGAATTTGGAACGGTACTGGCTTAACCTCATTTGTATCAACACCAAATGTGACTTGACTATTGTTAACTATCTCCACCGTATCAACCCTGCTTGCCAATTCATCAAACAATAAAACGTCTGGAACCATTGGAATTGGTTTAGGTCGTTTTCCATTCCATGTATCAGCCATATTTTTTGATTCAAATTGAAGATTACTAATGATTTGCAGTGGATCCTCGCCTTTTGCTGGAAGCGCTGTTTGAAATAAGGTTGGAGTTTCTAGCTTGACTAATCCACGACCAGGTAGCTCTTCACTTTGTATATCTGTTCTTCCTACAATTGAACGTGCTTCATTTTGTTCAATTAAAAATAGTGCTATTTGAGTTTTAATATTTGAAGTTAATGACATACGTAAAGAATTTTGGCGACCTGCACTGATAACAAGATAAATGCCTACACTAACTCCTTCACGAGCAATTTGAGTGATTAATGTTTCAAATCCATCCGCAAAGCCAGATTCGCGAACAGCTTCATAGTTATCAATGACAATGGCAATATTAGCAATGCATTCATCACTAGCTTGTTCATACATACTAATATTCGCCATACCATGTTTACTTAGTTTTTGTTTTCGCTCTTTCAATAAGTTCGCCATTCTACGTAAGAACTTTTCCATCTTTTCCACTTCATCAACCATAATGGTATCTGCTACATGCGGTAGTCCTGATAATGGCAACAATCCGTTGGTTCCAAAATCTAATAGATAAACATTCAATTGTTCTGGATTATTTTGTCTAGCTAAATCCATGACCAACGATTGTAAAAATGTCGATTTTCCATACCCTGGACTAGAATACACAGCAATATGTCCTTCTTTAGATAAATCTAAAGTCAAAGGAACTTGAGACTGCAATTCTGGTTGATCCAATAAACCAATCGTAGCAACAAGCGGACGTTTCGGCCCCTTCCATTCCACGTTAAAGTTTATAGAGTTTAATTCATTCAAATAAACTTGTTCCGGTAGCGGTGGCAACCACGGTCTAGGCAGCTCCTCGATATTGTTTTCCTTCGTGTAAAACTGGATGTAATCTATGACAGCGTCGAGTTCAGTCGGGACCTTCGAGATTGATTTTTTCCTTGAAAGCCCACTTAAATCATCAGATAGAATGTCATATTGTCCTAGTTCATTGATGGCGTATATCGTTGTGTCCTGTAAATCTTCATCATTTTTATCAGGAATGTAATCGGCTCCGCTCCAAGCACTTTGAAATAGCTCGTAAATCTCATTATTGCCGACTTGTAGATAGGAACGTCCTGGTAGGGTGATTTCGGCTGCATCAGGCGTTTTCAAAATTTCCATCGAATCGCTTGAGTTTTGGACCTTTAATGCCAGCTTAAATTTTGAGTTCGACCATATTTGATCGTCAACAACACCGCTAGGCTTTTGCGTCGCTAAAATAAGATGAATTCCTAGTGACCGTCCAATCCGAGCTGTCGAAACAAGCTCTTTCATAAATTCAGGTTGTTCTGATTTAAGCTCTGCAAATTCGTCTGAAATTAAAAATAAATGCGGCATTGGCTCATTAGCCTCACCCGATTTATAGAGTTTTTGATATTGATTGATATGGTTGACATCATATTCGCCAAATAAGCGCTGTCGCTTTTGTAATTCTGCTTTAATTGAAGCAAGCGCCCGCATTGACTGAGCTCCATCCAAGTTCGTAATCGTCCCCAATAAGTGAGGCAAATTTTTAAATAAATTTGCCATCCCACCGCCTTTATAGTCAATCAGCAGAAATGCTACTTCATGTGGATGAAAATTCACTGCCAGTGATAGAATATAAGATTGGATGATTTCCGATTTACCAGAACCTGTTGTACCTGCGACCAAACCATGAGGACCATGTGCTTTTTCATGCAGATTTAGGCTGACCAAATCCTCTTTCCCGCGCAAGCCAAGAGGAACAGCCAAGCTTTTATAGGTTTCATTTTTCGCCCATCGCTTTGATATCGAGAGTTCTTCCACCTTCTCAACCCCATACATTTCAAGGAAAGTCACACTCTCTGGAATGGAATTCTTTAAATTTTGTAAATGGTTTAGCGGTGCCAAACTCCGTGAAAAATCTTCTTTATTAAACTCCTCTGGAAAATGGTCTGGGGTGAAGCTGCGATTGACTAGTTCCCCTTCCTCAAGAAGAATATTTCCATTGGCTGCATCACGAATATCAATGACAGTCTTCACATGCTCGGGCAGTGACTGCATGACATCTTGAACAAACACAAGCGAAACGCCAAGCTCGCGCGGATCTTCATTAAAATACTCCATAACAGAATGATCCAAAATCAATTTTTCATCTGTTATCAATACGACATAATGAGGTGAGAAATAGAATTTTTCATTTTTATTCTTTTTTTCATCAACTGCTAACTTGCGCTCTTTTAAGATTTGATATAGTGAATTTAGTACTTGGTCACGTGAGCGCTCATGATAAACAAATCCGCGCACATTGATATCTCTAAGGCTCGCATGAGGAAGCCAGCGCATCCATTCCCAAGTTCCCTTTTCCTCTTCCGGAAAAATCGTAACGAATTGCAATTCGTGATAGCTATGAAATAGCGACAACTGCATCACAAGCATTTGAAGTTGCTCGAGTACAAGCTGACGCGATCCAATATAGCCAACCGGACCTTTCATTAACGATGTGACTATCGGGACATGATCAAGTGTAAGGTATTGCGAACGAATTGCTCGAGCTTCCTCGACTAGTTCATCCTTTTCTTGAGTAAACTCTTCAATATTAAATTCAATATCAAAGCTCGTTTTCGCTCTCCCCAAACCAGTTCGGTACATCAGGAAGTCATGGTGAAACATCGTCTTTTCATAAATACGTGAATGAACGTTCATCGCCATCGTCCGCATTTGGTCTACACCTGGATAATGATACTCAAGCGAATGTCGTTGTTCTTTTCTAGCCTGATAAAGCTCTTTCGTCTTATCTTTTAAATAATCACGGTAACTACTGTCTCGTTCCTTTAAATTAATCCGATACTGCTTAAGATTTTTCAAATAAGAAGTAATCGCAAAAATGACTGTTGTTACAGTCATCGCAAGCATCGCGATAATATAAATAGCATTCGTCCGCATAAACGCGATTAATACGGTTGCCACGATCATTACAATTGAAGGAACAATTGTCCTGGCCAGTTGTTCACTCGGTTTTCCAGGTTTATTAGACGGTTTGGCGATTCTGCGTTTTTCTTCCGGCGCTCGATAAATAATTCGCGGAGAACGATGGTAATCAGGATAGTTCTCCCCGAAGACTCGATTCTCTCCATACAAACGTACTAATTTAGTCTGCACAATCGACTCTGGAGTGAGAATACCAATTGAATCCTTGCCAATTCGAACTAAACAACCATCAAAATAGAGCTCATCTCCTGGCTCTAGCCAAATATCGCCATTAGTCTGAAGATAGTTATGGAAAATCTGACCTTTATTTACGATCAATTTAAACGGAGCTTCCAGTTCCTCCCGAATAAAAATAAAATCAGCAGTCGAACTTTTTACACATACATCGTCAAATTCATTTGAACCAAACGTAAGATTATAGCGCTGCGTCGTATCATATACGTACGGTTGCTTGCTTTCTATCAAAAAAAGCTGCATCGTGAAATCGTGATGCTTCAGTTTTAAACGCTCGTTCACATTGAGTTGATTTTCTCCGACCAAACAGGATTCACCATTCCAACCAATTGACAATGAATAGTCGAAATTACTAAAGGTAATCGTACTGGATAAATCGTTCCCAATCGTCAATTTCTTCGGTTCATTTACCTTTAAATGGCATTTATGCAATTGCTCCCCACAACTCAGCAGTAATAATCGTTGCGCCATCTTTCTCTCCCTTTCCAATCAAATAAAAACATATATTCCGTTCGCAATATCCCTACTGTTATTCTGGTTTTATAGTGTTATCGTCTAGTCCGTACTTCTCTTTGTATTTCTCATATTGATCCATGTAATTATCCATTTTTTCTTCACGTTCCGTACCTTTTAATTCCGGATCTTTTTTCACCTGATCCATTTGTTTAATCAGTCCGTGTATGATCAAATTGGGATCATCCAGAAATTTGGCGAGGTCCATCGACTGATCTAACTCACCCCTGCCGTTGTAAATCCAATATAATAAATAATTTGTGTTGCTTTTCAAATCAACATTTTTTAGGAATGCTTCCTTTTGGTCTTTTGAAAGTTTTTCCTTTTGTATGTAAGAAACAGCCAGCATATACTTGCTATCTTTCGGGAGCTTTTCCAGATTTTGTCCTTCCAACTCTTTTATCACATTCCCGTAATCGTTTGATAAAAAGGCATGATTAGCCTCGAGTAGATGTCCTTGAGATGGAAGTTTAACAAATCCGAAATAGATTAATGGGATAGCTAGAAGAATGGATAGAGTTATCATCGAGAATGCTATTCCCTTAAAAAGCCGGAATCGTTTTTTAGGTACAACTTGCATCGTTTTTTCATGCTCGGTAACCTCTTTCAGATAACTTGTTTGTAAAAAGTTAAACAAAGCATCAAAGTCCTCAATCGTAACAATTTTTCGCTCAAAATCGCTTTCTTTGACATTAGCTAATGAACCGTAATAAAGTTCTTCAAAGCTATATTTTTTTGAAAATAATGCAATAATTAAGCATTTATATTGAAGAAGAAATTTTGCTTCATTCACCTCATAAGGGGGAACTAAATCTCGGATTCCGCGATATGCCAGCTTCGGCATAAGATTATCATCAAATACCAAATTATCCGGATGTAAGAAGAAAGTAATACGTGAGGAAAGGCATTTTTTGAAGCGGGCAACATTACACAACAAACGAAGCTTATCACTTCGATTTAGTTTGCGTACTTCTTCCCATGTTTTCGCTCTTTGATTGATCAAAAACGAAAAGGTAACTAGGTCCTCTTCCTCTTCAATAACTGCCGGTAAAAATAAATCTGAGGCACCATTCATCATCGACAAATGCTGTATATCATTCACGTGGGTTTGTGATTTTGGCAATTTCAACTGCCATAGGTCCTCATAAATTAAAAATTGGAGGTTTAATGACTCCATATTTAGCGTTGTTTCCTTCATGTCTTTCGACTCCTTTTTCGTGTTACGCTCTTACTTTTGGAAAGGGAGGGGAGAAGTGACCCTTTCTTCTATAAAACTAGTAAAACATCACCGTTTGCTACCGGATAATCTATTAGTCGGTCATCATCCGTAAGCAAAATTCCCTTTGCTGGAATTTTTATCGTAAACAAATCTTCTTTCGTCATTTCAAGATTCAAGGCTTCAACTAGGTTTCGCAGAAGTTGTTTAACAGGTTGATGAACAGGGATTCGCAAGTCATAGCTCCCTTTACCCCACTCACGAAAGTCAACGGTTACGTTAATATGTGTATCCTTTGGCATGATCCTACTCCTTATCCAAGCCATTTTTTTAACATAAGGTAAATTCCGACACAGGTAACTGTTATAACTAGGCCTGAGCTAATAAATTTCTTCATGACCAAAAGCCACACAACCCTTTGTCGCGTGGCCTTTGACCTAGACTTTAGAAGACTCAATCCTCTTTGTTTGAATTAACTCAAGCTTACAATTGGTTAAATAAGACCAAAGTTACGGGATAAAGCTTCATCGTGCTCTGCAACCGCATCAGCTGTTTTATTTAATTGAGTGTTGATATCATGCATTAATTGAGCAAAGTTTTGAACCTTTGGTGATAACTGTTGAAATTGTTCGTCAAATTTTCTAAAAGCTTGTCCTTCCCATTCTCCGGAAAGCTCTGTTTGTAAATTTGTAAGATCCTTTAAAATTGCCTCAATTTGTTGCGCCCCGTTTTCATAGCGGGTTGCTTTTGCTTTTAAATCCTCTGGAGTCATACGAATTTGTCCTGACACTCTTCTCCATCTCCTTTATACGTGTTTGTCCATATTAATATGGAAATTTTTTATCATATAATATTATTATGATAAACCATGTTTATTCTTCCGTTCCGAGAATACTCGAAATATTTGGATTATTTTTCCTATATTACTTTTTACCATTTGTGTCTAATTTCGTCAAATTGCCCCATATTATAAATCGAATTTCGTCTAGTGCTTTGTACCCAATAATTGCATTCATGTTAATATCAGACACAGGGAAAATGTTCTATATTTTTAATTCCAAACATAATGAAACCGCATTTTATAAGTTATACATTGTATTAATAAAAAATGGTTTCACGACCGTTTTTAGGTCTTTCTTACCATTTTTATTTTTTATTTATATAGAACAAAAAAAGACTACATTCTTGAAATTCAAGAATTGTAGTCTTCTTTTCCCCTAATGTGATTTGTTAGTGTAGAATATTTTTATAGCTTCACAAAATCGCAGACGGTTAATCTTTAACTAAGGTCTTCACCATTGGTTGCAATCACTTTCTTGTACCAATCAAATGATTTTTTCTTTGATCTTTTTAATGTTCCATTTCCTTCATCATCCATGTCTACATAAATAAAACCATAGCGTTTTTTCATCTCTCCAGTTCCTGCTGAAACTAGATCAATACATCCCCACGGTGTATAACCCATCAGGTCAACACCGTCTAAAGTAACCGCTTTTTTCATTTCTTCAATATGATCTCGGAAATATTGGATTCGATAATCATCCTCAACATAGCCGTTTTCGTCCTGTTTATCAATGGTTCCCATTCCATTTTCAACGATAAAGAGTGGTTTTTGATAACGATCATAAAGTTCAGATAGGGTGTACCTTAACCCAACAGGGTCAATCGCCCAACCCCACTCTGTTTTTTCTACAAATGGATTTACATCCCCCATTTGTCCGCCTGTATCGGTATTCTGAACGATTTCTGTATGGTATACACTACTACGGTAATAACTAAATGATAAAAAGTCAGAAGGATACGCCTTGATGATTTCGTCATCCCCTAGTTCTTTTTTTATCGTTACGCCCATCTGTTCAAAGAAATGGTCGGCGTAGGATGGGTAATATCCCCTCATCATAATATCTGAATAAATCAAAGCTCCTCTTCGATAGTCCAAGGCTCCAAATACATTTTCTGGCTTACAATCTTTCGGGTAAATACAGCTTAAGGCAACCATACAGCCAATCTTAGCTTCTGGAATAATCTCATGACAAAGCTTGTTAGCGAGGGCGCTCGCAACAAACATATGATGCTTTGCTTGATAACGCGCCTGTGCCGTAGCCTCCCTAGTTCCCATAAAGGCGTAACCATTTAACACATTAATTTCATTAATAGTGATCCAATACTTGACCAAATCTTTATATCTTGTAAAAGCCTCTTTGCACATTCTTAAAAAACAATCAATGGTCTCACGACCGCCCCACCCATTATAATGTTCCGCCAAATAAGCAGGCGTTTCAAAATGATAGAGAGTCACTAATGGCTCGATATTGTATTTTTTACACTCTTTAAAAACATCCTCGTAAAATTTTAACCCTTCCTCATTTGGCAGTTCCCCTTCAACTCCACCTTTTGGGAAGATACGAGACCAACTAAGCGATAATCGGAAACACTTAAAACCCATTTCTCCAAAAAGCGCAATATCTTCTTTATACTGGTGGAAAAAATCAACCGCTTTATGGCTTGGATAATAAACATTTTCATCAATATATCCAGCTGCCCCTTCTGGTATCGTATCTAATTTAGGGTCACCAGTTGGGCGTCGATTTACGATCGTTTTTTGGCCATCATTTAGCTTGATGGTAATTTTTCTTGGACGGTCTGCAGTACCATTTGTAATAAAGTCGCTTGTCGCTAGACCTCTTCCGCCTTGATTGTATCCACCTTCATATTGGTTTGCAGCGGTTGCTCCACCCCATAAAAAATTTTCCGGGAATGTTTTCTTCATTTATTTTCATTTCCTTTCTAAATATATTGTAAGAATTAGAATGAGAAATAAGTTTGATTTAAAAAAAGCCCAGATTAAATTGGGCTTTAAATAATGACTAGTATTTTCAATTACAACGGTTGAAAGTCGAAAGCGTCTCTCAACCATGCGTTTCGCAAGGTTTTACAACAATGTTTAACTTTTTTAGTCCTGCTCGAAGCTGATTTTTGGATTAATCCTTTTTGATAAGTTTATGCAAATCGATGATTTCTCTGGCCAACTCTTTAAGAGTCAATGCCGTCATCAAATGGTCTTGTGCATGAATCATAATAAGAGGGATATCGTATTCCGATCCGCCTGCTTCTTTTTGGATTAAATCAGTTTGAACATGATGTGCTTCGTTGAAGGCGGAATCTGCTTCGGTTAGTTTCGCTTCCGCTTCATCAAAATTTCCTTCTTTAGCAACTTGCATCGCTTCCATCGCAAAGCTTCTTGCATTTCCAGCATGGAGGATAAGTTGAAATGCAAGACTGTAAAGTTCTTCTTTATTCATAACTGATTTATTCATGTTTAACAGCCTTTCATATAATTTACTAGGAAGGGGACAGTTCCCTTTCCTGCTCATTTGGTCATTTACATTATAAAATAAGATTACATAAAACATGAATGTTGATTTCCGCTGCAGGCACTTCGCTTTCCGCAGGGCTAGTTGGGAGCCTCCTCGGCGCATTCGCGCCTGCGGGGTCTCCCATACCAGCTACTCCCGCAGGAGTCTTCGTGCCTTCCGCTCCAATCAACTTGCAGAAAATCAACAATACGTTTTAACACAGTCAAATGCAAATGACGGGCATCAGCCAAACTAATGCCCGTCAGTATCTTAATTAAGCGATATTCTCTTTTTCAGTTGTGTTCATTGCATCTTCTTCTTTCTTCTTCGCGTTATCATACATTTTAAAGAAAGGAGTATAGATTAGGAATGAGATAGCAATATTGACCACATTCATGATGGCCCCTGAAACATGTCCGCCACTTGCAAGATATCCAGAGATAATCGGAGGCATTGTCCAAGGTACTGCAATACCTACTGGTTTAGCTACTAATCCCATATCCATTCCAATGAAAGTTACAATAACAGTAACGATTGAAGTAAGAACGAATGGAATGATTAACAATGGATTTAACACGATTGGCATACCAAAGATTAATGGCTCATTAATATTAAAGATACCAGGTCCAAGTGCCAAACGGCCAAGATTTTTCATTTGTTGAGATTTCGCAAACAATATCATGGAAAGAACTAATCCAAATGTTACGCCTGTTCCACCGATGTGGATGAAATTATCCCAGAATTGTTGAGTAACGATGTGTGGTAACGGTTCACCAGCTTGATAGGCTGTCATATTATCACCCATCGCACCGAACCAAATTGGTTCCATTACACTTTTAACGATGTTTGTACCATGTAATCCAGTAGACCATAGAACAGTTACGAATAATTCAGCAACAATGGTTCCACCTAGTGTTAGACCTACCATTTTTAGTGGATCACCTAAAAGAGTTGTAACTAAGCCATTGATACTTACATATGGCGTAAACTCAACAAGTAAACGGATTACCCAAACTGTAAGAAGAACAAAAAGTCCTGGAATTAAAGCTGCAAATGATTTACCAACACTTGGCGGTACGCCTGCTGGCATTTTAATAACGATATCTTTTTTAACGACCCAACGATAAATTTCAGTTGATAAAATCGCAAATAGTAAGGCAACAAACAAACCTTTACTGCTTAAGAAAGCTTTAGAAATTGCTGCAGTTACCAATACTCCTTCTGTTGCTCCAGCTGGAGTGAATTGGAAACTAAATGGAATGGTTAAAAAGAAAGCAGCGACTGATATGGTACCAGCACTCATCGCATCAAGCTTATAGCTTTCTGCTAATCTATAAGCCACCGCAAATGCTGCAATAATTGACATGATATTGAAAGTTGCATCAACTGGATACGATAATTTTGCAGCCCATGTAGGTCCGAAAATAGAAGTCATCCAATCGGCATAACCTGGAATTGGAAAGTTAGCAATGATTAGAAACAGTGACCCAATGACAATGAATGGCATAGTCGCAATGAGACCATCACGAAGAGCCAATAAGTGTCTTTGCGCGCCAACCTTTGCTGCAACAGGCATTACTTTCTCTTCTAGAAAGCTGTTGAATTTACTCATTTTGTTATTTCCCCTCTTATATTATTTGTTATTTACTAGGTTTATTGCTGTTTTTAATACCTCTGCACCATTACACATACCGTAGTGAGCTGGATTGATCGCTTCAACAGGAATACCTTTTTCTTCACCTAAGGTTTTCATCTTTGGAAGAAGAAAGCGAACTTGCGGTCCTAAGAGAAGGACATCGGCGTTATCAATGTGTAGATTGACCTGATTGGCTGGAACAGCCCAGATTTTCCCTTCTAAACCTTGTTCTTGTGCTGCCTTTTCCATTTTAGTCACCAACAAGCTTGTACTCATCCCAGCTGCACAACATAACAAAATATTCATTGATCTATTCCTCCTATTAACTATAAAAGTTGTTATTTTTTAAAAAATCAGTAGCCAATTATCATAACTGCTTTAATTGACAACTTGCTTTAATTACTTTCTGTTTATAGTTTATTTTGAAAGCGTTTCATTTTACAGAAAGGATTTTTCCGTTACGTAACGGAAAAAAGCTGAACACTATATATAACCCTTTTTGCCATGTCAATATTATCCCCTCAAACATATTCTCCTAACCTAAAAAGGAGTATCCCGTTTGGAATACCCCCGTACAATTTCTATATAATTGTAATCGTTTGATTTTACGAATCAAATTTCATTTCGTTTCTATTATCCATTTAAAAGTGTTACCAGTTCTTCAGCTGATTCACACTTTAGTATTTTCTGGACCGTTGCGCTGTTTTCAATTATCGCAATGAGCCTTCGATACATTCTTTCCAAGTCACCACCAGGTTCTTTTCTAACATTTAACAAACAAATAAATTGAACCTTATTTTTGTCCGCCCACTCGACGGGCTTTTTTAATGTGCACACAGTCCAAAAGGTTTCTTCTGTTTCCGGTATAAGTGAGTGTGGGATGGCGACAAGATTCCCAAAGCTGGTTGGAGCAAGCGCCTCCCTTTCAAATACCGAATTAACATAATCTTTGGAGACGAGCTTTTGTTTATATAACTCTTCACACATAAACCGGATGACGCTCTCTTTATCTTCAAAATTTTTATGAATAAAAACTCTGGACTCATCTAAATAGTTCTGTTCCTCACACCCATTTACAGACGATAATCCGCCCCGGATATTAGCAATATCTCCTTCACCTAAAAAGGTATTAACGACTTGCACCGGAACACCTAAATCTTCTTTTAACGGAATCGTACTAATAATAAAATCGATTGAGGATAAGTCATAATCATTTAATTGATAATAATTAGTTGTTGCGACAATATCAATTTCATCCTTAAACTCATTTTTCAAACGATAAAATAGTAGCCTTGCACTGCCAACTCCTGAAGCACACACGATAATGACCCGTTTTGCCTCTTTCTGTATCGTCTTCATTCTTTCTAAAGCCACGCCAATATGTAAGGCAATATAGGCAATCTCGTGTTCTCCTACCTCAACTCCCAAATATTCGCCAATGCATCTGCTCGCAATCGCAGCACCCTCAAAAGCACTAGGATATTTCCTTTTAATATCATCCAAT
Source organism: Bacillus sp. DNRA2 (assembly GCF_012843265.1). Classification (GTDB taxonomy): domain Bacteria; phylum Bacillota; class Bacilli; order Bacillales; family Cytobacillaceae; genus Bacillus_BU. The sequence goes on along the minus strand of NZ_JABAIT010000017.1, from coordinate 55,947 downwards.
AATGGATTCCGAATGTTCATATTGTAGCGTAACCGATTCATTGCCGGCCGAATATGCAAAGTCAGCGCTTGAATGAATTCAGAGTCTTCATGAAAGTCCCAATTTAATTCAGTCTTCAACTTTTCCAGCATGCAATGAATAATGGAGCCTAATTCATCAAATTTACTAAATTCATTTAAAGTATTCTTATGAATTAATTTGGTCCCTAACAAATGAACAATAATATAATCGATCTCAGCTTCGGGGAAACTTTGTCCGGTAAATTCCTCAACTTCTTTAACAATTTCGTTAGCTACAATACTTTCAAAGGGGTATTTCCCAGATAAATTGCGTTCGAGATTTTCAATGACAAAGCCTTCTTCAATTCTTTTGCATCCAATTGTAATATGCGTTGCCAAATTTTCAAGTGCTATATCAGATATTTCAAATTTGTATTCATTCACTTTTTTTATGATGATTTCCTTAATCTTTTCAAACAGATTTTTGTCTAGTAATTGCAAAGACTTACTATCAACGTTCAAATTGCTATTTCGACTTATAATATAATTAGAAAAGCAAAGCCGTCTCATATATTCATCGCCTTCGACGTATGTACCATAATGCGGCTTGGAAACTAGCTTCAAATGATAACTCTCCAAAATTTCCCGGACGACTTTTAAATCATTTTGTAACTTTGGTTTGGAAATAAAAAGTTCTTCCTCAAGACTTTCTAATTTTATTAAATCCTTTTCTAGCAAAAATCGTTTTAATATATATAAAACCCGATCTTCTTGTTCGGAAAAATCCGAATGAATTTCAGCTACCGAATCATTTGCATTATCGGTAAACTCTCTTTCAAACGTCCCATAATCGATAATTTCTAATTGATAGCCTTTTCCTCGAACCGATTCAATAATGATTCCTAACGAAGAGCATTGTGATTGAAGTTCTTTGATCTCGGTTCGGATAGTTCTGTCGCTCACACCAAGTTCCTTTGCCATCCATTCAGCTGTAACAGGATCTTTCGCCTTCATTAAAGACAGCACGATGTCCTTTTGTCGTTTCGAAACCATTTTCTACTCACCTTTCTAAATGAGTCAATCGCATACATCGATTTGTTATTCTTAGTTTGTTCACTTTTCTTGCCCTTGAAACAGAGGGACAAGGGGATGGGACAAGGGGACAGGTTTGATGTCCCAGCAGTAAACTTATTAAAAGGAGGGACAATGGACCTGTCCCCAAGTCCCAAAACCCTCAGAAACCTCTATTTTAATATATTATTTCAAGAAATGTTATTCTTTTGTTTTTTTATGCAGATGAGGGCATGTTTGTTTAAGTTCGGCTCATCTAGAAATTCACCAAAGTTTGTTCCATATATATATTTCTCCATAATTATTTGATAATTATTATCAATTAGATTACAATTATTAATGCAAATGATAACAATTATCAATTATGTGATTCGAGTCACGTATTCCATATTAAAATTAGTTGGAGTGGTAATATGGTTTTAATTAACGAGGTTTACAGAAGTCTCTGTCATAATCCGTTGTTTAAAAGCATTGAGGAAACTGAATTAAGGGATATATCAGGCTACTTTTCTTACAAAAAAGTCAAAAAAAATCATCATATATTTCTGCAAGGGGATCATTTCAACTCGATATACTTTTTATGTAATGGTCGGGTGAAAATCACTAGAATTGATCATCAAGGTAGAGAACAACTTGTAGGAGTTTGTAATGATGGGGATATGTTTCCACACCTAGGCTATTATTTTAGCAAGACAGGTTATCCAGCCAATGCGTTAGTTTTAGAAGATGCTCATTTATTATATGTTCCGAGTCAAAACATTGAAAAATTAATCACAAATAATCCAAATATAGCAATGATTCTTATAAAAGTTATGGGAGAAAAAATGATTGATTTGCAATGCCGCCTCCAGGAAAGCCTATTAAGCAGCACATATGAACAAATGATAAAACTCCTTTTAAGACTGGCTAAAAAACACGGAGTAAAACTCTCAAATGGTGACATCTTGTTTCTCACACCCTTTCAAAATAAAGAGTTAGCCAGTATTATTGGAACCACTCGTGAAACAGTTAGTAGGATTATGAGCAAACTAGAATCTAATCAATTGATTAATAGAGACTATAATGGAAGGCTACTGATTAAAGTCGAAGAACTACAGCGTGAAGGGACAAAGGGACAGGTTTGATGTCCCAAATTCAATCCCTTAACGATTAACTTTTTAAAAGGTGGGACATGGTACCTGTCCCCTAGTCCCTTTTACAACTTGACATACATCAAGGAAATAATAGTGAAACATCGTTATCATAGGTGATAAAAACTAAAGGAGAACAAGGACGATGAGCGCAACAAAACTCCACTTAGAAGAAATTTCCCCAAACAAAGTAAATAGCAGATATCTTGGCGAAAAGGAAGCAGGAGGATCGTCCTCAAATAATAAAAGGATCTTAGTGGTAGATGATGAGGAAAATGTTTCAGAGTTGCTTAAATTGTACTTAGAAATAGAGAATTTTGAGGTACAGACTGCTGCTGACGGGCTAACAGCATTGGCACTTGCAAATCAGTTTCAGCCGGATTTGATTATTCTCGATATTATGCTTCCATTTAAAGATGGCTGGCAGGTAGCGAAGGAACTCAGGCGAACGATGAATACTCCGATTATCATGCTATCTGCAAAAGGTGAGGAATCCGATAAGATACTTGGATTAAATTTAGGTGGAGATGACTATGTCACGAAGCCCTTCTCTCCAGGTGAAATCGTGGCTAGAGTAAAAGCAATTTTAAGAAGATACAAAGCAGAAGAACAAGCGGACAATCAATTAGAATTCCCCAACTTAGTTATTGATTTTAATAAGTACGAAATTATTGTTGCAGGCAAAAAAGTTACGAGTACTCCAAAAGAAGTAGAACTATTATGGTTCCTGGCCAGTAATCCTGAAAGAGTGTTCACCAGGGACCAGTTGTTAGATAAAATTTGGGGGTATGCATATCCCGGTGATTCCCGTACAGTTGATACCCATATTAAACGTTTACGGAAAAAGCTGGAGAACATACTTTCCTATACCTATCTTCAGACCGTATGGGGGGTAGGTTATAAATTTGAGGTAATACAATTATGAAGAAAAGTCTGTTTAGTAAGCTTCTGAAAACCTACGTAATAGTTACCTTTCTAAGTATTGTCATAGTCAGTCTTTTTTTCTATCTTTTTTTTAAAAGCTATTATTTTAATGTAAAAGAACAGCAAATGATTTCTCAGGGTAAGAAGATGGCGCAAATTTTAGTTCCATATTTAAAGGATCAAAAATTCGCTATAAGCAATGAAAAAATAAATGATTTTAATAAAGTAAATAGTGCGAGAATGTGGATAGTAGATAAAGACAAGAAGCTGATAAGCAGTATAGATGGCCAAAACACTGAGGATCATTTATACCCTAAGTCTGATCAACTAAAAAGAGCCCTTGAAGGGGAAATCGTTACAAATTATGGGATGGTAGAGCATTTAAATTCGCCTGTCCTTACAGTAGCCTTACCCATTTATGCAGAGGGTCAGGTAGCCGGTGCCTTATTTGTCTGTAATCCCCTATCAGATATTCAAGCAAGTATCACCCAAACTTTGCACATCGTAATTTTTGCAGGAATCATTTCTATTCTTATTACTGCCTTTGTCAGTTATTTTATCTCCCAATCTATTACAAAACCCATTAAGGAAATCACAAAAAGCTCTTCAGAAATGATAAATGGAAATTTCACAAAACAAGCACAAGTCCACTCAGCGGATGAAATAGGGATATTAGCAGGAACATTTAACACAATGATGCTTACCCTTGATAAAACTGTACGAGATTTGGAAAAAGAGAAAAATAAAATGGCGGAGATGGAAAGGCTGCAAAGAGAATTTGTTGCAAATGCCTCCCATGAACTTCGAACCCCTTTGACTTCAGTCCGCGGGTACCTTGAAGCACTGTTGGACGGTGTTGTCAAAAGCGAGATTCAGGAAGAGCGATATCTTCGGATTACGCTTAAAGAGACGCTGAGACTGCAAAGACTAGTCAAGGGACTTTTAGAATTATCAAAAATTGAATCAGGACAAATAAAGATTGAAAAAAAAGAATGCAAACTATCAGACATTATCCACCGAACCGTGATGAATCTTGAATCGTTAGCAGATGATCAGTTTCTATCATTACGGGCTGATGTTCCAGAACATTTACCTACCGTTTTGGGAGATGAAGACTTAATTGAGCAAATTCTCATTAATTACATCACGAATGCGATAAAGTTTACTCCTGAAGATGGAAAAATTACCGTTTCGTCCATTATACATGGTGATGAGGTCCATATTCACGTAACTGATAGTGGAATTGGAATTGCTCCCGAAGACCTTTCGAAAGTTTGGAAAAGGTTCTACAAAATTGATAATGCCAGACCTTCGTCAAAAGAAGGAGCCGGATTAGGGCTATCCTTAGTAAAAGAAATCTTGGACCGGATGAATGGCAGGTCCTGGGTAGAAAGCATTCAAAATCAAGGATCCACATTTAGTTTCAGTCTAAAAATAGTAAAGAAATAGATCAACAAGTCGCATGTTAAATAACCTAGTTACCTTTTGGCTCATGAGGATGAAACGAATAATTTCATCCTCATGAGCCTTAAATTTTTCTAACCCTTCAAAACTTCGGTTTAAAAATGGATTAACAAAAAAGTTCACAAATAGTCCCATCGGAGTTCAAATTTGCTTTCTATACTAAAAACAACTCAACCAAACCAATTGGGTTATATTTTAAAGGAGGCAATTTATATGAGAAAAAGTAAAAAAACAAGTTTTATTGGGGCCCTTCTGATGGCTTTGGCCCTTGTTGTTTTCGTGCCAACACTGGCAAGTGCCCATTGTGATACGATGGATGGACCTCTCGTTGTAGATGCAAATAAGGCAATCGAGGAAAATAACCCAAGCTATATTTTAAAGTGGATACAGCCTGACGAAGAGAAAGAAATAACAAGGATCTTTAATCTTACGATGAATGTGAGAACATTAAGTCCTGAAGCAAAAGAGCTCGCCGACAATTACTTATTTGAAAATCTTATCAGAATTCATAGAGCTGGAGAAGGAGCACCGTTTACGGGAGTGAAACCACACGGAACTCCAATTGATGAAATGATATTGGCAGCAGACGAGAGTATTGAAGTCGGAGATTTATCTCCGTTAGAAAAACTTATGCCAAAAGATAAACTGCCTGAATTGAAGGAACGATTTGATAAAGTACAATCTCTAAAAAACTTTGATGTCAATAATGTGAAGGAAGGACGAGAATACATCGAAGCCTATGTCAGCTTCTTCAAATTTGCTGAAGGTGAAGAAGAGGGACATACAGCTGAGGGTAGTGCACATACTAGCACAGATGCCCATGATACTGAAGATCAGAATACCAGCGCTGCTACAAGTGAGAAAGCACCGTCTGATCATAAAGAAGCAAATTCTCTGCCATTAATCCCATGGAGTGCAGCAGGCGTACTTTTTGTAACAACACTAATCTTCGCATTCGCTTATCATAGAGAACATTCAAAAAACAGTTAATCAAATGACCGAATGATAACGACAAGAATGTGGGACACGGTGAGATTGGGACAAAGGGACAGGTTTGATGTCCCAACTGCAATCCCTTAACGATTAACTTTTTAAAAGGTGGGACAAGGTTCAAGGTACCTGTCCCCTGGTCCCTACTTGTTTACCTAAAATGGATTTGTTGCCAGTAGACTGGCTGTTTTTACATAAATGCGAGGATGCAACTTTAATTGATTAACGATTACTTCAGCAATATCTTCTGGCTGCATATATTTTTCATTATTGTTTTCAGCTATTAAGTTAGTCTTAATTGCCAGCTCAGTTGCTACAGTGCTTGGTGTCAAAGCGGTCACGCGGATATTATTTCTCCGAACCTCTTGTGCCAATGACTCCGTTAAACCCATCAAGCCAAATTTCGATGCACTATATGCACTGGATGTAGCTGCGCCATTTAGGCCATTTGTGGATGATATATTGATAATATCTCCACCATTTTTTTCAATTAATTGGGGAAGAACCGCACGCGTCACATAATATGGTCCCATTAAATTGACATCAATGATTCTCTTCCATTCTTCCGGGTCCATGTCTAAAAGTGTGGCAAAACTTCCAATTCCCGCATTATTAATCAGAATATCCGTAGGACCCAATATATCAGTTAATTTTATAATCGATTGATCTACTTCTTCCTGTGATGAAATATCTACTGTAACATAAGCCGATTTCACCCCAAGGCTTTTAACTTCACGTTCAACTTCCTCCAAGTCGGCTTGGGTTCTTGCAATCAAGCCTATGTTCACACCTTCATTTGCTAACGCGATTGCAACCGCCCTTCCAATTCCTTTCCCAGCACCTGTTATAAACGCAACTTTTCCTTTTAACGATCGTGACATTATCAACCACTCCTTCTAAATTTCATTATATTATTTTGAAATAATTTTTCTGCAATTATGCCTGTAGAACGTAAACTCATTGATAACAACCACCGTTTATGAAGATTTAAAGTTGCATAGGGACACGGGGAAAGGTTTGAACTACAGCCCTATTGTTAGACACAACTAACAATAGGAATTGTGGTTCACACCTATTCCCTAGTCCAATATTCACCTTTTACCATTCGATAATTTCTGGATATTCCGTTGATATCTCTATTTCTGTCATGGAGCAGTTATATTTTCTTGCTGTCTCTAACACAGCTCCTTTTACTTCTTGATACTCACGGCCTTTCTCTGCAATCCGCTTTGCCATGACCGTAATGCTTTTTTGTCGTTTCTCTACATCCATATTAATGAATTTACAATTTAGTTCATCGAGGTATTGTGTTGCATAATCATCAGACCAAGAATAGTCATGATTCATTAATTTGAGCACCCGGTTAATTGAAGTTTCAGGTATTGTTTCTTTAATACAATTGGCAATAGCAGCTTGAAAGTTTCGAACTGTAGCAATTGTAGAATCCCAAATAGTTCGGTAATCAGTTAGGGCATTATAATTGCCTTTAGCTTGTTTTTTTGCATACATTCTTATAAAATCATTTAATGCTATTTGTACAAATAAAACTTCTGGCCAAAGGACATTACATGTTAGATATATATTTTTGTCATTTGCAACAACTGATAAATACTTCATTTTGTCCTGATCAAGCCCATTTTCAACAAACATAACATCCCGATGCCCCATTAAAGCATGGCGAATATCATAACAAACGCCAAGAACCCTTAATCTTGCACCTTCATACTCTTCCCACTCCCATTCATCACCAACAATTACATGAAGTGAATCATAAAGTGCCTCAAAATCATATAAATCTCCACTTACGGTAACACCAGTATAATGCTGTGTATTTTTCACCTGAATCATTATATAACCCTCTTCTATTTTGTTCTTTTTAGTACCGAACAAGGCTTCATATTAATTGTACTTTGTTAGAGTCATCTTTGAAAGTTACGTATTTTTTATAATTCGCTTCCCTACATTTCATCTACCATTTTTGACAAACAACAGAAAAAGGCCCTCATAAATTATGAGGAACCTCTTAGATGGACAGAGGGACAGGTTGATGTCCCAGCCGAAATGTCCTAAAGATATTGACTTTTTAAAAGTTGGGACATGGTACCTGTCCCCTAGTCCCCTAGTGGCCGTAATCAAGAGCCATAGATGGCTAAATCCTGATAGTCCAGTATAAACATAAAACCATTCCATTTTAGCCTATTCTGAATAGTACCGATAGAATCTGCATGGTATGTTCCAGAAATCTGTTGATACGCAATTAAATCATACAAACCATCAAATGCAAAATCAATTGGGTATAAGCCACTTATGGGGTCAACCCAGCCACTGATAGGCGTCTTCAATTTGCCATTTGCATCATATTTTTCATCTAAATAATCAGGCTCCCTTAGTGATAGATCGATTAGATATCTTGCATTATTTCTTTTACTAAATACTTCAACCTTGTAATTATCCTTATAAGTTACCTCATATTGATACGCTTGGTTAAATGTCTCAGAGTCGAACAACAAACGTGGTTCGTTGTTAACAAAAGAATAAATATAGTTGTTTGTCGTTCCACCACTGCCACCTGTAGGAATGGTAATTAAAATATCTTTGATCCCGTCACCGGTAAAATCCCCCAAAAATAGCATGGGGGCATATCCTATATTTTTCTCCAGAGGAATACTAATAGAGACACCTGTGGCTCCATCTCGGATTCCTAGTACCATGTTTTGTATAATGGAAACATCTGATTCTCTGTAACCGGTCACGTATACAATATCAGGTATTAAGTCACCATTAACATCGCCAGTAGTTGAAGTAACCACACCAGATACTCTCATATTTTGAGTAAAATAATATCTATTCATATTAGGCTCCCTGCAAATAGATCTCATTGATACAATAACCTATGCACTAAACTGTACACATGTTCATACCTACAAAAATCGTACAGGCACTTAAAGATTCTATGGGTTATACACTAGAGTGAAGGGAGTGTCGGCTATGCCTTGGCTGCAGAAAATTCCATACTTAATCAATCAGCCTATTGGAGTCTCGTTTATAGATGGAACAGGAGCTTCAGGGGTCTTATGCGGAACCTCAGATGGAAAGCTTCTAGTTATGAAATACCTATACCAAGCACAATTCGCCTTAATGCAATATGATATGTACGCGATACAAGATATACATGGATATCCTCCTTGTCCTGGTCAACAACCGCTATAATATTAATAAGAACCTCCCAATTTATTATAGAAAAAAGGCTCATGTAAGAATTATTGTTAACATCCAGCATGGCCATATTTGCTTACGCCTTAATGACTTCTAATTTTTAGAGATAAGCACTAATTTACTGGCTTTTCAAACCATTATAATCATAGCTTTCAACCACTGATAAGGAGATGTAGTACATGTATCCCAGCCCGATGACGGATGAATTTTTCTAATGATAATGGTAATGTGAATAAGTTTGTCTCAACATTAGAAGAAAGGGGTTTTATTGTACAGTAAGGTGAATTAAGGTACTAAATAATTTCAATATCTGGACGGAAAATACACCGGGCGGAACACTCGGCAATCCTTTTAACAGTTCTACTGTCATCATTACTCCAGCTGACCAGAGTGTAATAAGCAAATTCGTGATGCTTTGGCGGGAGCAGGATTTGATCCAAATGCCATGAACAATGATAACATTCCTATTGAATTGGTAAACATGGGGCTTGAAAAAGGAAAGGACACATTTACCATCCTTATAAGGGAAGCCATTTGGGCAGAAAAATTTATTGGTGACCAATATCTTAATAATTTAAGCACCTTTATGAAAGTGTATCGGATTACCCCAAAAACTCCCTATACAACTCTTACCCCTTGGCCAACTCCAAATCTTAAAATCAGAGAGACCGGCACTACAGAATTTCAAATTGTTAAGGGACAAAGGGACAGTTTGATGTCCCTTTGTCCCTTAACGATTAACTTTTTAAAAGGTGGGACATGGTACCTGTCCCCTAGTCCCTGCAATGGGGATGTACCGTTTTTATGGGATTAATTTTTCCCGAATTTAGCAAGGAAACCACCTTTAAATCTTCGTGGTTCATAAGATATAATAAAGGCATTTTGTTCATGTTCTTCGATTAATTTCATCAATTCATTTTCCCTGTTCCGTTTGGATAGTATTTCTAATCGGTATCTTTTTCCATCTCTACCCATTCCTTTAAAAACAGTAACACCAAATCCTCTTTCTCTTAATAAAATAAGAAGTTCTTCATTCATATCTTGTAATGTTATAAATACACAAGTATAGCCAATGGCTAATTTATTTTCGATCCGTGTACCAATGTATAATCCTACTCCAAAACCGACAGCATAAACGACCATTTCTGCGGTACTTTGATGACCTGAAAAAATTAATGAAAGACCGAATACATAGATTAATGCTTCCAATACTCCAAACGACGATGCAGCTACACTCATATTTTTTACTAAAAAGATCGTACGAAGTGTTAACACTGGAACATATAGTAATTGGAGTGCAAAAATTAACAGAATGTTTAACATTTAAAACACCTTCTAATAAAATAGTAAAGACCTAAATTTATCTAGAAATTTAAGAAATTTTACTATGATATCTTTTGTTTAGATGCCTTGTCATTTGTCCCTTCTGACATGATATTCTTCTTCGTTACTGATTTAATTGGTATTCCATCATCTGTATAATCATGCTTCCGGTAATCATATACCTTTGGTTTACTTGCTACCTTTAATAGTGACACACAAATAAGGAGCTCAAGTATTAATGCAGGTCCTCCCCCAAGGTTCGAAAGCATCTTAATTCCGTCTACTCCAGCAGAGGTAATCATCACCCAGGTGACCGTCCCAATTACAATTCCCCAGAAAATTTTCATCAACATCGATGGTTCAGGATCATCCGGTGAGATACCCGTTGTGCTTAGGCCTCCAAGTGTAGTTGTAAACGCATCAGAACCTGTAACATATGATAGAAACATGCAGAAAACAAATACAGGTATTGTAAATATAGCGATCGGGTATTTTTCAAGCAAGGCATAGACAGCAAATTCCGGACCCGCAGACATTGCCTCCATAAGTCCTCCACCAGAAAGCTGCATGTTAATAGCAGCTCCGCCAAATATCACCATCCAAATAATTTCAAACAATGCTGGAAGCACAAATTGAATGAATAACGCCTTTCTAATCGTGTGCCCATAGGAAATCCGGCCAAGAAACATTCCAGAAATAGGAGCCCAGGCAAGCCAATTACACCAATAAAAGATCGTCCATGAACCAGCCCAAGGATCTCCAGCAGCCGCGCCTGTAAATGCTGCCTTTTCAAAAAAAGTATCCAGATGATTGGCAAAGGCCTCTACTCCAAGGTTAAGCATAAAAAAGGTAGGTCCAAAAACAAATACAATAACCGCTAGTAAAATGAAAATAGCTAAATTGATTTCAGACAGTTTTTTTATTCCATTAAATAGTCCAGTTATAGATGAGATGACGAAAGTAGCGACTACTGCTATATCAACCATTGCCCACAAAAATGCACCAGTCTGAACTCCAGTTAAATATTTAAGCCCACCGGCTATCGAGAGTACACCGGTACCAAGTGATGCAGCCATTCCTGCAATAAGGGCATACATGCAGGTTGCATCAATTACTTGTGACCATTTTCCAAGAACCTTGTCACCAAAGATAGGTGTCAATGTAGAAGCAAGCGTATACGGTTTTCTCATATTATAAAATGAAAAGGCAAACATGACAGATGGGACAGCATAGATTGCCAGTGGCAAAAATCCCCAGTGGGTAAAGAGTGTCGATAAAGAAAATACTGCTGCTTCCGGGCTATTAGGGGTAATCTTCAATGATTGAGGTGGAGATGTCAAATGATAGAGCGGCTCTGAAGTTGCCCAAAAAAGAATTCCTATCGCCACTACACTTGTTAGAGTAATAGAGAAATATCTGACATCATCAAGCATCGGTACAGCTTCACGTCCACCGATTCTAACATCGCCAAACTTAGAAAACATCAAATATATAACGACAGTTAGCATAATCAGTACACCAAGGCTGAATGCCCATGCAAAGTTACTCATAAGCCATGAATTTGCATCATTAATCATTCTTGTAAAACCTTTTTGGTTTTGAAAATTATAAACACATGCTGCAACAAATAGTATAACCGGCGGCCAGAAAGCGATTGGTCTAATGTTTTTCATTCTTTCTCTCCCTTTTCGCTTGGTTTTTCAACGACCAAAAACAGTGATCGTAGTAATTTTCAAAACACTGCAATCACTGTTTTTGCATTAGTTTACAAAAAACAGAAATATCTATTTAAAAATAGGATAAGATTTTTTCATTATATCATCAGTGAATACTGTAATTTGTTTGTAAACTTCTTCATTCATTACATTATAAAATTTATAATTTCCCTTATTTGGTAAAAACGTGTCTTTAACCTTTACCATTTTTTCAATTGCTTCTTCATAGCTTTCATATGCTCCTACCGAAATAGCTGTACAAATGGCGGCACCAAGGCTAGCTGAGCCGTTTACTACGTTTCTAGTTGCTGGAAGACCAAACACATCTGCAAATATTTGCATCATTAGATCACTGTTCGAGCCTCCACCAGAAATAATAACATTATCCAATGAGCCATTTAACTCAGCACACATAGCTTCGGTTTTATTTTTCATCGTTAACACAATGGCTTCTAAAATAGAGCGGTATATATGCGCACGGGTATGGCGGGCATCAAATCCAATCATGATTCCCTTTTTATACGGCGCATCAGTCGGAGCAAGCCAATCTAGCACAGTCATTAATCCGTCGCTTCCTGCCGGTACATTCCATGCTTCACGATTCAATCTTTCTTCGGCAGATATTCCATCTTGCTCTGCTCTCTCTACAAATTCCTCACCTAGCAAATCTTTGAACCAGCTAACTGTCCACATTCCTCTACGGATCCCGTTACTTTCATATAAATATTTATTTGGCGTGGAGGCAAAGTTTGTCCAAAAATGGGTTGTCCCTTTCGGATTTTCTAAACCGGGCACCATTGCAGCTATATAGGTTCCTAGTGAAATAAGCGCTGTTTTCTCTGACAATAGCCCCGCTCCTAAAGCTTCTACTGCTTTATCGTTAGCCGTTGCTACTACAGGAATACCTGCCGGAATACCGGTTGCCTCTGCTGCTTTTCCCGTCACGTGGCCTAATATCGTACCAGGCATTTGCAGTTTGAAGAGCATATCCCGTGGAATCTGTAATGCTTTAATAACCTCTTCATCCTCGCTCCATTCCCATGTATCAGTATCGATTGGCCACTGTCCTTGATAGTTGGCAGCCGTATCATGAAAGTTTCCCGTAAATCGGTGTGTTAGATATCCAGATGAAGTAGTTACATATTTTACGTCAGGATTTGTATGCTCATATGGTTTTGAAACACGAGCATCCATCCAACTCATAACAGGCTGTGCAAGTTTTCCGTCCTCTTTTAACAAAGCTCGGCAAAAGCGGATTGTACAAAGCCCCATGCCGATGATATCTTTTTTATCTCCAGGAAAACGATCCATTGCCATTTGACTTGCTTCTACAATAGAATCCCACAAATCATCGTCTGGATGTTCAACAATGCCGGGCTCTGGCAGACTCATTGGTTGCAATGCCTTTTTACCTTCACAAATAATATTTCCTTTCAAATCAAAAATGACTACCTTTGAACTTTGTGAACCACCGTCGACACCAATAATATATTTTTTACTCATGAATAAACCTCCTAGCTGCAGTATCCAAAGGTAAAAAGAGGGACCCTTTAGACAGAACCCCTCCTTATCCTAGATTTCCGCGTTTATCTGACTAAATAGCAACGTTTATTCTATGCCGATAATTCACTATCTTTTCCTATCATTGCTTTATTCTTCATAATAATACGATTCAAAACAACAGAGAGAACAATACATAAAACTGAAGCAACTAATGCATACGCCCAAGTCATTTTAAATCCGGTTACGCCATATGAATCCATCCAAGAACCAACCAACGCAAACATGAAGATATCTGGTGCATAACCTAAACAAGAAACGATTCCTGAAACTCGTCCACTCATCGCTACTGGAATACCTGCATCATCGTGAATGGCAAAATATTGACTTCTTACAGCATAAATGAATAGTAAGCCAAACAAGAAATTAGCCACGATAGCTGGAAGTAAACTTGCTTTAGCAGGCAACACAATCAATAAACCAAAGCAAATCACTAACCCCGAACAACCAATAACAATAACTTTAACTCTGGATTTAATTTTATCAGCTAAAAATCCACCAATAATTCCACCGGCTCCTTGAATTAAATAACGAATACCTCCTAAGGTCGATCCAAGTGCTGCCGATAATCCAAAATATTTTACAGCGTAGGTGTTAAGATATCCGAGTAACCCATAAACACTATAGGCGGTAAAAACAATCGCAATTAAAATCCAAACTCGAGGAATAATTAGAGCTTTAAACATGCCCTTTGTAACTTCAACTATGGATTGATTATTTTCATTTGTTTTCGTATCTTCAATAAAAATATAATGCAAAATCCCAAGTATAATGTTTACGATTGAAACCACTTTAATAGCCATAGAAGTGCCTAGTATTTCACTATTTGCTGAAAAATGAACAAATGCGGCTGTCATCACAAAAACTAAAAGCGCATTCATGACACCGCGTAACCCCTCTTGTAACCCGAACAATCTACCTTGCTCTTCCGACGTCCCTAACATACGAGTTGCCTTTATACAAGCTGACCAATAAGTAACAATCGTAGAAATACCCATTAATACAAAAATTAATCGAGCTACATTATAGCTTGGAAACGTTGAAAACCAAAAACCTAACAAACCAGTTGTAACAAACGAAAAAGCAAGCAACTTCCTAGCAGAAAATTTATCTGCTATTATCCCACCTATAAAATAAGAGAATATAGCCATAGCTGAATAACCTGAAGACAAAAGACCCATTTGCTTATTGCTCAAACCCATTGCTTCCTGAATCTGCGGATAAAACGTTTCTCTTATATATGGGAGCTGAAAAATGATTCCTGCCCCTGCTGCTAATAAAAGCAAAGTACCATATTTTTTCATAAAGGCTCTTCTAGATTCTGTCATGTTTAATCCTCCTCGTTCTAATTGGGAATCATTTTATAATGCAGCTCTTATCGAACTAAATATCCACCGTCAACCGTTAAAATATGTCCATTTACATAATCGGAAGCACGGCTTGCAAGGTATACTGTTGTTCCCATTAAGTCAGCTACATCTCCCCAGCGGTTTGCAGGAATATGATCAAGTACTCTCTTATTTGTTTCTGGGTTGCTTCTTGTTGCTTTCGTAATATCTGTCGCATAGTAACCTGGTGCAATTCCATTCACTTGGATGTTGTACTGTGCAAGTTCATCACAGTAAGCCTTTGTTAAACCGGCAATTCCATGCTTTGTTGCTGCATAAGCTGGAGACCACTGTCCACCAAGGAATGAGAACAACGAGCAAATATTAATGATTTTTCCACTACGCTGTGGAATCATCACTTGTGCTGCTTCATAGCTTAATTCAAATGCAGCTGTAAGGTTAATATTAATCATTGGGTCCCATTTAGAGCGATCAAAATCAAGCACTTCTGCCAATTTGCAAATCCCTGCACTATTCACTACGATATCAACGGAGCCGAACTTTTCCACACAATTTTCAATAATTTTCTTAGGTGCCCCTTTTTCTGCTATATCAATTCGAAGAAATTCCATTTTAGATCCGGCTTCTTCTATTAAGCTTTTCGTTGTTCCGTCATCTTCCATAATGCTCGGAATAAAGAGATTTGCTCCTGCTTTTGCTAATGCCAGCGCAAACGCACGGCCAAGCCCAGAATTTCCACCTGTTACGATAGCATTTTTGCCTTTTAGCGAGAAAAAGTCCATTGAGAATTCTTGAATTTCCATCATTACTTCCTCCTAAATATATTTTCGGATGTTACACAAGATAGTGAATTAAAATAAAAGCGTTTTCATGTTGTTGATTAGCCATGGATTGTTACGATAAAGAATCGAATGAAGCTTATTTAAAGCCAATCATTCACTGTCTTTTCCTACCATTTCTTTATTCTCCGAAATTTGGCACAAAAAAAGCGAACACCTAATAAGGGTGTTCGCTTTTCTCTCGACTCTAGCAACACTTTAATTATAAATACAATATGAAATTATAGCAATAAAATTCATTAACAAGATCAGCATTTTATTACATTAATATACTATTTGTGAACTCATTTCCAATCAAATAACCTACTAGATTTCAAATAGACTTTACTGAACGATCTTGTTACGTTTAGATATTATCCCAGACATCAAGATTTGTTGATGAAATGGCAATTGCCCCAGCCTTAAGGGCGGTTACAACATCTTCCTTATCGCAAACAAGTCCGCTAGCAATAACTGGTGCATCAATAGCTTCCTGTACCCAGCCAAGAACTTTTGGCATACAGCCAGGCAATATTTCTACAATATCAGCTTTTGATACGGCATATTGCTTTGGCAGATTGCGATAGGACATGGAATCAATCAGGAAGAAGCGATGGAC
Organism: Bacillus sp. DNRA2; assembly: GCF_012843265.1. Lineage (GTDB taxonomy): Bacteria > Bacillota > Bacilli > Bacillales > Cytobacillaceae > Bacillus_BU. Next base: position 39,769 of record NZ_JABAIT010000017.1, on the reverse strand, counting down.
CGTATAAAACCCTTTTTCACGCGCTGCACGGACAATGGAAGCTTTTGAACTGATAATGCCGTCTGCCTTCGTATTTCTTCTCATAAAATCAACAACAATTTCTTTATTTGAGGTTCCTTCTACTAGATCAATATCAACAAACGCGTACTTCCCAACACTTTTTATTTTGTTCACAATATTGGAAATCGAACAGATATTTCCATATAGAACAAAGACTACATTACAGCTGGAATGAAGTACTTTTTCAAGACCGTCATCGTCCTTAATTCCTGCAATAATTGGATTCTCATCTAATATTTCAATAATATTTTGGTTCATAGAAGGCCCTCCGTTAATTAAATGAAAAACTTTTTATCTACCAAAAATCAAAACTTAATTTAGAAGATATTTTTAGATTAGCCTACTATGAACAAGAAGTACATTCTTTTATCATTAAAAATTATAACGGAATAATAATCGGATGTGCTTTACATGATTTAAAGAAGAAAATCAGAAAACATAATGGTATTAAGAAATCTTTGTTTTTTTCAATTTTTTTAGTAATTCCGGTACCACTAGATATAAATCCCCTAAGATAGGTAAATGCGCTTCTGCCATGATTTTTGCGTTTGGATCATTGTTTACAGCCATAATATGCTTAGCACCATGAGTGCCTGCCATAAATTGAACAGAGCCAGAAACACCAAAAGCTAGTAAAACTTCTGGTCTTACCATTTTACCCGATAGCCCAATCTGCTTCGATTGCGGTAACCACCCCCTTTCCACCAGACCTCTTGTCGCTGCTAGTTTGCCGCCGAGTATCATTGCCAATTCATCAAGCAATGCAAGGTCTTCCTTTTTTTTCACTCCCCGTCCAGCAACGACTAGAACATTTTCCTTTGTTATGTCCTTTTCAACTGTTATTCGTTCCGTCTGTATGATTTTGATTCGTTCGGCAAACACCTTGGCCTCATGAGGCAAGCCTCGTACTTCCCATTCCGGCATATACCCTGCCTGCCGGACAGCGGATACCATCATGTTGTATCCTACAGTCGCAAATTGCGGACGGGAATAAGGAGTCACAATTTGCGCCATAACATTTCCACCAAAAGCAGGACGGATTTGAATCAGGTCTGTACTTTTCCTTAGCTCCAATTGTGTACAGTCCGCTGTTAAACCGGTGCGAAACTTAGTTGCCGCAATCGGAGCGATTGCTTTGCCAATTGGGGTTGCACCAATCAGAACAACAGCAGGACTTAATAACTCAATACAGTCAACCAATGCACCTGCATAACAATTGGCCCGAAAATGCTCCAATGCAGCGTCTTGATAGAAATAAACTTTCTTCAGCGGCATCCCTTCCAATTGTGGCAAAATCCTATCCTTCCCTGAACCGATTACGATAGCATAAACGTCAAAATCAGCAGATTCTGCTAATTCAGTAGCTTTGCCGATCATTTGAAGGGAAACAGGATGAATAGATGTTTCCTCTGTTTCAATAAAGACTAAAATATCGTGCCATTTTGTTAGATCAATCATTTTGCCAGTCCCCATTCTTTCAAAGCGACAAGCATTTTATCAGCAACAGCATCCGGTTCATCCTGAAATAAGTGCGCCGCCTTCGGATGCTCAATTGTATAAATCCTTTTTACCCTTGTTGGTGACCCCTTCAAACCATATAATTTTTCATTTTGAACAGGCATATCTTTTAAGGAAAGAGTAATAACAGGTTTTTTCGCTGCTGAAAGTTTCAATCGTAGCGCAGGCATTCTCGGTGTAAAAATGTCCCGTTCAACGGCAAGAACACATGGAAACTTTACGTTTGTAAGGGCTCTTTCCTTCCCAAGATTCTGCCAAACAGAGATGGATTCATCTGAAGCCTCTTCCAGTTTGTTTACCTGGCCCAAGTAAGGGATGTCCAGCCAAGCAGCAAGCGATGCCCCTACCTGTCCAGTATCACCATCTGTTGTCTGCCTGCCGCATAAAATGATGTCATACGGACCTTTGACTTTTAAGGCTTGCGCAAGCGTATAAGAGGTCGCTAAAGAATCCGCTCCCGAGAATTTCTTATCACTTATTAAATAACCATCATCCGCTCCAAGCGCATAGGCATCTACCAACACTTGCTTGGCAGTCTCAGGTCCCATCGTAAAGACATCAACAGTGCCTATTCGCCCCTCTTTAAGCCGAAGTGCTGTTTCAAGGGCTGAAGCATCATATATATTCATGACCTGCTTACTCCCATTTCGAATCAGCACTCCTCGTACCGGGTCCATATTCCCATCCGAAGAAGCTGGTACTTGTTTTATACATACCGCGATTTTCATTAGTACCCTCCTTTACACATTAGTCAAGCTTATTTCCCGGATTCCACATACCAACTGGATCAAGCTGATTTTTAACAATTCGCCAAGCCTCGATGGTTTCAGGTAGAGTTGTATGGAAAAATAATTCTTTTTTTAATTTGCCGACTCCATGCTCAACCGTCGTCCGTCCACCTTGTTCTGCAATTGATTGGCCCCATTGCAAAATAAGTTTTTTTCCCATTTCATATTGCAGTCCATTCTGCGGAAGAATGTTGACATGAAGATGCCCATTTGAAATGTGACCAAAAATGACCCCTTCAAGACCGGCCGCATCGAGATCTTTTCGATACATTTCAACAAGGGAAGAAATCGGTACTCCAGGCAACTCCATATCCGTTCCCAGCTTCATTATGGTTGCGTCGTGCTTACGGAGCTGCTCAATGCGGATATTAACGGACTCTGGTACAGCATGGCGAAAGGCACGGATTTTTTCCATTTCGACTTCACCTGAAACAGCCCATGATGTATCAATATCACTTCCTGCTTCTGCGGCCCTTTCCATCAGCCATTCGGCAGCCAACTCAGCTTGTTCACCGGTAGAAGAATGAATTTCCAGATAGACCATTGCAGCAAAATCACTTGGAAAATCAGGAAGCTCACGAAGCTTGGCAGCTGATTCCTTGAAGCATTGGATAAAAGCAAGCGAGGCCTTGTCCAAATATTCCAGTGCTGCAAGATGATTTAAAATCTCTTTGTTCTCTGCATCAGTAATTTCAACAAATGAAAGAGCATCATCCTCAGTGTCGAAAAAGAAGCAGATTCCCCAAAGCTCTGCCGGCTGTACCTGTAATTCCAGCGTGAGATTTGTAATCACGCCAAACATCCCTTCACTGCCAAGAAAAAGGTCAATGAGGTCGGCTTGTTCAGCATATCCCATTATCGTTGGATCGACTTTTAGCCTCTTGCCATTAGGTAAAAGTACCTCTCCTTGATTGAACCGATAACATCCGCGTTCGATTTTCCAAATCTCCGCATCAGTTGTAACGACACGGATGCGTTTGATATGATCGCGTGCACTGCCATATAAGCGGGAACATACCCCTTGCGCATTACTCGCGGCTATACCTCCGAGAGTCGCAGATAATTCTGTAGGATCAGGTGCCCACATCAGTTGCTGTGTTTTTTTGAGTTTAGTTAACAATTCTTTTGCCTCGTCACGCCAGGTTTCAGTGGCAAAGGCCCGTCTTGATAACCCGGAATGAAGATCTAATAACGAACATCCCGGCTCTACCGATAAAGTAAAGATACCGTCCTGTTCACAAAGATCAGTGACTGCTTTCATTTCAGTCATATTGATAATATGACCGCCATAAGGAACTGCACCTCCGCTGATTCCTGTCTTTGCTCCTTGAACGGTTATTGGCTGTCCTGCCTCCCGCATCGCTTTGACAATGTGAACAACCTCAGCTTCTGTTTTTGGAAATGAAATCGTACTTGCACTGCCTGTTAATCTTGATTCATCATGCAAGTATTCCTCATATTTTTCATCCATTGGCCTAATTAACTGATTCATGTTCCTCACACTCCTTCCACTGTCTGCTGCTCCATAAGCGGGAATAGCGCTTTTAATACTTCTTGATAATCATCAATAATGGCAACGTCGGCTATTTTATGAATCGGCGCATATTCATCCTGATTAATGGATACAATGAATCGGCTGTCTCGGATGCCAACTGTAAAGGCCTGTGATCCGGAAACACCAGCTGCAATACATAACCGTGGGGATAGCAATTTCCCAGAAGCCCCGATTAACCGGCCCATATCTGTCCAGCCATTCATGGCAATCGGTCTTGTTACACCTATTTCAAGACCGATTTGATTGGCTGCTTTCTCCAATTCATGTAAATGTTCTTGCTTCTTTACACCTTTTCCTAAAGCAAGCACTTTTTCTGCGCTATCCAAAGGTTCTCCTGTTTCAATTTGATGAAATTCATAAGATAATACATGGCTATTCCGGTCGTTTGGTATGATGGGCTCCATGATTGTTACCGTATGTTCAATGTTCTGCCACTCTTTCCGAATAGCTATTTTTGCAACTGAAAAACAATACGGCTTACGTTTCATCCGAAAGCTAGCCGTTAGATTATTGGCATAAACCGACTTGTTGATTATCAAACCTTCACTTGTACTCTCACGAACAGTGACAGACATACAAGATGTTCCCCCTGAGCGAACGGAAAACCTGACAACAAGAGAGGTACCAGACAAAGTGCTTGGAAAAATAACACAATCAGGCATTTCCTGTTGATAGACCTGTAGTAAAGCTGCTAAGATTTCTTCTTCATCTGTCTCGTCTCTTACTTGCACTAGCTTGATCTCGCTCATAGCAATTTGCAGTGCAGGTTTTGGAAGCTCATCACATTCTCTGGAAATAACCCAAGCCTGTATAGCATCCTGTTGTATATATGTTTGTTGAAAATGATTTAATTCATTGATTTCCTTTGGAAAAAGCGGTGAGCAGGCATTAAATACAAACGCAGTATTCATGGTTCAGAGCCGCTCCTTTATATAGTTATGGTATAAGATATCTGCTTTTTCAAAAGCATCCTTTCCATCAATGATTGTCGTCTTTCGCTCGTCTCTTATACGAACAAGCGAAATAAGCTCAATATCACTCAAATCCTGAATGTATGTTGAATCTAAATTAAGGTCTTCCAACGAAAGAGCAACCGCTTTCATATTCTTCGTATTCATTTTATCCTTCAGTGTTGGTACACGCATATGAGTAATAGGAGAATCACCAATTTGAAAAACAGCCGGCAGCTTAATCAACTGTGTGACGGTTCCATTATTAACCTGCCGGATGACTTTCAGTATATCCTCACGACTTGTTCGTTTCATATTTAATACACCTGTTACACAGGGAATTCCCAACAACTCTGCCACACGAAGCGGTGTCTCTCCATTATCTCCACACCCGCTTTGTCTTCCCATGAAAATGGCCTGCTCAGTGCAGTGTTTTTTGTAATAGGCGGCGATTATATGCGCTACTCCTGCTGAATTAAAGCGAAGATCACCCGCATAATCAATTTGGACAACTTTGTCATATTTTAAGGCATACAATGTCTTGATAAAGTTTTCTATAAGATCCCCAGTAATCGAAAGCGCTGTCAGTTTCACCGGCGCATGAAATCCCTCCGATGAATCGGAGAGATTTAACGCGATTTCCAGTGCACTTTCATCAAAGCTGTTCAGTGCTTTCTTTGTATAGCTAAGGTCGATATTTAGGTTTTCCCCTGTTTCCCAATCGCTCTCGCCTAACATATCCAAGTCATGAACTACTTTGAAGCAAACGAGGATGTCCAAATTAGTCCTCTAAATATTCAACAGGAATGATATTTCCTACGTTCATGACATTGTTTGGATCGAAGGCTTTCTTGAGTGTTTTAAGAACATAGAAAGAATTACCATATTCTTCTTTAATCCATGGTGCCCTTGCTTTACCAACTCCGTGGTGATGTACCATTGTACCGCCATGCTTAAGCGCTTCTTCAACGATAATTTTGTTGATTGGGTTATGGTATTTGTTAATTTCTTCTTCCACTGGGCAATCCACAATATTGTAGTAATAGACAAAGTAAAGGTTTGTTCCATTTATGTAGCTGTGTGAAGAGTGTCCACCTACCCATGTAATATCAGGAATTTCTTCAGCTACACGTTTGCGGCTTGCTTCATAAATTTCATTGATGGTATCCCAGTTGCTTGCGATTTCAGTTGTAAAGCCCATATTTTGTGTTTGAATGATTTCTTCTCTTTCTTGCGCTACCTGTTCAGGACCCCAGTTTAATTGTAAGAACCAGTCTTCGATTAATTTGCTGTCAACCTGCTGGCACTCAGAATATTTCCCTACAATCTCCTCAATTGCAGCACCAGTTGCCTCTGTAATCCCTTTTGGACCTTCTGCCATGAATACAAGAACACATTTATCATTCGCAAAGTGAGAGAAATGACCTTGAGCATCTGCCTGGTCGTAAAGACGTGCAATGGATGGTTTATATCCCGCAACCATGACTTCACGTAAAATTTCAAAGCCGGTTTTCATGTTGTCTAATGTAAATCCATAGTACTTATTGTTTTCAGGCATATATCTGAACATTTTTACAGTTACTTCTGTGATGTAGCAAAGAGCCCCTTCATTACCAATGATTACGTGGCGAATATCCGGGCCAGCTGCACGGCGTGGCACATTTTTGATGCGTGTGATTTCACCGTTAGGGAAGACTGCTTCTAAGCCAACAACCATGTCTTCAATTCCGCCATATAGAGTTGAGAATTGGCCAATACTTCTTACGGCAACAATTCCACCCATTTGAGCAAGCGGTTTAGATTGCGGTGAGTGTCCGGTTGTATAGCCTTTTTCACGAAGAATGTTTTCTAAATACTCAAGAGGCACACCTGCCTGAACTGTAGCCTGCATATTATATTCATCAATCTGTATTATTTGATTCATATCTGATCCATCAAGCACGATATGGTTTTCACGGACGGATTCAAGCATCATTTCAAGCGCGGAATTACCCGTACGCGGAATTACATTAATGCCATGCTGATTACAATATTTTAGAACGTTTGCAATTTGCTCTGTACTTTGTGCTTTTACAACGGCTGCAGGAATCGGGCGAGTGAAAACGCCTGAGTACTTTTCATATTTCCTATAACGATCGACTGAGCTTTCCTTTAATACCTCTTCGTTTGTAATAACGTTTTCAGCACCCACTAGCTCTTGCATTTTTGCTACGATTTCTTCTCTTAACCCTAATGTCATTGTCATAATGATTTTCTCCTCTCAACAGTTCATAGTTTTGTATTAATTGGTATGATTCTAATGATTGGCCAACATTAGACTAAAATTTAGCGAGATGTGTGTTTTTTTGTTATATCGCAATCGCTTTCATTATAAATTCTTGTTTAGAAAGCTTAACATTTTGCCATTCGGATTTGAGTGTTGCATCTTGATAAATTACATCTCACAATCCTTTTTCAAAATATTATCAATAATATTAATATTCTAATATAATATTTTGGGCATAAAAAAAAGCGCACTCCAAATATGGAGTCGCTTATCTCACATCATCTCTAGCAACTGTCTTTAGTATAGAAAAGGTATTTCGAAAAGTCAATATTAATTTCGATTATGAAAGGGACAAAGGGACATCACACCTATTACCATTCAATAATTTCCCAGTATTCAGTCGATGTCCTTATTTCTGTCATGGAGCAAGGGTTCGCCTTAGAACCAATACCCCTTCTCCACGATTAGTACTAAATATGTAAAAAAGAAAAAGCAAAATATTGAAACCCCATCACTTATTGATACTTTAAAACGGTAATGGTATAAATCATCTGGCTCAGCTTTTTCTATGAAACTTTCAATTCGATCCAGTTTGTCAAAGGAATTCACGATTAATGAAACAATAATTTTGGAAACTCCATTGATATTAACTTTAAATTTCCGTCTTGATTCACCTATTACTGAACGCATACTTTCTGCTAAACTCTTTTTTACTTCTGAACCCATCTCAGTAAGCTCTAAAACAATACACATGATTACTTTTAAGTAGTCTGCTACGGGAACTCCAATGAACTTCAGTGGAGTTAAGAGTTTATCAAACATTCCGATCACTGTTTTCGTATCAGTAGTATGAAAATAAAGAATGCTAACATACCAAATAATAAATAATCTAAATAATCTTAGAAAAATTTCATAGGGGCTTTGTTGAAATGCGAAAATATCGTTTCCAGAAAAAAAATACAAAAGAGAATTCATTAATAATCCAAAAAGATAAGGGAACAAAAAGACAATACAATAAGATAAAGCGCTCATAGCTATAGTACGTCTGTTCATTCTCAAAATGAAGGTTACAATTAGTAAGTACACGGTTAGAAGGACAAGACTCATAGGTTTTAAAAAAAGAAACGGTATGCCCATAAGCACCCCGGCCTGAATAAACTTGATGAGCCCATCAAGTTCATAGGACTTACCGATTTTTTTAATAGTTGGATTGGTCAAAGTTATATCGTTTGCCATAACCTATAGCGTCCTTTCTGGTTAATTTTCCTTCGCTGAAAATATCTTTTTGGCTAACTTCAAAAATGGCTAATTCTCCAATTTTTCCAGTAATGAATCCGGTGATGACAGAGGAAATTAATAGAATTGGAAGATAGAATATAACGACGGTTTGGCCTAAAATGATTGATGCAACTATAATTTGGGCCGTACTATGAACAATGGCCCCAGCCATACTAATCCCTTTAATACTAAAGTATTTATTTAGTTTCTTATACAGGAACCACATAACTAAGGCACTTAAAATACCGCCGCTTAAACTGAAGGCCAGCATCGTTACACCTCTTGTTAAAATGGCTACGACTAAACAGCGCACGACGACAATAAAAATGACATCCTTCAATTCAAGGAAGGCAATCCCAATCATCGTAATAATATTACCAAGGCCCAGCTTTACCCCGGGGACAGGGACGGGGATGGGAATAAACGCTTCAAGAAAAGAGATCAAAATGGCATTGGTTACTAAAATAACGATCACGGCAAATTTTCTGTTTTTGTTCATTTGAGGTTACCTACTTAACTAGAAGTGTATTATTTTTCTACGCCTTCGATCATGACAATGATTCTTGAAGGCATACAAATCGCATTGTCACCAGGCTTCGTCAGCCATCCAAAGTTTTTACAAATTTTATCCGGACAGTCTGCATCTAAAACTCGTATTTTACCCTTTTCTGCTAATACAGTTAATTTATAACCATCATTCTGTAATAAAATGGTTTGCTGACTATTAATTTTATTTAGGTCAATCTTTTGAATTACTTTTCCGTCGCGTGTTATGTCTGCAATCAGGCTGTTTTGTTGGGCTTCGCTGTGGGAATTCATCCAAAAAAGGGAGATTGAAACGATGATTCCAACTAACAACACTAAGATAAAATCACCACGTTTTAATTTGGGCAATGCTTTCATTATAGGAATTACTCCCCTTTTCTCAGTAATCGATTATTATAGATAAATCAGCAAGGAATAGAGTACCCCTTGCCAATTTATCTATTATTTTTTGTTCAAAGTGTTACTGAACTCAATAATTTTATTACTATTTTTTTAAATATTTAGCAGCATCCTGAGCAGCAAAGCGGCCAGAGTTCACAGCCCAACCTTGTTGAGAACCTGGAACTAAACTAACATCGTATGATTCTCCGTTAAGGCCGCCAGCGTCACCGCCACCAGCATAAAGACCAGGAATGACTTTGCCTTTCTTATCTAATACTTGTGCATCCGTTGTAATTGCTAGTCCATCAGTGGTAGCGTAATAGCCTAAATCTAATTTGAAGGCATAATAAGGACCATTTTCCCCAGGCGCAATTAAAAATTTCGGATCCTTTCCAAACTGTGAATCAACACCTGTTTGACAGTCTGCATTATATTGATCAACTGTTGCCTTTAATTGCTCTTCATTCATATTGAGTTTACTTGCTAATTCTTCAATCGTATCTGCAATAACAACCTGAGTTTTTTCCTTTTTCATATACTTATCTAAATCTTCGAAGAAGGTAGGTATTTTACCCTCAGGTGTCATATCTCTTGGGAATTTGTTCTGAACAAAGTTATCTAAATTAGCTTTAGAGGCAATTTGATAGACTGTTCCTTGTAATCTATGAGCAGCACCATAAGCACCCCAGTCACGTGCTAACAAGGACTCATCTGTGAAGCGCATACCATCTTGATTAACACGCAACAATGGCTGTCTGCCAATACCATTGTGAAGCGTTCCTCCATAAGGAGCACCTTTCATCATTGCACCAAAGGCCATTAGACCACCTTTTAGGTTTTTATCTGATGCCCCTACTTTTAAAGCCATATTGATCCCGTCTCCGGTTCTTCCAGGGATCCCTGCATCGATAACATTGTCGGCATTAACTTTTGCATACTTCTCAAGCATTTCAGGATTGTCGGAATATCCACCTGTCGCTAAAATGACAACTGGGGCTTTGATTGTTAGGTTACTTCCGTCACTATGTGTTGCTTTAATGCCAGCCACTTTTCCGTCTTTCATAATCAGTTCTTTACCACTAGTATCTGTTAGAATCTCTACACCCATTTTTTTGGCATTTTCCGCAAGGGTTTCTGTTAATGCTTTTCCTCCCCCATCATAAAGATGCCAAGTATTGAGTTTGTTTGCTCCCAAATTTCTTAATCCAGTAAATTTTACACCTAAGGATTGTAACCAACTGAAGGTTTCTCCAGAGTTTTCGTAAAATTTCTTTAAAAGATTGGCATCAGCAAACCAGTGATGATAACCCTCCGCTTGTAATAGAACATCCTTAACATCGTAATGGATTCCTTGTTGCGTTTGTAATTCAGTATTGATACCACCATATCCTTCAGTTACAGCACTAGTTCCACCTAAGCCGGGATTTTTTTCAATCATGATTACATTTAGGCCTAGTTGTTTTGCCTGTACAGCAGCTGAGACCCCAGTAGATCCAGAACCAACCACTACAACATCTGTACTCATTGTTTTCCCATTAGCTTCGCCACTAGATTTTTCACTCTTAGTGGAACTAGAACTAGAATCAGAACATCCTTGTAATAGCATAGTTATAATTAAAAACATCATTGTAATGACTTTGAGAGTTTTGTTGCCGGAAAATATTTTATTCATATGACTACTCCTTTTTCATAATGAATTCCAAAGATACAATATAGTTCACGAACTTTTCAGAAATTAAACCACTGCAAAAAAGACATCATAAATCGGCTCTTATCAGTGTATTGCTCCATTATTCCTTTACTCTTCTGAATTAAAGGCAGCTGGTAGTTTATCCATCCATTCAAAATCATGACACTCGGAGCAATATACGGTTGATGGTTCATGCAATTTATGGCATTTGTTACATTCGAGCTGCCCATTATGTGATTTATGAGGGTTTGATTCCTCGAAATTGGTTTTGGCGATGACTTTGTCATAGTCATGGCATTTAAGGCACATTTCCTTTGAAAACTTTCTCGTTTTCATCGGTGTCTCGTAATCTCCCTTAACATACTTAATTCCTTCTTGGGCCTTAGTGCTTAATGAATCCTGGTGACAATCATGGCAGACAACATCTGCCTTGGCATGTGCATTTGCTAGCAAATTACTATGCTTGTATGAGTTATACATTGGCTCCATATTGTGGCAGAAGGTACTACAAAATGCTGGGTTATCGCTGGCCTTAACGAGTGCCATTCCTCCGATTCCAAAAAATAAAAGTGCAAATAGTAGAATAAAGATTACTTGTTTCTTTGAAAGTTTTTTAAAAAACCTTTTTTTAGGTTTTTTTTCTTTCGTAATTTGTTCTGTTGCCATTATATCCCCCTAATTGAATTTGACACTTCTTTATAATTTCAGAAGGAGATGATATAATCTAGGAAGGTTTTTTTAACCATTAGATCTAACCTAGCAGTAACTACTATAGAGAAAATCCGACTTTTCTTTGTAGTTTTTAATGTCAATACTGCTTACACATTTCTTAAATCTGGGTCGATTGAGCTGTTTTGTCATTACGGTCCTTTACGTTCCCAGACAAATATCATTCCGGATGGCGATAGCTACTGCAATAGCTATTGCCTGTTTTTTGTTTTACAACGACAAAAAACAAAGTTCTTTTTTCTAATGTTTTTCATTTCACTAAAATATTAACTAAAGATTTTCTATTCCTCCCCTTGATTTGATAGCCCCCTATCTTTCACCTCCATGGACATCTGTGTACTCTTCAGTTGAAATCATTCTATGAAAATAATTTCTCACTCATTTTATTTCATCCTCATTTGTTATTCATCGTACAAATGTTAGAAGTTTTTTTCTCCACATCGTACAATTGTTAAAAGATTCACATTCACTTCAATATGTATATACACACATAAATCCGTATAATATAATACCGCTAAAGGAGGTGTTGGCATATGAAGATAACAATTCCGATGTTATTAGAAAGAATAACGGATATAAAATTTTCCTATTATCCAGGAGTGGTTTCTGAAGCAAAACATATTTCTAGTATAAGATTTCTTAAAAATAGCCACCGGTCAATTAACTCTGATGTTCTCTATATTACGAACCTATCTTATTTGATGTCAGGTTATAAAGGCGTTATCCCTAAAAAAATCGTTTGTATAAAAGATGGGAATTTTGACATTGATCATAAACTGTTTGAGACTTCAGAAGTAATCTTGATTGAAACCTTTATAGATACTATTGAGTTAGCCGATTTGCTTCAGGATATATTCAGTTATTATTCTGGTATTTGGGAAGAATTGTTAGAAATTGTAGAAGAAAGTAAAGGATTACAAGCTTTAGTTGATAAAATTTCAACCATATTCAGCAATCCTATAAGGATAAATGACTGGAACTTTAAAATACTTGCAATGACCAGTTTCGATTCTAAAAATGTTGAACTGCGGAGAAGAATTGATGATAAAACGATCGTCAATGGATACATTATGAATTCAGATGGGTTCTATGCTGACATGAAGAATTATATTTCTAAAATGAACGAGAATGATCAACCCGTTTTATTTTCTGGAAGTTATACATGTCCTATGATTTCACATAATTTAAAGTTTCAAAATAAAAAAGTTGCTATGGTTACTGTCTATGAAGTTGATAATCTTTTCACGAATGCAACATCCGATTTAATTGTCTTTTTTTCAAGAATCATAACACTGGAATTGCAAAAAAATGAAATGTTATTTCTAAATGATAGTATGAAGTATGAGTACCTTTTTACTGACCTGCTAAGCGGTAAAAGTCTGTCTCAAAAAGAAATTGAGAAAATTTCCAGTTATCTTAATTATTCTATGAGCAATCAATACTTTTTGGTTGTTGTTAGTACACCTGTTTCTGAACGGAATTGTGAATTAACTTATTTAAAAGCAAAGATCTTGCATAATGTTAAGTGTAATTTTTGTATCATGTATGAACGGAACATTGTCATGATTTTTGAATCTTCCTCAGATAGTACATTTGCACAGGATGTGCTTTCAAAATTGACCGAATTGTTATCCGTTAGAAATATGTTTGCAGGGATAAGCAGAGACTTTTCTAATCTTTCAGACATCAGAAGAAAATATATCGAAGCTAAAAAAGCTGCAGAGTTAGGGCAAAGAATTAATATGAAGGGGCATATTTTCCGGTATTTAGATTTGCAGTTTTACCACTTAATTGATTTATGTGCAAATCAGGAGGATATAAAAAGCCTTTGCCATCCTGCGCTTTTGAAATTAATTGAAGAAGATCCGGAACTTTCAAGGACCTTAATGTTATATTTAAAAAATGGAAAATGTCAGACAACAACTGCCAAAGAACTCCATTTGCAACGCAGTTCTTTACTGTACAGATTAAGGAAAATAGAGGAAATTTTAGATATTAACCTTAAAGATTATCACTCATTATTGCATCTACAGCTTTCCTTTGAGATTCTTAATTATTTGAATTTGGAGATGTTTTAATTTTTACCCCATCAGGTAGAGGGGTATTTGTTTTTTTCATCATTATTCAATTGCTCCAATATTTTTGGGAAGTAATAATGATGCTAAAAACCCAACGGTTAATACTCCTCCTAAAAAATACATCCCTGCTGTTGTCGATCCTGCAACTGACATCAAATTGCCTACAACATAAGGTCCAATAAACGCACCTAGACCCATTGCGGTTCCTATTACCCCCCGAGCTGGTCCATCTTGTTCCTGAATAAATAATAAAGAAGGAAGGGTATAGTAACTTGGCATATGTCCTAGCATGAAAAATGATGTTAAACACATCATGGTAATACCTAAAATTAAATTACCAGATATAAAAGTACCCAAGACTAAAAAGAAACCAAGTAATAGTATTGGAACACCCGTTGTAAGTCTTCGATCCTTTACTTTAGTTGAGATGAAAGTCCAAATCCATAATCCAAGAAGAATGACGATACTCGGTAAAACAGCAATCCAGCCAATAACAGCCATATTGTCAATTCCAAGATTTTGAATCATCACCGGCATCCACATACTGAAACCGAACTGTCCAAAATTAACAGAAAATCCAATAATACACAAAATCCAAATGTATTTGTTTCTTAATAGCATTCTTAGAGGTAATTTAACACCTTCATCATCAACGCCGCTCTTTTGTTTAACAAATTCTCGTTCTTCGTTAAGTGAGGTTACAATATAATCTCTTTCCTCTTTGCTAAGCCACTTAGCTGTATCCGGGCGCTCAGCAACAAAAATTATCCACAAAATAGCTGTCAGCAGCCCCAAAACACCTAATATGATAAACAAAAAGCGCCAGTTCGTATATTCTATAATCGTTCCTGAAAGAGGTCCGGTACAGATGCCGGCTACAGACACTGCGGTAAAAAAGATAGAGGTAGCTTTTGCTCTTTCACCGTTCTTATCAGGAAACCAAAATGTTATTAGTGTAACAACAGCAGGAGATAAAGCACCCTCAAATACCCCAAGGAAAAACCTAACAGTAAGTAGTTGCCACGCATTTTGGACAAAACCAGTTAACAGTGAGCATATACTCCAAGCGATGATTGAAAAAGTGACAAAACTCTTCACTTTTCCTTTTGCAGCCAATTGTCCTGCTGTTACTTGTAAAAATAAAGCGCCTGCAGCAAAAATACCTGCTGCAAGACCAGCAATGCTAGCGGTTAGTCCGAGATCACAGATCATTCCACCTGGTAATGCAAAAGAAATTACTTGACGGTCCATAAAGCCAAAGAAATTAACTAGAAAAAAAACTGGTAATAGATAATACCATCTAGCCTTTGGAATCTCTTTACTTGTATATTGATTCATTAGAGTTCCTCCTTGAAGATAAGCAAAAAAATCCGTTATTGGATACAAAGCGTCAGCAAACAAAAACACCTTTTCTCTTGGTATAGGTTAATGCCCGCAAAAACAATACCAATAAGAAGAGGTGATCATTTCTAAATATAGCGAATAATGATTTAGTAAAGCAACAATCTAAAGAGGTAAAAAATGACCGTTTATTGAAATGTAATAATTCCATAATTGGGCAATTATGGAATCCGCTTATAAAGCACTCTCATACATCGCTTCTTGCAGAGGATAGGGACTCACTAGAACAAATGATGGACCGACTAGGCCATTCTGATGATCGAATCACGAAAAATGTGTATCTCCACGTAACCCAAGAAATGAAAAAAGAAGCCTCTCAAAAGTTCGCTGAACTCATGAAAAGCCTCCATTAATTTCCACTATGTTAGCATTACACTTTCATCTTTCTTAATAACCCACTCATATCAAGTGTTTGAGGGGGCTATTACATATGCCGCCCGTAGTTTTTTAGAGTGTAATATTGTTAACATTGAGTACAAAAATTGCGGTAAATCAACGTTTTGGATATTGTTGGCTGTAATATCTTTAATGAGGATTTACCGTTTTTTATGGGATTGCGTTAGCAAAATGTTAGCAATTTCAAGCAGATAGACTTTTTACCGTTGATCGCACACTCCACATACCAAGCCTGTAGTGGACTTTCACCACCAAGTTAAAGGCATGCCGGGCGCACATATAAAAACCTTGAAGGGATTAGTCCATTCAAGATTCAAAAGCAATTGTCCAATCAACGAAGTTCTATTCACATATCAATAGCGAACTCTTATGAATCAATTGGAGTTAGCTGATTTATAACTTGGAAATAATCAAGTAAACAGACAACCATCCCCGTGGTTACTTGTTTCAATATTGAATATCTTTACGTTTCTCAGTAATTTTCACATCTTCAATCGGTATCCCTATAACATATGTGATTTTAACTTTTGAAGAATTTACCGTGCGCTCGTTCTAATATTTTATTTACCCCCAATGAAATTACGCCAAGAATTAAAATACAAAAAATAAAGTAGACTTTCTTGGATAAACTATAAGGAGATATAAAAGCAACTATTAGAAGAATAATTATTGCAATGTATGTAACAAATTTTCCAACTTTAAACGCCTGCATATCATTTTCCCTCCTCCTTTGGTTTTTCAAATTTGATAAATCCACCAAAACCAACCTCTTCACCAAAGTATCCCCCGGTCTCGCTTCCAATCTTCGCCTTTACGATGGGAGCGTAAATATCAATGATTCCTTCCCCATACACATCTAAGTAAATATGATAAAATGATTCCTCTAATTCTAATTTATTTGCTTTGGCAGCAGCCTGAAGTAATTCATAAGACACTTCCAAGTCATCGTCTAAATCCGCATGTCTAAACGCTAAACCATCATCAAATTTCCACAATTCATAAAAACAATATTTATCGTTATCTTCCATTTCTAAAGGAGTATTGATCGGTATATAAAATGTGTAATCTGCTTCATTCAAAGGCTCGTCAAAATGAGAGACTTTATAAATAATCGGACCGGTGCTGTATAATCCATTTTTAATAATGGCATTTCTGAACTCTCTAGCCGTAATATACCATTCATTTGTCTTGCATCTTGTTGAGGTACTTATCACATTATGAAAAATAATCGGACAACGTTTTATTTTCAATTATGTCATCCCCTAGCTTTCTTTTGTTTTTGTTTCTTCTTATGATTATTATGGCTGTTCACCAGGACTGTCTGTTTTTTCTGAGGCTTCCTTCGTTTGGCAGTATATTTATCTTCTAACGGACGCTTTGGCATGGGAATGATAAACGACTCAAATCTAAACTTGCAATAGGTGAACAAGAAAAATTCCGGCCATGCAAAGGCAATCGCGTATTGCAGAACAACGAAAAGGAATAGAAAAAAATATAATTGAATTAAGGGTCCAAAAAGAACTGATGGATCGGACAATGATCTGATAATTGTACCTGCTATCATCGTCACACCAAAGATGATCGGTAAACTGATTTGCCCTTTTGATTGTGCAAAATTGTACAATCCCTTGCCGCCTTTGCGAAACTCTCCCCTTTTTACCCGCTTAATACCTCTAATTGTTGAATATACTAAATATATAATTCCCCCTATTACTAAGAGAGTTGTAATTGAAGTTAAATAACTAGGTGCTTGTCTATCTTCACAAAATTGATAAAAAAGCACATAACCTTCTAAGGAAAACTTTAATGAAATAACGGTTAACAGTATACTTTGAAATTTCTGAAATCTATAGCTAATTTCTTCCTTTGTAAAAACAATCGCAACAATTAATTGAATGACTAACAATGCTGTACTAATTTTGACAATTATAGGCCATATAGGATTTGTAACGTAACTGCTATACCCCGTCCCAAAGCTCATGACAGCCGTATATAAACCGCTAAATATAAATGTCGCCCAAAAGAATCCAGGAATCGAGTTGGGTTTTAATCGACCACATGTAACCATCTTTATCTCATAAAAATCCTCTTCAACACAATCTTTTAACATACAAACCTCCTAAATCTACAAAAAGATCTTATCCAGTTTCTTCCCAACATTACTAATACAATCATCTCAGGGCAATGCCGTCCTTACTGTATCACTATCTCTCAAGTATTCAATTCCATTTTTATCTGCTGCTTTTGAAGATTCCAAGCAAAATATCACCAAGTATTTTGTACAATGATGAACTTTTCTCTTCTTTGATTACAAGTAATTAAAAACAAAAAACACCTGTTACCTAAAGGCTTTCAAGTGCTTTAAAGTTAGTTATCTAATGTAATTGACTTACAAATTTCACCCTTTAAGCATTGATTTTGTTCGTCGGATTGTACATTTATGTAAGTGCTGCAGAGAAAGCAGATTAGAGCATAGTATCAAAATCGCAAAAAGTTACCATATGCTCACCTGAAGGCTTATCTAGCTCAACAAAATTTTGTTTAGTAACATTGTAACAATACCAAGCTATATCTGAATCTCCAAAAAAAATTAGATCATCTTCATCTATAATTGACACCCCTGTTTCATTGGCATCAAAAAACTATCCACTTGATTTATTGGCTTGGAATCCAAAAATTCTTGGTCAATCCCATAAATTTCAAGTCCATTAAATTCAATTCCATTAACTATTTTTATAAATTCATAGTATTGCTGTGGCAGTACATCTTCACCAAATTTTTCTACTAGAGATTTGCGAAATCTTGATAATTCAGTTTCATTGGTAGGTATATTGAGTTTTCGATTTCGCTTCTCTCTTATTTTGGAAATCTGACTAATTTGCTCTCTCCACATATAATAATCACCCTCTGAATATTATTTATTCCTTGTTAAGAAGATAAATGTCTCCTTCTGGAATAGGAAACTCCACTATCTTACTTTCCCCTGGTTTCATACTCTTTGTTAATGAATTTTGCTCATTAGTAATAACCTTGTGATAGGGATGGTTTTTTATTAGATATAAGTTTTCCACATTATTAGTACCAACTTGATCCAAAGGAATTTTATGTAAAAAACTATGGGAAAGCGTCCCATGGTTAAGAAAAATTATAGTCTGTGAATTTTCAAATAACATTTATCTTCTTCTGCTACATCAATTGCTGTACGTAGTACTTCAAAAAATGTTTTCCCATCATTTGTTGCAAAATAATTCGCTAGATTAGTTACTTTTGAACTAATTTTATCCCCCCACGGTGGATTTTTTGATAAATCATCTATATCCCAAATAACTTGTTCCGGTAAGTATTTTGATAATTCCTGTTCAATTTCGATTAAATTAGCTTTTACAACAGAAACTTCATTCCAGTTTAGTTTGTCATTATACAACTCATTCATCAATAACGGATATTTTGTACCCCATCCTTCTTTTTCTAAATGATAGGAGATTGTTGAGAAGAATGAATGTACAAAATCGCTTTGACTCAATTCGTAATAAAAACAATCTACTAATATTCCTACTGCCATTTAACTTTCACCTCTAATCCATTTTAAAAATTATTTTTGCTACATCATTGTTGAGGTACTTATCACATTATGAAAAATAATCGGACAACGTTTGATTTTCAATTATGTCATCCCCTAGCTTTCTTTTGTTTTTATTTCTTCTTATGAATATTATGGCTGTTCGCCAGGACTGTCTGTTTTTTCTGAGGCTTCCTGTGTTTGGCAGAATATTTATCTTCCAACGGACGCCTTGGCATGGGAATGATAAACGACTCAAATCTGAATTTGCAATATGTGAACAAGAAGAACTCCGGCCAGGCAAAGGCAATCGCGTATTGAAGGACAACAATTAGCAAAAGTAAGAAATACAATTGAAGCAAGGGACCAAAGCTAACCGTTGAATAAGATAATATCTTGAATATTGAGCCTCCAAGCATCGTAACACCGAATACGATAGGTATGCTTATATGCCCTTTTGAATTTGCAAAATCATATAATCCTTTACCGCCTATGCGAAGTTCACCTTTTTGAACTCTTCGGACTCCTCTAATGGTTGAAATGACCAAATAGACAAGTCCTCCAATATATAGAATAATAGCTGTAGTTTTTAAATAATCAGGTGCTGTTCCGCCCATGCAAAATATTAAAAAAGCTAAATACACTTCTGTTGACATCTTTAATGGAATGATACTTAACAAGACTGATTGTTATTTTTGAAACCGAAAGGTATATTTTTCCTTTGTAAACATTAATACAATTAAAAATTGGATTATTAAAAGAATAATACTAACTTTTGCGGTTATAGGCCAAAAAGAGGTTGGAAATGGGTATCCGCTTCCTAAAATCCCCACTGCTATCACACTTGTGATTACTCCACTAATCACGAAAGTTGCCCAGAAAAATCCTGGAATCGAGTGAGGATTCAGCCTGCCATATGCAACCGACCGTATCCCATAAAAATCTTCCTCAGCACATTTCTTTAACATACAAACCTCCTACATCACCAAAATATTTTATCGAGTTTTTTCCCGACACTATTAATATACTCATCCGCTTTATCGAACGTTTCTCTTGCCAATTTTTCAGCTTTATTTACCATATTATTAGCAATATCTTTTGTCATTTCTACCAGAGTTTCCTTTTAATGGTAATATAGTACTTTTGTGGTAATGATACCATAAAAGTCATTATGAAATTGAGAAATTTATCAGTATGTTTGAGCAAAACCATCACATTGCAATAAAAAAGAAGCCTCCCAAAAGTTCAAAGAACTAATGAGAAGCCTCCGTTAATTTCCTTTTTATTAGAAAATGTTAGCATTACACTATCATCTTACTCCAAAACCCATTCATATCAAGCTTTGAGGGGGCTATTACATCATGCCGCCCGCGAGCTTTGAGTGTGTAATATCGTTAACGAGAGGTGCAAAAAACGCGGTAAATCAACGTTTTGGATATTGCTGGTTGTAACATCTTTAACGGGGATTTACCGCTTTTCATAGGATTGCGTTAGCTAATGTTAGCAATTTCAAGCAGATATACTTTTTCCATTGTTCACACACTCAACGTGGCTTGAATGTTGGTCGCAGACATAAATAGGATTATTCAGAAATTCACCCTATGGGGGTACACTCATGAAAGTTTACTAAAGCAGGTTACTCTTTTCAATGAGACTACGTTTTCGAACTGTAATCATTTCTTAGTAACTACTAATTTACATCAATTACTTGTATTCCTTTAACCTGTGCATAGTCATTAATCACTTTGATTAAATTGTTTCTATAAACTGATATCGCTCCGTGTATTTCTCTTTCACCATCTGTATCTACATATTCCGGAAATAAAATAAAATTGGTTTGATCCATTTTTTTTATTATATATTCATTTCCTTCAAATTCTCCACATCTGATATGATATGAAGTAATAAAAGACATTATATCTTCATATAATTCCTGTGTATTAATTTCTGCCTGCAAAAATCCTTCTAAAACATTCATAATAATCTCACCTTTCTATTTTATTGGATAAGCAGATAACATGCCTCCATCTTCTGATAATACAACTTTAATTAAGTTTTCTCCCTTTGTTCCTATAGTTTTTCCAGCGTCAATTATTACTGAATAACTCTGTTTTCCCATTTTAGTTAATCCATTATCTGTTATTGACTGGACTGTTCCATTTTTCATTGAATCCTTCAATATTTGCTCGGCAGCACCTTTAGAATCTCCTAAAAACTTTGCCTCATTACCTTTAGTTGTTGATAAATGCTTTGGTTTGACATATGCGTCATCAATATTAAATTTATCAACTACACTGGCACCCTTACCAGCATCACCCGTACCCTTAGTTACACCTCTTACATCATCCAAACCTTTATTCACTACAGGGCTGCTTACTTCATCAGATTTCTTAATATGTAGAAAGTTTTCGCCATTACCACTATGTGCCCCTGCATTGGATAGTTCCAGTTTTTCTAATTTAATGGACAAATGTTCTCCAATGTCAATCAAGCCTTTGCCAAATAGTTTTTTTCCACCCTTAATCGCTAACGATTTGGGATTGACCATGTATTCTAGTGGTTCAAGTGGAGTTCCCTCATATGAAGAACCTAACTCTTTCACATTGCCAGTTCGATCTTTTTTGGGGACTTTCTCAACAATTTCATATCGGGTAACGAACTTCCCATTAACCCTAGCTGTTTATTTCCTGACAATCAGCCCATTGTCAAAAACATAAAAATCTCCACCATATTCTTCGAATTCATCAATGATTTGTAATTTGTATGCCAATTAATTATTGATACTTTCAAACTCTTTTTTACTAATTGTCCTAGGCTTTTTTGCCCGATAAATTTCACTGTTGTGATAGGCTTTCGTATCAAAATGAATCGGTGTTATGGCACCGTTTTTCGTTGATGATTCTAATAACTGCTGAAACAGAAGTTTCGCATAGGACTCGGCCGGCTGGGACTTTTGGTATTGATTGACTAGATCATAGTCCAGTTCATGAACTTTCTCAATTGTATCCTTTCGCTCTTTTTCGGCTAGGTACATAAAACGATACTCCTTGAGGGTACTACCATCATGCGTTCTCGATTCCCAAACTAATCATTTCCAATTTGCTACTCACAAATTTCAGCTGACTTAATATAAATTAAGCAAAAAACCTTGAAAGGCAATTTAGCCCATCAAGGTATATGTTTATAAAGTAAACGCTTTTATTGTTTACTATCCTTTTTCCAAACACTTTCTCCGTTAGTTAAAAAAACCGCACTTGGCGGATCATCATAAAGTGAAATTTCAACTAATGAACCTTTCTTTTGTATTAACCAATTATATAAACTACTTTTTTCACTATTAGGATGCGATATGATATCATTTACTTGAAATGAAACTGCATAATATTCGGTATAATTCACATCATCGTCATCCAACCCATTGTCTGTTTCAAAGAGTGTGTCTGGTTCACCAATAATCTTTAATCCACTTTCCCACTCTATTATCAAGTCACTATCTTTATACTCTTTTAACACTTTTATTAAAGGATCATATTCCATGATATCCTCCCTCTTATTACTTTTTTAATGGTTCTGAAGGCACTATATGCGCTCCGTCTTTTCCGTAATGAATTATTCCTCTAGTAGTTTCAAGGTATTCACCAGTATCACGATCATAGTATTTTCCAATTGGTTTACCAAAGTCTACTCTTTCTTTTCTACTGTTTGGCAGCAGTTGGCCTTTTCCTGCAAACTTATCAAGCAATTTTTGTGCTGTTTTATTATCAACATAGAAAATACTCTTGATTTTTCCATTTGCTATTTCTTGTTTGTAGTTTGGTGTATTAGGAATATGCTTTTCTTGGGCTCCTGGCTTTACTTTAACTGGGAATCCATAAACTTCTCTACAAGGTCCAATTGGTACTGAATTCTTTCCATAAGAAAGGACACCATTACCCGTACCCTTAGTACCACCGCTTACATCAGCCACACCTTTATTCACTACAGAGCCACTTACGTCCGCAGATTTCTTAATATGTAGAAAATTATCCTCATAACCACTATGTGCCCATGCATTGGATAATTCTGTTTTTTCCAATTTGATGGACAGGCGTTCCCCAATGTCATTCAAGCCTTTACCAAATAAATTTTTACCACCCTTAATCGCTAACGATTTAGGGTTGACCAAGTATTCTAAAGGTTCAAGTGGAGTTCCCTCATATGAAGAACCTAACTCTTTCACATTGCCAGTTCGATCTTTTTTGGGGATTTTCTCAACAATTTCATATCGGGTAACGAACTTCCCATTAATCCTAGCTGTATATTTCCTGACAATCTGCCAATTGTCAAAAACGTAAAAATCCCCACCATATTCCCCATACTCATCGATGATTTGAACTTTGTAGGCTAATTTATGCTGGATGTTTTCAAATTCTTCTTTACTAATTTACAACTTCATCCAAAATAATCAATTCTCTTTCTGCTAAAACGTATCTCATTGCTTTATATAATCTTATAAATCTATTAAAATCATTTGAATTTCTATCTTTTAATATTTTGTTATATGGTTTTACCTTTGGTAATTTTGGTACATAGTTCGGGCTTTTCGAAGATGCAACCATATCCATAAAGAAAATGGCATCTTCTCTGGACAACTTTATTTCCTCTTCCATTTATATTCTCCCTTAAAAATAATCGCTACTGTAATTACAAGAATTTTCCCGTTCAATATCATGCATTTTCCTAGCCTGCTCCCTCAGGAAAGCGCCCATTTTATGGAATACCTGAGTAGCTTCTATAGCTGGTATAATTGAAGATTGTACTACAATAATTTGCTAAATAGCTGTATATGACATTGGACAAAAGCACTCAGTATCTTACCTATTTGCCACCACTATTTAGGTAATTAATTACCTTCTCCCTGAATTTCGAGAAACTGTTACCCTTGTCACCATAATACATCAGATGTCTACAAACAAATATTGCTCCTTTTTTTCCATTCAAATAACTAAATTGAATAAATGGATTGGAGTTGTCTTCAATTACTTTAATAGGTTTCTTTGTACTAACCTTAGATTCAATAATTTTATGTTCACACATAATTTCTAATAAATATTTAAGACTTGTTTTACTAAAAACAATAATTACCTCTGGAGTATACTGTATCAGGACTGAATAAAATAAATTCATGGCATATTTTTTTACATTGTCTGGTATTTCTTTGAGCTCTTTAATGTTAGAGGTTGGATATGGAATTACGTTTGTTTCCAAGATTGCTTTTCCTGTCTTCATTCCAAGTTCATTTACAAAATTTACAGTACCTTTCCTCGTTCGAGATATTGTGGTTTTGCCAGCATTCTCTCGTATTTTCTGATACTCCTTATAGAAATCATCATATTTGATTAGTAAATTAACGTACTTATCAATATCCATATCTTTCATAGAGATGGGGGTTGCGGGATTAATACCCACTAAAAAAATATCATAGTTAGATTCATCACCATTACATACAAAAGGACGGAAATATGGTGAATCTGAATTATCTCCAAAAGGTTTTACCATTTCTTTAAGATTCTTTAAATTCAAGTTAATCTCTACTCTCCTATATTATAATTTTTCAGTAATTTTACAGTGGACCATTCACCCAGTTACAATTATTAACATCAATCTTACAACCACAATAAGGACAGTAGGATTCTTCTACTTCAAACGTTCTATAATGTATTATTGCACCTTCAAAAGAGCAACTTTTACAGAAAATTAATAGACCTCTCAATATTTCAGAGTATTTTAAGTTCTCCATTAACTCTTCAAATAATGGCTCATCTTCTTCATCAGAAACGCCAGGGTATTCACGACCTAAACAGTCATCCTTATCTAATAAATCATCAACTAATTCAACTGATTTAGCTAATCCAGTATTGGTTATCTTATTGTACTTTTCGTATTCCTCTGTAACCTCTTCAAGTTCACCTGGATCTAATGATATTGATTCCGTTCCTCGCTTACATAAGACTAAAGTGTGATTTTTAAATTTTTTTGCATCAATAATGGAGCCGATTTTTTGAATTTCTATTAGTGAAGATGTAGGTTTGTGAATGATTATTTCATAGTTTTCTATCCATTCACCAATTTCCTGAGCATTCCATTCCTCATTAAAGATAATTGAAATTAAGGCATAATGATCCCCACTTTTAATCAAATTAGCAAAACAATCCCCCATCTGAATGCTTTCAGTATGAGATTCTGAAAATTTGTCTTCATAATTAGGAATTAAGCAATACTCGAAAACATCAGGATACTTTCGAAGTTCTCCAAATAGCTTTGCACTTTTATAATCCTTTAAACAAATTACTTTTCTCTCATACCCATTGTTCACATCAGCACCTCTATTAACCTTTGTATTTTCATAGAATTTTTTAGTTTCAACTGCATCCGATATATAGTAACCTTCACAATCACTTCTATAATTCAACATGAATTTTTAATTTCCTTTAAAGGAATGTTTGAAGAATCAGGCCCTAAACATAAAGAAAGAGCACATTTCTTACTACAGAAGTGCGCCCTATCGGAATAAAAGAGTAAAATCTCATTAACTATTTGATATCAAAATTTGATATCCTATAATTTAATAAGATTTATATAACATTGTAGTTTATGGAGGATTTTGTATTGAAAATTGTTCATGAATCACCCAATAGTTGGCAAGATTTAGAACTAATAGTTGCAAAAATATTAAAGGAATGTGGATTTGATGCGGAACGTGGCAAACAGATAGCAACAGTAAGAGGTACTGTTGATATCGATGTGTTCGCAAAGGATAGCAACAGCACACCTTCATCAGAGTACCTTATCGAATGTAAATATTGGAACACTGATATCCCTCAAACGGTTATTCACTCATTTAGAACGGTTGTTAGTGACTATGGTTCACAATACGGTCTAATCATCGCTAAAAAAGGGTTTCAATCAGGAGCATATGAGGCAACTAAAAACACTAATATACATTTACTTTCTTGGGATGAGTTTTTATCATTATTTGAAAAACGTTGGTTGCAAAACAGAATAAGAAGTATACATTATACAGCAAAACCCTTGCACATTTACACCGATCCTTTAGATGTTTCTGACTATCTGGATCATCTCTCAAAAAATGAAATATCGCAGTACAAAAAGTTATGTGAAAAATATGTAAGGTACTATATTTATTCTCATGAGAGTACTTTTGAAGAAATCGCTAGTATGTCACTGTCACATAAAGAACAAATTGACAGCATCATCAAAACAGCTCAAAAGCATTTTGATGACTATTCCTTTAATAGTTATACTGATTTTTTTGAACACATAGAACAAAAATGTGTGGAGGGAATTCAGCAATTTGAAGAGCTTTTCAAGAATACTGATGTGAAGCTCCATGTTGAAAAATATTGTTAATTTGGCCCTAGAATGTAAAAAAGGCGCTAATCCTTGCTGTGATCTGCGCCCGATTTTTTGAATATCATTATTTATTATACGGTTAGTTTTTGCATCAATGTTGTTTTTAGTATGGTACTTAATTCCTTCAATCAAGTTGGTCCGCCTGCTTTATCTGAATCTTAAATTCGACTCCTACGCCCTAAAATAACTTTTATCTTATTTCAGTATTTATTGGCTTAAGTCGGAATAGTTCAGAAGTTTCATTGTATTCTACAACTTCAGCAGTAATATGAAGATTTTGTCCCGCACCAATACTATCCGGTATTTCAGAACCAGTAAGATTTAAATCAATGACACCGACATTTTCGAACTGAAAATTAGGTCCACTAAAAGTGGTTTCATTATAATCACCTGCAAGAATTAAAATGTTATATCTTGTTTTATAATTGCCATGTTGCATCATATTTGCAATATTTCCATCAAATTCAATGATTCTACCAACATATTTTTTTGCAAATTTACCGATAATTGGATCGTTCTCATTTTTGACTGATAAGAGTGCTGCAAGATCTTCATTATTTTTTACCGTTAATATCGATGTATCATTGGTTGATTGTTCAACGGTCTTAGAACTCTTTTCATCAGTAGATTTGGTAGCCTTTTTCTTTTCGTCAGTAGATTTGGTTTCTCTTTTCTTTTCATCAGTGGATTGGGTATCCCTTTTATTTTCATCAGTAGACTTGATGTCTTTTTTCTTTTCATCAGTAGATTTGGTGGCCCTTTCCTCTTCACTTGGAAATGTGTGATATGTAATGACTATTTTGGAGTTTTTTTGGAAACTATCATTTGCACTAAACTCAGTATCTCCATTAATCTCTACTTTTTCAATTTCTCCATCCTTTGTCAACCAACCAGTAATTAAATCATCCAATACCTTAGTCTTAATATTGGTAAATCCTGTTTCTTCCAATTGTGAAATGACTGTTTTATAATTTTCTCCAACAAATTCATCAGAAGATTTGCTTACTTTTAGCATTTTTTCTTGTTCAGCAGAACATGCTGAAATGATAATAATTGCGGCCATTAAACACAGGAACAATAAAAGTTTTTTCATAATGCCCCCCTTAAATTATGTATTAACTTAATAATATTTGCTTTTCAATTATCCTGAATATACAAATAAATTCAAAACTATCATAACACATTGATTTGCCTTTTTACTGATATAATTACCAGTAAAATGGCTTGAGACTTTTAATATCTAGAGCTATTTCCTACTACCTTCTAATATTACAATTAGTATTATTCATATGTTTTTTCAATTTGAGTTTACAAATATCTATACTTCCCTATACTGGTCAAGTGTCCCTATCCTATTTCCTGGTCGTATTTCAGCTTTAATGTAATCCATTCGATAGATATCCTTTGTTTCTATGTTGCGGAACCGTTCTACAATTAATTCTGTTCTATAACAATATGGCCCAAAACGTAAAATGGGCGCTTATCCTTGCTGTGGATACGCGCCCGATTGCTGAAAAGTTTAATGTGATGAAATATTGGAATTATCATCACATTATAAACACTTGAGGATTAATAATATTTTTCAGTTGTTAAATTTATAAGAATAAATTACCAATCTTACTTAAAATATATTTCCAAAGAAAAAAGGAGAATCAAGCCATGAGTTAATAATCTTGACATCATTTTCCTTTAGTCTTTCAAACAATTTTGTTACAGGTGGCATTTTCTCCTCACCATAATAAACGCTTTCAAAAAATTCATACAGCATTACTTCAGAATGTGACCAGCCCCAGTTAAAATCCTTTTTTGGTCTTGTCATATAATCTGATTCTATGTTCCAAGCCTCATCAAATGGAACAACTATACTAAGGGAAGATTTATTCCACATTTCTTTAAATGCAAATGAATAAGTACATCCTTTATACTTATTAGATGTATGCTTATATATTGAATCTACTATTTGTTCCCCTAACTTTAATGCTTCATCAAAGTACTTTTTTGTAATTGGTAAAAATGCACCTTCTGTTGTTGTTCTTGCTTTTTTTCCTGCCTTTTCTATATACGTTCTATTTACTTTCCACCCTCCGTGCATTCCGGTATCTCGAGTTGCCTTCATTTCTACATAAGATTCCCAAAAGGGTTCAAGTAAATTTCCTTCTGCAGAGATTGTTTTTTCAAATTCTTTTCGGTAATCACTAGGTGATTTATACAAAATATCCATTATCATTTTTACTGCAAGCTTTTCGATTAATTGAAATTTACTATTGCTATCAAAAATTTGGTTTTTTTCAATAGTCTTTGTGGTTATCTTTTCTGGAAAGCTAAGTAAAATCTCTTTCATAATTTGTGAAAAGTAGTCTTCGAGATTAGCGATTAAAGCAATAAATAGTTGGGATCTAAGAAAAGGTACCACCCTTCTATCAGATGATTTTAGAATCGTATTGTTTTTATCAATCTGTTCGAAGTCTCTTGAAAGGTATTTACCAGCTGCATTTAAATGACCAAACAGTGAAAAACTATCTCCATATGCTGCTTCAGTCGAAGCCGATTGTATAAAATCACTTACATGTTTAAGAGCATTTATTTGGGATATTTTTGCATCTGAAATACACTTAATATTCAGAAGCAGACTTGCTTTATACATTTTTTAGATTTCTCCTTTCCAACACTAGACGACACTAAACTAACGTAATCGTCTCCATGATTTTTAAATAGTATATTTGTACTACGCAAAACAAGGGTATCTTGGAAGTAACATTAATAACACAAGTTATTAGCATCCACGTTCAGTATTACTTTACTAACTCATAAAAGTTATCAATTTTTCTAAATGCTTTTTTCTTACTTAAAAATAAATGATTGATTGGTATTACCTCATCCTCAATTTCAGTTGCAGCTTTTTGATAGCCTATTTGCCAAGGATTTTCTAAAAAATTCAATAGCTTATTGGCAGTAACCTTCCCTTGAAAAACACCTTTCATTTTGGGTGGCATTAT
The DNA here is from genome assembly GCF_012843265.1 of Bacillus sp. DNRA2. Taxonomy (GTDB): domain Bacteria; phylum Bacillota; class Bacilli; order Bacillales; family Cytobacillaceae; genus Bacillus_BU. The sequence goes on along the minus strand of NZ_JABAIT010000017.1, from coordinate 10,165 downwards.
CTGTTTTATTGGCTTGCCTTTCTCAAAAATTGTTGGCAACCTTTTATAAAGTAATGTCGTGAAAACTGTATAGTCGGTAATGATTACTCTATCCAATTCTAACTTTCTAGCTAGTTTGCAAGGATATATAACCATTCTATATATTCGCCTTGGCTTCCAATCTGTTGCTAAATTACATTCCTGATTCTTGTTAAACTCGTCAATCACGTGAATTAAATTAGAACTATAGAAGTCACATATTCTGTTAGTTTGTTCTACATCTTCTGGTATTTTTTTATTATATAAATCATACCTTTTTCTTTGTGTAAAGGCTGAGTTGTATGTTTACACTCACATAAAAATAAGTCATTTCCTAAAAGAAAAGCCACATCACATTGATATACATCGTTTCCTACTTTTCGTTTAATACTTACAGCAGGAATTTGGTTATTCCTTAAATCATTAAGAATTCTATCCTCATAACAGTAACCCTTAAAGTCAAGGTTCATATCTTCCTTTGTTGCCATAGACGTAAGTGCTATTACATCTTGTAGGTTACTAACAAGTGATGGGACGGTTATAACATTTTCTCCTAGTTCAATAAATGGAGAGTCAAACCAATCTACTGAGCTCTTTTTAAATTTTAATTTATTGTATATAAATCTTGCACTATCCCCGTCTATACCATGCTTAATAAACATGTTTATCCAATGATCGCGAGTTGTTATATACAACCAACTGTTTGGGACACCATTGTCAGGAAATATATTTTTATTTAAAAATTCTCTATTATAGTATCGAACTATAGCATATGCCCTTAGCCATTTTACAAGTTCAATGCCACTAACTTTATAATCCAAACTATCACTTGAAAAATACTCTAAATATTCCTCATATGATGCCTTTTCCCATTCATCTATAAAAGCATCTGGAGCAAAAGAGTTAGTTTTGGAATCTTGTTTTATTATTACATTCTCATCTCGGTTACTAACGATATTTGTTTGCCTAAATGATTCGAACCGTTGGATTTCTATTTTCTCGTCTAAAAAACTTTTTAAGTCATTTGGGGTAATATTAGTGTATTGTCCATTACATACCAATTTATAATTGCCAAACTTCCAGTCTTCTAGGGCATCAAATAGAACATTTCTTATATCTATTAAATGGAGGTATTGGATTGATTTCTCAATATCAGTCCATTCTATCTCTTCTTCTATTCCACAACATTTAAATTTGTTATTATCGTAAAGGTATCCGTGAAAAATGAAAGCTTGAACAACTTTACTTGCTTGTTGCAAAGTATAATCAATAACATCAGTTAACTGATTAGCAGATAATTTATCGATGCCTGTAGCCTTTCCCTTAATATTTTTCTGTATGTCTACATCTCCATAAAAGTCTTTATTTTTACCACCATTAAACCTAAGATCCTTTAATGCTCTTACATAGATTTCAAAAACTATTAGGAAAGCAAAAAGTTTATTTTGATCTGGAACTTTTATAACTTCATTAAATTCATCTTTATTGTAGTAATCTTCAAACAAGTCATTAAACGCTTTTATATCATTTTCATATCTTTCAATTTCAGACAACTCATTTTGTGTCAAATCACTTGAATAAATTTTTCTTATTAACTCTAAATAACTCTCATATGATTTTGAATCCGGGTAAGCATTTACCCCTAATCCATTGCCCTTAAAAGCAAACAATATTTCTCGCAATGTATGTTTTTTTATAAAAGCATCAATCATATCATGATTTTTTAAAACATCCATTAGTTCATAAAAAGCTTTTGTATTCAATACCTCACCAGCCTTTGTATTATTACTTGTGATCCAATTATCTCATAGGCTATATTGATATATATAGACACACATGTATAAGCAAAATTGAATCAGTCTCGTAGACATCTGCTGCGACTTTAACACTATATTGTCCAACTTCCATCCTCTCCTGTTCATACTTCTAAATCTATATTATCCAAATTTTCCCTGTTTGTGAATTTCATTAAATTCTTTCATATAACTAAATAAAATAAAGACCTTTTTTGCGTTGTTGCACAGTATGTAGTCTACTACGCTGTTTTTGATAATCTAGATTTGAGCCACTTTTAAGTGTTTTGATCACATAAAAAATGAGCCACTTAATTTCCAATTCTATTAACCTCTCTTATGATAGGAAGTGACCAAACTTACTTCATTTGAGAGGACGAAAAGGATGATTGAAATGGCTCAATTTCATAATATCAAATTCCTAAAAGAGGTTGAAGGTTTATCGCAAAGACAAATCGCGACAAAACTTGGAATCTCCCGTAATACTGTAAGTAAATACCTAAAAAACAATACAGCACCGACAACAGTCTTACGGAAAAACGTTTATGGAACAAAAGAATATTCTCCAGAAACCAAAAGGGTTATTCCTATTATTGATCAATGGTTAGAAGAAGATCAAAAGAACTGGAGAAAACAAAAGCATACCGCAATCAAAATTTTTAAGAGATTACAAGATGAATATGATTTTAAAGGCTCTGCCTCCAACATACGTAAAATCGTAGCCAAGCGCAGGCAACAAATTCAGGAAGCGTTTATTCCTTTGGATTTTCAACTCGGCCACCAATTCCAATTCGACTGGGGAGAGGCGGATATTATTCTACAGGGTCGAAAACAACGCATTTTTCTCTTCTGCGTTCAGCTTTCCGCCAGCCGTATGCGGTTTGTCAGAGCGTATCTCCACGAAAAACAGGAAGCTTTCCTGGATGGTTTTGTTCACGCGTTTGAGTTTGTAGGGGGTGTACCAACAGAGGGTCTACTAGATAATCTTAAAACAGCTGTACTGAAAATCTTACAAGGAAGAGATCGGCTAGAACAGGAGTCTTTTATTGGGCTTCAAGCACATTACGTGTTTAAAGCTGAATTCTGTAATCCTGCAAGTGGGAACGAAAAAGGGAGAGTTGAGGGCACGGTAGGTTACATAAGAAGAAATGCCTTGGTACCTTTACCTGAAGTTCAATCAGTAAAAGAACTGAATGACTATCTCATAGATTGGTGTTTAAAAGAGGCCGGAAGGACTCACGTCCCAAATAAATTAGAGACTGTCTTAGAAATGTGGGAGAAAGAAAAAGAGTACCTTCATCCCCTTCCAACGAATCGCTTTGAAGCTTGTAAGCTTATATCATGTAAAGTTAATAAAACTTCCCTTATTACAGTGGAAACCAATCGTTATTCTGTACCAAGTAGCTATGTTGGTCAAGCTGTATGGGCAAAAATTTTTGCCGATCGTGTAATCGTAGTGGCTCAAAACCGTGTGATCGCAGAACATACTCGCTCCTATGATCGTAATCAGATGATCACCGTTCTTGATCATTATCTAGAAGTATTACTTAAAAAACCACGGGCAATCCGAGACGCTCACGCATTCCAATCCACTGAAATCCCAGATATTTTCAAGAGATTCCATTTAAAAATGCGCGAGCAAGAAGGCTCTGTTGGTGATAGAAAGTTCATTCGACTTCTCCTCCTCCATCGTGATATTGGTATGGATAATTTAACGAAAGCCTTATTGGAAGCAGAGAAATCGCAAGTTTTCCGGTATGAGAAGGTTCATGAAATCATACATAGGCTTACAAACCAGTTCACACCAATCAGTACTCTTCCTATGGACAAAACACCTGTCAATCTCCTTGATTACAAAGTGAATAAGTCCAATATAGAACAGTACGGTCAATTGACGGGAGGCGCAGGAAAATGACAACTGAATTACTTTTAGACCACTTAACTAAACAACTAAGGATTCCTACTATTGCAGCACAATATCGTTCTCTCGCAAGAGAGGCTGAGGATCGTAATTTAAGCTACGAGGAATTTCTATTGGCCTTACTAGAAGCAGAATCAGAATCTAGAGAAGAAAATCAAAGACAAAGAAGGCTAAAACAAGCTGCTTTTCCTGTCCAAAAAACACTAGATAGTTATGATTTTAGTTTGATGCCAAGTCTGAATAGGAATCGTTTTCTTACCTTATCAAAAGGAGATTTTGTGGAGAAAAAGGAAAACATAATTTTTTTAGGTAACAGTGGGACCGGAAAGTCGCACCTGGCAACGGGGCTCGGCATTGAAATGATTAAAAATGGTTATAAGGTTAAGTTTATCTCCGCAGCAGAATTAGTAGAAGAATTACTTTTGGCAAATGAAGAACATAAGCTTGGAGCATTAGAAAAGAGATGGCTCAAATTTGATTTGATCATAATTGATGAACTTGGCTATGTGCCATTCACGAAAATTGGGTCAGAGCTCCTGTTCCAATTCTTTGCAGGTCGATATGAGAGAGCAAGTGTAATGATAACTACGAATCTAGAATTTACGGAATGGACCTCAATATTTGGAGATGAAAAAATGACTGCAGCCCTTCTAGACCGCCTTACACATAGGGCTCATATCCTCCTGCTAAATGGAGAATCTTATCGGTTTAGACAAAGTATGAAGCAAAGGGAAGAGAGTGACCAGTAGTCTGGGCGCGCGAGGAGTTTAGGGGAGTTTGCCCCTCGGGGCAAACTCCCCTAAACTCCTAATCCTCCCCCAAATATGGAAATAATACAGAATGAAGTGGCTCACTTTTGAAGTGATCACTCTGGCTCAATTTAATATTGACAAATACATACGCAATACAAGAGTTACTTCATAATCTTGCCCGATTGTTGAATAAAGCTAAAACATTTATTTTTATCTAACTTAAAGATTTTTTCAGTACATTTACAAAACTTCAATCCTAAATAATGGTAAATAATTATGACTGTTATTCGTTATCGCCCCATAGGTAGATGATCTCATTGAAAATTTGCTCTCTAATTTGCGGTTTTATCATTGCTTCGGTTGCTAAATCAACCTTAATGCCTAATTTATCCTCTAAATAATATTTGATTGACAAGAATTCTAAACCGAGTGCTTTCTCAGATTCAATAAAAACATCTACATCGCTTGATGCTTTTTGTTCATTACGAGCATATGAGCCAAATATGCCAAGTTTTATAATTCCGTATCTCTCTTGTAAAAAATTTTTTGATGCCGTTATTTGTTTTTCTAATGCTTGTTTTGATATACCTCCCACCAACAAAGTCACTCCTCTTCTACCAATTTTTTCAATTCTGGATCTTCTTTTACAATTTGTTCAATTAAATTATATAGCTCCTTGTCTTTTATGTTCGCTTTTAACTGCTCTTGTATCTCTTTTACTTCATTTTTGAACTATTTACTACACACTTTCAGTGCTCCTCTATAATTTAGGTAATTTACAACAAAATCGAATTAACAATTGATTGTTTCACTTTTCAAGAATTTTTCAAAGATAACCCCCGTCCACCATCTCCAAAGTTCAATAAATATATTTAATATCATAATTAAAAATTTTTAAATTGTCTTAAAAGGAATTTTTGACATTCCCTATGGAAATAATGTTCTTTCAGTAACACAAATATACTTTGAAAGTGAGGCTGTTGAATGAAAGGACATTTTTACAGAAGAGGCTGTAAGTGCAAGAAGAAAAAATGCACTTGTGGTTCAAAATGGGCTTTCACCGTTGATATTGGATTAGATCCAGTTACCGGCAAAAGAAAGCAAAAGGTAAAAAGCGGGTTTATTACTAAACAGGAAGCTGAAGAAGCTGCTGCCGCTCTCATTCTTGAATTAAACCAAGGCACCTATTTAGAGGAAACAGAAAAAACGTTTAGTGACTTTGCAATGGAGTGGCTTCCGGTCTACAGTGATTCAAAAGATGTAAAGCCTGGAACGATTCGAGTTCGCCTTCATGAAATTGGAAAATTACTGCCCTACTTTGCCAAACTTAAGTTAAAAGACATCACAAGAAAGATGTATCAAGATGCTCTAAATGATCTTAAAGACCGAGGTTACTCAGATAGTACAAGAGATGGAATTAATCGTACAGGAAGAATGATTTTCCGGAAGGCACTAGAGCTAGAGCTACTTAAAAAGGACCCGACTGAATTCGCTTACGTGAAAAAAGATAAAAAAACGATTGAACAGTTGGAAGAAGAGGAAGTACCAAAGTACCTTGAAAAAGAAGAGCTTGCTTTACTCTTAAAAACAGCAAAAGCCAATGACCGCGAACATGATTACTTAGTTTTTTTGATATTAGCCTATACAGGAATTAGGGTTGGAGAATTGGTTGCTCTTAAGTGGAAGGATATAGACTTTAAAAACTACACCATTAGCATTACCAAAACATATTACAATCCCAAAAATAATGCTTTGGAATATCAGCTAGTCACACCGAAGACGAGAAAATCACGACGAAAAATTATTGTGGACGAAGAGGTGATTGATGCTTTAAAGGAGCATAAAAAGGTTCAAGATGAAGTCATCAAGCGCTTAGGTGCTGCTTACCATAACAAAGATTTTATCTTTGCCAAAATGGAACGGCATTATGGTTATCCCATTGTAGTTAAAAACGTACGAGATCGAATGAAACGGCTGCTAGCAATTGCTGGTCTAAACGAAGACTTAACACCGCATAGTTTAAGACATACTCATACGTCACTTCTTGCTGAGGCTGGTGTCTCACTCGAACAAATCATGGACCGACTTGGCCATTCCGATGATCAAATCACGAAAAATGTGTATCTCCACGTAACCCAAGAAATGAAAAAAGAAGCCTCTCAAAAGTTCGCTGAACTCATGAGAAGCCTCCGTTAATTTCCTCTATGTTAGCAAAATGTTAGCAAACCACTCTCATCTTACTTAAAAACCCAGTCATATCAAGGGTTTGAGGGGGCTATTACATCATGCCGCCCATTCCACCCATGCCGCCCATATCAGGCATCATTGGTGCTGCTGGTTCTGGTTTGTCAGCCACTACTGCTTCAGTAGTTAAGAACATAGCCGCTACAGATGCAGCGTTTTGAAGTGCTGAACGAGTTACTTTAGTTGGGTCAACGATACCAGCTTGGATCATGTTTACCCACTCGCCATTTGCAGCGTTGAAGCCTGTTCCTACTTCTTCATGCTTTAAGCGCTCAACGATAACAGAGCCTTCAAGACCTGCGTTGTGAGCAATTGTACGTAATGGCTCTTCCATTGCGCGAAGAACGATATTTACACCAGTTGCTTCGTCGCCTTCTGCTTGGATAGCAGCCACTTTATTGTATACGTTAAGAAGGGCAACACCACCACCAGATACGATACCTTCTTCTACTGCTGCGCGAGTAGAGTTTAGGGCATCCTCGATGCGAAGCTTGCGCTCTTTTAATTCAGTTTCAGTAGCAGCACCAACTTTAACAACTGCCACACCACCTGCTAATTTAGCTAGGCGTTCTTGTAATTTTTCACGGTCAAATTCTGAAGTAGTTTCTTCGAATTGAACACGGATTTGATTAACACGTGCTTGAATAGCTGCCGAATCACCAGCACCTTCAACGATTGTTGTATTTTCTTTTGTAACAACAACTTTTGAAGCACGACCAAGTGAAGCGATTGTTGCAGATTTAAGCTCACGGCCAAGCTCTTCAGTGATAACTTCTGCTCCAGTTAAAATAGCGATATCTTCAAGCATTGCTTTACGACGGTCACCGAAGCCAGGAGCTTTAACAGCTACAGCATTGAATGTACCGCGAAGTTTGTTCAATACTAATGTTGATAATGCTTCACCTTCAACATCTTCAGCGATTAATAATAATGGCTTACCTTGTTGAACAACTTGCTCAAGCACTGGTAGGATTTCTTGAATGTTAGAAATCTTTTTGTCAGTGATTAAGATATATGGATTCTCTAAAACAGCTTCCATTTTCTCTGTGTTAGTTACCATGTAAGCTGAAGCGTAGCCACGGTCAAATTGCATACCTTCTACTACGTCTAATTCAGTTGTGAAACCTTTTGATTCTTCGATTGTGATAACACCATCGTTACCAACGCGCTCCATAGCTTCTGCGATTAATTGACCTACTTCTTCGTCAGCAGAAGAAATTGCAGCAACTTGTGCGATAGATGCTTTACCTTCGATTGGTTTAGAGATTTCTTTTAATTCTGTTACAGCTGTTGCAACTGCTTTTTCGATCCCTTTGCGGATTCCCATTGGGTTTGCACCAGCAGTTACGTTTTTAAGACCTTCACGAATCATAGCTTGAGCTAGAACTGTTGCAGTAGTCGTACCGTCACCCGCAACATCGTTTGTTTTGCTTGCTACTTCAGCAACAAGCTTCGCACCCATGTTTTCGAATGCGTCTTCAAGCTCGATTTCTTTTGCGATTGTTACACCATCATTTGTGATAAGTGGTGAACCGAATTTTTTCTCTAGAACCACGTTGCGTCCTTTAGGTCCAAGAGTTACTTTTACTGCATTTGCAAGTGTATCAACACCACGAAGCATCGCACGACGTGCATCTTCACTGAATTTAATATCTTTTGCCATTGTAAAAATTACCTCCTCTAAATGGTTAATTAAGTATATTTATCGGTCTATCGATCCAATTACTCGCCAACTACAGCAAGAATGTCATTTTCACGTAAGATTAAGTATTCTGTACCTTGGTATTTTACTTCTGTACCTGAGTATTTTGAGAAGATAATGCGATCGCCCACAGCAACTTCTACTGCTACACGCTCGCCGCTATCAAGTACACGTCCTGAACCAACTGCTACAACTTTTCCTTCTTGCGGTTTTTCCTTTGCAGTGTCAGGTAGTACGATCCCGCTTGCAGTTTTTTCCTCTGTTTCAACAAGCTCAATAACAATACGATCACCAAGTGGCTTTAACAAGTAAAACAACCTCCTCAAATATCTATGAAATTTCATTATTAGCACTCTCTCTACTTGAGTGCTAACACAATTATTATAATAATTAATAACCTCTACTTTTGCAAGTATCATGTATAAAAATTTTAACGGAAAAGTGGAAGCGGCTTGCTCAGGGGCTTGTGACCCGAGCCCCTAGCCGCTGGAACTAGACACTACACGTAAAATTACTCAACCTTAAAGAGTATGCTACATATTTCCAATTTTATTCTAAATGAAAGAAAAATTAATGAAGATAATAGTCATTAATTGAATCCTTGGGCGGTTTATGAGTACAATTAGACTTATTGCATCAGTTTTATAAAGGAGAAACATAATTTGAAGAAAGAATATGGTTTTGTCTTAATCGCCTATATAGCTATGCAGCTCTCGAGCTTTTTTGGCATTCCTTTAACCATCTTTATTGGTACCTCACTGGGTAAATCAACTGCTGAGATGCAGAAATTATCAGTACCAATATGGCTTGTTGCCAGTTTTGCGATTACACTGATACTCGTTTTATGGATATTACGGAAAGAATATTCCCAAAATAATACTCGCGATAAAACCGACATCTCAACATCTGTTTTTTGGGCGGTATTCGGATTATTCATCGCACTATTTGCCCAAGGCTTTGCCGGTGCAATTGAATCGATGATGGGGATTAAAACAGGCTCTGAAAACACCCAACAAATCGTTCGTATTATAGAATCGTTTCCAGTTATGATTTTTGTTAGTTCGATAATAGGTCCAATCCTTGAAGAAATTGTATTTCGGAAAATTATCTTTGGTACACTTTATCAGCGCTTAAACTTTTTCCTTTCTGCACTGATTAGTTCTGTTATTTTCTCTTTGGCACACATGGAACTGGAACATACGCTACTTTATTCTGCGATGGGCTTCACCTTCGCCTTTCTTTATGTAAAAACAAAGCGAATCATCGTTCCTATTTTTGCCCATGTAGCCATGAATACGTTCGTTGTGCTTGTTCAATCCGTTTTTAAAGAAGATATTAATCGGTACATTGAACAATCAGAAAAAATTCAAAGTTTTATCGGAGGATTCCTATGATAAGGACACCCTTAATTTCAGGTGTAATCCATATAATATTAGCCTGTTTATTCACATATTTTGCAATTGAAAATGTAAATGAATATGGCTGGGATTTTTTCAGCTATGTCCTAGTTCTTCTGGCCACTTTTGACTTTGGCACAGGCTTAAGACTAGTTGCCCTGCATTTTAAATTAAAGAAGATACTTCAACAGCAAAAAAAATGAGATCGGATGAACAATGTTTTTTTCCAATTATTAATTAAATAGAGTAGGCGCATGAATTACTCATGCGCCTCTCACAGTTCCGTACGTGCGGGTCATCGCATACGGCTCCTCCATAATTATCCCCGTTGGGGATGA
>NZ_JABAIT010000016.1 GCF_012843265.1 Bacillus sp. DNRA2 | reverse complement strand
CCTTTTTGTAATGGAACAATGCGCCAGGCGAGAAAAGACCCAAGTGAATAACCTTCACTTGGGTCGTGGGTATTAAGTCGCGTTAGCGATTTTGTTCTTAAGTGCCTGCAGCGGAAATCAACATTCATGTTAACACAGACTTTGGCTAAAAAATGAATCAAAATTGTTATCTTAATAAAGGAATATGTTAGTTGGTGTCGAACTAGTTAGTGTAAGAAAGGAGGACGATTCATTGTTAACCGCGATAACTGAAGATGGCAGACGTATTTGCTTAGCCGATTTTGCCAAAGATTCACAATCCTTACGAGCCCTTAAGCAAACGATGACGTTTTTTTGCCCGGGCTGCAAGGAGAAAATGATTTTAAAAATTGGAACAAAAAAAATTACCCATTTTGCACATTTCAGGGTCAGCAGCTGTAGTGAGCACTTTGAAAAGGAATCAGCCTATCATCTTGCAGGAAAACAAAAGCTCTATTTATGGCTGAGGGACCAGGGGCTTAAACCCGAACTTGAAGTTTTTGACCACAACATAAGGCAACGGCCCGACATACGTTTCACCTATCAAAATGTTTGCTTTGCTCTGGAGTTCCAATGCTCTGTCATTCCAGATGAACTATTTAAGAAAAGAACCCGCAGCTATTTAGAGAATGGTTACGTACCGCTCTGGATTTTGGGAGGAAACTTTGTTTCGCGAAAAGGTAATTCCGTATCATCTCTTTCAGATTTTCAATATCTCTGCATGACAGCACATCACCAACAAGCTTCAATCACCTACTTCTGCCCGAATTCCAATCAATTTATTTTCATTCAAAAAATCTTCCCAATCTCAACCCGAAATGCTTTGACCACGCTAGCCTGTGAGCCGCTTACCACAATAACCATTGATAGGTTCCTTCATCCTTTATTAAATAAACCACCAAATCTACAAACATGGCAAAAGGAAATAGGGTCTTTTAAACAATTATTTTCGCAAAATCCTCAAAGCTATCGTGATCCATTCCTAAAAATGCTCTATAGCCATCATCTCCATCTAATCTATTTACCGCCGGAGGTTGGCCTGCCGGTGGCCAATAGCATCTTTATTAGAACACCACCGGCAGTTTGGCAGGGATTCCTTTATCTTGATTGCTTTTTAAAACGAAATCCAGGAGAAACCATTTCGATTTCATCTATATATCAAGCCTTCCAAAAACGTGTGAATCAAAAACAGATTTTGTTAAGAGAGCTCCCGTTGTTAACAGGGAATGCGACTAGGGCTATCAATGAATATTTATTTTTACTGGAGAGATGTGGGTATTTAACGGCCTGGGACGAAACTATCTATCAGATTAATCGGCAATTGAAGGTTGCACGGAATATGATGGAACAGGAACAAGCATTGCGAGATTTTTATCAAAGACATCAGACAATTTTTCAGTAAAATGATGACTTTTCCTAAAAATACATACAATAATGGGGAGTAATTTTGATTGTGGGAAGGAAATAAACAACGGAAATCGAATTAAACAAAAGATGGTATGGAGACGACAAGAATGGAGGTATTTGCATGGAACAAGAACCTAAACGTAAAGGATTGCCAGTACGAAGCGAAATTGCGATGGAGGATACATGGAGACTTGAGGATATTTTTGCAACCGATGAAGCATGGAATCAAGAATTTGAAGAGGTAAAACAACTCATTCCTGGCGTACGCGAATTTGCTGGAAAGCTTCATGAAAGTGCTGATACTTTATACAAAACGTTATCTTTACAGGATCAGTTATTGGAACGGATTAGTAAATTGTATACTTATGCGCATATGCGATATGACCAAGATACAACCAACTCATATTATCAAGGGCTGGATGATCGAATCAAGGCATTATATTCCCAGGTGGGTAGTGCATTGGCATACATCGTACCCGAAATATTATCGATTGAGGAAGCAAAGGTGGCAAGCTTTTTAACCGAAAAGCCTGAGCTAAAACTATATGAACATGCCTTAGCTGAAATTAATCTGCAGCGCCCACATGTGTTATCAGCAGAACAAGAGGCGTTATTAGCAGAAGCTGGTGAGGTCCTAAGTGCTTCGAGTACGACATTTGGCATTTTAAATAATGCTGATTTGCAATTTCCGCACATTAAGGATGAGAACGGTGAAGAGGTAGAAGTAACTCACGGTCGCTACATTCGCTTCCTTGAAAGCGAAAATCGTCAGGTTCGCGAGGACGCCTTTAAAGCGGTATACAGCACATACGGAAAATTTCAAAATACATTTGCGAGTACATTATCCGGACAAGTTAAAAATGATAATTTTAATGCTCGTGTCCGCAAGTATGAATCAGCTCGTCACGCTGCATTAGCAGACAACAATATTCCGGAATCGGTTTACGAGAATCTTGTTGCTACCATTAATGAGCATTTGCCAATTTTGCATCGCTACATTAAGCTTCGCAAAGAAGTGTTGGCCGTTGATGAATTGCATATGTATGACCTATTTGTGCCGTTAGTGAAAAATGTGAAAATGGAGATTCCTTATGGGGAAGCGAAGGAATTAATCCTGAAAGGTTTAGCACCGTTAGGCGAGGAATATTTGAATGTTTTAAAAGAAGGCTTTGATAACCGCTGGGTCGATGTTCATGAAAATAAAGGGAAGCGTAGCGGGGCATACTCATCAGGCACATATGGCACGAATCCATATATCCTGATGAACTGGCAGGATAATGTCAACAATCTATTTACATTGGTTCATGAGTTTGGGCATTCAGTGCATAGCTACTATACACGCAAAACTCAACCTTATCCATATGGAAGTTATTCTATTTTTGTAGCTGAAGTAGCGTCTACGTGTAATGAAGCGCTGTTAAATGATTACTTAATCAGAACAACTGAAGATGAAGATAAACGTTTATATTTGTTAAATCACTATTTAGAGGGTTTTAGAGGTACGGTATTTCGCCAAACGATGTTCGCAGAGTTCGAGCATCTCATTCATCAAAAGGCACAAAACAACGAGCCAATTACCGCTGAAATGTTAACGAAGGAATACTATGCTTTAAACAAGAAATATTTTGGTGATGATCACATCGTCATTGATGAGGAAATAGGTTTAGAGTGGGCGAGGATTCCACATTTCTATTATAATTATTATGTTTACCAATACGCGACAGGTTTTAGTGCGGCAACAGCACTCTCAAAGCAGATTCTCACGGAGGGTGAGCCAGCGGTAACACGCTATATTGATTTCTTAAAATCAGGAAGCTCTGATTACCCAATCGAGGTTCTGAAAAAAGCAGGAGTAGATATGACAAGTAAACAGCCAATTGCTGATGCTTGTAAAGTATTTGAAGAAAAGTTAAATGAAATGGAAAGCTTATTATTGAAACGTTAAATAATCTGCGAGTCTGGTGGAAGTTAGGCACAATAAAAAGAAGGGATGAGCAATGGTTAGCTGCTCATCCCTGTTAAAATCCTTTAAATTTTTTACGGTTATTCAGGTAGGTTACAATTAAAAATAATGTAATAAATAAGAGCGGCGATGTTACATATAGCGGCACGAGATTTAATAATGCAAGTAGATGATAACCAAACACTACTGCGAAGGCGATAACCATGCTTGGGAAAATGAACTTATGCTTGGTTGACAAAGGGATGCTCCTTTCTTGGTGATTCAATACGGATATAACCCTATCATTTTTGTGCACTCTTATTGAATCCTATGCAAATGTGTCGAAAATATGCATGGTATTTGACAATCCTGTGAATTGCGCTGGAGATTTATTGCGACTGCTATTTGATCCGTGATATATTTTAGACGTGAAGTTGATCACAAGCAAACATATACCCCTTTGTTTGACCGTGAAAAATTTCTCCCATCCCCTTTGTTCGTAAAATAACAGAAAAAACCTTGTAGCCCAAGACTACAAGGTTTTTTTCTATTCACTTTTAAATAGTGACTGAGAATAGCCACTATTTACATTCAGGCACATCAATTGCTCTCCAAAATACGCCATATTTTGCTGGAACCTGTTCTACTACTTGCTTTAGCTGAAGCTTTTTCATCTCGCGATTTACTTCACTCAAAGTCATATCGTATACAACAGCAATTTCTTTGTCAGCGACAAGTTTAAAATAATTTAAAAAGCTTTCTAGTGATGGTGGAGCTGCTGGAACAGGCTTATACTGCAACATTTCTTCAAGAATTTGAACGTAAATTTCATACGAATAATGACCAGTTATTTTGATGCCTTCCTCTTCAATATTTTCATTAAAAAATACGAGTGTCGGGATCTCATGAACTTCCATTTCATTCATAATTTTTAAATCACACTGAAACGCTTTTGAGGCCATATCAGAATGAATATCGTTCACAAACTCTTCCACATCAAGCTGGATACTTTTTGCACATTCAATTAACACATCAAAATTTGATACGTTCTGTTTTTCTAAAAATAATACTTCTTGGATTTTGCGTAAAAACCGAATCCCAAATTTTCTTCCCTGTAGTTCTGCAGCTTTAATTGCAATTGACGTTAAATAAGGGGAAGAAATAGGGTTTTCAAGCCAAAGGTTTCCGTCACAAGACATTCCGAACCGACTTGCGGTTTTTTCCCAAAGATCGGCTTTTGTTTGATAGTTACTCTTTTTTCCTAAATTTAAGGTGTTTAAGCGACCACTTAAAACATGCTTTATCGAAAAGTATCGTCCATATTCAATTTGCAGTTTTTTTGTAATAGGTTCTAATGCCCAGCACTCAGGATTAAGAGGATCAACAAACATATAAATCTCGATTGGCTTCTTTTCCCCGCTCTGAAAGCAGTGGTGAGAAGAACCGAATGGATTTTGGAATGGACCTTGTTTGTTCACATTTTCTCACCTTTCAAACTTTCAGAATCGGGTGTATTAACCATATGCTCTGCAGTTAATACGAGCCTAGCATAATATTCATCGCGGAGCGGACCATCTAGTCCAACTTCATCCATGGCATCACTCATACATGCTAACCATGCACGTGCACGAGTAGGCGTTATTTCAAATGGTAGATGACGGGCACGCATCATAGGGTGCCCGTGTTCATTCGTATATAAAGGTGGACCACCCAGATACTGGGTTTGGAACTGTTTTTGCTTTCGAGCAGTTTCGGTTAAGTCCTCAGGGAAAATTGGCGATAGGTCAGGATGTTTTCCAACCCGGCGATAGAAAGCGTCAATTAATCGGTGTAGCGTATTTTCACCGATTGCCTCAAAAGGTGTAGGCATTTTTTCGACCATAGTGCAGGGCTCCTTTACCTAGATAATTCTGTCTATATTGTAGCAACGCTTTTTTTATATCACAAATATATTGCTTTTGTGCGCTATTCCACATTTTAAACAGCCCTTATTAATTTACACAAAAACAAAACCAGTTTCCAGTAATCTACCTACAGAATTGAAATTAATGTTTATTTTTTTTTGAGCTGTTAATCAGGAATGTTGATTTCCGCTGCAGGCACTTCGCTTTCCGCAGGGCTAGTTGGGAGCCTCCTCGGCGCATTCGCGCTTGTGGGGTCTCCCATACCAGCTACTCCTGCAGGAGTCTTCGTGCCTTCCGCTCCAATCAACATGCAAAAATCAATCCTCAGCTTTATCATAATTTTTTTAAAAATATAAAATATAATTGCGCAATTTTATGCCTGGTATTTTTGGTTATAGAACCGTTGAATCTTATTGTCGGTTTTTCTGAGTGGGATATTCATGGTTTCTAACAATTGCCGAAAAACAGCTTTGCCTTCCCCAGGATCGGTTACTTCGTATTCGAGCTCAAAATCTTCCGCATTCAAATAGCGACTAGAATCAAATACAAGTAGGCCCCCCATATATTCTAGTTCAGCTCTTAAGGTCGTGAGTGTTCCGAAGAACTCGATAGATTCGATGTCTACACCTACAGTCTCCAATGCTACTTTCACAGCGCCTTCAGGGAAACGAGCATTATTAAACATATTCTCTGCATCATCCTTTGTTAACGACTGATTTGTTTCAAGCAATCCCACCTCAGCAGGCTGTTTTAAAGTTAATTCATAGCATCCTTCTTTTTCACGAATGCGTAATGCTGAACGTAGATTTTTTAAGGCAAACTCTGCGGTATCAAAATAATGATTGATTTGTTGTTTAATTTGGTGGGTCTCGATTTTAAAATGATTCAGAAGTGCCTCGTATTCAAGCTTGGTTAATAGATTTTTATATTCGATTTCGATTTGCTGTGCCAAAATGGTCATCCTTTCCTCGTTTCTTCTAGTTCATATTATCCCTTTCTTTCAAAGAGACATCAATTTTGGGAATCATCGCACAAATATGATAAAATATTTATTAAATCCCTAGATTTACTTTAGGGTATCGGATGAGGTGAGATTTGTTGGAACAATGGGAACATTTTTTAGCTCCATACAAACAAGCGGTTGAAGAATTAAAGGTAAAATTAAGAGGGATGCGCAGCCAGTTTGAACTAGATGGCTCCCCTTCACCAATAGAGTTTGTAACCGGTCGGGTCAAACCGATTGCCAGTATCTTGGACAAGGCGATCCAAAAGCAGATCCCTTTAAATAAATTAGAATTGGAAATGCAGGATATTGCTGGACTGCGGATGATGTGCCAATTTGTCGATGATATTAAGACTGTGGTCAAATTATTAAGAGAAAGAAAAGATTTCGAAATCGTCGAGGAAAGAAATTATATATCGAACAAGAAAGCAAGTGGATATCGGTCTTATCATGTTGTGATTCGTTATCCTGTCCAGACTATCAATGGTGAGAAAAAGATATTAGTAGAAATTCAAATTCGGACGCTAGCGATGAATTTCTGGGCTACGATTGAGCACTCTTTGAATTACAAATACAAAGGCCAATTTCCAAAGGATATCCAAACGCGCTTGCAACGCGCCGCCGAAGCAGCCTTTCGTCTTGATGAGGAAATGTCGCTAATCAGAGGTGAAATCCAGGAAGCGCAAGCATTTTTCACGTTAAAAAAAGAAACTAGTCAAGAGGGAAAAAGCAGTTAATAGGAGAATAACAAATAGTCTAAGTAAATATAAATGAGGGGTAAAAAATGAAATTTGCAATCACGTCAAAAGGGGATTCTAGGTCAGATACACTAAAGCATAAAATGAGAACCTATTTGTTGGACTTTGATTTGATTTATGATGAAGACCAACCAGATATTGTTGTCTCAATTGGTGGAGATGGTACGCTCTTATATGCCTTCCATCGCTACAGTAGTCGCCTTGATAAGACAGCCTTTGTCGGAATCCATACCGGCCACTTAGGATTTTATGCCGATTGGGTCCCAGAAGAAATAGAAAAGCTCGTGATTGCGATTGCGAGAACACCATATCAAGTCGTTGAATATCCCCTATTGGAAACAATTATTCGATATCAACATGGTGGCCGCGAAACGCGCTATTTAGCCCTAAACGAAGCAACGGTAAAAAGTGTAGAAGGTACACTGGTAATGGACGTCGAAATCCGTGGCCAACACTTTGAACGTTTCCGTGGTGACGGACTTTGTGTATCAACGCCTTCAGGCAGTACTGCTTATAATAAAGCGCTAGGTGGGGCAATTTTGCATCCTTCGATACCAGCTCTACAGTTGACTGAAATGGCATCTATCAATAATCGCGTGTTCAGAACCATAGGTTCACCACTGATTTTGCCGGATCACCACACCTGTCGATTAAAGCCAGTCAACGGTCCTGATTTTCAAATTACCATTGATCATTTAACCTTGTTACATAAGGACGTTAAATCGATTCAATATCGGGTTGCAGACGAGAAAATCCGCTTCGCGAGATTCCGGCCATTCCCGTTCTGGAAGCGAGTCCATGATTCATTCGTCTCCGAGGATTAATTTTATTTTTACATAAAGGAATGTGCACCATGGACGAAAGGTTTTTTATTACTTGGGAAATAAAAATGTCTGCTGCGGGTAAGCTCATTCGAGAGTTCCTCAAAGAGCAGGGTATTTCGAAAACCGCTTTAACTGATATTAAATTCAGAGGTGGAGACATCTTAATCAATGGCGAAACCGTCAATGTTCGTTACCGTTTGCAAGATAGTGATGTGTTAACGCTGATTTTTCCAAAGGAAGAGCCCAGTGAAGGGATTATTCCAGAGCATTTGCCACTATCAATTGTTTATGAAGATCCATATGTGTTAATTATAAATAAACCAAGCGGGATGAGTACGATACCATCCCGCGAGCATCCGTCGGGCAGTCTTGCGAATGGACTACTTGGCTATTATGAGCAAATTGGTTTGTCAGCAACTGCGCATATAGTTACGAGACTTGACCGAGACACTTCCGGTCTTGTGCTAGTTGCCAAGCATCGCCACGTTCATCATTTGTTAAGCGAATTGCAGAAACAGGGGCGTGTAAAAAGGATATATGAGGCACTTGCATCGGGTTTGTTTGAGGATGATTTTGGTAAAATTGTTCAGCCGATTGCCCGCAAACAGACTAGCATCATTGAGCGGGAAGTGCACCCATCTGGACAATACGCATGCACCAATTATTGGGTGTTGTCTCGGAAGGAGAGTAAAGGGTTTACACATGTAAAGCTACAGCTGGAAACGGGAAGAACCCATCAAATCAGAGTTCATCTTAGTTTTTTAGGTCATCCATTATTAGGTGATGATATGTACGGTGGGCCGCTTCAGTTGATAAGTAGGCAGGCGCTTCATTGTCGCGAGGTTTCATTTTATCATCCATTTTTGGAGGAGGAGTGTTTCTTTACTACTCCGTTACCTGAGGATATGCAGCAAGTGTTGTTGTAGTAATAATTGATTGTTAATTTTTGAAAAATGGTCACATGAATTTTCATGTGACCAAAACATCCGTTCACAGCTCACGAAACTTCTCGGCCACAAACGGCATAGTTGAATCAACTGAAACAATTTCCTTTTCTGGATAACGCAAGGCAGTCAACATGCCACCAAACACAGCACCCGTATCAATATTATAAGTATTATTTACAACTCTAACTTGCTTTACCGGAGTGTGACCATATACAATACATGCTTTTCCAGAATAATGCTTTGCCCAATCGAGCCTTACAGGAGAGCCATCAGGATGCGCTTCACCAGTAATATCACCATACAAGACAAATGTTTTCACCTTTGAACCTGATTTTCCGATATAATCCTGGCGAATTCCAGCATGTGCGATGACAAGCTTGCCCTTGTCTAATTGCCGGTACAGTGGTGCTTTTTCATAGAGCTCAATAAACATGTGCCGAACTTTTTGCTGTTCCTGGCTATTGAGCGCATCGTACTCCGCAACGGTTGTTTCTAAGCCATGAGTAATTTGGACTTTGTTGCCAAGCAAATAGCGATATAGCTTGTTGCAATGGTTTCCAGGAACGTAATAAGCACTACCGTTTGCAACAACTAGCTTCCACACAATTTCAACTATTTTCAAAGAAGCTGGCCCCCGATCAGTCAAATCACCGACAAAGGCTAGCCTTCGACCTTGCGGGTGAACTGGAACGCCTTCAACAGTCCATTCATAACCTAGCATCTCTGTTAATGCTTTAAACTCCTGATAACAGCCGTGAATATCTCCGATAATATCTATCTTCATTGTCCCTTCGCTCCCTTGGTATAAATGAATTCAAAAAAAACCATCTTACAAATATCTCAAAAAGGGGGTAATCAATAATGGAGCCACAAGCATCCGTCATGTCACTATTTATCGTGATTATTGTTGCATTTTTAACCCCAATCATGCAACATCGTTTAAAACTTACGATCATCCCAGTTGTAGTAGCCGAAATTTTAATGGGTCTTATCATTGGAAAAAGTGGGCTTAACCTTGTACATGAGGACGTTTGGCTTGAGACATTGTCGACGCTCGGTTTTATTTTCTTAATGTTCTTAAGTGGATTGGAGATTGATTTTACAGCTTTTTCACGTAAAAAATCAAGCAAGACCAATATCCTGCCTAGTGGGAAAGCAGAACCGAACAGCTTCATTGTCGCAATGGTTATTTTCATGGGGATTTTTATCGCTTCGTTTGTATTGTCATATTTATTTGTGTTAGCCGACTTAATCGAGAATGCCTTTTTAATGACTTTAATTATTTCAACAATCTCATTAGGAGTCGTGGTGCCAACCCTAAAAGAGGGGCACCTCATGAAAACCGTGATTGGCCAAATCATTCTTCTTGTTGCCGTAATTGCAGACCTGGTAACGATGATTTTGCTTGCTGTATTTGCCTCACTTTATGATGAGGGTGGAGGTAACACTTGGTTGTTACTTGTGTTATTCGCTGTGGGTGTCCTTTTATTCTTTATTGGTAAAAGGTTTAAAAATCGTGCTTTTCTAGAGGTGCTATCAAAAGGAACAACACAAATTGGCACACGGGCTGTTTTTGCGTTAATTATTTTTCTTGTTGCTTTATCAGAGTCGGTTGGTGCTGAAAATATTCTTGGGGCGTTTTTGGCCGGGGTGTTAGTATCGTTGCTCTCTCCAAACCAGGAGTTGATTCATAAACTCGACTCATTTGGCTACGGATTTTTAATTCCGATTTTCTTTGTTATGGTGGGAGTGAAGCTTGATATTGGTTCATTACTGAGCGATCCGAAATTGCTCTTGCTTGTGCCGTTGCTATTAATCGCATTACTAATCTCAAAGCTTCTCCCAGTTTATATGTTGAAAAAATGGTATGACAGAAAGACAGTTGTTGCCTCTGGGTTTCTGCTCACGTCAACGCTGTCCTTGGTCATTGCAGCGGCAACAATTGGTGAGCGTTTAGGTGCGATTACAACAGAAATGAGTGGAACGTTAATTTTCGTTGCCGTCATCACTTCGATTTTCACGCCGATAGTGTTTAAAAAGTTGTTCCCGAAAGAGCAGTTGGCCACCAAAAAAATCAAAATTGTCTTTATCGGCGCTAACCAACTATCGCTGCAGGTTTCACGAGAACTGGAACCAACACTTTACGAAACAGTAGTCTATACGACCAAACAAGAAAAATCAGAAAAACAGATTGCAGGGTCTGTTTTTGATATGGTTGAGATTCCTGACTATTCAATTGATACATTAAAAAATACCGAAAGCTTCGCTGCTGATACGGATACAGTCGTAATTTTAACTGGAAATCAGGATACAAATGCCAGTCTTGCTCGAAATATTAAAGAAAATGTCGCTTGTCGGGTAATCGCCAGAATTGAGGGCCAAGCTCTTCAGGAACAGTTAGGGGAAATGGGAATAGAATTCTTTTCTGGATTTTTGGCACAACATACGCTGCTACGGGCTTCGATTGTATCCCCGAGCATGATAAGCATTTTAACTAATCAGGAAACAGCCTTGTTTGAAATTACGATGCTTAATGAAGAATTTGCGGGAATGAAGCTGAGAGAGTTTCCGTTTACGGGTGATGTTATCTTTGTTCGGATTTTCAGGAAGCGTGATTCGATAATTCCACATGGGGATACTGAGCTTCACATCAATGATCGCCTGATTGTGACGGGATCAAAGGAATATGTTGAGCAACTGAAGCGGGAGCTGGAATTTTGTCAGTGGTGTTAATTTTTCGGTTTTTGGAAAAGATGGATATGAATTTTTGCTTTTCTTTTATAGATCAATATAGTAAGATTAGTACTAGGTACTAATATCATGTATTAATAGGAGGGTAATTGATGACTCTTTCTTTAGCTGGAAAAACTTATGTAGTTATGGGTGTAGCAAATAAACGTAGTATTGCCTGGGGTATCGCTCGTTCACTTCATACGGCGGGAGCCAGAATTGTATTTACATATGCAGGTGATAGATTAGAAAAGGGCGTAAGAGAATTAGCTGAAACATTAGAAGGTAATGATTCGCTAGTTTTACCATGTGATATTACAAATGATGAAGAAATCGCAAAATGCTTTGCTGATATTAAAGAAAAAATTGGTGTGATTCATGGTGTAGCACACTGTATTGCTTTTGCTAAAAAAGAAGAGCTTGAAGGCGACTATATGAACACAACTCGTGACGGTTTCCTTTTAGCGCATAATATCAGCGCTTATTCTTTAACTGCAGTTTGTAAGGAAGCGAAAGGCCTTATGACAGAAGGCGGCAGTATCGTTACGCTTACTTACCTTGGTGGAGAGCGCGTCTTACCAAACTACAATGTTATGGGTGTCGCAAAAGCATCACTTGAAGCAAGTGTTCGTTATTTAGCTAGTGATTTAGGTCCGCACGGAATCCGCATCAACTCTATCTCTGCTGGTCCGATTCGTACGCTTTCTGCTAAGGGTATCGGTGATTTTAACGAAATCTTAAAGCACATTGAAAAACGCGCTCCGCTTCGTCGTGGGACAGATACTGAAGAGGTTGGCGACACTGCAGTATTCCTATTCAGTAATATGTCTCGTGGTATTACAGGAGAGAACATTCATGTTGACTCTGGTTACCATACCATTGCTCTATAATATGATTAGACTAAAAAACCAAGCTTCGGCTTGGTTTTTTTTTTTATAATGGAATTTATTTTACAAAAAAAGAAAAAATTTTTCAGTACATTCATAAAATCCCTGCAGAAGTAGAAAATAAACAGGTATCTTCACCCCATCATTTAAAGAATTAGGAAGGGACTTTTATGAAAACAAACCTCATAACTCCACCCAAACTGAAATGGATCCTTGCTTTTATCATTGTAGTATTAGGAGGATGTACCAATTACTCAGGTTCTGAGACAAAAGTAGCTCTACTTAAAAAAGTTGACCCGCGCCCGACAGTATTTGGAACAAATGAATCAGAGGACATGGAAACACTTAAAAAAGTGCGCAAAGAGGTTATGGCGATTGAACCAGTATATGATGTTGCCATCGTAAAAGGGAAAAAGGATACGGTTGTAGCCTACAAGGTAAAACACATGCACCGTTTCCGAATGAAACAAATTGAAAAAGAAATCAATGAAAAGCTTGAAAAGAAATTCCCTAAGGAGGATTTCATCATTTCAAGTGACTATAAAATTTTTTTAGATGTAATTGAACTCATTAATGATGAAAATGACCCAAAACATTCCGATAAAGAGGCAGAGAAAAAGTTGAATGAAATCATTGAACTGAAAAAAGAGCTTACGTGAAAGGAAGGGAATTTTCTTGGGAAAAAAAGAACAACTGCAAAAACTAACCCCTGAACAATTGGAATACCAAGAATTGCAGAAAAAACATGAGACTCAACGACCTGTACTTAAAAATTGCCTGAAGGCATTTTTGGTTGGTGGCACAATATGTTTAATTGGCCAAGCAGTCAGTTATTTTTATATTTATTTTTTTCGGTTCACTGAACAAACTACCGGTAATCCAACCGTGGCAACGATGGTTTTCTTTGCCATGCTACTGACAGGATTTGGCGTTTATGATCACATTGGCCAGATTGGCGGTGCTGGAAGTGCTGTACCTGTAACCGGATTTGGCAATGCGGTAATTTCTGCGGCGATTGAACACCGTACAGAAGGTTATGTCCTTGGTGTCGGTGGTAACATGTTTAAGCTTGCTGGCTCAGTGATTTTGTTTGGTGTTTTTTCGGCATTTGTAGTTGCACTGATTAAAACGCTATTGACAATTTGGGGGGTCATTTAATTGCTAAAAGGCAAGCAAAGTTGGCTGTTTGAAAGCCAGCCCTCCATTATATCTACCGGTGTTTCAGGCGGTCCGTTTGAAGCTAACGGCAATCTCGCTAACGACTTTGATATTTTACATGAGGATTTATGGATGGGGCAGGATTCGTATGAAAAAGCCCATCGTGTCTTAATAGAAGAAGCAGCGCAGACTGCAATTCAAAAAGGAAATCTGCAAAAGGATCAATTTCAGTTTTTTATCGCTGGAGATTTAATTAACCAAATTACCCCGACCAGCTTTGCGGCTCGGACATTACAGTTACCTTATATGGGCTTATTTGGGGCTTGTTCAACCTCAATGGAGGGACTTGCACTGGCATCTTTTTTAATCAATTATCAAGGGGCAAATTATATTTTAACTGGAGCAGCCAGCCACAATGCTGCAGCGGAAAAGCAATTCCGCTATCCAACCGAATACGGTGGTCAAAAGCCACCCACTGCACAATGGACAGTAACAGGTGCTGGAGTGGCTGTCTTGGCGAAGAACTCAGGGAATGCAGCTGATCCAGTGACTACATCTGCGACTATCGGCAAAGTAATCGACATGGGTATCACCGATCCGTTCAATATGGGAGGAGCGATGGCCCCGGCAGCGGCTGATACGATTACCGCTCATTTTAACGATTTGGGGCGCAATGCCGATTATTATGACCTCATCGTGACCGGCGACTTAGGACGAATCGGGCATGAAACAGCAATGGAATTGTTGGGTAAGAGCAACATTAATCTGACTGAGGAAAAGTTTAAGGATTGCGGAATGTTGATTTATAAAAGTGATCAACCTGTCCAAGCTGGTGCAAGCGGAGCGGGCTGTTCAGCATCCGTAGTATACGGTCATTTACTGAACGAAATGAAAAAGGGGACCTACAAGAAAATACTTGTCGTAGCAACAGGTGCGCTATTATCACCTTTATCGTTCCAACAGGGTGAAAGTATTCCGTGCATCGCTCATGCTGTGTCAATAGAGATGCCGTAGAATCATTATGACGAATCAGAAATGAAAAGGTAATCTATAGTCAAATCAAACTCCTCAGTCAATTTTTAGCAAATCATGGGTAAAAGGAGGGATTGTTATGTTGCCGATGTTTTTCTGGGCTTTTGTCGTTGGGGGGCTGATATGCGTATTAGGCCAACTCCTCTTTGATGTAGCCAAATTAACACCAGGACATACGTTGAGTCTACTTGTTGTCATCGGAGCGGTTATGGATGGCTTTGGTCTATACGAGCCATTAGTGGATTTTGCTGGTGCGGGTGCGACCATTCCTATTACAAGCTTCGGGAATTCATTAGTTCACGGCGCGTTGCAGGAGGCTGACCAGCATGGCTTGGTGGGCGTATTAACCGGAATGTTCGAAGTAACGAGCTCGGGGATTTCTGCAGCTATTATTTTTGGTTTCATTGGAGCGTTAATGTTTAAACCAAAAGGCTGATTTTTCGCGGATAACCATTAGCAATCAAACCAACCAGTGGAAACGTTTATCGTATTTAGAATTTTTTGGACTGTGCCCATAACACTTTTTCCGCTTTTACATATCTTATATTGAGCAAAGGAAAAGTGAGGTGACAAATTATGGGCTTCTTTGGCGGCGGCTGCGGTTACGGATATGGATACGGCGGCGGTTACGGTTACGGCGGTTCAACATTCGTTCTTATCGTCGTATTGTTCATCTTGTTAATTATTGTTGGAGCTAGCTTCTATAACTAATACAGGATGCTTATCAGGGGATTGACTCCTTCCCTGTTGATTCCCAATACCCTTTTTCAAAACAAGCAAGTTGAGATTGATCCAACATCTAGGGTCAATCTCTTTCTTTTTGTGGACTCCAAACCTATCTAGACAATTCACCAAACCTGCCCTTTTTTCATAGGATACATAAGTTAAAGAAGGAGGCGTGGTGTTACACATGGATAACGGGTTCTTTAAAAACGTTGAAAAGAAAACTGGCGTGAACATGAATGATATCTTTGCGCTAGCTAACTCATTACAAAATGCGAATTTCAAGGACGAAAAAACAGTGCGAGGTGTAATCCGTCAAGTATCCCAAATAGCTGGTAAGCCAGTATCAAGGGAAATGGAAGACAAAATTGTCTCGTCAATCATCAAAGATGGCAAGTCATTAGACTTCAATTCGATTTCAAAAATGATTAATAAAAAATAACTTTAGGGTACGAAAAAACGCATGGACTATTTGAGGTCCATGCGTTTTTATTTATATGTCCACTTGAATCCATACCTAACTATTTTAATATTGATAAAAATCGCGATGGATTGGCCTTTTTGCCACGAATTCGCTCTGGAATTGATAAATACAATTCATCCTGAGCACGCGTTACTGCTACATATAGTAACCGTCGTTCTTCTTCAAGTGGAGCCTGATCTCCGCCACGCAGCGATTCCAACGAATAATCATGGGGGATCGTTCCGTCGACTGTCCCCAACACATAAACAGTATTATACTCAAGCCCTTTTGAACGATGAATCGTACTTAACGTAACCGCATCCTGAACATTTTTAGAAATGACCTTCATTTCTTTATTCATCGCCTTCATGTGGTCGGTATGCTCAAGAAACTCGGCCACATTCGTAAAGTTCTTCGCTGCAACCTTTAAATCACGCACATCGTCTGAGCCTTTATCAAGCATATTACCTTCATTGCCGCGTTTCTTGACAAAATCAGCAAATCCAAGCTCCTTTTCCACTGTTTCAATCGCAACAGCTGGGGACAATGTCCCTAAGCCCCGCAATATAGGAACCAGTTTTTTTAACTTCCGAGCTTGAAAAGCATACGACGTTTTCAGCCGTGACAGTGATTCAAGCATTGTGCAGTCTGATAAAATACTATCAGCTTTAATGTCTTGAAGTGCATTTTGCCGAATAAACATAGCAGGCAACACCGCCTGAATAGCATGTTGGTCATCCTCGTTCACACTCAAACGTAAAAAAGCGAGCATCCCTTTAACGATGAAGCGATCATAAAAGGACTCGATATCCTGATCAATTTTAAACGGAATGCTGGAATGAACAAGCCGTTCAAACACGGCTCGGCTCCCCGTATTGGTCCGAAACAATATCGCAAAATCGCTTGGACGCTTACCCTGTCCGATTTTTTCCAACAAGTCAGTTAAAATCATCGTTGCTTCTTCTTCTTCATCATAAGGATAGAAAGCAATCGGCGCCTGATGATAACTGGATTGGGCATTCATCGATTTAGTACGACGGCGCTTATTTTGGCTGATAATCTTATTGGCAACAGAGACGATTTCATGGCTTGAACGGTAGTTTTGATCGAGTACAACCGTTTGCGCATTTGGAAAATCATACTCAAAATCAAGCAAGTATGACGGATCACTTCCACGGAACGCGTAGATGGATTGATCATCATCGCCAACCCCGCATACATTTTTCGATCTCGCCGACAGCAATTTAATCAATTCATACTGCACCTTGTTAATATCCTGCAGCTCGTCGATTAAAAAATATTGAAAGCGATTTTGATAGGTTACAAGCAGAGCTGGGTCATCAAGGAACAGCTGATAACAGCCAATCAACATATCGTCAAAATCAAACAAATGGTTGTTGCGCAAGGATTCCTCGTAATGCTTGTACAAAATCGCAACCTTTTCCTCCCAAGCATCAGCCGGTTTAACGGTATCTGGCCATTCAAGGTTGTTTTTCCAGTAGCTGATTTTTTGTAAGGCTAGGTCATAGGAAAATTCCTTTTCGTCCAACTCCAGCCCTTTGCCAGCCTCTTTTAAAATTTGTTCCTTCTGCCAATCTTTTTTCAACAGATTGCGAGAATCCCATTTTTCACGGGCATGGAAAGCTAGTATCCGGTAGAAAATACTGTGAAATGTGCCTGTGACAAGTCCATTAATTAGGCTTGGCGAAAGCTTCGGGTATCGAGTTAGTCGCTCCTTCATTTCCGCTGCAGCTTTCGCAGTAAACGTCACAAGCATAATTGAATTTGGCGCGATTCGTTTTTCAACAAGCATGAATGCTGTCCGTGCCGTTAATACTCGCGTTTTTCCACTACCGGCTCCGGCGAGAACGAGAAGTGGACCTTCAGTGTTCGTTACAGCAGCAGCCTGGCTTGCATCAAGCATAAACCCTGCTTGGGCCAACTCCGCTAAATAAGGATGCGTTGCATCACTTTGATAGGCAGCTGCTTTCGCAAACGGTCGATCAACCTTTAACTGCTTTGGGCGTTTCTTGGCAGCTTGCCGAGTTGCCGTTGCAGAAGAAGATGTCGCTGTAGCTGAACCAACTGAGCGGGATACGGGGATGCGGAAGCCGTTTCGTTCAATATAGCCGTCATCACTCGTGGTAGCTATAACTTTTGGTTCCTCAAATAATTGCTCAGGAAGATCATCACAAACGTCACTAGACGCAACAACATGAAAGAAATGCGGTTCTTCCATAATCCCCAAATACAAGCGAACCGCAGCGCCACAGCTAGGGCAGGCTAGTTCACCTTTTTTACCAGCTTCATAGATTCGTTGATATTGCTCGCGATTAAGCTTTTCTAAATGGATTTTATCATCAAGGAAAATAGCAGTTTTCATAGGAGGGTACCTCTTTTTAATTATATTGGAGGCATTTTTGCAAAATCAATATACAAAAGCCTATGGTTTATCTGTGAAAAATAATACAAAAATAATCATATCAAAATTTTACCCCAAGCTAAAGACAGAAAAGTTACCAAACAAAAACATGCAGAGGTGTAATGTCCCCTGCATGTGCTATCATCTTCAACGTATATGTCCTTGTTTATCCTAAAGCTTTTTTCATAGTCCGATGCGGAATTCCAGCATCTAAAAATTCTTCAGAAACGATTTCATAGCCTAGTTTTGAATAAAAAGGGATGGCTTGTGTTTGCGCATTGAGCTTCAATTGGGAAATTCCTAGCTCATGTGCATACTCTTCGATTCGTTCCATTAGTACTTTACCAACACCTGTGCCACGCTGCTCCTTCACTACACAAATCCGCTCGACTTTGCCGATTCCTTCAAGTACCCGGAAGCGTCCAGCAGCAATGGCTGCACATGATGCATCATACAGGACAAAATGGGCAGCACTTGTTTCATGCTCATCGATTTCTTCTTCTGCCGGTACGTTTTGTTCTTCAATGAAAACCTTGCTGCGTATGCTATAGGCGTCTTGTAATTCTTGGTCGTTTGTTACGATTTTAACCTGCATTTTCACTATTCCTTTCCAAATCGAAATGTTTCATAAACAGTCCAAGCTCCGTTTTCAAGCTGATACAATAAATGGAAGCGGTCACAGAGTTCTTCATGCTCAATTTTCATCATGCGTAGTTGCCCGTAGACATCGGAATGTTCATCATTTGAAAGCTGCTGCCCGATGGTAATATGCGGTACAAAGCTATATTCCGGGGCATCACCGATTATATCCGTGTGTAGCGCCAGCTGTAGCTTTGCCAATGGTTCAATCGGATCGATTTTAAAATAAATCACATTGTTCACAGGTTTAAACGAACTGACCTTTAACACTCTCAAAGGGAACGGTCTTGTAGCGCTAGCGATTTGCGTAAGTCTTTGGCTAAGATCCTTAAATTGGTCCTCAGCGGCCTCAAATGGCCCCTTCAAGGTTATATGCGGTGATATCAAGGCGTAATGCGGGTCGTACCGTTTTCGGTAGGAATTCGCGAGATCCTGCAGCTTTTTTGAGGGGAAAATCGCAACACCAAATTTCATATCATTACCTCCCAGATCATTCCAATTGATATGTGGTCATTTATATTCATTTGAAAAATATGGTTATCATTTAAGTTTATGATGAGTATTATAGCAAAATTTCATTATCAAACCTATTATTTGGCATTACAGCTAATCTTTATGATTTTTGGAAAAATAAAGATTGTAATACGCTTCGTAAATCTGGTTGCCAGTAGGTCCAGGTGTGATCACCTTCGAATTCTTGATAGGTGTACGGGAAGCCTTTGGCACTGAGCAAAACCGAGAGGCGGCGATTTGGTTCGATAAAATTCTCAAGTTTGCCGCGGGTAGTTTTCACAGAAGTCTCCTCGGTGCCGACAACATGATAAATTTCGAGTAAAGCGGGATGATTAAATGCTTTAATAGTGGAAATCAAGCTTGAATGAGCATAAGGTGACTGCAAGGCGACTTTTCCAAATGTGTGTGGATAAGTGAGGGCAGCTTTGAAGGCGGTATAGCCAGCTAGAGAATCACCGATTAACGCGCGCCCCATTCCGATTTGGTAAGTGGGAAAGGCATGATCCAAATAAGGAACAAGCTCCTGAGCCAAAAATTGCAGAAATGCTTGCGACTGTTCGCCCTCTGGATGATATTTATCGTGGCGATCCTTACCACTCTTATAGGGAACTCCGACAATAATCAAGCGCTCGATTTCGTTTCGCTCGAGCAGTTCATCGGCTAGTTTAGCAATTCCACCGAGCTGAAAATAGTCCACTCCATCTAGTGCAATTAAAACATGGTATTTATAAAGGGGCGAGAATGTCGCTGGTAAATAAACCAGCAAATCCACCGTTTCACCTAGCTTGTGACTGTAGAGATTGTGATCCTGGATAGTTCCGCGAGGGAAAACCATCGGCGACTACTCCTTTCATTTTGGGGTGGTTACGGATTGTTTAGGAAAAATTTTAACATATAACCATGGTGAAATTGAAGAAACCAATGCACTATTTATATGAAGATTTAAGGATGCGGAATTGGTTGACATTTTTTTGATTATGAATATAATAATAAATATGCCTTTAAAACTGAATTTTACTTTGCTCTGATTGCTTAGTATATTACGATCCGATAGTTCAGTGGGAGAATACATCCTTGACAGGGATGGGGTCGGGGGTTCGAATCCCTCTCGGATCATCAAAAAAAGTCCTAACATTAATTAAAATGTTAGGACTTTTTTATGTTTTTGTTTAGTTTGTGAATTACATTCTTCAAAATAGATTTATGCGAACGTATGTGCTATGATTATTATAGAGCCAATCTAATAAAGGGGTTGATTTTAGTGAAAAGGGTATGGGCTTACTACCGTGTCTCAACTAAAAGTCAGGTCCTACAACATGATATTACTTTACAGAGAAAAGCCTGTTTAGAATATGTATCAAATTTACAAAATTGTATCATCGAGCGTGAAATAGAAGAGTTGGCTGTTTCTGGATATAGTAAAACAATAGAAAAACGTGAAGGTTTAAATAGAATTCTACTAGGTGCAAAGCAAAAAGAATTTGATGTTCTATTGGTTTTTATGCTGGATAGGATTGGAAGAAAAAAAGAGGAAATGGAATTTTTCTTTGATACTTTCAAGGCTGCTGAAGTTGAGATTTGGTCTGTAATTGATGGAAAGTTTTCAGGCTTTTCAAATGATGAAATGAAGTACTTTGACCAATCTTCAAAAGAAGTTGAAAAGACATCCCAGAGAGTAAAAAAACGTTTTGCTCAATTGAAAGAGGAAGGTTCATTTACTGGAGGGTCTGCACCCTACGGGTATAAATTAGTTAAGGTAAACGGCATATCAGAACTTGTAATTAATCCAACCGAAGCTGATGTTGTTAACAAAATATTTAATTTAGCGTGTATAAATCAATTTGGTTCATGCAAGATTACACAAGTGCTAAACAATCAAAAAATAAAAACACGCCATGGCAAGCAATGGATTTATACTACTATTACCAGAATATTGAGAAACCCAGTTTACATCGGTTTCCCAGCCTTTAATAAATATTCAAATTTGAACGGGAGACATAAGCGTTCTGAATGGAAACCGCAACCTAAAAATGAGAAGTTAATTATTGTTGATGAAAAAATATTTAGTGAAACTCAAAAATTAATGGATAAGAGGATACCACATAACAATTATTCGGGGGTGACACCAAAGGAAGAATTCTTACTAAATGATCTATGTTTCTGTGGTTATTGTGGAAAAAAGCTAAAATCCGAAATTAATAGGGGAAGACCAAAATCATTAAATAGAAATAATATTGATGCCAAAATATACCGGCGTTATGTATGTGATTATTCAAAAAATCACCATATTCTACATAATCAAAGAGATTTTGGAGCTGAAAAGCACGAGGAATTAGTTATTTCATCATTACAAAAATTAATTGAAAGCAATAATATCATAATAGATAATACAAATCTCATTAGAGACAAAGGATTCATTACGGAGAAAATAGATAAATTGAAAGAAGAATTAAAACTCATGTATTCCTTGTACTTTATGATGAAAAATGCAAAAGAGTTGTCTAAAATTAATAAGGTTGAAAATGACATACATGATTTGAACATAGAACTTTTTCACCTTGATAATCGTCTTTGTAACCTGTTAAGTAAAGAACAGTCTTTCAATTTTTTAAAATACGAATTAATTAATTGGAATAAAAGGTTTGAGGAATGCAATATTATTGAAAAATGGGTAATGATTGAAAGAATCGTTGAAAAGGTAATTTTAGAAAAAGAAGGATATACTATTATTACTAAAGATTACATAAAATCACCAGCAAACTTTCGAGTGGTTAAATAGACCTTTTTGGTATATCATTTTTAATAAATCACGAATTAGAACGAAATTAAAAAGCACATTTCATTGGATTTGGAATGTGCTTTTTTCTGTGCAGAATTCGTGTTAAAATGATTCGTATTTATCTATTATCATCTTCTATTACTTTTTTAGATTAGTGAAATAATATTATCAATAAAAATAAATCTAGGATGGAATAAATCATGCTAAGAATAAGTAATATTAAGCTTCGTGCTGACTTTGAACCAAGTAAGGAAAGTGAACTTTTGGCTCAGAAAATCCAGAAAAAACTAAGAGTCAAGCAGGACAGAATATTGTCTTTTAGTATTTCGAAAAAGTCAATTGATGCCAGGGAAAAAAATAATGTCCAGCTTGTTTATTCTGTGGATGTTGAAATGGAAAACGAGAAATTGTATTTGGGCATAAAAGATGTTTCGTCAATCAAACCTCTTGAATACATGATTAAGAAAACAAAAAAAACCACCCGTCCTGTTGTTGTAGGCAGTGGACCTGCTGGACTTTTCTGTGCCTTGGTATTAGCAGAACATGGTTTAAACCCGATTGTTGTCGAGCAAGGAATGGACGTCGATCGCCGAAAATTGGCTGTTGAAAAGTTTTGGAAGGAAGGAGTGCTTGATACAAATAGCAATGTCCAGTTTGGTGAGGGTGGAGCAGGGACCTTTTCCGATGGTAAATTAACAACTGGCATAAAAAATACAAGGATTCCGAAAATATTAAAGGAATTCGTAGACGCTGGTGCTCCTCGGGAGATAGCCTATTTGGCAAAACCCCATATTGGAACTGATATTTTAATAACGGTAGTTAGAAATATCCGTAAAAAAATTGAACATCTCGGTGGGGAAGTGTATTTCGAAACAAAAATGCAGGACCTTATTATTGAGAATGATCAAGTTAGAGGTGTGGTCCTAGAGCGGCAAGGGGAGACTGAGTCAATCGAAACCGATGCTGTTGTACTGGCAATCGGGCATAGTGCTCGCGATACTTTTTATAAGCTAAAGGATTTAGGGGTAGATATGATTCCGAAACCTTTTGCTGTTGGTGTCCGTATTGAACATCATCAAAAAGACATTGATGCACAGCAATTCGGCTGCTTTGCGAGTAGCCCATTATTAGGTGCGTCTGAATATAAGTTGAATGCCCACCTTCCTAGTGGACGGGGTGTTTACACGTTCTGCATGTGCCCAGGTGGTCATGTTGTCGCTTCCGCATCAGAAAAAAATACTGTCGTTACAAATGGGATGAGCTATAGCGCAAGAAGTGGTGAAAATGCTAACAGCGCATTGCTTGTTTCTGTAACACCAAATGATTTTAATGGAGAGGTTTTGGCAGCTATCGAGTTCCAAAGGAAGCTTGAGCGGAAAGCATTTGAACTTGGTGGGAGCAATTATTTTGCACCAGTTCAATTGGTCGGTGATTTCTTAGTCAATAAGGGCAGCAAACAACTCGGTGATATTATGCCAACATATTCCCCAGGAGTTACGCCGACAGATTTAAGAGAATGTCTGGATGATTTTATCATTGATAGTATAAAAGATGGATTGCAAGTAATGAATAAAAAACTCTCAGGCTTTATCAGACATGATGCAGTATTATCAGCTGTCGAAAGTCGGAGTTCATCACCGGTTACCATTAAGCGAAACCTGCTGACATTTGAGTCGAATATCAAGGGCTTATACCCTTGTGGTGAAGGGGCAGGTTATGCTGGTGGCATCACATCCAGTGCCGTTGACGGCATAAAATGTGCAGAAGCGTTAATGGAAATTGAAGCGTAAATTTGGAGTTTAATTGAGAAATTAGTAATTATAGATTAAAACAGAGGGTGTTCCAACTATGGTCACCCTCTGTGTTTTATTAAAGAGAAATTGTTCAAGAAGCAGTTTCTGATAGTTGCAGTTTATCTAGGTTTTTCCAATACTTTATAAAGAATTTTAGTGAAAAAAAGCGAAAGAATGGATCCTGCTAATAAAAATGCCATATCCAACTGGGCGTCCCATACGTCTCCTTGCATGCCTAAAAAATCTTTTGTGGCTTTCCCTTCTTTCCCTATTTTTGTACTTGTCCACTCGATGATTTCGTAGAATGCCCCGATTGCTAGTGTTATACATAGAGCAATAAAATTGGTTGTTTTACTTTTCAATAAAGTTGTTTTCTTCAATAATATCTCTAGTATAACTATGACCATAGAGCCCTTAAGGAAATGACCAAACCGATCATAGTGGTTTCTTTTTAAATCAAAATAATCTTTGATCCATGTAAAGAGGGGAACTTTGGAATAAGAATAATGTCCTCCAATAATCGTTAAGATGACAAGAAGGCTAATAATGACATAGGAAACAGTTGTTAGACGAAAATGATTGTAGCTTGAAATCAAGAATATTAAGACTAATAATGAAGGTGAAACCTCCATCAACCAGACCTTGTAACCTTCCTCAGGTTTAATCATGGACCAAATAAGAATAAGCATAACAACAAATAACAAGAAAAAATGTATCGAACTAGCTTTTTTACGTGACACTCAAATCACTCCATCAAAAGACAAGATGAATATAGTATTAGTTAAAATTTAAAAAATATAGAAAGAGGTATGGGGTGCTAGGTTCTGAAATAAGAAAACTTTACATAGGAGTGAAATAAATGAAACGCTTATCAATTTTAGTAGCTGATGATGAGGCGGAAATTGCTGTTCTGATTGCTATCCATTTAGAAAAAGAAGGATACCATGTGATTAAAGCATCAGATGGACAAGAGGCTGTAAATATAGTCGAGTCTCAGCCGGTTGATTTGCTGATATTAGATATCATGATGCCGAAAATGGATGGATATGAAGTCACTCGTCGCATTCGCGAACAATATAATATGCCCATCATTTTTTTGAGTGCTAAAACATCTGATTTCGATAAAGTACAGGGACTGGTAATTGGTGCAGATGATTATATGACTAAACCATTTACTCCGATAGAATTGGTTGCCCGTGTAAATGCACAGCTTCGACGTTTTCTGAAGCTAAACCAACCGAAAGCAGATAATAAAACCTGCTTGGAATATGGTGGATTAGTGATTACAGCTGAAAAGCGCACAGTAACTTTATACGGTGAGAATATCGAGCTTACGCCGAAAGAGTTTGACATTTTGTATTTACTTGCGAGTTATCCAAAGAAGGTATATAGTGTCGAAAATATTTTTCATCACGTCTGGGGAGAAACATACTTCGAAAGTGGCAATACGGTAATGGTACACATACGTACGTTGCGGAAAAAACTTGAAGAAGGTAAACATAACCACAAATGGATTAAAACGGTGTGGGGAGTGGGGTATTCCTTCAATGGCTAAAATGGTGCACAGCTTTCGGTCAAAGATGGCGCTATTATTTGGCTTAAGTATGTTGTTGTCAGGAATCATTACCTATTCCTTCTTTAAGGTGCTCCAATACTATTATCATACATATGTCCAATTCGGCGAAACGCTGTTTTTTTATCGTCAAATCCTGAAATATATTGGCGATATTAATTTCTTTTTATTGATATTTATTCCACTTTCTTTCTTGATCTTTTATTTACTTACTAAACGTTATTCAGTGTACTTCAAAGAGATTTCCACTGGTATTGGCCATCTAGCACATGGCGATTTCTCCTATCGTGTAAAAATAGAATCAAATGATGAATTTGAAAATATTGCACAAGATATTAATCTAGCAAATGAAAAATTGCAACTTGCCATTGAAAGGGGAGACTTCTCGGAAAGTAGTAAAGATCAGTTAGTTGTAAATTTAGCTCATGATCTCCGGACACCGCTCACCTCCGTTTTAGGATATTTAGATTTAATCCTTAAGGATGAGAACTTGACACAAGACCAAGTTAGACATTATTTGACGATTGCCTTTACCAAATCTCAGCGTTTAGAAAGTCTAATTGAAGAATTATTTGAAATAACTAGAATGAACTATGGTATGCTTCCAATTGAAAAAAAGAGAATCAATTTAACTGACCTGCTTTATCAATTAAATGAAGAATTGTATCCTGCATTCAAAAAGAATCATATAGTTGCTCGAATGGAGAGTAGTGCCCATTTACACATTTTGGGCGATGGAGAATTGTTAGCACGTGTGTTTGAAAATCTTCTGACCAATGCCATTCGTTATGGAAATGAAGGTCAGTATGTCGATATTAACGGCTTTATTGAAGCGGATGAAGTGGTTGTTCAAGTAGTGAATTATGGAGATAGCATTCCTCCAGCTGAAATCCCGCATCTCTTTGATATGTTTTATACTGGTGATAAAGCCCGAACGCATCAAGGCGGTGGCACGGGGATTGGCTTGTTCATTGCCAAGAATATTGTGGAACAGCATAATGGAACCATTACTGTGGAAAGTAGCATAATCCGGACCATTTTTGAAGTACGCTTACCTCAGGATAGTGGAAAAATAGAACATGTTTAACATCCATGTAAAGGATTTAAGAAAAATTTAAACTTTACCCCACACTTTATTTAAATAGTTTTCCCTAGACTTATAAGCAGATAAGCTTAAGGAGGAAACGAATGAATGAAGAGGTGGGGCTTTTTATTTTTATTATTGTGCCTAGGATTAACTTTTGTTAATTTAGAAACATTTTCTGAACCGAATGTAAAAATACAAAACGATAATCAATCTGAAAAGACAATAACAGAGGATGGAAGACTTTCTGAGAATATCAACAGAGTTGAAATAACAGAAGACCAAATCTATCAAGGCGATTTGCTTTTGGTTAACAATAACTATCCTGTTCATCAAGAGAGTATTAAATCGGATATAGTAAATTTATCGGCTAATTCTGACCTGGCTCAAAGTTATGCGTTGTTAGGCAGTGACATATATTTATCAGCGGATATTGCTCATAAATTCAAAGAGATGGTTGAGTCTGCAAAAAAAGAGGGCCTTCAATATTTCGCCATCACTAGTGGTTTTCGAGACTTTGATGAGCAAAGCGTCCTTTATCAAAATATGGGATCTGCTTATGCCTTGCCACCTGGCTATAGTGAACACAATTTAGGCTTGTCTCTTGATGTAGGTTCGACGCAAATGAAAATGGCTGTAGCGCCAGAAGGAAAGTGGATAGAAGAAAATGCTTGGAAATTCGGTTTCGTTTTACGGTATCCAAAGGACAAAGCTAAGATCACAGGCATTCAGTATGAGCCTTGGCATATTCGCTATGTTGGATTGCCTCACAGTGCAATTATGAAGGAAAAGAATTTTTCTTTAGAGGAATATATGGATTTCTTAACAGAACAAAAGTCCATTTCAACTACTATAGATGGTGATAAGTATGAAATCACATATTACCCTCTTTCCGAAGATACGACAATCCAGGTGCCTTCTAATCTGCCTTGGGAGATTTCAGGCAACAATATCGATGGTGTAATTGTGACAGTATATCCCAAAACAATAAACAATGATCGCAAAGAGGTAAGGATGGCGCAATGAAAAAAATGAAATTAATGAACAAAATAATTGTTCTTTTACTATTTGTTGCTTATTTGTGCGGATTGCTTAAAATCATCTTATTTAAATTCTATTGGAGAGATATGACCTTTCTCAAGGACCAACTTCAGAAGAATCTAGAGAATCCAACTCATCTTATGTCCCAATTGCAAAGCGGTAATGTGATCCCGTTTAAAACCATATTCATTAATATTCATAGCCTATCGGGGTGGCATGATTTTAGTAATTTGGTTGGGAATATCGTAGCGTTCATCCCGTTTGGAATCTTTCTTGTATTATTGTCTAAAAATAATAAGTTATCATTTATTGGCGGATTAACTTTATCTTTGAGTTTAAGTTTATGCTTGGAATGTCTTCAGGTTGTATTTTCTCTCGGAATTTTTGATGTAGATGATCTAATTTTAAATACCTCTGGAGGAGTGCTTGGCTATGGTGCTATCAAGCTTTATGGGAAGGAAGTTGAACCGAACTATAAATTAAATTAAAAATGCACATTTATCGCACATTTTTAAATTGCCTCTGTAGGTTTTAGTAGTTTTTTGTAGGTCTCGTTATATGCTTTGAATATTCACATAATAGCGATGACATAAGACTACTAATTTAGGAGGATTTTTAAATGAGGAAGTTTGGGCTAGCTTCGCAAATTTTTGTTGCACTTGTTCTCGGGATAGTTGTTGGTGCTTTATTTCATGGAAATGAAACAGTCATGGCCATTATCGCTCCAATTGGCGATATTTTTATTCGTTTAATAAAAATGATTGTTGTCCCTATAGTTATCGCTGCATTAGTAGTCTCAATCGCGGGAGTTGGCGATATTAAAAAACTGGGGAAACTGGGGGGAAAAACCCTTCTATATTTTGAGATTGTCACAACCATTGCAATTGCGATAGGCTTACTATCGGCAAATTTATTCCATCCTGGTGCTGGTTTAGATACTAGTAACCTTGAAAAAAGTGATATATCCAAATACGAGGCAACGACGAAAACAGCTGAAACGCAAAGCTTTTCAGACACGATAGTTCATATTGTTCCGAAAAATATATTTGAATCTATTGCTCAAGGCGATTTATTGCCGATTATTTTCTTCTCTGTGTTTTTTGGTTTAGGAATAGCGGCAGTAGGAGAAAAAGGAAAACCTGTTCTTAGTTTTTTTGAAGGTGTATTAGATGCAATGTTTTGGATAACCAATCAAGTGATGAAGTTCGCTCCGTTTGGTGTATTTGCGCTGATAGGAATAACAGTTGCCAAATTTGGGATCACTTCATTAATTCCATTAGGGAAATTAGTGATTGCTGTTTATGCTACAATGGTATTTTTTGTGATTGTCGTTCTGGGGATGATTGCGAAAATGTCAGGAACAAATATTTTTCTTTTAATGAAAGTTTTAAAAGACGAACTCATTTTGGCATTTACTACTGCAAGTTCAGAGGCAGTATTGCCAAGACTTATGGATAAAATGGAGAAGTTTGGTTGCCCGAAATCCATTACTTCTTTTGTTATTCCTACAGGCTATACATTTAATTTAGATGGTTCATCCATTTATCAAGCATTGGCATCACTTTTCGTCGCACAAATGTATGGAATTCATTTATCATTGACCCAACAAATTACATTGTTGTTAGTATTAATGTTAACCTCCAAAGGAATGGCCGGTGTTCCTGGTGCCTCCTTCGTTGTCGTATTAACAACACTTGGGTCTATGGGACTGCCGCTTGAGGGAGTCGCATTTATTGCGGGTATTGATCGGTTGTTGGATATGGCACGAACTTCGGTGAATGTCTTGGGAAATTCTTTAGCGACCATTGTTATGTCAAAATGGGAAGGTCAATTTGATCAAGAAAAAGCAAATGATTACTTAAATACAGCTAAGCAAGCCGAAGTTGCTTAAAACATTTAAACATTACCAACTGCATTACGGTTAAGAGGTTAATTACGACAGGTTGTGTTAAACTTAGATAACATATTGTAGGGATTACTCACATTTTGAGGAGGAATAGAGCGTGAAGGATTCATTACAGAATGAAGTTCAAGCACTATATCATAATCTCATTGATGCTTGGAATAGACGTGATGCACTGGGAATGTCAGTACAATTCGCAGAACACGGAGTTCAAATTGGATTTGATGGGAGTATGGTCATTGGTCAGGAGGAAATACTAACTCATCTTAAGCCCATCTTTGAAAGCCATCCGACTGCTCCTTTTGTAACTAAAATTAAAAATATTCGGCGTCTTGGAACTGATGCTGCTATTTTACACGCAATTGCTGGAATGATCCCACCTGGGAAATCGGATATAGAGCCAGCAGTGAATGCTCAGCAAACTTTAGTTGCTGTGAAACAAGACAAAGGCTGGTGTATCGAGCTTTTTCAAAATACCCCTGCTCAGTTTCATGGCAGACCAGAGTTAGTCGAGGAAATGACTGAGGAGTTAAAGCAATTGCTTTAAGTCTAAACACAAAAATCATATTAAATATAAAACATCTACATGAAATTGTAGGTGTTTTTTTATATGTTTAGCAAGTTCATGTGTTAAATTTTAGTAGTTTTTAGAAATAGTTGTATAATGTAATTAAATGTTCTTCGCTAACTTGATAGATTTACAGATAAGGGGATTTGACATATGGATGGTGCTTTTATATTAACGATTATTATTATCCTTTTTGCGTTACTATTTGATGTTATTAATGGATTCCATGATACAGCCAATGCGATAGCAACGGCAATCTCTACTAAAGCGATCAAACTCCGACATGCAGTTCCGATGGCAGCATTGATGAACTTTTTAGGGGCATTAACATTTACCGGTGTTGCTAAAACGATTACTAAAGATATTGTTGATCCTTTTGCTTTACCTAATGGCTCCGAGGTGATATTGGCTGCTCTGTTAGCTGCGATTGCGTGGAATTTAATTACTTGGTATTTTGGCATACCTAGCAGTTCCTCCCATGCAATTATTGGAGCAATAGCGGGAGCAGCTATTGCAGCGGCGGGGGTTACCTCAATAAATTATGGTGGTTTTGTTAGTATTTTAGAAGGACTTATTCTCTCGCCGTTTATTGCCTTTGTATTAGGTTACATCATATATAGTATCTTAAAAGGTGTCTTCAAAAATAATAATTTAGCTAAAACGAACAAAAGGTTTCGGATTTATCAAATTTTCACCGCAGCAATCCAATCCTATTCACATGGAACAAATGATGCTCAAAAAACAATGGGAATTATTACAATGGCTTTGATCTCCAGCGGTCAATTAGCTTCGAATGATATTCCTTTTTGGGTACAATTTGCTTGCGCAGCTGCTATGGGGATTGGTACATCGATAGGTGGTTGGAGAATTATTAAAACGGTTGGTGGAAAGATTATGAAAATCCGTCCAGATAATGGTGTCGCTGCAGATGTTACGAGCGGATTGATTATCTTGGGAGCTACATATATGCATTTACCAGTAAGTACAACTCATGTTATCTCATCTTCTATTATGGGTGTTGGTGCTTCTCATCGTTTAAAAGGTGTTAAATGGAATACTGCCAAGCAGATTGTCATAACATGGGTTATTACCCTTCCAATTTCTGCTACACTATCGGGTTTAATTTATTTATTATTAGATCTTGTCATTTAATGATGTTTCTTTTGTAATAGTGAAAAAAGCAGGAAATCGTGATTGAACGATTTCCTGCTTTTTTAAATTTAATAGACCACCACCGGCTGATTAACACTTAAGTTATCATACACCGTTTTCATCACATTCGGAGGGGTGTTGACACAACCCGCCGATCCTTGGGAAAGATAGGCATCGCTTGCCCAGTTCGTCCGCCAACTAGCATCGTGGAAGCCTTGTCCAGTGTTTGTAAAGGGTGCCCAATAACTAACTTCTGCTGAATAACTACCTTTACCAACCGCAGTTCCCTTCAAAGTGTATGGAGTTTTTTTATAAAGGATGTACCATACACCTGGTGATGTATCTTCCCCCGTACTATGTTTTCCGGTAACAACATGAGTCGTAAAGACTAACTGTCCTCCTCTGTATAACCAAATGCGTTGTTCAGCAATCGATACCTCAGCGTAGGTGTCACCAATACCGTTATTAGTTGTGACATCATAGCCAATGCTCTTACTGCCCCAGGCATTGCCGTAAATATTCGAAGCTTGAGCCGATTTTTCGCCTTTTTCAAATGCTGTTTTAATCATGGCTGCTTCCTTTTCTACATTAAGGGCCCAGCCGTAACCTTGACCTTTAACTGATATAACAGAACCAGAATGGGTCGTAAACGAGAAGTCTTTACCTAATGTTGATTTGGCATTATTAATTTCGGCAATTTTGTTTGTAATATTACCAGGGTCTATTGTAACGCTTAATTCTTTTGAAACAGAAGCATTTTGAATTAGCTCTCCAGCATTTAAAGAATAAATCTGGTCTTGAACCTGATAGTCAACAGTTTGGGTTAAAAGTTGTTGCAGCTTTTCTTTTTCGTCCTTGATAATTGTGCTGTCTTCTTTAATTGGCTTGAGATAGACAGGTTTCAATTTGATTTCACTGGAATTGAGTTGGTTATCGTAGTCTTTTAATAGATTGGCAACATCATATTGTT
The DNA here is from genome assembly GCF_012843265.1 of Bacillus sp. DNRA2. GTDB lineage: Bacteria > Bacillota > Bacilli > Bacillales > Cytobacillaceae > Bacillus_BU. Next base: position 78,145 of record NZ_JABAIT010000016.1, on the reverse strand, counting down.
CCCCTTTAACACTTTCTGTGACCACTATTTTACCTTGCTCTAAAATGGCTTGTGCATCTGTTGGTGCCTTTAAATTTTGATTCATTGAGATGAGCTTTTGTTCAAATTCCTTTTTCAGAACGTCGCTACGATATTTATCCTGATTGCCTGGCATTAATGGATAATTCTTTGCCATTGCTGTAGGGAAAAATGTCCATTGGTTTTTTAATAGTTTTTTCACATCTGGCAGATCCTTTTCGGTAAAGCCGAACTTAGTATCTTTTCCATCCACAATTTGCTGCTCTCCAACATATACTTCATTTTTTAAGACAGATGATTTTAATTCTTTAAGCGCCTGATTTGCTGTCATCCCGCCGACTCGTGTGCCGTTAATACTGGTATTCTTATTAAAATGGTTGGCCTGATAATAGCTTATTCCGCTTAAGATGATGGCTATTAGGATGATGACTAACGCAGTAAAAGATTTCCAATTTGAAAATCTTTTAGTAGATTTCTCCCGTATTCTATCATTTGCTTCGATTGAATCTTTAATAGCATGACCCAAAAAAACCCCCCCTTTCCTGAACAATCCATTTATCAATATCCTACAAATGTAGGCAGGGATTGTACCAAAATATTACATTATTCTATCTATTCAAAATAATACCACTATTCGTGTGGATTTTGAACCGCGAACTTTGTCGTGAACTGTCTATTGCAAAATTGTTCAGTGAAAAAATTATGTAAATATTAAAATCTTATAAAAAAGAGCTCAGATATCTGATAAAATAGTAAAGTTATTTTTATATAATTTTATCGAGGTGGAATCATTGCATAAATTATCCAACAGAGACATCATGTTTATGAGCTTCATGTTATTTTCTATGTTATTCGGTGCGGGGAATTTAATTTTTCCTGCCTTTTTGGGACAGTCTGCTGGAGAAAATGTATGGCAAGCGGTAATTGGTTTTATCATTTCTGATGCGGGCCTTTCTGTTTTGGCATTTATCGCAATTGCCAAATCTGGAACTTTCGGGTCTTTAATTAATCGAGTTCATCCTACGTTTGCTTTGCTCTTCCCGATGGCGATTTATTTATCGATTGGACCTGGGCTTGCGATTCCACGAGCTGGAAGTTTGGCTTTTGAAATGGGGGTAAAGCCATTTTTACCCACCTCAATAGAAGCTTTGCCAATCGGACTTTTACTGTATACGATTCTGTTTTTTGGTATCGTATTTTGGTTTGCCAAGTCGCCAAGTAAATTAGTAGACCGGTTTGGAAAAATTTTAACACCTGCATTACTGGTATTAATTTTAATTGTTTTTATCAAAGCCTTATTTTCCGATTTACCAAGTTTTACAGACCCATCTTTAACGTATCGAGGTAACCCCATTTCACAAGGATTTTTAGATGGATATCAAACTATGGATGCGATATGTGCATTAATTTACGGAATCGTATTTATTAATATTTTTAAAAGTAAAAACGTAAATCAGCAATCACTACAAGTTAGATATTTGGTGTTATGTGGATTTATTTGTGGTCTATTATTAGCTGCTTGCTATTTAATCATAGCGTATTTAGGTGCATCTACGAATTTATCTGGACAAGTTGAAAATGGGGCGATTGTATTAAGTACAGTCTTAAATCAATTGTTTGGTACTAGTGGAACGATTGTGTTAGGGTTAATTTTCACCTTGGCATGTTTAAGCGTTTGTATCGGTCTCATCACGTCTTGTGCACAATACTTTACAAGCGTCTTTCCGAAATTATCCTATTTACAATGGGCAGTCCTTCTATGTTTAGTCAGTGGCTTAGTTGCCAATCTAGGTTTATCGCAAATATTAAAAGTGTCTGTACCGGTGTTGGGATTACTGTATCCAATGGCAATTTCATTGATCTTTTTAGGGCTTCTCCACAACAAATTACCGTTTAAAGGGCGCCCGGTTTATGCTATGTCAATTGGTCTTGTCGGATTATTTAGCCTAATTGAAATCAGTAATTCCACTTTCCTAAATGGTTCAATTTCGCCATTATTAGCGAATGTTCCGTTGCAAACTCAAGGCTTTGGTTGGGTTATACCAGGGCTTGTTGGGGTGGTTCTCGGTAGTATTTTTGAAAAATTAAACTATGATACTGTAGAGAAAAAAACGGTTAAGAAGGCAGCATAATTTAACAAGTTCATTCATCCTGATATAATAAAATCGGATAAAATAGAGTAAGAGAAATGGATGTTAGGAGCTTTGCAAATGAATCCGGTACAAATGATCCAATCTCTTTTTCAAAATGAAAATTTACAAAAGGACTCGTTGCTTTCTTTAAAGCAAGGGCAATTACTTAATGGCAGAATTGAAAAATTTCTGCCCAATGACATGGCGCTTATCCGAATGGGAGACAAGCGGTTGGTAGCAACGTTAAAAGCTGACTTGTCAGCTGACGAAAGTTATTGGTTCGAAGTTCGTTCCGTTGGCAAGGATGGGTTGGAGCTTAAGGTCATAGCGGGAATCCAACAAACTGGTTCTGAGGAACTCTTCTTAAATAGCCAACAACTTCCTGATACAAAACAGAACGTACAATTAATCCAATTTCTATTATCGAAAAATCTTCCTGTATCGAAGGAACAGCTTCAGTTAGCGGCATCATGGATCAACAGCCGGTCGGATGCTACAAAAGAACTAACGGCATTGGAGTGGATGATTACAAAGGGGCTTCCCTTTACAAAAACAACCTTCCAATCGTTAGTAGCTGTTCAAGAAACGCAACCCCTTTATCAACAATTAGAGGAATTAAGGAGTCAGTTAGATAATCCGGCATTTGCATCTTTAAAATCAATTCAGCCATTAAAAGATATGATCAGTTCGATTTTACAAAATCATTCAATTGATGATGTCAAATCAACTCAAGAAGTGAAGCAGCTGCTAAAGCAACTGATTCAATCTTTAGGTCTTCATTATGAAAATGAAGTTGGGTCGAAAACAGGTGATAAAGAAGCGTCGGCAGAAACACTTCGCTCACTAAAACAATTGGTTTTGACTTCTTTGACGGAACTTGGCAGTAATGGAAAGCTATTAGAGCCCCTGTTAAATCGTTTGACGGGATTGCAGTTAGTGTCGCAGGATTTAAGTGGTCCTATGCAACAGATTGTCATGCAGCTGCCTTTCGTTTTTGCAGAAAAGAAATCTGATGTAACATTGCAATGGAGCGGTCGGAAAATCAGTAACGGCCAAATTGACCCTAATTACTGCCGGGTTTTATTTTATTTAGATTTAAAGAGTTTGAATCATACTGTTGTCGATATGCAAGTTCAAAATAAAGTGATTCATTTATCGATTACCAATGATTCACCTGAAATAGAGCAGGTTGTTAAGTCGTTAACACCAACGTTAAAACAGAAACTGGTTAGCATTGGTTATACCCTTTCATTTATTCAAGTAAGTCATCCTACTTTGGAGAAAAGGAAGATGAAACCACAACAAATAAATCCAGTCGATCTTTCATTAGGACAAAACGTAAGGGTGGACACGAAAATATGAGTGACTATAATAAGAGTAAACAACTGAAAGCTGTTGCCCTTTCGTATGAGTCTAGTAAAAATGCAGCTCCAAAAGTTGTCGCTACAGGTAAAGGTGAAGTGGCTGCAAGTATTATTGAGAAGGCGAAAGAACATGATGTTCCAATTCAAGAAGACCCATCCTTAGTTGAATTGTTAAGTCAGCTCGAAATGAACGAGGTCATCCCTGAACAGTTATACAATGCAGTGGCAGAGGTACTTGCCTTTGTTTACCGAGCAGACCATGAGCATTTTACATTAAAGGGAAATAGAGGATAAATTTCCAAAATATATCATTTTTGTGATGTTTTCACAAAAAAAAATAAAAAATATTATATATTTGCCTAATGCATTATTAGCATGACCAATATAAAATAGAATGTATGCGATTACTAAACAAAAAATTTTGTAATTTTAATAGATTACTTATTCGAGGTGAAGATGATGCAACAAACTATAACAAATGAAAAAACGACTCCAGCACCATATTCAAGAACAAATCCCTTTCATGCAAAAGTCCTGAAAAATGTTAACTTAAATAAAGATGGCTCAAGTAAAGAAACAAGACATATTGAGTTTTCATTAGAAGGGTCAGGTCTATCCTATGTCGCAGGTGATGCACTAGGTATTATTCCGGCAAACGATCCTGAACTTGTAGCTGCTATTCTAGCAGAAATGAATTGGAATCCTGAAGAAGAAGTGATCATTAATAAACAAGGTGAGACACTATCTTTAAAGGAAGCGTTAACATCTTATTTTGAAATTACATTACTATCTAAAAAAATATTGCAGCAAGCAGCAGAATTAACAGAAAATGAAGAGCTACAGACACTTTTATTAATTGAAAATGCAAATCAATTAAAAGAATATTGTTATGGACGAGATTTATTGGATTTGTTACAAGATTTTGGCCCATGGAAGGGATCAGCGCAAGAATTTGTTTCTATTTTAAGAAAAATGACAGCACGTTTGTATTCAATTGCAAGCAGTATGAATGCTCACCCTGGTGAAGTTCATTTAACAATCGGTGCGGTAAGATATCAGGCGCACGGCCGTGAGCGAAAAGGAGTATGCTCTGTTTTAGTTGCAGAACGGACTGAAGAGGGCGATACTATTCCAGTATTTGTTCAGCCGAATAAGCACTTCCACCTTCCAGAATCTGTCGATAAAGATATCATTATGGTTGGACCTGGAACAGGTATTGCACCATTCCGTTCATTTATCGAGGAGCGCGCTGTAACGAAAGCGACCGGTAGAACTTGGTTATTTTTCGGAGACCAGCATGCTGCATCTGATTTCTTATACGAAGAAGAATTAACACAATATCTTCAAGACGGTGTTATCACTAAACTAGACACAGCATGGTCACGTGATACAGACAAAAAGGTTTATGTGCAAAACAAAATTCTTGAAAACAGCAAAGAACTATTTAATTGGCTAGATAATGGCGGCTACTTCTACATTTGTGGAGATAAAGACCGCATGGCCAAAGATGTTCACAATACGCTAATCGAGGTTATTGCCAAAGAAGGTTCAATGTCACAGGAAGACGCTGAAAGCTATTTAAATGACTTGAAAAAAGAAGGACGTTACCAACGCGACGTATATTAAAATAAAGAATGATAAAAATTTATGGGGTGACTGTATTTATAGTCACCCTCCTTTTTTCGATTGTGTGATGAACTCTACTAATTTACCGTAAAGGACAGATTAAGATGAAGTTTGTGTTAGCTCCTGATTCTTTTAAAGAGAGTATGTCGGCGAAGGCTGCTGCCCTTGCTATGGAGAAAGGGATTAAGACAGTTTTTCCTGATGCTGAATGTATCATTGTACCGATGGCGGATGGTGGTGAAGGAACAGTTGAATCACTGGTCAGTATGTCTGATGGAGAATTAATCAAGCTAGAGGTAGTTGGACCCACAGGTAAAAAGGTTATGGCAGAATATGGACTCCTGAGTCAAGAGAAAACAGCAGTGATCGAAATGGCTAGCGCTAGCGGTCTGGAATTAATCAAGCCAGAAGAACGAAATCCATTGTTAACAACCACATACGGCACAGGTCAATTAATAAAACATGCGCTTGATAACGGAGTAAATCGTATTTTAATCGGAATAGGCGGTAGCGCCACCAATGATGGAGGAGCAGGCATGCTCCAGGCCCTCGGTGTTTCTTTCAAAGATGTGAACGGTGAGGAATTACCATTTGGCGGAGGGGCATTGAATCATTTGCATACAATTGATATGAGCGGCTTGGACGAAAGAATCAAAACAGTTAAAGTTGATGTTGCTTGTGATGTGAACAATCCATTAATTGGTGAAAATGGAGCATCTGCTATCTTCGGCCCACAAAAAGGGGCAACTCCACATATGGTCAAAGTTTTGGATCAAAATTTAACACACTATGCCAAGCTGATTAAGGAACATTTGGACATTGACGTAGCTCAAATGCCAGGAGCAGGGGCTGCCGGTGGACTTGGCGCAGGATTAATGGCATTTCTAAATGCTCATCTAAATAAAGGGATTGATCTTGTCATTAGCTATACCGGATTAGAGGAACTTGTGAAGGGAGCGGATTATGTTTTCACAGGTGAAGGTAGCATAGATGGTCAAACCTTATTTGGAAAAACGCCTTATGGGGTCGCGACTGTGGCTCGGAAATACTCTGTTCCTGTGATAGCTTTTGCTGGAAAAATCGGAAGCGGAGTGGAACCACTTTACGAGCAGGGATTTCATGCCATTGTTGGAATCTTAAGAGGCGTTACCACTCTTGAGGAAGCGCTAGAGTCAGGTGAAGCTAACCTAGTTTTTGCCGCGGAAAATGTTTGTCGCATGTTAAGATTGTCGTCTTCAAAATTGTGAATAGTATAGCAGTGTTTTTTTCAAAAATGGAGACGGTGTAGCTGTCTCCATTTTTACTAGTTTCCGTAGTCTGAAGCGTTCCTTCGAAAGGGCTAATCCTTCATGTTAAGAAACCTCCTCAAGTTCCCAGCCTAACTGACTAACCCTGAAATTCGATCCGAAATTGAGGCTGCCATCAAAAAAGATGATGTCATCTATAATTGGATGTTTAAACTTTATCTTCAAACGGTTTTTATTTTCAAACACAATATGCTCCAATTGTTCGTTAATGAGTCGAGCTGAATAGCTTTTCTCATCCCAAAATAATCGCATTGAAATCAATGAGGTAAGCCACTTTTCCTCAATGGCACTTGGATTACAAGTGGTGTGTCGATCGTTTCTTTGGCACGTCCATATGGTAGAACCTTTGATAGATTTTGGTCTAAAGGGCTTCATGCAGATATTACAAAAAATTTTCCCTGTGAACACCGACATCACTTTCACACCTTTACTAGTTTTTATCAATATATGACTAAGTAGTCTATTAAATACGTGAAAAAGAATAATTTTGATAGATTTCCCTAAAAAAATGATGAATTGGATTAAAATTACTCGTAGAAATGAGATGTAAATGACTACCTTGTATTGTTTAGTACTGTATGATATAGTTAACTTTAGTTAGGTACTATATAATATACAGTAGTAAACGATGTATAGGTGAGGTGTGATGTGGTGAACGTACAATTTAAAAAGGGTGTTTTAGAGCTTTGCGTTCTTGTGCTTTTAGATAAACAGGACCGCTATGGCTACGAACTAGTTCAAAAAATTTCTGAGCAAATTGATATTTCGGAGGGCACTGTGTACCCCCTATTAAGACGATTGACGAAGGAAGGCTATTTTACGACCTATTTAATGGAATCTTCAGAAGGTCCACCGCGGAAGTACTACCAATTAACGGAGAGCGGAAGAAGCTTTCTCAATAATCTCCTAGCAGAATGGAAGGAATTCACGGACGGGGTCAATCAAATCATTAAAGAGGGGGTAGTGCAAGATGAATAAACAGCAATTTTTAGCGAAATTAAGTTCGGGCTTAAAACACCTACCAGCAGCAGAACGGCAAGATATTCTCCAAGATTTTGAGGAGCATTTTTCGATTGGAAAAGAGAGTGGCAAGAGTGAAGAACAAATCTTGGCAACTCTTGGTTCACCACAGCAAATTGCCAAAGACATGCTAGCAACCTATCACCTTGAAAAGGTAGAAAATACAGCAACTACAGGTAATATTTTTCGAGCAGTTTGGGCTGTGATTGGATTAGGATTTTTCAATCTTGTGATTGTCCTTGCACCGTTTATCGCCCTTGTTGCCCTGGTTTTTGCAGGCTGGGTTGCTGGCCTTGCCATGGTTGTTTCACCGATATTGTTCATTATAAGTGTCATCCAGTCTCCTGAGACATTTGCCTTGTTTACTTTATTTCTTTCACTTGCATTATGTGGTATAGGCTTGTTTATTGTGATGGGAATGTTACTTGCCACACGTTCTTTAACAAATGGCTTTATTCGCTACTTAAGATTTAATGTAAAGCTTGTCCAAGGGGGACTGAAGCATGATTAATATGAAGAATATCTCTGTTGTTGCCTTAGTTCTATTATTAATAGGGATAGTTGGTAGTTTGCTTACGTATAAGCCGGTGATGAAAGAAAGGTTGATTTCAGAGGAAAAAGTCGTCAATCAAAAGTTTAATAAAATTGAAATTAAGTCTGATGCTGTTGGCGTTGAGTTATTACCAACAACTGATTCAAAAGCAAAAGTGAAGCTTTCGGGGAATGCTGGTAATGCAGAAAATCATTTAGCAACAAAAGTAAAAAATGATGCTCTCACGATCGAAGTGGATTACAAACAGACAAGCTTCATCAATTTCCTCCCAACCTCTTTATCGTTAAAAGTTTATGTGCCGGAAAATATATACGAATCCCTAAAAATAGAGAATAAAGATGGAGGTATCAAGGTCGGCCGTTTGCAAGCAAATGAGATAGACATAAGAACCATCAATGGTGGAATTGAATTAAGTCATACGAACGGAACCAATGTCGTAACAGAAACCATGGATGGATCAATCAAACTAAACAAGGTGGGAGCTTCTTTTATCAGAACGAATACTGTTAACGGGAGTATCGTTTTAGAGGGTGTTTTGGGGCAGCTCTCTGGAAAAAACAAGGATGGAAGTATTAAGCTTGTGACTAATGATTTAGATCGCTCGATTGATTTTGAAACAGTCAATGGAAACATCCATATTCAATCAGGAACCGAACCAACCAATGCAACAATTAATGCTAGTTCAGTTGATGGTAATGTTAGTATTTTTGATTCAACAAAAACAAATGAGGTATTTGGAAAAGGACAGAATATCATCAACCTATCAACAATGGATGGCGGTATTACCGTAGAGAAAAAATAAATTCGAATGAAACAATATTTAATGATGGTGAAACCATTCTCAATCTCTATCGTAATTATTTAGGCAAAGGAGAGATGGGAAATGCAAGAAACAAAGGAATGGTTGCAACAGGAATTGACGCAAATTGAAAAATGGGAGAAAGATCAAGGTGATTTATGGTTTTGGGAGAAGTTAGGCAGACTTCCGTTTAAGCTGCTTGATAAGTGGACCCCTGCTTTTATTCAGGAAAAGATAGGGGCAATCTTGGATGAAACAGGTCAATATATTCAAACTGGAGGCAGATACTTAAGTTCAGTTTCGAAAATTGGCGGCTTTTATCCTGGAAAAGATATTCATTTGCTCGAAGATGTGGTAAATCTATCAGTGTTAGAGATGGACCAAGCGGCTCTAGTTCTTTCAAACAAAAGTAAGAAGGTAGCAACTGTCCAAGGGGCGAGTACAGGAATTGGTGGTATTTTTACGTTATCAATCGATATTCCGTTATTACTAGGATTACAGATAAAAACCCTCCAGGATATTGCGATTTGCTATGGCTATGATCCGCATGATGAAAATGAGAGATTATATATAGTGAAAATTCTACAATTTGTTTCCTCGGATATTGTTGGGAAACAAGCGATTTTGGCTCAGCTTGATCGGTTTGACAGAAATGAAGAGGACACAAAAAGGATGGTTGCTTCTGAGCTCCAAGGCTGGAGAGAGGTATTCATGACCTATCGCGACCAGTTCGGCTGGAAAAAACTATTTCAAATGATTCCAATTGCCGGCCTGTTGTTTGGCGCCTTTATAAATCGCTCTGCCATAAACGATATTGCTGAAGCCGGCCAGCTCCTGTATAAAAAACGCCGTATCAAACAAAGACTCTAAAAGCAGCTTTGGCGCAAATTCGGTGCCAAATTCGGTGCCTGTCACCACCCGAATTTTGTCGAAAGGAATTTTTTGATATAAAAATGCATGGACCTTTTTGAAGGGGTCCATGCGTTTTTTTTTTCGGACATTGAGTTCGTTATTTTGATAAAACGTTTGATAAATTTCGCATAATATCCACTGTACTTTATAAATACGAATAATTTATTCTTGCTTCAGATTGGACAATCATTTTTCCATCCATTATTTCCATATCAACTCTAAATGTATTAGGATTTCCAGGGATGATGATATCGACAAAGGACTGTCCGTCATTATTTGTATGTATTTTGAACTGCACATAAGTGTATTTTCCGGTATGATAGCGACGCAATATTTTTTGATGCTTTACTTCACAAAATATCGCTTCATGTAAACGATCGCTAGTTAGCTCCTGGCCAATCAATGAGTTTAACCTTTCAATTACATCAGTTTTTCTAATCATGGATTTCTTTCCTTTCGCCAAACACCATAAATTTGGTTCGCATTTTTATTCATATAAATCCATTGTAAACAAATTTACTATAAAATAAAGATAGTTTTTTCTACAACCCATAAAGAACCGATTAGTTAGTATACCAAGTTTAATCATGTAGATATAATGGTTTGTAAAGTAGAGAATCGATTGGAGGATGGTTATGGTTTATATCGCTCTTCTTCGGGGGATTAATGTTGGTGGAAATAATAAAATTGACATGAAGTTGCTTAAACAAACATTTGAACGAGTCGGGATGAATGACGTGGTAACATACATCAATACGGGTAATATTATTTTCTCAAAAAATGGTCTTTCAAAAATTGAATTATCAGCTATTTTGGAAGAAGCTATTCATGTTGATTTTGGATTACAAATTAAAGTAGTCGTTCGTAGTCTCGATGATGTCAGAGGAATTATTAATGCGATTCCTGATACATGGAAAAATGATAAAGACATGAAAAGTGATGTGATGTTTTTATGGGATGAAATAGATGATGAATCTGTGCTCGAAGAACTTGTCATAAAGCCTGATGTTGACACTGTAAAGTATTTTCCTGGCGCAATCCTTTGGTCGGTTGACAAGGAAAATGTAACCAAAAGTGGTATGTCCAAAATCATTGGATCAAAAATATACAAACAGGTCACGGTAAGAAACGTTAACACCGCTCGTAAGATATATGAACTCATGCAAGCCCAAAAAGGATAAGGTGCCTGTCACCGCCCGAATTTTGTCGAATTGTATAACTTGCAAACAGGCACATTTCGCTGGGAAATATGCCTGTTATTATTTTATGGGCCTAATAAATGAAGGACATTTTTATTTAAAGCCAGTTTTGCGACCAATTTTCAATCTCTTTCATTATCGGTTGTAAAGCTATACCTTTATCTGTAAGTGAATACTCTATTCGAACTGGAGTTTCTGGAAATACCTCACGTTTAACGACCCCTTCGTTCTCCAAATCCTTTAACCTTTCTGAAAGCACTCTGCCACTCACACCTACTGAAGATTCAATAGTACAAAAACGCTGAGGACCAGATAAAAGCTGATATAAAATCAACCCTGTCCATCTTTGGCTTAATAATCCCATGGCTTTATCAAATCTAGGACATATCGATTTATCCAATAACATCAACTCCTTACCTAATATTATAAACGTAAATAAAAATAATTAAATATAATTAAATATCTTTTTATTAATAACATACTTGATTTTATTAACTAATCATTATATACTTACTTACATAAAGTAACTAACTAATAAATTGATTGCTAGTTGGTTGATTGTAAGAAATAAGGAGGAAATTGAGATGATGCCATCATTATTTGTTGCCCATGGTTCACCACTACTTGCAATTGAAAATAACGATTACACGAAATTTTTAAATCAATTAGGTCATAACTTACCTCGCCCAAAAGCTATTGTTTTGTTTTCTGCACATTGGGAATCCGAAGTTCAGCAAGTAAGTGGAGTCGATCAGTATAGTACGATTCATGATTTCGGAGGATTTGATCCTGCTTTATACACAATCAAATATCCTGCTCATGGGAATGTTGATATAGCAAAAGAAATAGGGGACCTATTCAATAAAAATGGTATTGCTTTTGAAAATGATATAACTCGTGGTCTGGATCATGGTGCATGGGTAGTTCTTCGCTTACTTTATCCTAATGCTGAGATTCCAGTAATCGCAATGTCAGTCAACCGGAATCTTACTCCTGATGAGCAATATAAAATAGGAAAAGCTTTATCTGCATTAAGAACTAAGGATATTTTAATTATCGCCAGTGGGGGCACTGTTCATAATTTAAGAGCTTTAAAATGGGCTGACAATGGTGAGGTTGATGCTTGGGCGCTTGAGTTTGAGGATTGGTTAGCAGAAAAGCTTAATAATTGGGATTTACCAGCTTTATTTAGCTATGATTCCCTTGCCCCCAATGCAGAATTTGCGGTACCTTCATATGGAAGTGAACATTTTATTCCAATTTTCTATGCAATGGGTGCAGCACATAATCATCCAAAAGCGACCTTGCTTCATCGAGAATTTAGATATGGGAATCTATCCCATAGTGTTTGGCAATTTGGTTAATGTCAATTGACGAGTAGAACAAAGGTCAAAATAATTAAGTAATGATTATTTTTTGCTTTTTATCTCGAATTAAAAATAATCAAATTCGAGATTTGGATTCGAGGAAAGAATATTGACTTCAAATTGAAGTAATAATAGTAGGCGGTGTATTTATATGGGTTTTTTATCCAAATTATTTGGTGAAACATTAGAAAAGGGGACAGAAAAAATGACAAATGAAAAGCTAAGTATTGGTATTATTTTAGGAAGTACTCGTCAAGGTCGTGTGAGCCCACAAGTTGGAGAATGGGTAAAAGGGATTGCTGACAAACGAGGAGATGCAAATTATGAAATTGTTGACATTGCAGATTTTAGCCTTCCGTTTTTAGGAACAACTGATGGAACAGAACCGGGAATTGCGGCATGGAATGAAAAACTTGCGAGCCTCGATGGATTCGTATTTATCGTTCAAGAGTACAATCACAGTATCACGGGTGCATTAAAGAACGCAATCGATTTTGCCCGAGAAGCGTGGTATAACAAGGCAGCGGGTATCGTAAGTTACGGTTCAACTGGAGGAGCTCGGGCTGCTGAACATTTACGGGGAATTCTTGCAGAACAAAAAGTGGCGGATGTTCGTACGCATCCAACGTTATCATTATTTACTGATTTTGAAAATATGAGTGAATTCAAACCAGCTGAACTCCATCTAAACAATGTTAACACGATGCTTGAAGAAGTTGTTGCATGGAGTGGGGCATTAAAAACCTTAAGATAAAACAAAACAAAAAATCAGAGTGGGAAACCATTCTGGATTGTTTTAACAAGTAAATAGACCTTTGAACAAAAGACGAGACTTATCATCTCGTCTTTTGTTCAATCTTCCAAAATTCCTCTTCCTTGATGTTCATAGCTGCGTTCATAAATTTTTGACGCAAATCAGGGTAGGTAGTACTCAATTGCTTTACAAGGTCTTTCATTTCTTCGCGTTTTGTCTGCTTATCAGCAGGACATGGGTTATCGATAATCGGGATGCTTTTGGCTTTGACAAAATTGATAATTGTTTTTTCTTCGATAGCTAGCATTGGACGGATTAAGGTAATATTAGCGCGATCCAAATGGGTTATCGGTTTAAAGACACCTAATTTTCCACCGTAAAAAAGGTTCATAAAAAATGTCTCGATACCATCATCCAAATGGTGACCATAAGCTAATTTGTTACAATTCAATGAGGCAGCATATTCAAAAAGCGTGCCTCTTCTTAAATTAGCACATAAAGAACATGGGTTTTTTTCTTTTTTAAAATCAAAAACAATTTGGCTAATGTTTGTTTCTTTTATGTAGAGGTCATGTCCAAGCCCATTAACGAACTTTTTTAATGGCGTCATGTCTAAATCCTCAAACCCTAGTGAGAGTGAAATCGGAATGAGTTCAAAATGAAATGGAAGCTGTTTTTGTAAAATAGATAAAATAATCAATAAAGTTGAGCTATCTTTTCCGCCTGATAGGCCTACAGCTACCCGATCACCCTCTTCTATCATTTTGTAATCTAAAATAGTTTTCTTAATGGGAATTAATAGACGTTTTCTTTCAGAATTTGATAATGTTAAAATCATTTCTTCTACTCCTTGGGATCATTGAATGGCTATGTAACAGTTTAGTAGCATTATAATTGATATTCAAAGAAAAAAGAACCAATAGTCTGGCATACTATCTGAAAAAATGTAGGAATAAAATAATAAATTTTTTGTTCCGTATATTTATATTTACGAACTTATGTTCTGTATGATAAATTGTATTTAGGGTAATAATAAGAGGTGGTAACTATCCCTTAGAAATTATCATAAGCATCGTAAAAAAATAGAACCAAGGAGCTGTTGAGGATGTCAATTAGTTTGAACCCGTATCTGGTTTTTAACGGTAACACGAGAGAAGCGGTCCATTTTTACGAGAAAGCGCTTGGTGGAAAAGTGTTAGGTATCACAACTTTCGGAGATATGCCAGAGGACCCGAATTATCCATTGACAGATGACATGAAGAATCGCGTTATGCATGCACATTTGAAAGTCGGTGATGCAGATCTCATGTTCAGCGATACATACGAGGGCATGCCATATCAGCCTGGAAATTCAATCCAGATGGCCGTCCATCCAAGTGATGAAGCTACAGCTAGAGAAATCTTCGCTGCTTTGGAAGATGGTGGACAGGTCATTATGCCGCTTCAGAAGACGGATTGGAGCCCCTTGTATGGTCAAGTAAAGGACAAGTTTGGCGTTACTTTCCAAGTGAATGTCCCAGGAGAGCAACCGCAGTAAAACATATTAATTAAATACAACACTCGTGTTTTTTGAAAAAAGTAAAATAAAAAGTCTAAAACCTCTGTAAATATACAAAGGTATTAGACTTTTTTTATATAAAAAACCTTTCAGTTGAATCGGTTTGCTTAAATGATTTTATGTTAAACACAAGTAAACGATTCGATTTGTCTTAAGCTTACGCCAAAGAACACCCATCTATGGCCGGTCCAGCGGTATCCAGAGATAGAAGTTCGACCGACGAATACGGGGTAGAACCAGAATTGCTGAAAATTTCTTAACCAGACATAAGTAAATCTGAATAAACAGCGTCTGATACTGCCGGGGTCAACGGCAAAGGTACCTGCTGAGAGAGGTTTTGCCGGAACAAATGTGGGTGGCGGAGCAGTTGGTGCTCCTGCATCTGGTCCTTGGCCAGGAAATTGGCCAGGAAATTGACCAGGTCCTTGGCCAGGAAATGGACCGCTTGGTGGAAATCCAGGTTGTGAGCCTGGTGGTGGTCCCATCGGTGGTAACATTTGACCGATTTGACCTAAAATTCTTTCATCATATTGATGGGGATGGACATGCGCCTCAGTGACTGGAGTTGGATACGAATAAAAATCATATTGGTTTGGACCCGCATAGTAATGGTCAAAGTAATTTGGATACAAAAACAGCACTCCCTTATTGTTTATCTCAAATATCCTATTCAGTAAGCATGAAGCAATCAAATTGTCCAACTAAAAAACTTGAAAATGCAAACTGATTAGTCATATGAAGAAGTTATGAAGGAAGTGAAAAAAAGGAGTGTAGAGTATTTCCTACATGAGCGGAAAGCCACCATTATTGGTAACTTTCAATATACGTTTCTAGCGCTGGATGAAATTCTTTTAAGTAGTGATTGTCAGGGCAAGCTTTTATGATTATTGCGCTAAAGTTAATTGTGTCATTTGAATTTAATATCTTTTTACAAACCGGGCATTTTTCATTGAAAAGAAAATTTAAAAACGACATAAGCTCTTCCTCCATTTTAGGTTTAATCCAACTATTCTAATGAGAATTATAAGGTTATTTAGAAGAATATTCAATTATATTTTAATAGTTTTCTTCAGTGTTATAATTTATGTAGGAATCAAATATTAATGAATCATTAGAAGATATTAGTTAATAAAGAAGGATGAATAAATGGATATTAGTTTTATGTTAACTATCTTCCTCATCGGATTTGTGGGATCATTTATTTCTGGCATGATTGGAATTGGTGGGGCAATTATTAACTATCCGATGCTACTTTACATTCCAGCTGCATTAGGAGTTGGTATTTTTACGGCTCACGAAGTGTCAGGAATTACAGCAATACAAGTTTTGTTTACGACGTTAACAGGGGTGTTGGCTTACCGAAAAGGGGGCTATTTAAATAAAACCCTTGTTGCGTATATGGGAATAAGTGTGTTAATTGGTAGTTTCATAGGTGGATTGGGATCAACTCATTTGTCGGAAAGTGGAATAAATTTAGTATATGGAATTTTAGCTTTCATTGCACTAGCTCTGATGTTTGTTCCAAAACGGGGAATTGATGATGTATCGTTTGAACAGGTAAATTTTAAAAAATGGCTTGCGACCTTGCTTTCACTGATAGTCGGATTAGCGGCAGGGATTGTTGGGGCAGGGGGAGCGTTTCTTTTAGTACCCATCATGCTCGTTGTGCTAAAGATTCCAACCAGGATGACGATCGCTTCATCATTAGCTATTACCTTTATTTCCTCAATTGGTTCGGTTTCAGGCAAGATTATTACAGGTCAAGTGGAAGTCTTGCCTTCACTAATTTTGGTAATCGCTAGCTTGATAGCAACCCCATTGGGAGCTAATGCTGGAAAAAGATTAAATACAAGGGCACTGCAATACATTATGGGGGCCATCATCTTTGTAACTGCAATTAAAACGTGGATGAGTCTTTATAGCAGTAGTTTTTAAATAAAAAATGGAGACGATTAGTGTCTCCATTTTTATTTTAAAGAGAAGTCGTGTTATCTTTATGTTTTTCTAGTTGTTTTAGTTCGCTTTTATTGCTAAACAGAAAGTTAAATGTATGATCCATTGTTTCGTGTTCCACTTTTGTAGGATCAAATTTTAGCATTTTAAAGGTTGTTTGAACACAAAATCCAATCATAAATGCTGATATGATTGTTCCGAATCCAACCATACCTCCTAGTTTCCAACCGATAATGACTGCTAAAAACTCGATTGTCCCGCGACAAATCCCAACTGGTAAGCCTGTTTTTCGTGTTAATGCCACCATTAAACTATCCCTTGGACCAGCTCCGAACCCTGATCCTATGTAAAAGTACGATGCTAAAGCAATAATATACAACCCTACAAGGACCATGAGGATTCCAAACACGTAATTGCTTGCGACTGGGATAATATCAATACTAATTAGCATGTCTAAAAACAACCCAATCAACACCATATTCAAAATCGTGCCGACTCCGAGTTTTTCACCAAATAGTACAGTGACCACGCCAATCAACACTCCCGCTATTATGGAAACGTTTCCGATACTCATACCGATTGTTTTGGCCAACCCAACATGAAGTACATCCCATGGGGCATAACCAATATTGGCATTCATCGTAATGACGATGCCAAGTGAATATAAGAAAAGTCCGAATATTAGACGTAGTAACCGGGTAAGAAAATATTTCATATATACTCCACTTTCTATATAGACTTCAAAAAGGGGAACACCGAACTGTTAAAACCAATCTTGTATTATACCAATATATCATAAAGAAGAAGAATGTAACCATTCAAAAATTTCCTATTATTCTATTAATTGTATAATTGTTAACTATGTTTACAAATAGGTTAACGTATGAGAAAATAATCCCTAATAATTGTTAACTAAATATTAAAAATAGTTAACATTAAAAGAGGGGTAATAGGTTATTTCTAAACAAGGAACATCGTCTTATGCGGATTATTTGCCGCACTTATGTAATAACCGGGTTATCGGTGCTTAAATTTCATATTTTGAAAAAATAAATATTTGTAGAAGGGAATTATTGCAAATGACACAACATTTTTGGGTAGTCGGAACTGATACTGATGTAGGAAAAACATTGGTTACCGCTGCCATGATGGAGTTTTTTCAGAGAAAGGGTGAAAATGTCATCCCGTATAAGCCTGTTCAATCAGGTATTGTCATCGAAGGTTCTAAGTCTTATTATCCTGATACGGCGTTCTATCAAGCTCACAGTAATACTAGGTTAGTAGAAGAACACGTAAATAGTTATTCTTTTAAAGAGCCAGCATCCCCGCATTATGCAGCGTTTTTAGATGGGGCAATGATTAGTAAGGACGTCATTCTAAACCATATCAATCATTTGAAGATGCAATATGATTATGTGATTTGTGAAGGTGCAGGCGGGCTATTCGTTCCGTTGGATGAGCAACTGAATTATTGTTTTATTGACTTGATTCAAGAATCACAGCTGCCAGTTGTATTAGTGACACGGACGACGTTAGGGACAATCAACCACACTTTGCTATCACTTGAGGCTCTAAAAAATCGAGATATCGCAGTTGCCGGAATTGTCTTTAATGGATTTCACGGAACACATTTAGAGATTAATAATGTAAGGGCCATTCAACAGTTAACAAGTCTACCTTCACTTACGATTCCAAAGTTGAGTCATGTTGCTAGTTTAGGTGGAATTTTGTTAGATGGACCATTAATAGAAAGGCTGATGAAGCAGTGATTTCGACTATTTCTAATTTGCAAAAACGAGATTTGGATCATGTTTGGCATCCTTGCTCGCAGATGAAAGATTATGAAGAATTTCCGCCCATCGTTATTAAAAGTGGGAAGGGCATATATTTGTATGATGAAAATGGTAAGCAGTATCTTGATGCAGTTTCTTCGTGGTGGGTGAACTTATTTGGTCATAGTAATGAACGGATAAGCACAGCACTAGCGAAGCAAGCCTTTCAATTGGAGCATGCAATCTTTGCCAATTTTACACATGAACCAGCCATCTTTTTAGCAGAAAAATTAGTGCAAATGACGCCAGCTGGGCTAAACAAGGTTTTCTTTGCCGATAACGGCTCATCCGCAATTGAAGTAGCGTTAAAAATGAGCTTTCAATACCACATGCAGAACGATAAGCCGAAGAAAACAAGATTTTTGGCTTTGAGTGATGCATATCATGGAGAGACCCTTGGTGCGCTTTCGGTTGGTGGAGTGGGTCTTTATAATGAGGTTTTTCTACCATTATTATTAAATACGGTCCGGGCCGAGGGTCCAGATTGTTTTAGATGTCCATTTAATGAGCGACCTGATCGTTGCGGCACACAATGCCTTACTTTTATCGAAGAAAAGATGAAGTTGCATCATGAAGAAATATCAGCGGTTATCATTGAACCATTGATTCAAGCAGCGGCGGGCATGAAAATGTATCCTCCTGCTTATCTGAAGGGATTAAAGGAACTATGTATACAATACGATGTTCATCTGATTGCCGATGAAATTGCAGTTGGTTTTGGCAGGACGGGGACGATGTTTGCTTGCGAGCAAGCAGGGATTTCACCGGATTTTATGTGTCTTTCAAAAGGCTTAACAGGTGGCTATTTGCCTTTGTCTGCAGTGTTAACAACGGATGAAGTTTACAACGCATTTTATGATGACTATCAAACAATGAAGGCGTTTTTACATTCTCACAGTTACACTGGCAATACTTTGGCCTGTCGGGTCGCGCTTGAGGTGTTAAAGATTTTTGAAGAGGAAGAAATCATCGAACAGATACAAACAAAGAGTGTTTTCATGAAGCAACAGGCTTCTGCAGCATTTAGTGATTTGCCATATGTTGGAGAATATCGGCAAACTGGGATGGTTGGAGCGATTGAATTGGTGAAGGATAAGGTGACGAAGGAACCATTTCCAAGTAGCGATAGGATGGGTTATCAAATTTATAAAATCGCTCTAGAGAAGGGTTTGCTGCTTCGTCCGCTCGGCAACATTCTATATTTTATGCCGCCATATGTCATCACAAAAGAAGAAATCAGGATCATGATTGAAACAGCAAACGATGCAATAACGGAATTTTTTGCGACTTACTAGTTTCTAAATTGAAATAATCAAAAGTCGAGCCGTTTTCCCTGAAGGGTGGGCTCGTCTTTTGATATATTAAAGACTTTTGAAACCATATTTTTTAAGAATTTCCAATGATTCTTTCTTTTGAAGATAATCATAAAATAATTGAGCTTCTTCAATGTGTTTTGTCTTATTTATGATTCCCACTGGATAAATAATCGGTGTGTGAGTGTCCTCAGCTGCTGTCGCCACAATTTTTACTTTATCAGATGTTTTTGCATCCGTTTTATAAACGATTCCAGCATCGACGTTTCCTGTTTCAACATAAGTGAGAACTTGACGAACATCCTTTGCAAAAACAATTTTATCCACTACATTTTCCCAGACTTTGATATTTTCCATTGTCTCCTTTGCATATAGCCCAGCTGGAACCGTTTCAGGTGTCCCAATCGAAATTTTGTCTGCTTTTGTGAGGTCTTTAAAATCGTTCATTTCTTTAGTGGAATCTTTTGGTACAACTAGAACAATTTCATTGCCGACAAGATCGATTCCAGCATCTTTATCGATTAACCCCTTGTCCATTAATTGATCAAATTTATCCTCTGCTGCAGAGAAAAACAAATCAACTGGAGCGCCTTGAGAAATTTGAGTTTGTAGGGTCCCTGAAGCACCGTAGTTAAAGGTTAACATAATATTTGAATGATCTTTTTCAAACTTGGTTTTGATTTCATTTAATGCATCTTGTAAACTTGCCGCGGCGGAAATGGTTAATTCAACCTGTTCTTTCTGTGCATCATTTCCTTCATGTTTGCTGTTTGGTAATGTGTCAGCACATCCAGTAGCTAATGGTAAAATAAGCATAAAGGAAAATAGAAGTGGTAGGTATTTGTTCATGATCAACATCCTTTATATGTTATAAACCATATTATAACTAATTAGACTTTGAGTTAAAGGTGATCCAACGTAAAAAATGGCCATTCTACTGAAAAAAATCACATAATCTCTATTTCTACTTGACCTGAATTTACAGAACATTCAAAATATAGTTATCAACTATAAAATAGCCAAGGAGTGGAGAAATGGAATTTTTAGCTTTTAGACAAACAGAGGATATTGCTTATATTACATTGGATAATCCATTAGAATTTAATACGTTATCAATGACACTTTTAGAAGAATTGGATATGTTATTGAAAGAAATAGCAGCTAAAAGAGAAGTAAAAGTTGTGGTAATTGAGGGATCCGAAAAAGTATTTTGTGCCGGGCACAGCTTAAGAGAGATTGAAGCGAAAACTGAAACAGAAGTATTACAGCTTTTTCAAACCTGTCAGGTCGTTATGAGAACGATGCGAGAAATTCCACAGCTTGTGATTTCTAAAGTTCGTAAAGCTGCTGTGGCAGCAGGCTGTCAATTGGTTGCAGCCAGTGATATGGCGATTGCCAGTGATGAAGCGAAATTTGCCACTCCAGGTATTAATAGTGGGTTATTCTGCAGTACGCCTGCAGTCTTTTTAAGTCGGAATATTGGTCGAAAAAAGGCAGTTGAACTATTATTCACTGGGAATTTTATGTCTGCTGAAGAAGCGTTACAGCATGGCCTAGTTAATAAAGTGGTTCCAGTAGAACTATTAGATGTAGAAACTGAGCGGCTTGCGAAAGATATCACGAAGCAGAGCCTGAATATTATTGAATTAGGAAAGCGTCAATTCTATCAGCAAATCAATATGGAAGATTTCCAAGCTTTAAATTATGCAACCGAAGTGATTTCGCTTAATACGAAACATCCAGATGCACAAGAGGGGATCAGAGCATTCTTAGAAAAAAGGAAACCTGTTTGGAACGATACAAAAAAACCAGTTCTTTAATAAAATTGAATACTAATAAATAGATGGAGGGTGCTCATGTACTATGAGCACCCTCTTTATGTGCGTTTGGCAACGCTTCGCACTAAGGTGTGAAAGTCCTCAACGTCCATTGTGGGGGAATGTATAAATGAAAAGCATGGTTTTATATAAATAATCTTAGTATAATTTAGTTATAGTTAATTGATTACTTACATTTGATAAATAGTGTTTTGAACATAATGAATATTTGAAAGGTGGGGAGTACTTGAGCAGTAAACAACAATTTACGGTGAAGTCAAAAATATGGATCGAACTTAACGATGAAGTAATTTTTGGACTCGGAAGAATTCGTTTGTTTGAGGAAATTGAAAGAACAGGTTCAATGAATCAAGCAGCTGCGGCGTTAGGAATGTCATATCGTGCAGCATGGGGGAAGGTAACTGCTACGGAAGAGCGCTTAAACATGCAGTTGGTGGAGCGACAGCAAGGTAATCGGCAGAAAGGAACGATATTGTCACCTGCAGGGAAAGAATTGCTCCATCGCTATAGATTATTTCAAAAAGAAGCACAAGCTGAAGTGGACACACTATTTGAGAAACATCTTTTAAGCCATCTAAATCAACAGAGTGACACAAAAAGTCAAGGAAAGGAGCTTGAATAATTAGCTCCTTTCCATTTTTTTTGTTTAGGCTGTGTTAAAGCTTAGTGTTGATTTTTCTCAAGTTGATTGGAGCGGAAGGCACGAAGACTCCTGCGGGAGTAGCTGGTATGGGAGACCCCACAGGCGCGAATGCGCCGAGGAGGCTCCCAACTAGCCCCGCGGAAAGCGAAGTGCCTGCAGCGGAAATCAACATTCATGTTTAACACAGCCTTTGTTTAAGAATGTTAAATAAATAATAGTAGGCTTACAGCCATCACAGCCATTCCACCAACAAGGCCGTAAATCGAGGTATGTGCTTCATCGTATTTCTTGGCAGCTGGCAATAATTCATCCAGTGAAATAAACACCATAATTCCTGCCACTCCAGCAAAAATAATACCAAACAACGTATCAGTTAAGAAAGGCATCAAAACCAGATAGGCAAGTAAAGCACCAATTGGTTCGGATAAGCCAGATAAGAATGATAGTTTAAAAGCTTTTTTCTTACTTTTTGTAGCAAAATAAATCGGTACGGAAACGGCAATTCCTTCTGGAATATTATGAATGGCTATCGCAAAAGCAATGGCAATTCCCAGTCCTGGATCTTGAATCGCTGAAGCAAAGGTGGCAATGCCTTCGGGAAAATTGTGAATACCAATTGCTAGCGCAGTAAAGGTGCCCATTTTTAAAAGGTCAGGACTAGTAGAGGGACTGTTCATTTCCTCCACTTTTTTAACTTCATGTGGATTTCCTTGCTTTGGAATGAATTTGTCAATCAAAGCAATTAAGAGCATGCCCCCAAAAAAGCTAATCACTGTTACCCAATTTCCGGGTACTTCCCCTAAATCAGATACGAGAGCTACCTTAGCTTTGGAAAATATTTCAATCATTGAAACGTAAATCATGACTCCTGCTGAAAAACCAAGTGCTAATGATAGAAATTTTGTATTAGTGTGGGATGTAAAAAAGGCTAAAACACTTCCAATCCCAGTAGCTAATCCCGCAAGAAGGGTTAGCCCTAACGCAAATAAGACATTCTCCACTTCTCCACCCTCACATTCCTATTTTTTATTAATCTAAGCTTAGTTTAGTTTCAATGCCTATTTAAAATTGGTTTTTTTATAACATATGCAACTCGAAACATATGTTACACGAGGTCAACATTATCCTTTAATGCTCATAGTCACAATGTTCTTCGTGTGCTTAGATAAAAAAGTTTCCCTAGGTAAACTTTTTAATATAAAGCCAAATTTAACATAATTTTATGTAAAAAGGAAGTAATTGAATTTGGAGTCTACTAATTTTGTGAAATGTTTGGGTTAGGAGAATATTAACAGCAATCCTGCGAAAAATAGGAAAATCAAAATTAGGGGGAGTTGAGTTAGAATTAACAATGCGAATCAAATTTCAATTTTTCAAATTATCCTTCTAATTATCACCGCAGTAGGGTTAAAAAATCATGTTTTTGCAATTCCTCCACTTATTCAAACAGCTAAAAAGGATTCATGGATGAGTGTGCTTTTAGCGCTAGTCATTACATTAGTTTGGATTTGGATTATTTTAGCGATACATAAAAAGACGAATCGAGAGAATATCTTTACATGGCTAATGAGCCGGGGAAATAAATGGGTTGTCTATAGTTTAATTGGTTTACTTATAATCAGTTTAACATTGATGGTGGCTGCGACATTACGAGAAACTGTAACCTGGATCCATATTACGCTGCTTCCAGAAACGCCAAAGACCGTTACCGCAATTGCACTTGGATTCGTATGTCTAATGATGGCCAACACAAACTTGAAATCCATCTGCGTCATTAATCAATTTCTCTTGTTTTTTGTGATCATTTTCGGTTTTTTTGTAGCCATCGTTAACATGCAATATAAGGATTACTCATTATTAAAACCTATTTTCGAACATGGCTACGCACCTATTCTTAAAGGGACCATATTCCCGTTATCTGGCTTCTTTGAATTATTTTTAGTCTTATTAATGCAGGATAAGATTAGGGAAAAATTTAGCTTTAAGCAATTTGCCATC
The DNA here is from genome assembly GCF_012843265.1 of Bacillus sp. DNRA2. Classification (GTDB taxonomy): domain Bacteria; phylum Bacillota; class Bacilli; order Bacillales; family Cytobacillaceae; genus Bacillus_BU. Next base: position 53,959 of record NZ_JABAIT010000016.1, on the reverse strand, counting down.
ACGGCTATTTTGCTAACAGGATTAACGATTGGTCCGCTCGTGGGCGCAATCATTGAATTCAGTCAAGGCGAGGCGGAAAAGCAACGATTTCCGGCGTATGAAGAATGGGAGCTAGTATCGATTGGACATTTTATTGAACACATATTCTTTTTTGTCATTTATCAATGGCTTACCGGTGCCTATATTCGAATCAGTTTTCTATTTTTCTTAATAAGAGAGCTTTTCTCCCTAAATAACCAAAAAATCGGGAAATATGCCCTTTTTACCGTGTTTGTTTTAGTTGAGATTCTTACTCTTTATCCGTTGAGTGCTTTTCAATACAATTCCTAGATTGATTGAAAAGTTTTTTGATCAATTCCAAAGTGTTCCTACACAAGAGGAAATTCTCGAAAACCTCAATCTCCCTTCTTTAGGAACAATACATAACAAGGAAGAGGCCATAGCGGATGTTTTTGCAGGAATGCTGTTAATTGATTTCGGTATACCTGGAACCATGATTACTGCAGATATTTCCAAGCGACCGCAACGTACCCCTGAAGATACTAAGGCGGAGTCAACTATCCTTGGACCTCGTGATGATTTTATTGAAGATCTTAACGTTAATATTTCACTAATCCGGAAGCGTTTAAGGACGACTAGCTTAGTTTTTGATGAATTTACGATAGGGAAGAGGTCACAAACGAAGGTTTTACTTCTTTATATGGATGATATCGTCAATAAAGATACCCTTGCCCAAATCACAAATAAGCTGAAAAGCGTTTCAGTTGATACTCTGACAAGTGGTACACAATTAGAAGAATTAATAAATGATAATCCTTACGGGATTTTTCCAAGACACAAATATACAGGGAAACCTGATTTTGCAGTTCAAAACCTTACAAGCGGCAGGTTTGTGATATTAATAGATGGAGTGGCAACAGCTTATATTACGCCGATTAATTTTCACCTTTTATTTAAAAGTAGTGAAGATCGTGAAGTAACCTATATTTTCAGCTCATTAGAGCGATTTTTACGGGTTTCGGGTTTAATTGTATCGACGATGTTGCCTGGAATTTGGATTGCCTTGACCACCTTTCATCAGGACCAGTTACCGCTGACATTGTTGGCAACCATTGTTGAAACCAGAAGGGGTGTCCCTTTCCCGGCACCTTTAGAAGCATTTGGGATGTTGCTTTTATTTGATTTGTTCCGCGAAGCTGGAGTTCGGTTGCCGATGGCGATTGGTCAAATATTGAGTGTGGTCGGTGGATTAATTATTGGTGACGCTGCGATCCGCTCTGGATTAACCAGTCCTTCTATGTTGGTCATTATTGCTTTATCAACAGTTGCTACCTTTACTTTAATCGATCAATCTTTAATTGGGACGATATCAGTTATTCGTTTTATTTCGATATTATTGGCCTCTATTCTTGGCTTTTTTGGAGTACTCATTTCATTTTATTTACTATTAAGTTATTTGGGAACGATTCAAGTTTTTGGTGTTGCATATTTAGATGGTCTTAATGAATTCAATAAAGGAACCTTCTTAAAAATCTTTTTCAAATTGCCAAGTAATGAAATGCGGAGCAGGCCTGAGGACTTAAATTTAAATGATGTGACGAGAAAAGAGGGGACTAATAATCAGAAGTAAGCCGAAATTCACCTACTTAATCTCATTTGTCATGATATTTTCCTTTATTGTCCCACTAACGGGTTGTTGGGATGCCAATGAACCAGACCGAATGTCATATGCTCAAGGCTTAGGTGTTGATTATAAAGATGGTAAGTACATAGTATATATTCAGCTCATGAATTTAAGCTTGTTAGCCAAAACAGAATCAGGTGCGGGAACAGGAAAACAAATTAAGGCAGAAATAGGACACTCTACCGGTAAATCGGTTGAGGAGGCTATTTACAATCTATATCAAACAACACAGCGCCGAATTCATTGGGGGCATCTGACTTATATTTTTGTTACCAAAACTGCAATTGCGCAAAATGGATTAAAAGATGTCACTGATATGATTGATCGCTATTTTGAAACGCATTACCGCATGTGGATATACTGTACATCTGATTCATTATCAAAGGTGATGGATTCTGCGCCACCGATAAATATGTCAACGTATTTAAGTCGATTAAGTGACCCCGATGCTGCATTCGGTCAGTATTCATTTATTCAAGCCCAAGATATGCGAGAAATCCTCATTTCTCATTATGAGCCGCCTCATGAAATGATCATTCCGGTTGTTGGTAGTGATAAAACAACTTGGAAAGGTGATAAGGAAACTCGGAATGTCGGTGTAATTAAAGGGTTGTCAATTGTCAATAACAATTCATTATTAGGTACGATTTTGGACAAGGATGCTAATGGTTACCGTTGGATTCAAAAAAAATTTGATCGAACAGGGATAAGCATCGAAGCTAATGATAATGAGACGATAGGCATTACCGTTGGAGATAGAAGGGTAAATATTAAGCCCATCGTTACAAACGGAAGAGTCCAATTTGATATCGAGCTTAAGCTACGAGCGTATATAAGTAAATTTGAAACAAACCTCTCATCATCTCAAATTAGTTCGAAGGCAAAAGGTTTGATAAAACAAGAGATTCAAAAAACGTATTTAAAAGGCCTCGAGAGTGGTGCTGATGTTTATCGCTTGTCGCATGTCCTATATAAAAATAATCTCCCAGCTTGGAAAAAAATTGAGATAAACGGGAAAATTCCTTTAAAAAAGGATTCAATTAGGAAAATAAAGATTGATTTGTTGATAAGCCATGGTGGAAAACAACGTAAGATGCCAACCTTGGAAAATAAGTGAATGGGAATTGAGCCAAAAACAGACTCCTCAAACATCAAAGAGGAGTCTGTTTTGTTTTGGAAAGAAGGAGTTAACGCTTAACCAGCATAAGCGTTAACAACTAAGTGTTAACTTTTTAGACAGTTTACAATACTTTGTTAACTATCCTTAACAAATATAAAGGTAAGTTGTTTTAGTTTCGATGGTTTTAATAGTGGCACAGGAATTGCAATAAGGTTATTTAAAAGTAGAAATGGGGGAGGAACTTTGAATTACAATCAGCTAGCGATAGAAGAAGAGATAACCTTATTCAAGAAATCACTTGAGACTTTTGCTAAGAGGGAAATTGAACCATTTTATGCACAGTGGGAAATGGAGGGGATATTCCCTAAATACCTCTGGAAAAAACTTGGTGAAGCAGGCTTCCTTTGTGTTGATATTCCTGAGCAATACGGTGGACTGGGGGCATCCTTACCATTTTCAGCTTGTGTTGTTGATGTATTTTGTCGGCTAGGCTACAATTCCGTCGCTACAAATATCGCTGTTCATTCTAATATTGTTGCTCATTATATTCTCAATTCGGGAAGCGAGGCTCAGAAGCTGCGCTATTTACCGAAAATGGCAATGGGAGATTTAGTAGGTGCTATCGCAATGACCGAGCCTGGGGCGGGGAGTGACTTGCAGGGAATTAAGACAACAGCGATTAAAAATTCAGCAACGGGTGAGTATGTCATAAATGGCTCGAAAACCTTTATAACTAATGGTCAACATTTAGATATAGCAATCGTGGCGGCAAAGACGAATTTCGATGTTCCTGCTGCAAAAGGAACAACCTTGTTTATTGTTGAGTCTAGTAGTGAAGGGTTTGTAAAAGGAAAGAATTTGAATAAAATTGGGCTTCATTCTGCAGATACATCAGAATTGTTTTTTGATGGTGTAGTCGTTCCAACGAGCCAAATCCTTGGTGAGGTAGATAAGGGTTTTGTCACGCTAATGAAGGAACTGCCACGGGAACGGACGATTCTTGCCGTTGGGGCATGTGGGGCGATGGAAGGGGCATTGGATCTGACAATAAAGTATCTTCAAGAACGAGTTGCGTTTGGTAAACCGTTGAGCAGTATTCAGGTTATTCGCCATAAAATTGCCGAGATGACAACTGAAGCAAAGGTAAACCGTGCTTTTACTAATCAGTGCATGGCGTTATTGGCAGAACATCGATTGAGTGCAGCTGATGCTAGTGTGGCAAAATTATCAACTACGGAAGCACAGGGTCGGGTCGTAGATGGATGTCTGCAGTTGTTTGGAGGTTATGGTTATATGGTCGAGTATCCAATTTCGCGCATATTTGCCGATGCGAGGGTGCAGCGTATCTATGGCGGCACTTCAGAAATTATGAAGGAAATTATTAGCAAAGAGGTACTAGGAAAGTAGATTTATAGTGATAGTTTTTGTTTGAAGTTCATAGGATTGAAATTGGGTGGAATTTTGGAAGAGAGTTGTAAGGAGGAAGAATAATGTCAAATCGGGCAAATATTATTGGTGTCAGTATGGTCAAATTTGTTAAACCAGGCCAAAACGAACCGTACGAAATCATGGCCGCAAAAGCCATTAATGGTGCACTTAAGGATGCGGGAATTTCATACTCGGAAGTAGAACAAGCCTATGCCAGTTATGTTTATGGGGATAGCACTTGTGGGCAAACCGCGCTTTATCAGGTGGGGATGACAGGAATTCCTATCATAAATGTCAACAATAATTGTTCATCGGGATCAACTGCTTTATTTTTAGCAAGACAAGCAGTGGAATCAGGGGCAGCTGATTGCGTGCTCGCCTTTGGCTTTGAGGAGATGAAGCCAGGAGCATTAGGAGAAAATTGGATTGACCGGACTTCACCATTTCAGTGGATTAATGATCGCTTTCAAGCGTTAGACAGTAAATTGCCAGATGGCCCGATTGCGTTAAAGGTATTTGGTGCAGCTGGGATAGAATACCTTGAGAAAACAGGGGCTAACCCTGACATCTATGGAAAAGTTGCTGTGAAATCACGCCAGCATGCGATCCATAATCCGTATTCTTTATTTTCGAAGGAGATGGATTTGGCTGAGGTCATGAACGCACCACAAGTTTATCCAGGTTTGACACGGTTTATGGCCTGTCCACCTACTTGCGGGGCAGCGGCAGTTATTGTCTGCAGCGAAAAATTCGCAAAACAGCATAACCTGAATCGAACCGTGAAAATCATTGCCCAGGCAATGGCAACGGATAAACCTGATAGTCACGAGGATTACCTCCATTTAGTTGGCTACGGAATGACGGAGCGAGCAGCCAAACAGGCCTATGAAATGGCTGGGTTTGGGCCTCGAGATGTCGATGTCATCGAGCTTCATGATTGCTTTACGCCAAATGAGGTCATTACTTATGAGGGCTTGGGACTTTGCCCAAAAGGCGAAGCAGAGAAGTTTATTAACGATCGAGACAATACTTATGGGGGTCAGTATGTCATCAATCCATCAGGGGGCTTAATGTCCAAAGGTCATCCGCTTGGGGCAACCGGGTTGGCCCAGGCGACTGAGCTTGTCTGGCATTTGCGTGGTGAGGCTGGAAAGCGACAAGTAGAGGATGCAAGGATTGCCATGCAGCATAATCTTGGACTAGGTGGGGCTTGTGTTGTGACGGTTTATCAAAAAGGTTAAATCTGTATTTATTAAAAACCTTCTCTAATAGTGCAATATCATTAATTGACAAGGAGTGAGTCATTAACCATGCTAAATAAACTTTCTCATAAAATTGGTCTCGAATTTAAGCCATACAGCTACAGTGTCGAACGTGGAAAAATCAAAGAATTTGCCCAGGCAATCGGCGATGACAATAGCATTTATTACAGTGTTGAGGCAGCGCAAAAATCCGGATTTCGCGATGTCCCGGTTCCACCGACCTTTGCAACGGCCATTGATATGTGGGCTGGTCCTGATTTTGAGCAATTAATAGAAGCGCTTGAAATCAATCCACTGAAAGTCCTTCACGGCGAGATGCAATACACATATGTGGGGGATATTTGTGCAGGAGATACGATTCATTGTACGAGCAAGGTCATAGAGGTAATTGAGAAACGAAATATGAACTTGTTTACGATTGAAACGAAATACAAAAACCAGCATAACGCGATCCTACTAATTTCTAAATCAGTCCTGATAGAAAGACAATAATTTATCATTTTTTAAAAGGAGCGAAACGATGAAAATACTTCAACCATTAGAAAAACAACCAATCTCACATAGCCAATTAGTTCGCTATGCCGGAGCATCAGGGGACTTTAATCCGATTCATACGGTTGTACCTGTTGCTCAACAAGCGGGGCTTGGAGACGTCATTGCACATGGGATGTTAGTGATGGGATTTGCTGGACAAGCACTTACTCAATGGTTTCCTCGCCAAAATTTACGAGATTTTAAAGTTCGCTTTGTGAAAATGACTCATCCTGGCGAAAAGCTGATCATTACTGGCCAAATTACTGAAGAAATAGAACTCGCTGGTGAAACTAGATGGTTAGGTGAGCTGTTTGTAAAAAGTGATAACGAAGTGAAGCTATCAGGGAGATTTGAAGTGGTTAAAAAAGATAACAAATAAACGGATTGGAGGGGGAAACAATGAGATTATTAGAAAATCAAGTTGCGATTATTACAGGCTCTGGACGTGGGGTTGGACGAGCACTAGCAGAAATCATGGTCGAGCATGGTGCAAAAGTCGTCATTTCGGATAAGGATCATCATGTTGCCGAAGAAACCTTACAAGCCATTACAGCAAAAGGTGGTGAGGCGATTGCCGTTGTTGGCGACGTCACTGGAGTTGATTTTCCAAAAAAGATTATTGCTGAGACGATTTCGGCATTTGGAAAGCTTGACATCTTAGTGAATAACGCTGGCTTCACCTGGGATAGCCTGATTCACAAAATGTCTGATGAACAATTTCAAAAAATGCTTGATATCCACCTAATAGCGCCGTTTAGGTTAATTCGTGAAGCGGCTCCGTACATTCGTGATTCCGGTAAAGCAGATATCGAAGCCGGCATAGCCCATTATCGAAAAATCGTGAATGTTTCCTCCGTTGCCGGAGTGATGGGGAACGTAGGACAAGCCAACTATGCATCAGCAAAGGCGGGTTTAATCGGCTTAACCAAAACGGTAGCGAAGGAATGGGCTGGCTTTAATGTCAATTGTAATGCTGTCGCCTTTGGAATGATTGATACACGCTTAACCCAGCCGAAGGAAAAAGGGGAACATGTTGATGGAGTGGCTGTTGGGATTCCAGTGAAAGTCAGACAGATGTTCGAGCAATCGATTCCACAAAAGCGAGCAGGCACGATTAAAGAGGCGGCAGAAGGAATCTTTTATCTCACCTCGCCACTATCAAATTATGTGAATGGACAGGTACTAAACATCAATGGTGGAATGTACACCTAATCGTTGAATTACAGTAGAACACACATAAAAAATGAGTTCCATTAAATGCGATTTTTTTATTAACCATAAGGGAGAGATTATATGTTAATTACGAAAGGGCTTCTTTATGCAGCACGGACTTTTCCAGAAAAAGTAGCAATGATTGATGGAGACAAACGGTTTACGTACTCTCAATTTGCCGCACGAACTGCCAAAATTAAGCATTCACTCTCTCAGCTTGGTGTTAAAAAGGGTGATCGGGTTGCCGCCCTCCTCTTAAATGAATATCGCTACTTAGAAATTATTTATGGAACGACGGCACTTGGTGGGATAATCGTTCCGATTAATACTAGATTAAGTGCCGAAGAGATTTCGTTTATCCTAAATGATGCCGGAGTTGAGGTTTTATATATTCATCCTGAATTTTTAGGAGTTTTATCGGAAATTAAACAACAAGTGAAAGGGCTACGCCATGTCATTCTTGCTGTGGATGAAGGGGAGCATGTTGGTCAGGAAGTTCATAATGATGTTCTTCAATATGAGGAATTGCTAAAGCAACATCCGGAACAGTCGTTGTCGTGCATGGGACTTTGTGAGGACGACGTCGCAGGTCTTTATTACACAGGTGGAACGACCGGACGTTCAAAAGGCGTCATGCTCACTCACAAGAACATCGTAGTGAATGCCTATCATAGTATGCTTTTTTACAGCGTTCTAAAGGAAGACGATGTGTACCTTCACGCTGCACCGATGTTCCATTTAGCAGATGGAGCAGCAACATTCTCAATCACAATGTTGGGGGCGACCCATACATTTGTGCGCTCGTTTACACCTAATGGGGTACTTGCGGTCATTAAAGAAACGAAGGTAACATCATCCCTGCTCGTTCCAACCATGATTAATTTGCTGTTAAATATGCCAGACTTTGATAAACCGTATGTCAATTCATTGCGGACGATTATTTACGGAGCATCGCCAATGTCAGTTAGTGTTCTGCAAAAGGGTTTAGAAAAGCTTGAGAATGTTCAATTCTGGCAAGCTTACGGGATGACGGAAGCAGCTCCAATCCTAACTCTTCTTCATGGGCAAGACCATCTCCTTGATGGAAGCGCTGCAAAAATCGAGCGTTTGGCTGCAGCAGGCCGACCTGTTCCAGGAATCGAAATGAAAGTTGTCGCTCCGGATGGTAGGGAAACGGCTATTGGTGAAGTAGGTCAATTTGTCGCCAGAGGTCCCAATATTATGAAGGGTTATTGGAATTTACCGGAAGAAACTGCTAATGCCTTGCGTGACGGCTGGTATTATACGGGTGACTTAGGCTACCGTGATCAGGATAACTATTTTTATGTGGTCGACAGGGCCAAGGATATGATTATTACGGGTGGAGAAAATGTATACTCCGTTGAAGTCGAACAAACAATCAGTCAAATTCCAGAGGTTCTGGAGTGCGCAGTTGTAGGTGTTCCAGACGAAAAGTGGGGGGAAGCAATCAATGCGGTTGTTGCGTTGAAACGAGCAAACAGTATTACAGAGGAAGAAATCATTGCTTACGTGCGGCAGAAGCTGGCAAACTATAAAGTGCCAAAATCTATTGAATTTGTTGCCGAGCTTCCGAAAAGCGGTGCCGGCAAAATTTTAAAACGAAACCTTCGCGATCAATACTGGCAGAAGCAAGAACGGAAAGTAAATTAGATATAAAAAGTAGCCCTCGTCACTAGGACGAGGGTTTTAATCGTTTAGCCAGCGGTACATTTCTAAAATGGTTCTCTCAGTATTACATTGTCCGTTCAAATAATAAAGCGGTGTTTGGCATTTGTTTAATTCCTTCATAATTTTCTTATAAAATGTATGGGCAAACACGGAGGTATTAATAAAGACAGCATCGAAGCGCTGAATTTTTGAGATATCCCGGTTTTTCTCATCGACATCAACAAATTCTACATTGGGTAAGTGCTCCTTTAATTTATGACGCCAATTTGGTGAACCTCCAAAAATGACAATGCGTTTCTCATGTATCAATTTTGACATATCATCAATAGTAGGAAGCTTTTCATGGTGCTGATTTGATTTTTCTCCATGATCTTCCCAGTATATATAGTCCCGTAGTGCATGAACTTCACTGGAGTAGTCCTCCAATTCATTGATTTGCTGCTCCAATTGACGGATTTTCGACTGTGCTTCACGAAGTTCTTGCGTTAACCCATCGATTTCTTTTTGCTTGCGATGATTGGTCATTCGCCAATCCTGCAGTCTTCGGTGAAGATCGGCTTCTTGCTTAGCTATTTGAATCTCTTTTGCTTTCATTTCAATATAAAAATCATGCTTGGATTCGTCAAGGTATAATGTTTTCGTTTCCCGATAATGTATTCCTAAACATTGCATATATAAACAGGAGATGAAAAATAAATCTTGATCCTCTGCTGAAATATAATTATATTTCTTTGCATAAATCAGTTCTAGGAAAACCATATCCAAATGATGCTTTGTAAATGGGATATTTTCAGTAGCATCCAATTCATGAATATTAAGTGTTTTAAGCCAACCGCCTAAAGCGCCGATATATTTTGTTGGATACTCCTGAAAAACGAGTCTTTCTGCCTTCTCTGATGATAGATTGGGCCTTTTCTTATGAATTTTCATAAGGTTATGGCTTATTAAGAAATCAATAAAAACACCCAAAGAATCAAATCGGGGATTTTTAGGTATTTGGTAATGTCTGTAAAGGGATTCGATTTCTTCTTTATGCTCAGCATACTTACTGTCACAAAACATTAGGTTTTGCAGTTTGGCATCGTTCATTGAGGTATTTAAAATATTTTGGAAGGACTCCCAGGCAACATTGTTTGTTTTGAAAGGCTTCTTTTCCCGAACACATAAATACCAAAGAACAATGTTTTGATAGATTAAATCTATTTCCTTAATAATTTTGCTCTTTTGCCGTTTGGCATATGCACGCATGAAGTGTTCAAAGTCAATTTCTAATTGCTGTTGCATATATTGATAAGCAAATTTATAGCCCTTTTTAATGAGGGAATCAACTGGAGTGAACTGATGGTTTTGATCGCACCATTCAACGAGTCCCGCTGCCTGCCGAATTTTCTCCTCACTTTTCGTTGTGTACATCGAAAATAGCGGATTCCCTTTTAATTCACCGCGTTGATACGCCTCATAATACTCCCATTCGTTTTTACGATAGGCTTCCTCAATAAAAGGATGCAAGTACGAATTCCCACCTAAGGCAATGCTTAAGAATTGATGGATGATTAACTGATCCTGTTGCTTCGCTGTTAATTGAACCGCCATTTGGTTTCGCGCCCCATCTTAGTGATTTTAATTATAAAAATTGTAATCTTTTTATAACTTGAAAACAACGATTTTTGTTACGTTTCGTTAAGTTTTGTTTAATTTTGTTGTAATTTTTTTATAAAACTAAACGTAAGTAAACAAAACTAAACAAAACTAAATTTATATAGAAGGCGAACTAGATATTGATGTTCTTATAATCTGCTCTGTTTAATTAACAGAAAATTCAGTTATAATTAAGAGGTTACAAATATTTATCCGAAGAGGAGGAGTCATTTTGTCAGATAAAATCTCAACAACAATAGCATCACAATTGGAGCTTCCAGTTATCAGCGCCCCGATGTTTCTAGTTTCCAGTCCAGAAATGGTCATAGCAGGTTGCAAAGCAGGTATTATCGGCTCCTTCCCGTTGGCCAACGCCCGTACCACTTGCGATTTAGACTCATGGATGACACAAATAACCGAGGAACTTCAAGAGGCAAAACAGGAGAATCCAAAGCGAAAAATTGCACCATGGGCGGTTAATCTAGTTGTTCATCGCACTAACAAGCGCTATGAAGAGGATTTAAAGTTCATTGAAAAGTATCAGCCCCCCATTGTGATAACCTCCCTTGGCGACCCCAGCCCAGTTGTTAGAATCGTCCATCGATACGGTGGTCTTGTATTCTCGGATGTTGTGAATCTATCGCACGCGAGAAAAGCTGTCGAAAAGGGAACGGATGGATTAATCCTTGTCTGTAATGGTGCTGGTGGTCATGCCGGTACGTTGAATCCATTCGCATTCATTAGTGCTGTTAAGGAATTTTGGAATGGTATAACGATTCTATCTGGAGGAATTTCGAGTGGTCAAGAGATTGCTGCTGCCAAGCTTTTAGGTGCAGATTTCGTGTATATGGGAACAAGATTTATTGCTGTACAAGAAAGTCTTGCCAGCGATTCTTATCGTCAAATGCTCATCGAATCGTCACTTGAGGATCTTATTTATACAGATGCATTGAGTGGAATTGCTGCTAATTATCTGATTCCAAGTATTGAAATAGCAGGGCTAGACCTACAGAAATTAATTAAGAAGGACTCGTTTGACTGGTCCCATTATAAAGGAGGAAATGGTCCGAAGCCTTGGAAGGATATTTGGTCAGCTGGCCAAGGGGTTGGTGCAATTAAAGAGGTTGAAACAGTGGCCGAAGTAGTCACGAAGCTTAAACATGAATATCAAATAGCCACTAATAAAATAAACTGTGGTTTTTCATAAGCTTATCAAAAAGACAGGTGCCATCTCGTCAAAAATGGTACCTGTCTTTTTGGGGATTTAATACCCTACTTCTACTGAGGCAACAACGATGTACATTAAATCGTTTTTATCGCCCTTATCTTCGAGCACGATTCCACTTGTTGTTAGCATGCCGCCATCCATAACTTCCACTGTAACTTGACCATAAGGTAGCGCTGCTTTTACAGTGTCAACATCAAGGCTTTCTTTTTCACAAGGAACGGCTAGCTTGACATTGACCTTCATATTCTCAAGGCTGTTTCCTGGTAATACGGAACGAATCCCTGGCATCGAGTTGAAATGAATGGCATTTTTGATGGCACGAACTGCTGCCTTTGTGATGTCCTGACCATGCACATCAATGCCCATTCCGGTTTCAATAAACATGATTTTTTCCATTATCGCTTCACTTTCCCTTCTGAATGTTTATCTCTTTTATTGTAGCGCTTTTAGGCGATGATTAGTAATTTTCAGGCTGGTAGCTTGTGCAACATGGTTGATTATTTTTTTGAATTACATTGAATACACTCTTCCTATAAAGGGGAGAGCATAAATGAAAATTAACTTAAACATGCAAAAAGCAAATATGCTTGCTGAAAATATTCATGATTTTATTAAATACGTTTCAAAGCTAGATGGGCAACGTGAAACTTTGTCCGTTAATCGAGATAAGCTATATCAAATTACCTTATATATTGAAGAGTTTAGGTTCCAAATTCTTGCCGATGAGCTAATCCGCATCAATCGCTTTGATTGGGATGAAAAATATACCACTTACTTAGTAGAGCAATTTCAAAAAGGACTCGATATTATCAACGATTACGTAAATCGCAATAAACAGGAATTATTCCTTGTAACTGCCAGGATTTATACCCTAATGAATTTTACTTCATTATTTGGTAAGAAGGAGTAAAATAGAAAAGATACTGAACTTAAATTATAGGAGTAGAATTAAAAAATGGATCTTAAACAAAAATCATTATTGAGCACCTATGTGGAAAAATTAGCTAATGGCAACTTTGCCGAACAGGATGTTCTCGGCTTTTTATTATTAATTCAAAAGCAAGCTGATGATATTAAATGGATCAATGAAGTGACAGAACTTGCGATAAATCGTGTGCAATATAAAGGAATCATTAAAGATTACTTATTAGAAACGAGAAAGAAATTTGCACTAATGAGTCAGTCTAAAGTCTCACTTAGGATCCACGACGTTTTTTCGTTTAAGGAGCTTAGAAATGGACTTAATAAAGCATTATCCGATTGTGATATGGGCGAACTACCCCATGAAAGAATCAATGATTTTGTTGCTTGTTTAATTTCAATATTGCAGCAGATTATCATTACGGATGAGCATGACAAGGAGATTGGCAAGCTTTTCTTTGCGATTTCCAATAAAGAAGTTATCCTGATGGCTGAGGTAGCTATTGCTAACAACCTCCTGAAGAAAACGAATGTAGTTTTTCCGGTTTTAACTGCAAATAATCGTTATGTAAATCTAAAAAAACAAGACCAATACGACACACCATACTTATTTCTTGATGATGTCGTTGAGATTGTAAATCGTGATGGAAAGTTGGATATCATCATTCCTAATTAATCGCATGTACTCTCCTTTGCATAAAAAGTAATTGTTAACAAAAGCTATTCTCGATTGTTTTCAATTACAAAAGGAGGAGAAGATACCCTTGCAAACACAAAAGCATCTAAGAAAAATTTTCCGGCCGATACTGATTACTTCACTTATTATTGCACTTTCCTTCATTGGAAATCATGCCACTAATGCTCAGGTTCAACAGGTTCCTACAGCAAAGCTTGCGATCAATGGGAAAGCGGTTAACGGAATTAACCCGATTAAGATTGATGGAATTTATTACTTGCCATTAGTGCCACTTGCAAAAAGCTTGGGCTACAATAGCATCAAATTTGAGGCAAAAACACTAACTTATCAAATTACAGATGGCTCAACTACCATACGGACAACCATGGGTGGGTCTAAAGCGAAAAAAGGGAATGAATATGTCAACATCAAGCCTCCACGATGGATACATAATACTGCTTACGTATCACTGCATGGTGGAGGAGCTTTGTTTAATGCTTATATTACCTTTCAGTCACAAGATGGCTCAATTCAGGTGCAGAGACCAGCACAAAAATATATCGCCCATACTGGCGACAGTTTATATAATATTTCACGCTTACATCACGTGACGATACTAGAATTGAAGGCTGCAAATAAATTAGCCTCAGACATAGTCAAGGATGGCCAAGTTTTTGTGATTCCACCGCGTGATCAGGCAAAGGAAATGGAGCCGGCTAAGGAGAAAAAGCCTGTTAAAAACACAAACCATATGACGGTCGCCACGCAAAGGCAGAAGGTGATTGCACAGGCAAAGCTCTACATTGGCGCTTCCTACAAATTTGGAGCATCATTAGCAGATGCACCAAAATATTTTGACTGTTCATCGTATACTCAACTTGTTTTTGTGAAAAATGGCATTACACTTCCACGAGTTTCCAGAGACCAAGCAAGTAGGGGAACGACCATATCCAGACTTGAGGCTGGTGATTTGATGTTCTTTACACAAAAGGACATATACTCTGATGGTCGTGTCGGACATGTTGGTATATATATGGGCGACGGCAGTATGATCCATGCATCAAGCTCAAAGGGGGTTACGATTACAAAAAATGTGTTGCAAAATCCATATTGGAAGCAGAATTACCTTTATTCGAAGCGAGTAATCTTTTAATAAATTTTAAGCTGTCAAAATCGACAGCTTTTCTTTTTGTAAGAAAATTTGTAAAATGGAGAGTATTCAAGACGTACAATGTCAAAAAATCTGTTATGATGATAAAAAGGGGGAAAATGGATTATGGAAAATAATTGTAAAATATTAGACTGCACCATTCGCGATGGCGGATTGGTGAATAACTGGGATTTCAGTATTGAGTTTGTCCAAGACTTATACGAGGGCTTAAATGCTGCTGGTGTTGAATATATGGAAATTGGATACAAAAATTCTGCGAAACTCCTTAATGCTACTGAGCCCAATCCTTGGAGATTCCTCGATGATGATTTCCTTAAACAAGTAATTCCTGTTAAGAAGAAAACAAAACTTTCCGCTCTCGTTGATATCGGACGTGTTGATCCGAACGATGTCCTTCCACGTGAACAAAGCGTATTAGATATGATTCGCGTTGCTTGTTACATACGTGAAGTGGACAAAGGCTTAGAGCTAGTGCAAATGTTCCATGATTTAGGTTATGAAACAACCCTTAATATCATGGCGCTTTCAAGTGCACCAGAACGTCAACTTATCGATGCTTTCGAAATGATCAAGGAAAGCCCCGTTGATGTAGTATATATCGTTGATTCATTTGGAAGTCTTGATCCTCAAGATATTGAGCATCAGGTGAAAAAGTTCCGTGAAATGCTGCCAAACAAGCGTCTTGGTGTCCATACTCATAACAATATGCAGCTTGCTTTTGCCAACACGCTTTCTGCTATGAAAAATGGCGTTGAATTCCTAGATTCATCTGTATATGGCATGGGACGGGCAGCAGGAAACTGTAATACTGAGCTTCTTGTAAGCTACATACCAAAAACAAGCTACGAATTGAAACCTGTGCTTGGTGTTATTGAAAAACACATGCTGGAAATGCGTGAAAAATGGGAGTGGGGTTACATCATTCCTTACATGATTTCTGGTGTACTTAACGAACATCCACGCGTGGCGATGGCTTACCGCAATACCCCTGAGCGTGATGAGTTTGTTAATTTCTACGATAAAGTAACATCACCTGAAGTTTCTGTAGCACGAGCGAAATAAACTAGATTTTGATAAAAACGATAGTATTAAGCCCGAAAGGTCGTTTAGATGCCTTTCGGGCTTTTCTTATACTCCACTGCTTTGCATTATTTCTTAGGCTTAGTATGGGTAATGAGGCCATCATAATTTGTAATATAGAAATCCATACTCGGCATTTCATCTAATAAATGCTCCTGTACTAATAAATAGCCATTGACTCGACGAGCGTGGTCGTATGGTATAATTGGATACTCTTTATGTTCGCGCACATAGGCATCGACCGCCTTTTGGACCTTATCCATTAATGGTGGGATATGAGCCTCGTGCTCCTCGAAAATCTCATACGTTTCTTTGGACATATAATATTTTTGTGTTGGTTTTCTAGGTAGGAATCTACGTAATTGGGATAAATCAATGCTGTAGTCATCATTTACGAGGATTGTTCGGTATGTTCCATCTGGGAGGTTATCAGAAAATTTACGAACTGCTTTAACGACATCTTCCTTCGTAATATCGTCTTTAAACTTATCTTCATCGCGTTTACGATGCCTTTTCTTTGAGTTAAAGAAAGAAAAAATCGATGTTTCTTCCTTTGTCTCGGAACCGCTTTCAAATGTATAAATGGTTCGTGCTACTAGCAGTAAACAGCTTTTAGCCTGTTGTTCGGTAAAGTATAACAAATCAAAGCTTAAGTGGATTTGTTGGTGTTCGCCATCTACATTGGCTGTAACCGTGACCATGCTTTCAGAATAACCTTGAAAACGTAGCTCTGTTTCGACTTTTTTTGCTGTTTCGGCTGCATTCTTTACGGTGACCACAACCGTAGGTGGTTCTTCGTCATCCACATAGGAAAAGCCATCGGGGAGATGGTCCTTTAAAAAGTACTCATATTCTTTTTGTAAATCTGCTTCATTAGATAACATCGGATTGCCTCCATTTCTCTAGCAATATAATATTTTGCTTTAGTCTAGGAAAATAGAATGTAATCATGATGTGCCTCTCCTTCTATTTTACTCTTAAATTCCAATATTGTGGTAATAATTTCTAAACAATCTTAATCAAGTCATTTTGGATGATCGAGCAAGGAGAAAAGACTTAGTGAAATTCGCTATTAAGAACAAATAAGCATCAGTTCTAACTTCTTCTAAAATCGTCTAAAACAAAAAGTTTTGTAATTATTTTACACAAAAGTAAAAATTTTTAAAAATATGAAATTTATAACAAAAGTATAAAATATCAGTGTATAATGATATTTGAACATAACGAGTGATGTTTATCACTATTATATCGGATTATTTGCAATCATTTTAATCATTTGATGACAAAATTGGTAACAATTGCCTTGTGATAATAAGTTTCTCGTCACCAGATGAAATTTGTTTCCGTTGTAAGGAGGAAATTATGGAGGAACCTATTAAAGTTGTAATTATTGACAATCATCCGTTTACGACAGAAGCAATTGCTCATTTTTTCGAAAACGAAGAGGTAGGAATACAAGTGGTAGGTAAGATTACAGATGGAACAAGAACCATCAGTATGATTAACGAGACTAGACCAGATGTTGTAGTAATGGAACCATATTTAACCAATATCAATGGAATAGATTTGGCACAGGAGATTATTGAAACTTATAACGACAAAATTAAAATTGTCGTATTTGCAAGCCATGCATGTGAAGAATTAACTCGAATTCTTTATAAAATTGGAGTACATGCGGTTGTGTTGAAGGTGGAGCCGTTTAAGACCTTGATTAACGCCGTGAAGCAGAGCTATTTGGGTAATATTCTACTGTCGAATCGAACGCTGTTAAAAGACCATCACCATCAATTAACAATGACAGAAATTGAAATACTTCAACTAATTTCTCAAGAAAGAAAGAACCATGAGATTGCCAAGCAATTAAGTATGAGCAAGCGAACGGTCGAATACCATATTACCTCTATTTTTCAAAAGCTTGATGTCGATAGTAGAGTTGGAGCAATCATGAAGGGAACGCAAAAGGGATTAATTTACATATAATAAAAAGTCAAAAAATGTCGATGTATCGGCATTTTTTTTGCGTTTTTTGCGGAATCACGCAAAAAGATTACGAAGTACACCGCTGATTTTGTCGGAATATACGATGTTTTGAAAAATTGAATTGAAATATGATGTATATAACAAATCGATAAGGTTTTAGGAAGAGTAAACAAACCGTGATCATTTGTTAAGTAATGGATGGGAGGTGTATTGAATGTTAGCATTAGGTCTTTCTTTAGCAGCAGCTCTTGACTTAACTGGTGTAATTGGTCTTGTTGGCGGATTAGTAGGTGGTTTACTAGGAGGATTACTTTAATCCTTTAATGAATAACAGTTGGAGGTGAAATGAATGTTATCATTAGGCTTATCTTTAGCAGCTGTTCTTGATTTAACTCCAGTTCTTAATCTTGTTGGCGGATTAGTAGGAGGACTTCTAGGCGGATTACTTTAATCCATACATAAATTTTTTTTATGAACCTTTCAGCTATTCGCTGGAAGGTTTTTTTTTGTAAAGGGATAACCTATTATGTACCCAAAATACATCCTGAATATTTTTGGTAACAGATATTCGTCTATACGAAAATTTGGTATACTATGCCTATCATGTAAGAAGGTCGTGAAGTGGTGGGAAAAAAGAGAGTTGAAAAAAAACGATTAACCTCTGTTCAGTTAATCGTTTTATTTTATATGACGGCAATCATTATCTCAACGTTTTTGCTGAGTTTGCCGATTGCTCATCAACCGGGTGTTCAATTGTCATTTACGGATGCCCTTTTTACTGCAGTAAGTGCGATTAGCGTTACCGGCTTGACTGTTGTTTCGACAGCGGACACTTTTAATACAATTGGCTATTTTATACTAGTATTTATTCTTCAACTTGGTGGAATTGGGATTATGACGTTGGGGACTTTTGTTTGGCTAGTATTTGGCAAGAAAATCGGTTTGAAGAATCGTCAATTAATTATGATTGATCAAAATCAGTCAACCTTTTCTGGCTTAGTTCGATTAATGAGGCAAATTTTAGTTATCATTATTTCAATTGAACTATTGGGAGCGTTTATTTTAGGTGTTCATTTTCAGAAATATTTTGATGGCTGGCAAGAAGCTTTTATTCAAGGGCTATTTGCTTCTGTCAGTGCCACGACAAATGCAGGCTTTGATATAACAGGCACGTCGTTAATCCCATTTGCCAATGATTATTTTGTGCAAATAATCAATATGGTTTTAATCATACTTGGTGCGATTGGCTTCCCTGTATTAGTTGAATTAAAAGATTTTTGCTTACATAAAGGGCCCATGCCCTATCGTTTTACTCTTTTTACAAAGTTAACTTCAACTACTTTTTTTCTTCTCGTTGGGTTAGGTGCTATTCTCATTCTTTTATTTGAACATAATCATTTTTTCTCTGATAAATCTTGGCATGAATCATTTTTTTATGCGTTATTCCAATCGGTCTCAACGCGAAGTGCGGGACTAGCAACAATGGACATGGCCGACTTATCACGTCCATCTATTTTATTGCTAAGCGGAATGATGTTTATTGGAGCTTCACCAAGTAGTGTTGGTGGAGGGATTCGTACGACAACCTTTGCTATCATGGTTTTAAGTATTTTTTTCTACGCGAGAGGACGAGATTCAATTAAAATATTCGGGCGCGAGGTCGACCCAAAGGATATTCATAAAGCATTTATCGTTGTATCGACTGCCTTAATTATCTGGTGTGGTTCTGTTATGATGATTAGCTTTTTAGAGCCTGCTACAAGTCTTTCAGAAATTATTTTTGAGGTTTCATCTGCCTTTGGTACGACAGGTTTTTCATTAGGGATTACTCCATATTTAAGTGCGGGTGCCAAGTGGATTCTTGTTGCGTTAATGTTTATTGGTCGAATCGGCATCTTCTCATTCCTGTTCCTTATTCGTGGAAACACGGTTACTGAGCAGTTTCACTATCCAAAGGAAAAAGTGATTATTGGTTAAAATAAGGTTAGCGTAGTGGCTGGGCATTCTTGCTCAGTCATTTTTTAATATTACTAAATTCAATATATTGTCAAAATATATCGAAAATAGTTGACGTCATGGACAGTTAAACGGAAAATGGGAAGAGAATATATTATTTTTAAATAGTAATATAAAAGCGAGTATGCGTGCTTATTGTTTCAGAAAGGGGAAAGCCAATGGTTCGAATCATTCAGCAAGTGGTTTTGATTTTCGTTTTAATCTTATTTTTGGCGGCGATTCCAACCATTGTTGGACTCAATCCGGCGGAAAAGCAATTAAGCTGGGACTGGAGTATGTTACCAACAATCTATGGCGATTTTATTACGGAGATTATGAATGGTAGTCTTGGTACCTATCAACTTGGTTCACAACAAAGACAAATCGCTGATGACATCGGTGGGAATTTTATCACAAGCCTACAAATTATGCTTGTTGCTGTAAATCTGGGTATCATACTTAGCTTATTATTTGGAGTGTTTGTCAGCAGATATAAACTGACTCGCTTTTTCAATCTTATCTTAAATATTCTTTCGGCAATTCCTGATTTTATTATCATTGTTTTATCGTTGTTGTTAGCAGTAAAAATCTATAAACTAACTGGAATTAGAATTATTTCATTTAGAGCAGATGCAGGCGTGTTAAATATCTGGTTTCCGATGGTTCTTGTGGCAATTGCTCCAACACTGTATTTATTTAAATTAATTGCTGTAAAGTATTATCAAATTAGTGGCGAGGATTACATAAGGACTGCCATCGCTAAGGGATTACGATTAAACTATATTAATTTTCAGCATGTTTATAAAAATATTGAACCGTTTATCCTTGCTGAACTGACAAAGATTGTTTCATTAGCAATTGGAAATATGTTTATTGTGGAATATCTTTTAAACGTACCTGGAATTACGAAGTTTATTTTCCAAAGCAAGGAGATTCAGCCGATTGCGATTGGGCTGTTTTCAATGCTGATCATTTCGCTGCTAGTTTATTTTTCAGTTAGAACGATACTTTATTTGTTTAAACGAGGTTTTATTCATGAATAAGTTATGGAGGATTAATTATTCATTTTATATCGGTATTTTTTTCGTAGGTGTGCTGATTGCTCTGTCCATTTTTGGTCCGTATCTTGCACCACATTCAATCACTGAAGTTCTCGAAACACACTACAATGATGGTAAAGTTTTGGCCCCACCGCTTGAGCCATTTACGTCAAAGGAATATCCACTTGGAACTGATAAATGGGGCTATGACCTGTTAACGATGGTTCTGTACGGGATGCGCCATACCATTTTTATCTCATTAATTATAACACTAATAAAAATGACAATCGGAACGGTTATTGGTATCTATATTGGAGCTTGGAAAAAGACGCCCGGGTGGCTCGAATCTCTTGAAAACTCATGGAGTTACGTCCCGTTATTTCTGATTCTCTATTTCTGTTTAATGCCAATTAATTTTGGTAATCAAATTGATGAATCGATTTTGATTGGTTATTTTATCCTCATCACTTCTATTATTAGCATTCCCAGTATTATTTCTTCGGTTCGCAAAAAGACAAATGAAATTGAAAAGTCCGTGTTTATTGAAGCCGGAAGAGTTTTGGGGGCAGGTCCGCATCGGATTATTTGGAAGCATATTTTTCCACAGATGAAAGAATCACTTCTCGTTATGTTTGTGCTTGAAATTGTCTATTGTCTTACCATCATGGGGCAATTAGCTTTAATGAATATTTTTATCGGTGGAACTGCCGTGCGCTATGATCCACTCATTTATTTATCAATTACAAAGGAAATCTCGGGATTAGTAGGTCAAGCGCGAGGAAATCTTTATGGTTCTGCACATATTTTGGTTATTCCGCTATTAGTTCTATTATTTATTACGATATCATTCAACTTATTGGCAAATGGTTTAAAGAATCGCTATCAGTCCAATTACCAGCGAACACCATGGATTATAACGGGCTTTGAGCCGAAATTTGTGCCGGTTCGAGTCCAATACGAAGGTCGGAAACGGAGGAGGCTTGTGGGGGAAAAACTGCTTGTAGCGCTGTTTGTTTTTGCTATGCTTGGAACATGTGGCTATCTTTATACTACATTCTCTGCGCTTGATGGTATAAAAACGCTCAGTAAGGCTAAAGGAGTTGCAAATGGAAGCGAGGCAAAATATGATTTGGACTTGAAAATGTCAAGGTCAGGTGAATTTTTAGCAAATGCTGGAATAACCGTGAAAAATAAATCTGATAACACTTGGAATGAGCTTATCTTTTATTTCATTCCTAATGCTTTTACAAAGGGGCATACAATTGAGACAGTCAGCGGATTTTCAAAGATTAAGATGATGTCAGTGAAGATTAACGGCAAGGAAACTGACTATTCGCTTGAGAATGACACTTTAAAAATTGACCTTACTGAAGGTCTTCAAAAAGGAGAGTCTGGTAAGGTCGAGATTACATATAATTTTACGTTACCAGAGGGAGGTAATGGCTTTCTTTCATCAAAAGGCTCATATTATCTCGGTCAGTGGTACCCGATGCTGGCAACTTTCCAAAATGGTTATTGGAACAAAGCAGCTTATGAAGTAGGGTTTAAAACTTATCACACTGATTTTTCAAATTTCAATATTGATTATGAAATTCCTAATGGGTATTCGCTTGTTTCAACAGCAGATAAGGACGCGGTTTTATCTGCAACAAAGGGGAATTTAAAAATCAATCGTGTCCGAGAATTTTATATTGCGATTTTAAATGAAGACATGAAATTATTAGAAACTACAAGTAATGGTGTAAAAATCCGCTTGTTTTCTAAGGATGATCATCATGAGAATCCGAATATAGCCTTAGTCAACGCGAAACAGGCACTCAGCTTTTTCCAAGAGAAAATCGGGAAGTATCCACACCGTCAACTTGATATTTTGTTAGCAGACGGATATTCACATGAGTATCCTGGTGTTATCATGGTTGACCCTTATCATGGTGGGGATATGTCATTTAAAAATACGCTCATTCAAAAAATCGCCCACCAATATTTCTACGGTGTAGTCGCTAATGACTCTTATCACGAAGCGTGGCTTGATGAGGGATTTAGTGAATTTGCAACAAATCTTTATTATTACTCCCGCGAAGGACAACGAAAATATCAAGCTCTAGGAGTGTCCTATAATCGCATAAGTGATATTCAAAATATGGGACTTGGTCGGCAATATTCCAATGTGTCACTGGCAGAAAACCAACACCCTGGATATATTTTAGGACAACCTGCAGTCCAGCTGTTTAATATGATTGAGGAGAAATATCCGTACAGAGAGAAGGAATTTGCATTGGTGCTAACCGAGTATTTAGCGGATTATTACAGGCAGTTCCAATATCAGCAAGTTGATACATCTGCATTCATTCGATTTTCAAAGGATTATTTCAATGTCCCAACCGGATATTTTAATGAGTGGCTAGATACGTCGAACCTAAGAGAATAAGGAAAGGAAATGTCCTGTACATTGGTGCAGGACATTTTTGTATGATTTTTTTAAAAATAGCTCATCCTAAAAGCAAATGATAGAAAGGTAGTATGCCAATGGATTCGATTAAACCAATAAAAATTAATGCGAGAAAAGCCAATCAAGCGATTCACCATGAACGGATGACTGCAGCAGAAATTGGAAAGATTTGGGCAACTTATATGGGAAATAGTATGTCCAAATATATCCTTATGTACTTTCTGAGAAATTGCGATGACGATGATATCAAAAAGATATTGGAAAATTCATTGAATCTATGCGAAGAATTTCTCGCTATCATGGAGGATATGTTAAAAAAGGAAAATCATCCAATTCCCGAAGGGTTTTCTGAGAAGGATGTGAACCTTCAAGCGCCACGATTATTTGCTGATGAATTCTATCTTGAATATTTAAGATTCACAGGGAAAGCAGGACTAAGCCTCTATGTAATTGCGATTCCGTTGGTTACACGACTGGATATCCGTGAATTTTATACAAATGTAATTGAGGCAACGGTTAGCTTATTAAATCAGGTCAATGATTTATTGCTTGATAAGGGCTTAATGTTTAAAATCCCTGTGCTCCCGACTCTGGATCAAATTGAATATGTCAAAGAAAAGAGCTATTTAAATGGATTCTTTGGGAAAGAACGTCCGCTTCATGCACTTGAGGTAGCTCATCTTTGCGACAATATTGAAAATAACGCTGTCAGTAAAGCGCTTTTAATTGGTTTCGGTCAGATTGCTCAAAGTGAGCAAGTGGGCAACTATTTTCAAAATGGGAAAGGAATTACTTCAAAACATATCGATGAATCCGCACACATGCTACATAAAGAAGACCTTCCTTCACCACCTTTAATAGATGATTTGGTTACAAATTCAACAGAGTTCACCTTTTCAGACAAGTTGATGATGTTTCATAAAATTGATATGTTTACAATGCGGATACGCTCGTATGGGAATTCAATGTCTGTAAATGGTCGCCATGATTTAAGCTTGCTATATACGAGAATGCTATCGGAAATAGGTCTATATGTGAATGAAGGGGCCAATATTTTTATAGAAAATGGTTGGATGGAAAAACCTCCGCATGCAATTAATCGCAATCAGTTAATGTCAAAAAATCATCATACAAAGTAAAAAACCAAATCTTTCATTAGATTTGGTTTTTTGTTGCAGAAAAAATTGCGGAAGTGTTTTCATTCCTCATGTATAATGAATGGAAACAGAAAGAGTAGGCTTCTTGAATAACCAAAAGGGTTAAAATAAATTGTAATTATTGCTAAAGAGGTTGATAGAATGAGTACGTTAAAAATAAGAAATATCGTTGTTGGAGAGGGAGCGCCAAAGATTATCATTCCACTAGTGGGTGCATCAATTTCGCAATTGCTCGAGGAAGTAGATTATGTTAAAAAACAGTGCCCTGATGTTATTGAATGGCGTGTTGATTTATTTGAAGGTGTGGAGGATTTGCAGGAAGTCGCTATGATGCTCTCGAAGCTACGCGCATTATTGAGCAATATACCTCTATTATTTACCTTTAGAAGTCATCGCGAAGGTGGCAATAAAGAAATAAGTAATGAATATTATGTTGACTTAAATTGTTTGGCAATCAGGTCCGGAATGATAGATATGTTGGATGTAGAACTTTTCAATCGAGATGAGGTTCGTAAATCAATTGTAACTATGGCAAAGGAACATCGTGTAATTGTAGTCATGTCTAATCATGATTTTGAAAAAACGCCAAACAAAGATGAATTGGTGAGTAGATTGCGAAAAATGCAGGAATATGGAGCTGATATTCCCAAAATCGCTGTGATGCCAACATGTGTAGCCGATGTCCTCACCTTGCTTGATGCAACCAATACAATGAAAACTATATATGCCAATCGCCCGATTATTACCATGTCGATGACGGGGACGGGAGTAGTGAGCCGTCTGACTGGAGAATTGTTTGGCTCTGCATGTACGTTCGCTGCTGGAAAGGCCGCATCTGCACCAGGTCAAATTCCCGTAAATGATTTGCGTTTGGTTTTGGATATCATTCATCGAAGTATGTAAGGTTATATTGTGAGTCTAACTCGTTCGATAGTGATAATTGTCACTACGAATAACAGTCTACCTCGCTAAAATGGGGATAGTTAATCATTCATTTATGAATTTCTTCATTATAGTATTGTAGAGGAGTGAACGTATGTCAGAGAAATTAGTTGAAAGAATATATGAAGTACTTGAAGAAGTAATGGATCCAGAGCTTGGCATTGATATCGTCAATCTTGGCTTAGTATATGATGTAGAAGTTAACGAAGAAAGAGATGTAGAAATTAAGATGACAATGACATCAATGGGATGTCCGCTTGCTGGTCAAATCATCAGTGATGCGAAATTTCATCTAAATGACAAAATTGAAGGACTTAAGAGTATCGATATTCAAATCGTATGGAGTCCGCCGTGGAGCAAGGATAAAATGTCCCGTTATGCCAAAATCGCTCTTGGGGTTCGTGATTAAGGGAAAAGAACCTGTTTCCTTCATGTGATAAATGTACTAAAATAAATAAAGTAATAACAAACTGTTCAATCGACAAAAACGACCGCCAAAAAAGGACTCGTACTTTAGTACTATATAGCGAATTGTTATCCATGTAGATTGAAACGGAGGAATAACATGTTTTGGAAGAAAATTGACGGGATTAATTTATGGAAGGTCAACCGAGTTTTTAACAAGCTTGCCCTATCCAGAACCTATCTTGAAAAATGCTTATCCAACGGTAGAGTAGTGATTGAATTAGCACCTAAAAAAACTCGTGAGCTTACGATGCATGCAACAAAGTGTGAAATTGAAGAAAAAGTACAAGCTACAGAAGGCTTTGAAGTATTACGCCTTTCTTTATTAGAAGATTGTAAACCAGAATATAAAGAAAAAGTGACGATGTCTGGTGTATCAAGATGGTTGGAGATTTCAGTAAAATAAAAGTTCAGTACCTGTCCCAAGTTCGGGGCGGGTTTTCTTTATGAGAGACGAAAAGTAAGATTGCAAACATTACGAATGAAAGTTAAGATTGAAATTAGGGTTAATTTTTGAATGGTAAAAAGAGAGGAATTAGCAATGACAAAAACATTTAATGAAGATGTGTTATCTCGGCGAACGTTCGCAATTATTTCCCATCCTGACGCCGGGAAAACTACTTTAACAGAAAAATTATTATTATTTGGTGGCGCAATCCGCGATGCTGGAACAGTTAAAGCGAAAAAAACCGGAAAGTTTGCTACCAGTGACTGGATGGAAATTGAGAAACAACGCGGAATCTCAGTTACCTCTTCAGTCATGCAATTCGATTATTTAGGATTTCGCGTCAATATTCTTGATACACCAGGACACCAAGATTTCTCTGAGGATACGTACCGGACCTTAATGGCAGTTGACAGTGCAGTGATGATTATTGACTCCGCCAAGGGGATAGAAGATCAAACCATTAAGTTATTCAAGGTTTGCCGCATGCGAGGAATCCCTATTTTTACATTTATTAATAAATTAGACCGTCAAGGGAAAATGCCACTTGAGTTATTAGCTGAGCTTGAAGAAGTGCTTGGAATTGAATCTTATCCGATGAATTGGCCGATTGGGATGGGCAAAGAGTTCTTAGGCATCTACGACCGGTATTTTAATCGGATTGAACAATTTCGTGTTGATGAAGACGAACGGTTTATACCATTAAATGATGATGGCGAAATTGAGGGAGACCATTCATTAAAGCAATCTGGTCTTTACGACCAAACACTCGAAGAAATCCTGTTGTTAAATGAAGCAGGTAACGATTTTTCACCAGAACGAGTAAAAGAGGGAACTTTGACACCTGTATTTTTCGGAAGTGCGTTAACCAACTTTGGTGTACAAACCTTCTTGGAAACATATTTGAAGTTTGCGCCTTCACCACAGCCACGTCAATCATCGCTTGGTGAAATCAATCCTTTATCAGAGGACTTTTCAGGCTTTATTTTTAAAATCCAGGCGAACATGAATCCGGCACATCGGGACCGGATTGCGTTTTTACGTATTTGTTCCGGGAAGTTTGAACGTGGTATGTCTGTGAATCTTCCTCGAACAGGAAAACCAATTAAGCTATCTTCATCCACTCAGTTTATGGCGGATGATCGCAGCACCGTTAATGAAGCAGTTAGTGGGGATATTATTGGTTTATATGATACTGGTACGTACCAAATTGGCGATACACTAACAGCTGGCAAGCAAGCATTTGAATATGAACGTTTACCGCAATTTACACCTGAGTTATATGTAAGAGTAAGCGCAAAAAACGTTATGAAGCAAAAATCCTTCCATAAAGGAATTCAACAGCTTGTTCAAGAGGGGGCCATTCAGCTGTTTAAGACATTAAAAACAGATGATTACCTCCTTGGAGCTGTCGGTCAGTTGCAATTTGAAGTGTTTGAACACCGCATGAAAAATGAATACAATGCAGAAGTGATCATGGAAAGATTGGGTTCGAAAGTCGCCCGCTGGATTGAGAATGAAGAGGCGGTTAATGACAACATGTCAAGCTCACGCAGCCTGCTTTGTTTAGATCGTTTCGAAAACAAAGTGTTCTTATTCGAAAATGAGTTTGCATTAAGATGGTTCCAGGATAAAAATCCTGAGATAAAACTATATAATCCAATGGATCAATAAAATTCTAAAGCCTGTACGGTTCAAAAAGCCGTTACAGGCTTTTGTTTTTCCAAAAACTTCAAATTACATTGATAAAGCTTGGCGAATTTGTACAATCTAACTTTATCAATAGTGTGGAGGTACATAACGAGATGAGTTTATGGTTTAGTGGTTGTAATGTTGATTGTACGAATACTGGATTTCAAGCAATACACTTAATTTGATATGAATAACAAACAAAAACCTGGAAAATTAGAAGCACTCCTTTGGAATATTGCATTGCCGGGATTTAGTCAAATTTTATCAGGCCAAGTTACCAAAGGAATCTTCTTTGTATTATCTGAGATGTTCATCAATGTGTTTAGTCATTTTAATACAATCATCATGTACAGCTTCTTGGGGCAAATTCAAAAGGCTATCAGTACTGCAAATTATCAGTGGTTAATGTTTTATCCGTGTTTTTACATGTTTTCGCTGTGGGATGCCTACCGATTTGCGATGCCAGAATCGGAAAGAAGATCCTATTTACCATTTGTTTTTGGGGCATTTTTTGTAACAGTAGGTCTGATGATTTCACCGAAATTTAAGATTTTTGGTGTTTTATTAGGACCAGTTTTTCTACCGATGCTGTCCTTAATCCCAGGGCTGTTGGTTGGTTTTATGATTAGAATAATCATTTTACAGTTTGAAAATAATACCTGACCCGATTCAAAAACTTTTTCTAGGGTTAGAAAAATAATTTTAAAATGGAGGAGTTTGTACCCTCACAAAAACCGTACATGGAAGGAATTCTTTATGTGAAAATAATAAATTTCAATTATTGCCAGCTTTGACCCCGGCAATTCACAAACTAGGGCCGTATGTTATAATTGTTTGGGTCAGAGAGGTGAGATCATTGTTTGGATTAATTTTTTTTAAGAAAAAGAAACCACTTAATTTAGAAGAATCTATTGCCTTAATTCAACAAGGTGATCGGACCCTGCAAAATGAGTTAATTGAAAATTATAAGCCGTTTATCGCCAAAACAGTATCAGCCGTTTGCAAGCGATATATTTATGAGACAGACGATGAATATAGTATTGGTTTAATTGCCTTTAATGAGGCGATTGAAAAGTTCAGTACAGAAAAAGGAAAATCGTTATTAAGTTTTGCAGAAGTGATCATTAAACGAAGAGTGATTGATTATATTCGAAAAAATACAAAAGAAAACAATCTCCGTTTTGATACAAGCTTTGATGTTCAGGGGGATGAAACCCAGAGTGGGTTAGCGATTGAAAATGAGCTATCAATTGAGCATCATCTTCAAAAGCAAGAAGCGGAAAAGCGTCGTGAGGAAATTCTACTATTTCATCAAAAGCTTCAAGGCTTCGGTCTCTCTTTACAGGAGATTATTGATCAAGCGCCTAAGCATGCTGATGCACGAATAAATGCCATTTCGATAGCGAAGCTTATTTGCGAAAATGAAGAATTGCTTGGTTACTTACTGGACAAAAAAAGACTACCGATTAAGGAATTGGAAAAGTATGCGCAGACTAGTCGCAAAACAATTGAACGGAACAGAAAATATATTATTGCGATGTCAATTATTCTCTCAGAGGAATTTTATTATTTACAGGACTATCTTAAAGGGGTGATAAAGGAGTGAAGACGGGTATTATTTTAGAAATAGATGAGCATTATTTAACTGTATTAACCCCTGATGGTCAATTTTTACGCACTAAAAATATTAAGTCCCCTTATCAAATTGGTGAGGAGATTCAATTTGTACCAGTTGATGTCCCAATCCGTGCATCCCTAAAATGGTATAGTACAGCTAAAGGAAAAGGATTAGCCGCAGCAGCGTTAGCCATTATGATTGGTGCTTCGACTTTCATTCCTTTTTACCAAAGTAACCAAGTATATGCATATATGACGATAGACGATGGTTCTAGTATCGAATTGGAAGTAAATAAGGAACTCGAGGTTATTGGCATGATCCCTTATAATGATGAGGGCGAAAAAATTGTAAATTCCATTAAAGATTGGAAAAAACAAGAGGTATCGATTGTTTCAGAAAAAATCATTTCAGAGATGGAGAAGCAAGAGGTAGGGGATGGCAACATTGTCATGAGCTCCACCATTCTTGCCGGTGAAACTGAAACAAACAGAAAGCAAAAGTTAAACCAAGTGATGACCGCAATTCAAACGTTTGTAAAAGAAGAACATCAAGCAACCATCACCCATGTTGAAGGAACTGAGGTCGAGCGCGAAAAAGCGAAGGAGCAGGGTGTTACTGTTGGACAAATAAAAGAGAAAGAAATGCGTAAAAACGCAAAGGAAAACCAGCATCCTAAAAAGTCTAAAAAGGGTCAGAATCAAAAAAATGAACAAAACATTGGACCTGGGAATGTTGAGGTTGACCCGAAGCTCGAAAATCAAAAGCATGATACAAATGCTCCTGAAATGAATAATGACAATAACCACAAGAACAATCAAAATACAATTGATAATAAAGAAAAGTGGGATAAGACACAAAATCAAAACCCAAATTCAGCCCCGCAGAACAAATTCCAAAATAATAATCAGCATAATAATCAAAATTGGCAGAAACCAAACCCATCTCAGCAAAGGAAGCAAGATAGTCCAAATGGAAAAGGGAATCAAAAGTAAAAGTCCGGGTTTAACCGGACTTTTTGCCATTGTATTATGATTGGTTGTTACTGCCAGACATTTGAGCCTGAGCTTGTTTAACAAGTCTTTTTGTGATCTCGCCGCCGACTGAGCCATTTGCTCTTGAAACGGTATCTGAGCCTAAGGTAACCCCGAATTCTTGAGCAATTTCGTATTTTACTTGATCTAAAAATTGTTCAACTCCGGGAACTAAAAGCTTATTGTTGTTCCGTGCCATTTTTGTTCACTCCTTACGCAATGTACAGAGAGGAATCTCTGTAACAATAGTTTGTGGGAGTGTTATGAAATGATGCATGGTAATTTTAGCAATTTGCAAATAGGTATTAAAAAATTTAATCATGCTCATAAAAAAACCTCCGCAAACGGGAGGTTTTTTTTCTGTTTAAGAAAATAAAAGTTTTGAACTAGTTTTAGTGTCTAGCTCCAGGCGCCATCGGCTCGAGGTCACAAGTCAATCCGTCCAGAAGGTAAAAAGCAACCTTCCGGCCGGCTCGCCTTGTGCTTGTCGCCGATATGCGGGCGCCTTACGCTTTTCGCAAGTTATTTACCTGGATTAGCTTGTGCGTATTCAAATGCTTCTAGCAGTAGGTCGACAACATGTACTCCCCGTGAAGTTTTACTCAAACCTTCACGTTCAATGCCTAGCTTCATTTGTAATAGACAGCCTGGGTTAGAAGTTGCAATCGTTGTTGCTTGTGTGTCGCGAACTCGATCCATTTTATAATCAAGGAACTTCATCGACATTTCTGATTGAATAATGTTATAAATACCGGCGGAACCACAGCAACGGTCTGCTTCAACCATTTCATGGTAATCAACACCCTTGATTGCTTTAAGCAAGATTCGCGGATATTGAGAAGCCTTCATTACATTCTTTAAGTGACAAGAATCCTGATAAGTGATGACTTGGTAAGGTAAGCGAAGATCTTTCTTATGGAAATCAAGCGCTACAAGAATCTCACCAACATCTTTCAACTTATTAACAAAATCCTTTGCACGATCCTTAAATTCTGGATCATCGTGAAGGACGTGATCGTATTCGATTAAGAATGCACCACAACCTCCGGCATTTGTAATGATATAATCAACATTCATATCCTCGAATGCTTTAATATTTTTACGGGCCATTTCCTTCGAATTATCCTTTTCGCCGTAGTGACCATGAAGGGCACCGCAACAAGCTTGATCTTCCGGAATGACGATTTCACAGCCAGCGTGCTGTAAGATCTGAATCGTTGATTTATTGGTTTCATAGAACATTGTATCCATTAAACAGCCAGTGAAAAAGGCAACGCGCTTTTTCTTTGTGCCGATTGCTGAAAACTCGTTTGGACGGCTTAACATTTCCTTACGGGTTGCAATTTTCGGTAAAACACGCTCCATTGTTGCAATCGTATCAGGGAATAACTTCATTACCCCAACAGAACGAGCAACCGTTTGTAAACCAGAGCGTTGATAGAAGCCAATTAAGTTAACCAGCAATCTCATGTTGTTTTGTTTAGGGAAAAGATGGTCAAATACCACTGTGCGCACAGCTTTTACTGGTGCAGAGTATTTTTTGTTTTGAGCGATACAATCACGAGCTTGTTCAAGTAAGTGACTGTAGTTGACACCTGATGGGCAAACTGATTCACAAGCACGACATCCTAAACAAAGGTTCATTGAATGCTCAAAATCTTCATCGGGTTCGATTAATCCGTCAACAACTGCTTTCATTAATGCAACACGGCCGCGAGGGGAGTGTGACTCTTGGAACCCGGATTCAATATAAGTTGGACAGGATGGTAAACAAAATCCACATCTCGCACAGTTATAAAGATCGTCTTCGTTCATCTTATCCTTAAACGATTGTTGGATTAATTCCCGTTCTTTTGTTGTTGTCATCTTGAAATCACCACACGGTTTCGGTTATTTTCCATGAACACTTTTCCAGGATTAAAGATATTGTTTGGATCTAAAGCATCTTTAACTAACTTCATTGCGGCTACGCCTTCTTTACCTAACTTTAATTCTAAGAAAGGTGCTTTTTCAGTGCCAATTCCATGTTCTCCTGAAATTGTACCGCCAAGTTTAACCGCTGCTTCAAAGATTTCAGCAAATGCCTGCTCAACGCGGTGCATTTCCTCTTTATTACGAGAGTCAGTTGGACATGTAGGATGAAGATTTCCGTCGCCTGCATGACCGAACGTACAAATTTGCACATTATATTTTTTGGCAATTTCGTTAATTGCTTTAACTAAGTTAGCAACTTCAGATCTTGGCACAGTAGCATCTTCTAAGATAGTTGTTGGCTTTAAACGAGCTAGTGCTGATAACGCTGTACGACGGGCAGTTGCAAGTTGATTTCCTTCTTCGTCGTTTTTTGCCACCTGAATAGATGTTGCATTTTGGGCTTTACAAATTTCAGCAATTTTTTCCATATCACGAGCTACGATTTCTGCAGGACCGTCTTGTTCGATTAGAAGTACGGCTTCAACATCTGTTGGAAGTCCGATTTTGGTTGCAGCTTCAACAACTTCGATTGTAGCTTTGTCCATAAACTCTAAAGTTGTAGGGATGATTTTTGCAGCGATAATTTTTGATACTGTTCTTGCAGCTGATTCCACGTCTTGATATAACGCTAAAGCAGTTTTTTTCGTTTCAGGTTTTGGAACAAGTTTTAAGATTGCTTCGGTGATAATACCAAGTGTACCTTCAGAACCTACCATTAAGCGTGTAAAATCGTATCCAGCAACATCTTTAGCCAATTTTCCGCCAGTTTTGATAATGTCGCCGTTTGCTAATACAATTTCTAATCCAATTACATAATCACGTGTAACGCCATATTTTAAACCACGAAGTCCGCCGGCATTTTCTGCAATGTTGCCAACGATAGTAGAAATTTTTACAGTACCTGGATCTGGCGGATAGAATAAGCCTTCAGCTTCTACGGCCTTGATAATGTCCATTGTGATCACGCCAGGCTCAACAGTAATCGTTAGATTTTCTAAATCCAACTCTTTAATTTTGTTCATATTCTTAAATAGCATCACAATTCCGCCTTGAGTTGGCGTACAGCCGCCACTAAGGTTAGTGCCCGTACCGCGTGAGTAAATCGGAATGGATAACTCGTTACATACTTTTACAATTTCAGATACTTCTTTAGTATTGCGGGGACAAATTACTGCATCAGGCATTGCTTGTTTTACAGGTGTAGAATCGTAAGAATAAGAAGCTCGTCCAACTTGTGAATCATCGTAGTTTTCTTCTCCAACTATAGCAATAAAACGTTTTGCTACATCTTTACTTATCATGTTGATTCCCCCAAAATGATTATTAAGCGCTTTCAACCTTGCCGAACCTTGTCGAATTGCGTTATTACTATTATTAGTATAAAAAATTGGGCTAAGATTTTCTATAGAAAAAACAACAAAAAAAAGCCTATATTAGGCTAGATTTTTGTTGTTTCATCCAGTAGTTGTAGGCTTAAATATAGAATCAACAAGTCGTGAATATTAGCAGGGTCGAGATTTGTCAATTCATTGACTTTTTTCAATCGATAATGAAGTGTATTGATATGAACATGGAGAGACAGGGCGGTATTTTTTAAAGAATGATTATTTTCAAATAATATTTTCAGTGTGTGTATTAATTCGGTTTCATGTCTGATTGGTCCAATTGTTCGTTCAATAAATATTTTTTTCGTATCCTTTTTCACATCATCTAGAATCATTTCAATTGTTAAATCTTCATCAAAAATAATCGGTGAAAGTTTCGTGCATGATCGTAAAGCGCGCTCAGCTTGATTGTAGGATTGTTTCATGTCGCGTGCGGATACAATTTGGCCAATTCCAATCGAAAGTTGTGAATGGAGGTTTTCTTCGATAAAGTTTTGAAATGAAATGACGTAATTTAATATTTGCTCGCGATTTTCATCACTTTGTATTTCTCGTAGGACGAGGATTCGATTTTTCCCCCAACGAATTAATATATCCCCTTTCCGAGCATGATTCCACCTGGATAGTGTACTGTATATATCGCGAAGTAAAAGGTGCTCATATTGGTGCATATCAAGCATGATGGCTTGTCTTCGTGATGTAAGATCAATATTAAGCAACTTGGCCTGGTTGAAGAAAACAGAATCCCATTCGCGATTTTGTAGCCAATCAAATACAAATGCTTCGAGTGACCGTGAATGTAGCTCGAGCTGTTCGGCATAATAGTTTTCACTTACAATCATTTCCGTCATTTTCCTGATGATTTCCCCAAATGGCGCAACCTTTGCAGGATCTCCTGTAATCCCAATAACTCCAATCACGTCTCTTCGGAAAAAAACAGGTAGGTTGATGCCAGCTTTAACACCAAGTAATTTTTTTTCATCTTGTTCCAAAATAACCAAAGTATCTTTTTTTTCAACCACTTTTAGAGCACCTTGATGAAAATTACCAATTCGATTTTCTTCAGTGCTTGCAATAATAATTCCTTGAGTATTGACAATAATAATATCCTCGCCAATCAATTTTTTGACATCTTTAACGATTTTTTCAGCAATCTCTGGGAAAAGCATGTCAAATTCCCCCTATGTGATTTGTAGTTAATTATAAGGGATATAGTGAATTAAGAGGCGAAACTTCACTAATTTGCCATAATTACATAAAAAATGTAGGAAGACCCGGAGGAAAACTCCTCCGGGTTCAATATTTCAAATTGTGCAACCTATGAAATTTCCAAGTATTCAAGCTGATATTTAGTGAAGTCAAAACGATTAATCCTTTCCCTGGCTGACATCCTTGGTAGGATGCATAAATGGTTGAGCTCGTTGAACCTTTTTACTTTCCAGCAATTCACGATTTTCAGGGGTATTCCAGCCAATATCATTAGTTGGGTGAATCCATTGATCTCCAGACATAGTGGCCGGGTCCGTTTCTTTACTCCAATTTTCTAAAGGAGATTGCTTGGAACGGTATTGACTATCCCCGATTGTAACCCCGTAATCGTTGACAAAGGGTGGCTGCATTCTTATGCCTGTTCCTTTAAAGCTTGGGGCACTTATTTGGTGAGGTAGTGTCTCATCTACAGCCAATTCATTTTGTCGTTCCTTTTCATCGGTCATCGTTAACATCTCCTTTTTGATTAGTTTTTGATGTTTGGCTAAGTTTATGAGTGTTTTATATCTAATAAAATGTGGAAGTTGAACTGTTGTATTGAATTTTTGTATCGGTGAACAATAAAAGCATCATTTATTGGAAGGAGGATATTATGGCGAAAAGAAAAGCAGCATATAATGCCGTGGAAAAATACAGTAAAACGCCCCATAAAAATAATGAAGAGGTAGAGTTTTCTGCCGAATTTGCCAGAGGTGAAAACCCAATGAAAGGGGCTAATCGAAACTCAAAGCAGGGTCGAGTAGGGAAAGGGAAACATAATGAAAGACCAATTGAATAATCCTAATGACCAAAATGCGGATGCAAATGTCGAATTTGGAATTGAGTTCGGTGACATTAACGGAGCTAAGTTAATTGAATATCCGTTTATGAATCAGAATCAACCTAAAAAGAAGGAAAAAAAGAAGCAGAAAAAATAATAAAAAAGGATCAGTACATCTAAATATGATGGCTGATCCTGATTTTTTAACCGAGCGTAAATATATGTGCAGAAGTTGTCTCTGGCTGATAATAGGCAAGCAGTTGGAAGTTTCCTTTATTTATTGTACCGCTTTGTAAGTATTGGTCTAAATCAAAATGGAGTTTTTCGATTACTGTCAATTTATATAAATCCTTTTCCGAAAGGTTTAAAAAGACAAAATCGGTGCCAACAATTTCGGGTGTTGCTAATATTGCTTGGTATATTTCTGACCGTTCTTGTTTCTGAATACGGTCCTCCCACCAAGACTTTCTTGGTTTATATTTTTGATTACGTAAATAGTCATATTTCATTAAATCTACAATTACCGGGAAATCAGGGAGATTTTGTGCGTTTAGAAATTGGAATAATCTGCGATACAAATCCTCTAACTGATGACCAATTCGTGCCCATCCTTGTTCATCCCAAAAGATACCGAACTCTTGAAAAAAGTCAAATGGTGATGGGAATACTTTTGTTACTAAATACTCGATTGTTGTATCCATCCGGTGGTCGTTCCAATACTTCTCCAATACATCCTCCACTTGCTTGATTCGAATAATTTCCGCAAATGTCATGACGTGATTTCCAAGGATTTCATATGGTGGAAAGTCCATGTAAATGTAGTTGTATTGTTTGGCTTGGCGTCGCAAACCAGTACCATGAAGCATTTTTAAAAAGCCTAGCTGAAGTTCCTCAGGACGAAGAGCGAACACATCATTAAAGGTTTTTCGAAAGCTTTGATAATCTTCTTCAGGAAGACCGGCGATTAAATCAAGATGCTGGTCGATTTTACCGCCCTCTTTAACCATGGTGACAGTTCGTTTTAGCTTTTCAAAATTTTGTTTACGATGAACAAGTTGATTTGTTAAATCATTGGTGGATTGCACGCCAATTTCAAATCGAAATAACCCAGGTGGGGCAGTCTCATTTAAAAATTGAATGACCTCCGGCCTCATGATGTCGGCAGTGATTTCAAATTGAAATACGGTTCCTGGTACATGTTCGTCAATTAAAAATTGAAATATATCCATCGCGTAACTGCGACTTATATTAAAGGTTCGGTCAAGAAACTTGATTGTTCTCGCACCGTGTTCCATTAAATAACGAATATCATCTTTAATTTTTTCACGATCAAAATATCGTACTCCAACTTCAATTGAAGATAGACAAAATTGACAATTAAAAGGACAGCCACGGCTTGTCTCAATATAGGCAATCCGCTTCGAAAGATTAGGTCGATCTTCCTCAAATCGAAATGGGGAAGGAAGGTCACGCAGGTCTATTTTTTGAAGCTGCCGATTGACGATGATTTTCCCAGCTTCATTTCTATATGCCATTGATGGTACTGAGGCAAAATCAAGTGAATTCTCAATGTGGACGAGCAATTGTTTGAAGGTTTCCTCGCCTTCGCCAGTTACAATGACATCAATCTCAGGGACACGGTTCATCCTGTCTTCGACATCATAGGAGACTTCAGGTCCCCCAAGGACGATCATGATTGAAGGATTAATCTTCTTGATCATCTGAATGACTCTGATTGTTTCTTCTATATTCCATATATAACAGCTAAAGCCGATGACCTGAGGCTTCTTTTGAATGAGATCAGTAACAATCCGTAATGCAGGGTCTTTGATCGTATATTCAGGGATTTCGATGTTGAATTCCGGGGCACTATATGCTTTTAAGTAGCGAATCGCCAAATTGGTATGAATGTACTTGGCGTTTAGTGTGGTACAAATGATTTTCATAAAAAAGACTCCTTAATAAAAAATTGCCAATGTAATTATAGTCTAGTATGGACGAAAATGATAGCGCAAAACCAATGACCAATAGAAAAGGCATTCTCCGAAATCGGAGAATGCCTTTAAAAGCCTAGTGTTTATGGAATCATAAACGAGAATACTGCGTGTTGCAAGTAAGTCATAATACAAACGAGTAAAACTAAGAAGAAACTGTATTTTAGAGTGAAACGTAATAATTCACTTTCTTTACCTGCTAAACCTACAGCCGCACAAGCTACGGCAATTGACTGAGGCGAAATCATTTTACCAGTTACACCACCAGAAGAGTTAGCGGCTACTGCAAGAACAGGATCCATTCCTACTGATAGTGCTGTAATCTTCTGTAGGTTTCCGAATAGTAAGTTTGCAGATGTATCGGAACCAGTGATGAATACTCCCAACCAACCAAGTAAAGGTGAGAAGAATGGGAATAACGCGCCAGTTTTTGCTAATGCCATACCAAGTGATGTACTCATACCAGATGCGTTTGTTACATATGCAAAACCAACAACTGAAGCGATTGTGATGATTGGGAATTTCATTTCATTTAGTGTTTCACCAAATGTTTTAACCCAATTGCTCCAAGAAATGCCAGTAATGAACTTTGTAATTACACAAGCGATAAGAATTGCTGTACCAGCAGCTGCTAAAACTTCGAGCTTGTAAACAGCAGGTACCGCTGCACCAGCTGTGTTAATGATTTTGTTGTTTAGACCAGGAACTTCAGGCATAAATGTTAACGCATGACCAATTGAGTTAATACCTTTTAAGATTGCGTTAGTACCTTCATAATGTCCAGCAAGAGCTAGTTTAATCGTTGGAATACCCCAAATAGAGATAATACCAGTTAGCACGATAAACGGAGACCATGCTTTGAAGACTTGACCACCCGTATAATGTACTTTCTTTTCATCTGATTTCTTAGCTGTTGCCGTTGTTGCAGCCATTTCTGCTTCAGTAGAGAAACGGTAAATTGTTTTTGGTTTCCAGAACTGTAAGAAAATAGCTGTTGCAAACAATGAAATTAATGCTGATAAAATATCTGGAAGCTCAGGTCCTAAGAAGTTTGAGCTCAAATATTGTGTTAAAGCGAAAGAAAGTCCAGATACTAAAACGGCAGGAAGGACTTCCATCGTACGTTTGAAACCTGTCATAATCATGACTAAGAAAAATGGGATAAATGCAGATAGGAATGGTAACTGACGTCCTACCATTTTAGAAATTTCCATCGCTGGAATTCCTGTCGGACCTTCTACTGCGATAATTGGAATCCCAATCGCACCGAAAGCAACTGGTGCAGTGTTCGCGATTAAACATAGACCTGCTGCATAAAGTGGATTAAAGCCTAAACCTACTAATAGGGCAGCAGAGATGGCAACCGGAGCACCGAAGCCTGCAGCACCTTCAAGGAAAGCACCAAATGAGAAAGCGATTAATAATGCTTGAAGACGACGGTCTTCAGTGATTGATAGTACTGAATGACGAATAATGTCAAATTGACCAGTTTTTACAGTAATTTGATACAGGAACACTGAAGTGATGATAATCCATCCAATTGGAATGATACCGTAAACGGCA
This sequence comes from Bacillus sp. DNRA2, assembly GCF_012843265.1. GTDB lineage: Bacteria > Bacillota > Bacilli > Bacillales > Cytobacillaceae > Bacillus_BU. The sequence goes on along the minus strand of NZ_JABAIT010000016.1, from coordinate 14,557 downwards.
CCTTGTGATGCGGACATAACCGCCATACCAACTGGCATTTTGAAGAAGAATACTGCCACGATAATTGATACGAGTAAAGTAGTAATCCCGGCAATATAACCTTTCATTCGTTTAATTGCTAAAGCCCAGAAAAAGTACAAAATCGGAATTAGTGCAACTACTGCCGACCAAAGGAGACTATCTCCAACTGCGGTAAAATTTTGTGTGAACGTCATAATACTCCCCCAAGTATTTAGATTTGGTGTGTTAAGTTACCCCCGTACATTACGATAAAAATACTGTCACTCCTTCCAATATTCTAGTAACCGCTTTCAAAGAAGGTTAATTAAGTTAACTTCTTTGCTAGTCATCATTTCTATTGGTGATGTCTAGTTAAGTCGAATTATATGAGAATACTGTCGAAAAAACAATATTATTATCAAAAATATTTTGCTAATAAAATAATATTTTTATTCAATGTTTTTTATATTTATATATTATTCGCGTTGTTTGTCCTATAAAACACAGGGTTAATAGGATTTAAAAAGTGAAAAACTATATAGAAAAAAGTTGATTGGTTTTGGATTAAACAAAAATTAAAATATGACAATAACTTTAGTCACTTTTAAAGTTTGTCTATTTTGTGAATATTATTTAAAACACTTCCAAAAACTTATATCTATATAGTATTAATAGTAATAATGGTAATGTTTTTCAAATGCTGTTTGGTCGATTGGTTACCTAATGACCAGTTGACTAGTCTTTGCTGAATTGAATTTAATGTCACGAAGGAGCGAAAAAAATGAAGGTATCCCTCTTTGCAACATGCTTAGTGGACTTGTTCCGCAGTAATGTTGGTAAAGCAACTGTTGAATTGTTGGAACGATTAGGGTGTGAAATTGATTTTCCTGAATCTCAGGTATGCTGTGGCCAACCAGCTTATAACAGTGGTTATGTAGAATCAACAAAAGATGCAATGAAAAAAATGATTGAAACATTTGAAGATGCAGAGGTGGTAGTTTCACCTTCGGGATCTTGTGCATATATGTTTCATGAATACCCACATATCTTTAAAGGTGATCCAGTATGGGAGCCACGAGCGAAGAAGCTTGCTGCCAAAACTTATGAGTTAACTCAATTCATCGTTGAAGTTTTAAAAATCGAGGATGTTGGAGCAAAATTTGACGCAACTGTTACATATCATACATCCTGTCATATGACTAGATTATTGGGTGTAAAGCGTCCGCCAATGGTTCTTTTGCAGAATGTAAAAGGACTAAAATTTACTGAACTTCCTGGTAAGGAGCAATGCTGTGGATTTGGTGGTACTTTTGCTGTGAAAATGCAACATATTTCTGAGCAAATGGTTGATGAGAAAGCGCAACATGTTGAAGAAACAGGTGCTGAGTACTTGATTGGTGCTGACGAAGGTTGCTTGATGAACATTCGCGGTAGAATTGACCGCAAAGGAAAGCCGATAAAAGTAATGCATATTGCCGAAGTATTAAATATGCACTAATAACAGAGCATAAAATACAATATTTAATTTTTTCAACATTTCATAGGATTTTTGAGAAAAAGGGGGCAATCGTACATGGCAATGAAGCTTGGTGAAGAGAAACTGAAGGAACGCCTTGACAAAGGAATTAATGATTCCTTTATGCGTGGTGCTGTATCAAATGCTCAAAACAGCATGGGTATTCGTCGTGCCAATGCTACTGAAGCATTAGGGAATTGGGAAGAATGGCGAAATCATGCTGAGGAAATTCGTCAGCATGTGCTTGAAAACTTAGATTATTATTTAAACGAATTGGCCGAAAATGTTGCTAAAAGAGGCGGTCACGTCTTTTTTGCCAGAACTGCAAAAGAAGCAAATGATTATGCCCGTGACATAGTGATTAAAAAAAATGCGAAAAAGGTTGTAAAAGCAAAATCAATGGTCACAGAGGAAATCAGTTTAAACAAAACCTTAGAAGAAGCTGGTTGCACGGTTGTGGAGACGGACCTTGGCGAATATATTCTTCAAGTAGATGATCATGATCCACCGTCACACATCGTTGTGCCTGCTTTACACAAAAATAAAGAGCAGATCCGTGATGTGTTTAAAGAAAGGTTAGGGTATACCGGAACTGAGAAGCCTGAGGAACTTGCTGCTCATGCCCGCAAAATGCTTCGTGAAGAATATTTAACTGCTGATATCGGAATTACGGGATGTAACTTTGCCGTTAGTGAAACAGGTTCCATCAGTTTAGTCACCAATGAAGGAAATGCGGATTTAGTTACAGCACTTCCAAAAACGCAAATTACGTTCATGGGGATGGAACGGCTTGTGCCAACTTTTGCGGAAATGGAAGTTCTTGTCGGTATGTTAACACGGAGTGCAGTAGGTCAAAAGCTGACAAGTTATATTACGGTTCTTACCGGCCCACGAGATGAAGGAGAAATCGATGGACCAGAAGAGTTTCACTTGGTTATCGTTGATAATGGTCGTTCTGATATACTGGGTGGAGATTTTCAGTCGGTATTACAATGTATTCGATGTGCGGCTTGTATAAATGTATGTCCGGTGTATCGTCATGTAGGTGGCCATTCATACAATTCGATTTATTCCGGGCCGATTGGGGCTGTATTAACTCCGCTTTTAGGCGGATATGAAGAATTTAAGGAGCTTCCATATATGACTTCACTTTGTGGGGCATGTACAGAAGTATGTCCTGTCAAAATCCCAATTCATGAGCTTCTTCACAAACATCGTCAAGTCATCGTCGAAAATGACGGACGAGCTCCGTTTGCAGAAAAGCTACTAATGAAGGCGTTTGGACTTGGAGCAGCTACTCCAGCACTTTATCGGTTTGGTACCAAATTTGCTCCAGCCGCTATGAATCCATTCGTGGTTGGTGAAAAAATTACTAAAGGCCCAGGACCGCTAAAAGCGTGGACTGAAAATCGCGATTTTCCTGCACCAAATAAAGAAAGATTCCGCGACTGGTTTAAGAACCGGGAAAAAGGAGGAAACGCTTGATGCAAGGGACCATTCAAAACCGAGAATCATTTTTATTAAATGTGGCAAAACGTCTTGGACGGGAAAAGGTAAATTCGGTGTGCAAAACACCAGAATACAAATATAATCCCCAAAATTCAGTGCTTCAGGGACTTACTCAGGATCAACTAGTAGAAGTATTAAAAGAACAATGTAAAAATATTCACACTACAGTGATTATGGCTAATCGACAAGACCTTCCAACTATACTAAGTGATACCGTAAAATCGTTAGGCGGGGGAACAATTTCTGTACCAGATGATAAACGTTTTGCTGAAATGGGGCTGGACACCTTAATGGAGCAGGAGTGGCCAAATCAAGGTATTGAAATACAAGTTTGGGACCCAGCTAAAGGTAAGGAAAATATTGTTTATGTTGAAAAAGCAAACATTGGAATTGTTATAAGTGATATCACACTTGCAGAATCCGGGACGGTAACCATTTTAAACGACAAAGGGAAGGGTAGAAATATTAACTTTTTACCATTGAATTCGATTATGATCGTTCCAAAAAGTACGATTGTTCCACGGATAACGCAAGCTGCCAAAATACTTCGCGAAAAAGTTAAAAATGGTGAGAAGGTTCCATCGTGCGTTAACTTTATTTCTGGACCAAGTAACTCTGCTGATATCGAGTTGAATCTTGTCGTAGGTGTTCACGGACCGGTTAGAGCTACCTATATCGTCGTTGATGATATATAAGAAGACTTATTAAAGCAATCTAAGCAACGTATTACAAACGTCGCTTGAATTGCTTTTTTTTTATGAGCTCCTTTCTCTTTCAGTTTTTTTCCAGAAACGCTGTATATGATGACATTATCAAGCGAATTGAGGTGGGAAAAAATGTTTAAAAAGAAGTTGAAATGGTTTGGTGTTATGAGCATTCTTTTGCTTTCTTTTTTCACGGCGAATGTAGGGGTGCTAGCTGACGATGATGATGATGATGATGAAAGATATGAGCAACGTGGTTACCAAGAAGAATATTATGGCGGTGATGACGAAGAGTATGAGGATGAATATGAAGGAGAAGACCGAGGCAACTTTGGAGATGGAAATGGTGGATACGAAAATTCACAACCGGTTCAAAACGGATATTGGAATTTTTGGGTGAGAGAAGCTGTTTCATCACAAAATACAAATTTACCAATTACCCAGGCTGGAGAAATAACAGTTAAAGTTAATGGTATTGATTCAGGAAAAATTCATGTTGTACCTCAAGAAGGTCAGCTTTTGGTACCAGGTGAACAATTTGCTAAGCTTTTAGGTGCTAAGACAGATTTTTATTCAAAAAGTCGTATTTTAGTGGTGACTAAATCCAAAACTGAATTGATTGTGAGAGCTGGTTCAAATGCTGCGTATGAAAATAAAAATAAAACACCTATGCCAATGCAGGCTCAATATATTGAAACAGCGTTGTACATCCCTGTAAGTGTAATTGCTAATGCGTTAGGCTATCGAGTTTCTTGGAATGAAGTCGAACAAGTGCTTAGTATTGATAATATTTAACTAAATTGAGGTGGAAAAATTGAAAAATACTACAAAATCAAAATGGATTGTTGGAGTAGCTGGTACGGCGTTTACGGCGTTTGTGTTAAGTCAATTAGGCAGTGGTGGTGAGGCAAAGATTGACTCTGTTAATACTAATTCGTTAAAAATTGACTCAAAGGTATATGCTTCGATGGATAATAGGGAAAAAGAATTGGTCGAATTAGATTGGTCTGATTTTACAATTAGTGAGGTAAATCCAGGTATGGGAGCCGGACAAAGTGATCGAAATACAAGAAGATCTTAAGTCGGTAACGGAACTAGCCTTTAAAGCGATGAATACTGATTTTTATATCTCAATTTCCAATAGTGAGGTAGATGATTGGAAGGATCAGCTCATCGAGTGGTTTAGCTATGTAGACCGTGAGTGGTCAAGATTTAATTCAGATAATGAACTTGCAAGGCTTAACGGATTAACCATGGGTCAAACTTTGACCTTATCACAACCCTTGTTCGATCTTCTGCAAAAGGCGGAGAACTACCGTCTTATAACCGGTGGAAGATTTTCACCGTATTTAGCAAAACAGCTCCAGTATCATGGCTATCAGCAAAGCTTCCCATTTCAGAATGCGGAACCTAACCTTCAATCCATAGGAGTTTTAGTTCAAGAATGTCCATTTTTATATGACGCAAGTCAATGTACAGCAACACGAAAGAGCGAAGGTCAAGTTGAGTTTGGTGGGTTAGGGAAGGGCTATGCTGTCGAGGCCGCAATGATTTGGCTTAAAACACAGGCGAAAGCAAATAGTGGAATGGTCGACGGTGGTGGGGATATGTCGCTTTGGTCAGATGGAAAAAAAGAGTGGAACATTGGTATCGCTGACCCATTTGATCCCAATCGCACATTACGGCAAATAACTTTGAAAAATGGTAGTGTTGCTACCTCTAATATTATTTATCGGAGCTGGCAGCAGGGAACAGAGAAGAAGCACCATATCCTAAATGGGATTACTGGGATGCCGGTTGAAACGGACATCATTCAGGCAACCGTTATTACAACGAATTGTTTAGATGCCGAGGTACTTGCTAAGCTTTGTTTTATGGAAAATCCTCAAGTTTTGAATCAGTCCTTCTCTAATGTTTTTAGGCATTTTGAATATATTCTTGTTGATCAAAATGGTGATTTAATGATCAGCAAGGAAAGGGGTATAAATGGTTAACGAATATTTATCGACATGGAACTTAATCCGTCTGTCTGGGTTTTTGAGTTATTTTTTGTTAACAATTTCTTTAGTGTTTGGATTTTTACAAGCATTTGCTGGATTAAAAAAACGGAAGGGTGAATTTTTATTAGTTCACCAAAATAGTGGATGGCTTGGGTTGTTAGTCATTGTGTTTCATATGTTGATGCTATTTTGGGATCAATATATTGAATATCCTCTGTTAAGTATACTTATTCCGTTTAGTGCAGAGAATGAGCCGTTTTATTCGGGTTTAGGGACGATTTCCTTTTATTTGTTCCTCATCATTATCGGTTCATCGGATTTCTTTATGAAAAAATTAGGCAGAACAGTATGGAAAAAAGTTCATTTATTGGCAATTCCAGCGTGGTTATTAATGGCTATTCATGGCATCATGATTGGCACGGATTCACAGGAAGGCTGGGCTAAATTAATATATATAGTTTCGATTGCCGTCATACTAATATTAGGGATTGCTAAAGGAATGGAAGTAGGAACTGGTGCAGGAGCAACTGTCAAAGCAGTCACGAAAAAAACGCAGGTATAAACGCTGCGTTTTTTTCTTTTAGATTAAATTTTGAAGGTGATGGTAAATTTTGTTCCAACATCTGGTTCACTTTTTGCGCTAATTTTTCCATTATGGGCTTCAACAATCGTTTTGGCAATTGACAGCCCTAAACCAGAGCCATCTCTTACCCTAGATTTATCAGCGCGATAAAATCTGTCAAATATATGCGGTAAATCGTCAGCTTGAATACCAACTCCTGTATCCTCTATCGTTATGTTAATGCCGGTTTGATTTTTAATTAAAGAAATTGTAACTGTCCCATTTGGAGTATACCTAAAGGCATTATCGATTAGGATATACATCAATTGTTGAATACGAACCTCATCTCCAAAGAAATGTAGATCATCTTGGATAGAGGACTCTAAAGATACTTGTGCTGAGATTGTTCTTGAGACTTTATCTACTAATGAATGGAGTAATTTTGAAAGGTTGATATCTTTTCTTTCTAGAACGAGTTGCTGATTATCACTTCTTGCCAGAAAAAGTAAGTCGTTAATAAGCTTACTCATCATTTCACTTTCGGATTTTACATCTAAAAGGACTTCTTGGCCAAACGGGCTAAGGTTCTCCTTTTCCTCACGCATTAACAAATCAACTGAACTATAAAAAATACTTAATGGAGTCCGAAGTTCATGTGAAGCATCCGAAACAAACTTTCTTTGTTTTTCAAATGCTTTCCCGATAGGTTTCATCGCTTGACCGGCGAAATAGTAGCCAAGTAATCCGAATAACAAACTAAAAATAATCGTCAATCCGATTAATATCCAAGTGATGTTTTGGATGAAGTGAACTTCATTGGTTATATCCATACCAATGAATATGGTCGCTTGCTTATTATCAGAAATTGGTATTAAATCTTTCAATATTAACAGGTGTTGATTTTGCCATCTGTCTTTAATGAACTCCGAACCACTTTTGCTCTTTAGTAGGTATTCGTGTTCTAGTCTGTATGAATAATTCCGAATCGTCTCATTGCCAAAGATTAAACGTTCCTCATGTGAGAAAACATAAAAAAAGATTCTCTTGCCTGGATCAAATTCTAGTTCCTGTTCATCATCATCTTCATAATAATTCTCGAGAATTTCATGACGTTCCTTTTCGTAAAAATCGCTGAGCTCATGTTGTTGCTTTAATACTATTTGATGCGAGATAAGATAATATAACAGGCTAATAAAGATAATCAAGGATATCAACAAAGAGCCTGTATAAAGAAAAGTCAGCTTCTTTTTGACGTCGTTAAACATCGCAATCCCTCACTAAATAACCAATCCCTCGAACTGTTTTTATCAGGGAAGGCTTACCTTTTGTATCTATTTTTTTTCTGACAAGCTTAACAAGTGAATCTAAGGCGTTATCAGAAACGAATGTTTCAAAGCCCCATATTTTTTCGAATAAGATTTCCCTTGGTATCACTTGGTTTTTATTTCTTAATAACAACTCTAGCAGGTGATATTCCTTTCTTGAAAGGTCGATTGCTTCTTCATTCTTAGTAGCGGTATGGGTCGACATATTTAGTTTTAGGTTGCCAGCTTGAAGGATTTCTTCAAATACCTTTTCCTTACGTCTGGATACTGCCCGTAGTCTTGCTAATAATTCCTCAAACTGAAATGGTTTAACGATATAATCGTCTGCTCCTGAATCTAATCCTAATACCATGTCCTCGATTGAATCTTTTGCTGTAATAAATAAAATTCCACCTTGATAACCATTTTTCCGAATTTGCTTACAAACCTCAATTCCGCTTCGTCTTGGCATCATCCAATCTAATACAAGACAATCGTAGTCTGTCAATCGGGCATAATCGTACGCATCATCACCATTTTTAACCCAATCGACCACATGCAGTTCCTTTTGAAGCATGTGGTTAATTAGCTTCCCTAACCTTTCATCATCTTCTGCTAATAAAATATGCAAGCGAATCACTCACTTTCTTAAACGCAATTTCAACAGAAAAAATTGTTTTTCTTTCATCATACCAATTTAATCTGATAGAAAAATGGAAAAATTAATATTTTTTCCGCTAAAAAACTTGAGTGATCAGTCTGTTATATTACAATTTGTCATCTGTTATATAAAAAGAAAATAAGTTAAAACCCATAATAAATAAGGGGTGTAGCATAATAAAATAAACTGTGTTATAATCTTTTTGAGTAGTGTATGACATTTGTCACAGCGTAAATAACTTTCATGTAATACAATGCAATTAGAAAATATGTCATTTGTGTTAAATTAATTTAACCAATGATGGAAAAGTACTGGGAGGGAGAACATGTCAGTCTTACCGAAAAAAAATGACCTTGGTTTTTATGAAATCCGTCTGGAATCAATTGGAGGATTAGGGGCCAATTTAGCTGGAAAAATGTTAGCTGAAGCTGGAGTTTTAGGTTTGGGGCTTAATGGTTCGAACTTTTCTTCCTATGGTTCAGAAAAGAAAGGTTCTCCAGTAAAAAGTTTTATTCGTTTCTGTGAACCAGAAGTTGAAATTAGAGATCACAGTCCAATTGAGCAGCCGCATGTGGTGGGTGTTTTCCATGAAGCGCTTTATAAAACAATTGATGTTGTAAGCGGTTTAGCTGCAGATGGAATTGTACTTGTAAACACAGAACGTGATTTTGATGAAGTTAAAAAAGATTTAAAGTTGGAATACGGTACATTAGCCATTCTTGATGCCTTAACAATCGCTGTTGAAGAAAAGACAAAGGTTAATACGGCAATGTTAGGCGCGTTGTTCCGCATTTGTGATTTCCTTGATCCTGATGCGATGAGAAAGGTCATTCGCAAAACGTTTGAGAAGAAATACCCTCATTTAGTTGAACCTAATATTCGTACTTTTGACAGAGGGTATAATTCAGTAACATTTAAAACATACGAAACTCCTGAAGGCGTGGAAGGAAAAGCATTCAAACGTCCACAGCCACTTTTAGGTTATATGACTCAAGAACTTGGCGGCGTGATTGTTGCTCAAGCTAACAGTATTTATAAGGATTTGAGCGGATCTCGTCAAGGCTTCTTACCAGAATACAAGGCTGAGTCCTGTATTCATTGTGCAGCGTGTGATAACGTATGCCCGGATTATTGTTTTGTTTGGGAAGAAGGCGAAGATAAGCGCGGCCGCAAGCAAATGTTCCTTAAAGGTATTGATTATCAATATTGCAAAGGCTGCTTAAAGTGCGTTGAGGCTTGTCCAACAGATGCATTAAACGATTTACGTGAAGTAATCGGCTTTGCAGATGAAAATCGAGTGAAACAGAACTTTCCGTATGTTACAGGGGGTATGAAATAATGGCACTTCTTGAAGATAAAGTTACAACTGGAATTTCTGCAGAACAAGTAACTACATTTGAGTCTGGAAATGAAATGGCTGCGATGGCTGCAGCTCAAATTAATTATCATATTATGGGATATTTCCCAATCACTCCTTCAACAGAGGTAGCGCAATACTTAGATATGATGAAAGCGCGTGGCGAACACGATATCAAGTTAATTCCAGCAGACGGTGAGCATGGTTCAGCAGGTATTTGCTACGGTGCAGCAGTCACTGGTGCTCGTGTTTTTAACGCAACTAGTGCGAACGGATTTTTATATATGATCGAGCAATTACCAGTTCAAGCTGGAACTCGTTTCCCGATGGTTATGAACTTGGTAACTCGTTCTGTAAGTGGTCCGCTTGATATTCGTGGTGACCATTCTGATTTATACTACGGTTTAAATACTGGATGGGTTATTTTAACAGCTAAAACACCACAGGCCGTTTACGATATGAACATTATGGCATTAAAAATTGCTGAGCATTCAGAAGTAAGATTACCGGTTATCGTCGCTTATGATGGTTTCTTCACTTCCCACCAAAAGCGTAAAGTAAATTACTTCAAGGACCGTAAAATCGTTCAAAAATTTGTTGGGGAGTGCCCAACTGATTATAATTTTGCTCGCGATCCGAAAAAACCTGTTACAATCGGCGCCCATATGGACGGTCATGATTTAACAAACAATCACTTCCAGCAATCAGAAGCAATTTATCGTGCTGGTGAAGTTTTCCGTGAGGTAGCAGCAGAGTATGCGGAACTTTCTGGTCGAAACTATGATGTACTGGATTTATACAAAATGGAAGATGCAGAGGTAGCTCTTTTCCTATTAAACTCAGCAGCTGAATCCGCAAAAGATGTTGTTGATAAGTTAAGAGCTCAGGGGATTAAGGCAGGCGTTATCAGCCCTAATATTATCCGTCCATTCCCAGCAAAAGAAATCCGTGAAGCATTGAAAAATGTAAAAGCGTTGCTTGTTGGAGAGCGTGCGGATTCTTACGGAGCTAATGGCCCTAACTTAACTCATGAAGTAAAATCTGCATTACAAGATGACAAAGAAAATAAAACAATCGTGCTTAGCCGTGTATTCGGTCTTGGCGGTAAAGATTTCTATGCTGATGATGCTGAGGCGTTCTTCCAAATGACCGTTGATGCAATGGAAAAAGGCTATGCAGAAAAACCATTTGATTATTATGGCCATGTTCCAGGTAATCCGGAAAAAATCTTAAAGCCTGTCATTGAACCACAGCATGATGATGCATTTAAAACAGGACTTATTCAGGTAACACAAGATGAAGAAACACATAAATTAAAGGTGAAAATTCCGCCTTTAAGAGCACTTACGACTAAGCCAAAGCGTATTGGCTCAGGCCATGGTGCTTGTCCGGGCTGCGGTATTTTCGGCGGACTTGAATTGTTCTTTAAAGGAATCGAAGGGGATGTTGTAGTCCTTTATCAAACAGGCTGTGCCTATGTAACTACAACATCATATCCTTATACATCTCATAAACAAACGATGATTCATAACCTTTTCCAAAATGGTGCAGCAACATTGTCTGGTACTGTTGAAGCTTTCTTGGAATTAAAGAAACGCGGAGAAATTGAAGTTTCTGATGATGCAACCTTCGTTATGATTACTGGTGACGGTGGTATGGATATTGGTATGGGTTCTGCGATTGGTACGGCGCTGCGCGGCCATAAATTGATCATGCTTGAGTATGATAATGAAGGCTATATGAACACAGGTTCTCAAATGTCTTACTCAACACCAATAGGTCATATGACAAGTACTTCATCGATTGGGAAGACCCAAAAAGGTAAAACGTTCCACCATAAAGATACAGCTCAAATTATGGCGGCAACAAACATTCCATATGTATTTACTGGAGTAGAGGCATTCCCACAAGATTTGATTAAGAAAGCAGCAAAAGCTCAATGGTATGCACAAAATGTTGGTACTGTTTATGGTAAAATTTTGATTGCATGTCCACTGAACTGGAAATCTGAAGATCGTTATGGAAATGTTATTGTTGAGGCAGCTGTTAACTCTAACTTCTTCCCACTTTATGAAATTGAACAAGGGGAAACAACGATTACTTATGATCCAGAAGCTAAGAATAAAAAGATTCCTGTAGCTGATTGGTTAAAATACATGGGCAAAACGAAGCATCTCTTAAAAGAAGAGAACAAGCATTTACTTGAACAATTTGAAGTAGAAGTTGAAAGAAGATGGCTTAAGCTAAAAGCTAAACACGAAAGCCCATTCCTATAAGAATAAATATTTGTAAATCCGTTCCGATTTGATTAATTGTTTTTTATAACCCATTCCTATTTATATATATGTTTGACCCAGCGCCTTAGGTGTTGGGTTTCTTTTTGCAAGAAAGTATAATTAATGAAAGAAAGGGTGGTTTGATGCGCTATTATTCTAAAGTGAATTCGTTAATTGATGAGCTTTACTTAGTTGCTGAAAGTGACCAGCTTGCTGTCATACATTTAGGTGAAGCGGATTTTAATCGCAATGAGGATATCAATACAATAATCTATCAACCAGAACATCCCATTCTTCAGGAGACGGCTAAGCAATTACAGGAATATTTTTCTGGAAAAAGAAAGACGTTTGATCTGGAGTTAGGGATTTTGGGGACTGATTTCCAAAAGGCAGTTTGGGAGCAATTAAGCTTGATTCCATATGGGGAAACAAGAAGCTATCAGGACATTGCTAATGCTGTTGAAAATCCCAAAGCAGTCCGTGCCATCGGTCAAGCTAACAAGGCTAATCGCTTTCCAATCATTATTCCATGTCATCGTGTCATTGGCAAAAATCGTACTCTCACTGGATACGCCGGTACTCGTGTTGACATTAAAGAGAAGTTGCTAGAATTTGAAGGTGCGCTATAATATTTTTTGAGGTCGTGGCCATTGTCACGACCTCATTTTTTGTTTCTCTGTTGAATTTAGAAAATTCACATTATGTCCATGTGATATATAGTCGGAATTTTATATGATGTTTTTGGAATCGCAGAAAGGGAGTGGAAAATGGAATTTTTTAAAAATAGAACAGAATCAAAGGAATTGAAGAAGTTTCGTATCTTAAATGGAAGAATGGATTTACCAGCTAAAACAAGGCAAGACTACCATTACCTAAAGAAAGGATATGAAGGAGAAGTTCAATTTGATGAAATCACAGCCAGCGCTGGACTCAATCAAAAATTTTACATACTAAACGATTTATTCCTCATGCAAGACAACAATAAATTTCAACTCGATACCACCATTATCACTCAAACATCAATCATCCTATCTGAAATCAAAAACTTTGATGGTAATTATTATTACATGGATAAAAACTTTCACTATTTCTCCAACTCTCCGAACAATTTTACAAAGAATCCTTTAGAACAACTAAATCGAAGCAAAATATTGCTGAGTAAATTAATCCAAAGAAATGGTTTTAATCTTGCTGTTGATGGAAATGTCGTCTTCATTAATCCTGAATTCTTCTTGTATGACGCTCCAATGAATGAACCCATTGTATATAGACCTCAACTTAATCACTTCATCCAAGATTTAAATACAAAACCCGCTAATCTAAATGGTTCACACTTAAAACTTGCTGAAATGCTAGTGGATCAGCATATTTCGGATGTATCTTATCTTGTGTTACCTTCGTATAGTTTTGGTTCACTTCGGAAGGGTGTTAAGTGCAAAATATGTGGATCATTTTCTCTTGTGGTAAATGGGAGAAAACTTATTTGCGCAGATTGCGGGCAAGTGGAGAAGATTGAAGATGTAGTATTGCGGAGTGTGGTGGAGTTAAGATTGCTATTTCCGGAGATGAAGATTACGACCGTAGCGGTTTATCAGTGGTGCCAAGTTCAAATTGATATTCGTTGGATTGCTAGAATATTAAATAAATATTTTAACAAAGTTGGATATGGACAATGGACATTTTATCAATGAGATCAAACAATATGTTGATTGGAGCTATATTTTGTAGTGATATCGGAAAAAAGTAGTACCAATAAGGGTGGTTGGAGCTATATTTTGGTGGTGATATCGGAAAAAGTAGTACCAATGAGGGTGATTGGAGCTATATTTTGGTGGTGATATCGGAAAAAGTAGTACCAATGAGGGTGATTGGAGCAATATTTTACAAGTGTTACCGGAAAATATAGCACCAATAAGGGTGATTGGAGCAATATTTGCTAGCAATACAGAAAAAGATAGTGCCAATGAAAGCAAGTGAAAATTCGACAAATGCTGTCGATAAATTTATACATTAAAAAAAATGTCTAGTTTTGCGATTCTATTTACTTTTAGCTTATTTCTTGTGATAATTCATCAGTACCATTGCTTAATTTAAAAATTGAACGATATGGGATTGGGTTAGGAGGAAACAGAAGTTGTACCAGGAAAAGGAAAGTAAGACATTATTAGAAGAGATTAACAGATCCAAATCAAGACTGGTTGATACGGTCGAAAAAAAGGGGAAAACTCTAACTGATGCTGAAACGGTAAGGCGGAGCCAGGAATTGGACCAGCTCATTTTTCAATATCAGAAGGAAGCTTACCAGAAATTAAAGCGACAGGAGGGAAGCAAGGCAGTACTTTGGTCGATGATGGCACTATTTCCCAATGTGCTTGTCGAAGTTTGAAAATCTGATTTCTTATACTGGACGACATTTTGAAGCTTTCTCAGTGATGGTTTTTTGAATGCAATAAATCAGTTTGGTACATGGACAAGTCTTCCATGTGCAACTAAACTATCCCGATTTTTAGATAAATAGATAACGAAATAATTAAGAGGCATACTCAACTGATCGCCAAGTGAGTATGCCTTTTTTGTTGTTTAGGAAATTATAAAATTCTCGACTTGTGGATAACTGTTCGATACACTGTTCGTATAAATCCTTAGGGGAATGGATATGGGTAAACAA
>NZ_JABAIT010000015.1 GCF_012843265.1 Bacillus sp. DNRA2 | reverse complement strand
ATCTCACAATAAGTACCTTGCGCTTCCTTAGTGGTTGGTTGATGTGTACCCCCACAGCGGACTTTCACCACCTAGATAGTTGCCATGCCTGGCACACAAAAAAAAGCGAATCATCTAGATTCGCTAAAGAACATCTGAGGAGGTATGCCCTAATATAATGTATTCACATATAGATAAAAAGAATTGGACAAAAGCCTTTCTTAAAAAAAATAGGCTTGCCTTATAAAAAGGTTTTAATTACCGCGAAAGGGTACATTTGGCGCTATCAAGCGGATAAATAGGAGCCAGCCTTTTAGAGATTTTCTTTAATAAACTGGAGCGCTTCCTCAACATGCCCTTTTACTTTGACCTTTCGCCATTCCTTTACAAGGACACCATTCTTATCGATGACAAACGTTGACCGCTCTATTCCCATATATTCTTTACCAAAGTTTTTCTTAAGCGTCCACACTCCATAGCTTTCAGCTACTTCATGCGCTTCATCAGCCAATAACTGGAAAGGTAACCCATGCTTTGCAATGAATGTTTCATGACGTTTCAGCGGGTCAGGACTCACACCAAGAATCACTGCGTTTACTTCCTGAAATTGATGATGATAATCCCGAAAATCACATGCTTCAGTCGTACATCCAGGTGTCATATCCTTTGGGTAAAAATAAAGCACAACATTACTCCCGCGGAAGTCTGATAATTTTACTTGTTTCCCTTCACTAGAGGGTAGTTCAAATTCCGGCGCTGCTACGCCTACTTCTATTGCCATAAAAAATCCTCCCTACATCCAAAACTACTATGTTAAGCCTAGCCGATTTTCCCAGAAAATACAATTAAACGACTTGGCTACTCTCGATCAAAAACTGCCCGTGCCACAAATGCCGCGGCAATGGTATGGCCAATCAACGCTTCATTGATTGCAATTAATCTTCCAATTCCAATTGGGGTAATATCACCATAACCAACAGAGAACAATGTCATTCCGCTAAAATAAATATATGTCTTAAGCTGAGTAAAAAAGCTAATATGATCCATTTCACTTCCATCGACGATAATTTGGAAACCCTTCATTTCAAGCATCATGTATAACAGTCCAAAACCAATCATGATCGTAGCATACAGCATCGCCAGCATAAAAAAGTTCTCTAATGATACAGGATTACTGCGAACTGAACGTGGCAAAAATAACACTCTTAGACTCATTAATATACAAAAGATGACGCAGACAAATAATACATAAAAGGCCATGGATTTCGCTCCCTTATCTCACTAATAAAGAATACGCACCATGACCTTTCTATATGCTAGCTTGTCTTATTTTACAAATTTAATTACCTGCACCACAGTACCGTTTAACCCCTTCATTCCACACCATAACGGAGATTGCAAAAAAGATGATGCCAATTAGCGGAGTAATATAGGCGTAAGTATACCATTGACTTTTGCCCAAGAAAAACGATGCGGGATAAACACCAACAAACGCAAACGGCAAAATCCACGTTAATACGAAACGAATCACCTTATTATAGATATCCACAGGGTAACGACCATAATTGCTAATATTGTACATCATCGGCATAATTGAAGTTTGCGAATCTGACCAAAAGCTAATACAGGCAATCAATATAAAAATACCTGCATAAACGAAAACGCCACCCAACACGAAAATTACAAACAAGAGCGGATCGAACCAGTGCAACTCTATATTAAGCCGCATCCCTGCATACATCATTACCGCTATCCCGGTAATACCGCCGAACAGTGACTCCAGTTCCATCCTCTCAAGGATAATTTGAAACAGGCTGTGAATCGGCCTAGTTAAAATCCGGTCTAATTCACCTTTGACAATGTACCGTTCATTAAAGTCCCAAATGTTAAAAAATGACGAGAATAATGCCCATGGCACAAGAAAAAAGCCATATATGAAAATAATTTCTTCTCGGCTCCACCCTGCTAATAGTTGTGTATGCCCGAACACGATTAAAATAAACACGAAGTTAACTGCCTGTTGTAATAAATCAGTGACAATTTCAACGATAAGGTTGGAGCGATATTCCAATCTTGTTTTTAAATATTGGGCGACATATTGAAAAAAGATTTTTACGTAGAACATTCGACTGTCACCCTCCTTGAATAATCAGCTGCTTTTTGGCTAGGTTCCAAAGAAAGTAAATTGGAATGAGTAATACTCCAACCCAAACAGCTTGCGAAAATATAGCTTCAATTGCTTGTTGATGGGAAAAACCGCCAGTAAAAATCATGCTCGGATAATAGCTAATCCCTTGAAACGGCAGGTAATTCATAATACTTTGAGCCCAATCCGGAAAGAAGCTGATTGGCAAGAGCAAGCCTGAAAATAAATCAATGACAACCCGTTTCGCTCGAATAAGACCACTATTATTATATAGAAAGAACGTGGCAAGACCTGTTAGTAGATTAATTTGTGTATTAATAAAAAAGCTAAATAAAATCGAGATAAAAAACAATAATAGTGCACCAGGTGTAATTGAAAAATTCAACTGAAAAACAAGCGCAACAATTACCATTCCAGGCAACGAGAAAAAGAACAAACGGAAAATCCCTTCTCCTAAGCCTTGCATCACCTTCATGCCTAAATAACTGTATGGACGGATTAATTCAACTGCGACTCTTCCTTCCATAATCTCCATCGCCATTTCTCGATCAAGATTATTAAAATAAAAAGCCCGCGCCATCCACGCAACTGCGATATAGGTCGTCATTTGTGCGACCGTTAATCCTTCAATTTCCGCTTTATCGCCATAGATGCCGTTCCATAGGAAGTAACAGGCTCCGATATTAATACTATAAATCAGAATTCCTGTGTAGTAGTTAGTCCGATAAGCGAGCATCATCAGGAAGCGAATCCGAATCATTTCCATATACTTATTCATTCGTATTGCCTCCCTTATGCTGTGCCTTTTTCATAGATATTGCGGACAATTTCTTCTGTTGATAATTCATTGATTTTCAAATCTTTCACTTTATATGTTGTAACGATCTTGGCAATGAGATTGGAAATCAATTCATCATTATCGTTTTCAATATGCACAGTAAAGGTTTGATTGTCTTGGTCGACTTCCCAACTTAATGGATAATGGCTCGTTAATTTTTGCAGATCGCACAGTTCTACCTGTTGTAAAAACTGAAATTGAAGGTCCTTCCCATCGCCCCATTTTTCTTTCAAACTGGCAAGTGCACCATCATAAATGATTTTTCCATCATCAAGCATTATGACCCGTTCACATAAAGCTTCAATATCAGATAAATCATGAGTTGTTAGTAGCACAGTCGTATTATACTTTTGGTTTATTTCCTTAAGAAATTCACGAATCTTCAATTTCACCAGGACATCAAGCCCAATCGTTGGTTCATCCAGAAATAATAATGGTGGATTGTGTATCAGTGCAGCAGCAAGTTCACAGCGCATCCGTTGACCTAAAGATAGCTTGCGGACAGGTTTATCCAATAATGGTTCAATATCCAACGTCTTAATGACATGGTCCATATGATCGTTATACTGGGCATCAGAAACCTTATAGACTTTTTTCAGAAGGCGAAACGATTCTTGTACTGCGATGTCCCACCATAGCTGCGAGCGTTGCCCAAAAACAACACCGATGGTTTGCACGAATCGTTCTCTTTCCTTATGAGGATTCATCCCATTAACCATGACTTGACCCGCAGTTGGTGTAAGAATACCTGTGAGCATTTTAATCGTCGTCGATTTACCAGCGCCGTTCTCACCTATATAGCCAACCATTTCCCCTTGTTTAATTGTAAAATTAATATCGTTTACTGCAGGAACTACTTTATAGTTTCGCGTAAACAAATCGCGAAAGGCACCCTTTAAACCAGCCCTACTTGAATACGCCTTAAATTCTTTTCTTAAATTGTTTACTACGATTGCATCCTTCATATTATTCTCCTCCAACATCGTTTGCGGCAGCCCTAAATTAATAGTTTATCGAACCATCGTAATGAACTCAACAAACATGATTCAATTTTTTAAGAAAGGCTGTCAATTGGAAAAATCACCTTATCAAGACATTTTCTGATAAAATGATAATGCTGATCGACTTTAAGACTTCATCTATATATACTTTGTCCCAAACACTTAGGATAAAGAGAATTAAGGAGGAAAAATCATGAATTTTATCAACTCAGAAAGAATACATAATGAAGCACTGCAACACATCGTCGGTGGAGTGAACAGTCCCTCACGTTCCTTCAAAGCAGTAGGTGGTGGCGCACCGGTTGTCATGGAAAGAAGCCAAGGGGCATACTTCTATGATGTTGACGGCAATCAATATATCGA
This sequence comes from Bacillus sp. DNRA2, assembly GCF_012843265.1. Lineage (GTDB taxonomy): Bacteria > Bacillota > Bacilli > Bacillales > Cytobacillaceae > Bacillus_BU. The sequence goes on along the minus strand of NZ_JABAIT010000015.1, from coordinate 115,186 downwards.
TTATTTAGCCGCATACGGTCCAATTATTACCGGACATGCTCACCCACATATTACTGAAGCGATAAAAAAAGCAGCGGAAACAGGAGTTTTGTTCGGCACGCCAACACCGCACGAAGTTAAGTTTGCAAAAATGTTAAAAGAAGCAATTCCGTCCCTTGATAAAGTTCGTTTCGTTAATTCAGGAACCGAAGCAGTTATGACGACAATTCGTGTGGCCCGTGCCTATACCGGTCGAGATAAAATCATTAAATTTGCCGGTTGTTATCACGGTCATTCAGATCTAGTCCTTGTGGCTGCCGGCTCTGGTCCATCAACCTTAGGTACTCCAGATTCTGCAGGTGTACCAAAAAGCATCGCCCAAGAAGTGATTACCGTACCATATAACGATGTTGACGCCTACAAGGAGGCGCTTGACAAATGGGGCGATCAAGTCGCTGGCGTTTTAGTTGAACCGATTGTCGGCAACTTTGGAATTGTTGAGCCAAAACCAGGCTTCCTACAAGCAGTTAACGATTTAACACACGCAGCTGGAGCTCTAGTGATTTACGACGAAGTCATTACTGCGTTCCGCTTTATGTACGGTGGCGCTCAGGATCTACTCGGAATTAAACCAGATTTAACCGCACTTGGAAAGATTATTGGTGGCGGTTTACCGATTGGCGCGTATGGTGGTCGAGCAGATATTATGGAAAAGGTCGCTCCACTTGGTCCAGCATATCAAGCTGGAACGATGGCAGGTAATCCAGCATCAATTTTAGCAGGTATTGCTTGTCTTGAAGTGCTCCAGCAAAAAGGTGTATATGATTATCTTGACGAATTAGGTGCAGTGCTTGAAGAAGGCATTTTAGCTGCGGCAAACGAACATCAAATCCCGATTACCATCAACCGTTTAAAGGGTGCATTAACGGTTTATTTTACAAACGAAAAAATTGAAAACTACAAACAAGCTGAAAATACGGATGGCGAAACGTTTGGGAAATTCTTCAAATTAATGCTTCACCAAGGAATTAACCTTGCTCCTTCCAAATATGAAGCATGGTTCCTCACCATTGCCCATACAAAAGAAGATGTCGAAGCTACCATCAATGCCGTAAATCATGCATTTTTCATGCTTAAAAATGAATAATTATACAATACACCAAAACAAACCAGAAGAAATGTAAATCTTCTGGTTTTCTTATTAAACCTTGCAGAATGTACATTTCCGGTTACCAAAATTTCTTAAAATTACCACTATAAATACCATTCATTCATATGCACGATTAATTGATTTCTGAAAATTCCTATGATAATATTAAAATACCATTGTGTTAATATTACAATTCTTTAATCAATGCTTGGAAATTCATATCTTTTTTCGATAATTCCAAGCTTTTTTTAGTTTATTTACACAAATATCGATATTAGGAGGTGAAACGGCTTTGTAAGGTATTCCTTTAATAAAGCCGAGAAATATGAATCAAAAATGGAGCCCTTCTCTATTTAGTGATTTCCGTAAGCAAGAGCACGATGCTTGTGGAATCGTGGCAAGTCTAGAAAAGAAAAAAATACCTACTAGGGAAAATATCTTTCATTGTATTGATGCCCTAGTACTGATGAATCACCGCGCTGGCTTTATTAATGGTGAGGGTGATGGAGTCGGGATTCATATTGATATCCCTCGCCAGTTATGGAAGGAAAAGATTGCAAACACAGGTGCTGATTCAAGCGTAACAGACCGCGACAATTTTGTTGTTGGCCACATTTTTATTACCAAAAATGCCGGACCAAAGGAAATCATTCAAACACTGCAAAAAAAGCTATCAAAACATGGCTTTGAAATAGTTTTTCAATCAGACCAAGTCACAGATTCTAGCGCACTCGGTCCAATCGCTATTCAAGAAAATCCTGTCTTTTGGCAATTCGCTTGCCTTGCCCCTGTATCCGGAAAGGAATTATCACAAAAGCTGTTTGAAATGACCGTTGAATTCGAAAAAAATGAAGCGGTTCATGTTGCCTCTTTAAGTCAATACATTGCTGTATATAAAGTAATGGGCGCAGGCGATATACTCCCTAAATATTACGACGACCTCGCTAGCCCAAGTGTCGCATCAACGATTACATTAGGGCATAACCGATATTCAACCAATACATTATCTAGTTTTTTCAGAGTTCAACCATTTGCAGTACTAGGGCATAACGGTGAAATCAACACGATTGCCAAATTACGTGATGAAGCAAGAATGATTCAAGTTCCATTAGTAAAAGATGGCAGTGACTCTCAAGATTTGAGCAGAATCATTGAGACATTTATTTGCCGTGATGGCTACTCTTTGTTTGAGACAATGGATGTTTTATTTCCACCAATCATTAATGAAATCAAGGCTTTCCCTGGGCATTTAAAAGACCTATATACTTATATTCGTGAGGCATGGGGTCATTTCGCACAAGGGCCTGCAGGTATAGTTTCCCGTTTTGCAGATGAAGCCGTATTTAGTGTTGATGCCCTTGGTCTAAGACCACTATGGATGTTGGAAACTGAAAAATCATTCCTATTCGCTTCAGAGCCTGGTATTATCGCAACAACAGAATATATGAATGATCCAAAGCCTCTTGCACCTGGCGAAAAGGTTGGCTTTAAATGGAATGGCGATAACTTAAAGACCTATTTCATGAAAGAATATCAGGAGGAAGTATACGAACGCTTTACTTCTAGAATTGAATTTAAGGATGCTGGAAAAAGAATTCATCCACCAAAAACGGAAAAGACGATTACAATTAACTACCCAACGAAAATTACAAATGGGCAATATAAAGCTTTTGGATGGGAACGAGATCATATTCAATTAGTTGAGCAAATGGCAGAAAAAGGTGTTGAACCTATCCGTTCTCTTGGTCATGATGCACCACTTGCCAGCTTGAATTTAGAGCGCAGAAATATTCCCGATTTTATCAAAGAAAGTGTTGCAGTTGTTACCAATCCTGCCATTGACCGAGACCGAGAAACTGAACATTTCTCAACCCGTACCATTATTGGAAAGCGTCCTGCACTCTTTTCAAAGGGAGAAGCGGGTGTCGTCGTTGAGCTTACAACACCGCTATTAATTGAAGGAAAAATTGGCTATGATTGTTCGGCTGAAATTGAGCAACCTAGTTTTGATCAATTAGTTCACATCTTTCAAACGAATAAATTAGTTTCATATTTACCAACAACCTTTACTGCAAATGAAAATATCCAAGATGCGTTAACTCGCTTAACCGATACTGCTATCGAAGCCGTAAAATCAGGTAAAACCTTATTAATTCTCGATGATGCCGATGCACATCAACAAGATTCATACTGGATTGACCCACATCTTGTCACTTCAGCAATCGATCAAGGGCTAGTAAAAGCGGGTGTACGCAGAGATTGCTCTATTTTACTTCGCTCGGCTGCAATCCGTAATCTTCATGATGTCATGATCGCTTTCGGTTTAGGTGCAGATTGTATTAGCCCGTATTATATGTTCACAACAGTTGTCGATGACTCATTAAAAACTGTTAAAAATCTATACAGTGCTCTTACTAAAGGTGTTGAAAAAGTCATCTCCACGATTGGTATTCATGAATTACGAGGTTATGGACGCTTATTCTCAGCAATTGGATTGAATCAAGAAATTGCTGAAACACTTAATATTACTAACTTCTTTGGTTCGAAGAATCTAGTCTACAATTTTGAGACACTAAAAGAAGATTCACTACTTCGGGCAATTGATTATCATAATGAAAACGAACGAATTGGTAAAACGTTTAATCTTTTCCCAAGAATTTGGAAAGCAATTGGTGAAATGGCTGCTACAGGCAGTTACGATGTCTACCGTGATAAAATTTCTGAACAAGAAGTTCAAAATCCTGTAACCATCCGTCACTTAATTGATTTTAAAAAGGCAAATCCAATCGGAACTTCTGAAGAGGTAGATCTTCGCGTTGGCGAGCATGATTTACCATTCGTGATTGCTTCGATGTCGTTTGGATCACAAAATGAAATTGCCTTCCGGGCTTATGCTGAAGGAGCCAACCGACTAAATATGGTCAGCCTAAATGGTGAAGGCGGCGAAATTAAGGATATGCTTGGCAAATATCCGAAAACACGCGGTCAACAGGTTGCTTCAGGGAGATTCGGGGTTAACGCTGAACTATTGAACTCATCAAATTTACTTGAAATTAAGATTGGTCAAGGTGCTAAACCAGGTGAAGGCGGACATTTACCAGGCTCTAAGGTTACGGCTAAAATTGCTGAAGCGCGAAATGCAACAATCGGTTCGGATTTAATTTCACCATCAAATAACCATGATATTTACTCAATTGAAGATTTGGCTCAGATGATACATGAATTAAAAACAGCGAACGATAAAGCCAAGGTCGCAGTTAAGGTCCCTATCGTACCTAACATCGGTACGATTGCCGTTGGTATCGCTAAAGCTGGCGCCGATATTATTACCCTAAGCGGCTTTGATGGCGGTACTGGAGCGGCAAGAATTCACGCGATTCAGCACGTTGGTCTGCCAGTGGAAATTGGTGTAAAAGCGGCACATAACGCTCTTTTAGAAGCAGGCTTACGACATCATGTAGAATTATGGGCTGATGGTGGAATCAAGAGTGCTAAGGATGTCCTTAAAGTCATGCTGCTTGGTGCAAACCGAATTGGTTTTGGCACCCTATCCATGGTTGCAATTGGTTGTACAACATGCCGTGGTTGTCATTTAGATACATGTCACGTCGGAATTGCGACACAAATTGAATCTGAAGCTCAAGCAAAATCCCATGGCTTACGTCGTTTCGTTCCAAGACAATCAGAACTGGCAGTACAAAGTATTGTCAATCTATTTACCGCTTTTGGCTCAGAATTGAAACATTTGGCAGCTTCAATTGGTATTAAGAATCTTCAAGATGCTGTTGGTCGTTCTGATTTACTTGAACAAACACACGGAACTGGTCAGTTAGACTTAACTTATCTATTAAAGGCATTGGATATAAGTCCATTAAGTGCAAAAGAAGCTGTTGCTTCCTTTGAATCTTCACAGCTCCAGGTTGCTGTTGGTGCGGAATATTTGGATTCAGTTGTTGCTGACCTCCATCATTCCCGTGAATTTAAATCAGTCAATTCCGAGCAGCGCGTCCTTGGTAGTCGTGTCTCCTGCCATCGTGTACGTGGTCGTTTAGATGGTTCATATCATGATTTACCACCTGTTAATTTAAAATATAAAGGTTCTATTCCAGGTAATGGCTTAGGTGCTTACAACTGTGACGGAATCAATATTGAAATTAGTGGGGGCGCCCAAGACGGTATCGGTAAAACGTCGTTTGGCGGCAGTATTCAAGTATTTAAATCAAAAGGAAATGATGGGAAATTCTACAATGGTTCCGTAGGTAAAGGCTTCGGCTATGGCGCACAAAAAGGCCTGCTAGTAGCTCAAGGCGATGCAGACGCTCGTGCTGGAATACGTTTATCTGGTGCCGATATCATTATTGGTGGTCAATTAAAACAACCGATTCCTGAAAATGAAACTGGTAATATCGGTACGAATGCTAATATTAAAGGATTTGCCTTTGAGTACATGACCAACGGAAGAGGCCTCGTTCTCGGTGACCCAGGACCATGGATTTGCGCTGGTATGACCGGTGGTGTCATTTACCTCCGTCATCAGCCGGAAATGGGCTTAACAAAAGATGCAATTGCTCGCAGAATTGCTAAAGGTGCTAAAGTTAACGTAACACCACTTACCGAAAAAGGAAAAGCTGATATTAACGAATTGCTAGGTGTATACGTAGAAGCACTTAAATCACAAGGGCAAACAGAAGAGTCTGAAAGTTTAGCGCAGCTACTTGTAAATCCTGAAAAATATTTTGTTCAAGTAGTCCCTGTAAAAGAACAAGCTGACCCGTCTGTATCAACTGAGTGATTTGAAAAGCGGAAGGCGCCCGTTTATCGGCGACAAGCACAAGACGAGACGGCTAGAAGGTTGATTTTTACCTTCTGGACGGATTGTTCGAAAAGCGGAAGCGGCTGGCCCAGGAGCGGCAGGCATAAGACGAATCACGCAAGAGACGTTAGTCTCTGGAGTGAGTTGGCTTATGACCCGAGCTCCTAGCCGCTGTAGCTAGACACGCTTGTGACCTCGAGCCGATGGCGCCTGAAGCTAGACACAAAACTATATTCAAAGCTTTTATTAATTTAATTTAAACTTAAAATCGTCTGCAAATATTGCAGGCGATTTTTTTCATAAAATATCTCTTGAACTTGTGTAGTAAACATTGTATAGTACAATATTGGTTTTGCTTTTTATAGTTGAGAAACACTCTATGCTATTAATTATCGAGAGCAAACAATCAACTTTGCATTCTCATACAAAAATGTGGATAGAAAGGAATATTTTATGAAGCTCGGAGCCCGCATCTTCAAAACGGGAATCGCCATTATCCTTGCACTTTTACTATCAGAATTATTACAACTGCCTTCACCTATTTTTGCTGGTATTGCGGCAATTTTTGCTATACAACCAACTATTTACCGCTCATATTTATCCATCGTTGAGCAAATTCAAGGCAACCTAATCGGAGCAATCCTTGCCATATCATTTGTGTTGCTGTTCGGAAACCACGTTATCATAATTGGTCTGGCAGCAATCATTGTCATCACAATTAACCTAAAGCTAAAAATTGAAAATACAATTGGACTGTCATTGGTAACATTAATTGCCATCATGGAAACTCCAGGAGATGAATTTATTCAGTTTGGCATTATTCGCTTTTCGACCATTATGCTTGGAGTTCTTTCCGCTTTTATTGTCAATCTGCTGTTTATTCCACCTAAATACGAAAATAAACTTTATAGCAAGGTGACCGAGGTAACCGAAGAAATCATTCGCTGGATTCGCTACAGCATTCGCCATGCCTCAGAGCATCGCCTTTTAAAGCATGATATTAGTAAAATAAAAGATTCAATGCTAAAAGTTGATCAATTATTTTTGATGTACATGGAAGAACGCAATTATTTCAAGAAAATTAATCTGGTGAAATCCCGAAAGCTTGTTGTATATCGGCAAATGGTAGCAACCGCAAAACGCGCCTTAGAGGTGCTCAAGCGATTGCATCGCTATGAACATGAACTGCAGCAATTGCCGTTAGATTTCCAACTAGCTGTTCAGACTCAGCTTGACTGCCTCATCAATCATCATGAACAAATGCTTTTGTTATTTATCGGTAAAATTAAACCGAATGCTGCACTTGACAATCAAGAGCAATGTATGAGCAATCAGGAATTATTCGATTTATTTTTAACACAGCAACAAGCTTTTGGTGATTCGCATTCGCCAATCCAGTTCCATTCAATGCAAGTTATTTCTGCGATTATTGAATACCGGGAACAAATTGAGCATTTAGAAATGTTAATAACTAGCTTCCAATCGTTCCATGACAACAAAAATATCGTCATTCAGAAATAAAACAGTGGCTGAGAAGTTCAGCCACTGTTTTTTAGTATGGATATTGTGAAGAATATCCGTTGAATTGCTGGTAGGCCTGGTCAATTTTCTGCTGCTCTGCTGCTTCAAGCTTGTACCAGCCTTTTTGGAACATTACATTAAACAAATCTCGAGAACATTGATGAGTTTCAGTTAACATTTGTAAGAAATCAGCATGCAACTGTGTATGACTCGCTTCACGAACCGCACTGTTTAAGCTGTCCGTTATATATTTACATGTACTTAAGCCATCATTTATATAATCCCGATCGTTCATTTCCGGGCCTTTAACTTGTGGTAATTGCCCAGTTTGTTGATTAGCAATTTGATTTTGATTTTGCATACGATAAATCCCCCACTCTTTTATTGAAGTTGTTGTCCACCAGGCATATTTGCCAATACACTTTGATTATTAACTTGTAAATGCGTCAATAGTTTTTGATAATGCTGCTGATGTATTTGCCCAACCTTCTCTAATGCTTGTTGAATTTCTTGATCTTGTACCTGCCCCGCTAAAAAGTGGAACTTCTTAAACGCAAGCAGTTCCCATGATAATGCATCCTTAATGTAAGAGAGATCCTTTGTCGTAATAGCATCGGGAGGAGTTTGCATCGTTGTTTGTGATTGCATGTATTGTAGACCCCTTTCAAAAATATCTCGTAACATTCTATAGAGTTATCTTGGACAGAGTAAAATATGATTGTAAAAAATAGGGATTATACAACAAAAAGCCCAAACCGATTATAAACTGGTTTGGGTCTCGATGCTTTGTTTTGGTTCGAGTTGTTGGACCTGAAACAGGCGATAATATCCGCCTTTTTTCTCCATTAATGCTTCATGGCTGCCAATCTCAACAATTTCACCGTGTTCGATTAAGACGATACGATCGGCGTGTGTAATCGTCGATAAGCGATGTGCCACAACAAATGTGGTTCTTTCTCTTGCAAGTTTGTCTAACGCTTCCTGAATCAGATGCTCACTTTCCAAATCTAATGCCGATGTTGCTTCATCAAGGACAAGAATCGGTGGATTCTTCAAGAAGACTCTGGCGATAGCGATACGCTGCTTTTGCCCACCTGAAAGCTTCACACCTCGTTCGCCAACCTTTGTTTGATAGCCTTCAGGGAGGTTCATAATAAATTGATGGGCATTGGCTGCTTTAGCTGCTGTAATGACTTCCTCTTCCGTCGCTGTTGGCTTACCAAGCAAAATATTCGTCATAACAGATTCGCTAAATAGGATGTTATCCTGGAGCACCATACCAATTTTATCCCTTAAAGAGCGAACCTTGAACGATGTAGTATCAACTCCATCGAGAAGGATCTTCCCCTTTGTGACATCATAAAAACGGGGAATTAAACTAACTAAAGAGCTTTTTCCGCCCCCACTCATCCCAACAAGGGCAATCGTTTCTCCCTGTCTAACATGAAGAGAAATGTTTTTCAGTACAGGCTCTTCATTTTCATTATAGGCAAATGTAACATTATCAAAAACAATGTCCCCTTGGACGTTTTTACATTCAATTGCATCATCAGAATCTTGAATATCATACTTTTCATCCATAAATTCAAACACACGGTCCATTGAGGCAATTGATTGTGTTATTGTCGTTGAAGAGTTGACTAATCTTCTTAATGGACTGTATAACTTTTCTATATATGAAATAAAGGCGACCATTGAACCTAAGCTTAAATCATCCTGAATCACTAAATAAGCGGAGTAGCCAATTACGATTAATGGAGCTACATCGGTGATAGTATTCACAACTGCAAACGATTTAGCATTCCAGCGAGTATGGTCAATTGCTTTCGTTAAAAAATTTCGATTTTGCTTATCAAATTGGGTTTGTTCAAAATCCTCTATTGCAAAGCTTTTAATGACTGGCATTCCTTGCACACGCTCATGTAAGTAGCTTTGGACTTCAGCTAGAGCTTGCGAACGGGTTCTCGTTAATATTCTGAGGTTCCCGAAAAAGTAACGAACGGAAAACGCGTAAAACGGGAACAAAATCAGTGAAACCAACGTCAATGAGGCATCCATCGAAAACATAATGACAATAGCAATTACAATCGTCGCAACATCGAGCCAGATGTTCATCAAACCAGATATTACGAACGTTTTCGTCTGCTCAACATCATTTATAACTCTGGAGATAATTTCACCAGATCTCGTATTTGCATAGTATTTGAAGCTTAGCTTTTGGATATGATTGAACAGACGGTCACGGATATCATATAAAATCCGATTTGCTGTCCACTGGGCAAAATACTGCCGGTAATATTCTATCGGTGGACGCAGAACAACAAATATGAGAATCATTAATCCCATTAGCACAAATAATTTATCTAATTTTTCTTGGTTTGAAAGTATTTTGCTACCAATAATGTCATCTAGCACATATTTGAGTATTAACGGGGTAATCAACGGAATCGCAAATTTTAAAATACCAATAAATATAGTGCCGATTATTTGAAATTTATAAGGCTTAACAAAATGTAAATATCGAAATATGTTGCCCAATAGATTACTCTCCTCCTACGAACAAAAGCGCAAGCACTCGTTTAGCGAATATATCTATTCGCACAGTTTAGACCATTTTAGTTTTTACAAAAGAAAACCTGTTGATTATTATCAACAGGAACTTTATACTTACCCACTTTATCCATTTTACCATTATCGTCGATAAGTTAAATACCTTTCATACCAAATATCAATAAAATCAGGTGCAAAAGGGCCTTTCCTTTGACGAATCCATTGTATCAGCTGATCTACATTTCTTTTTAAGATTTGATCAATGATGTCTGGATACTTCATTTCCTTGCGATGGCGCTCGTACTCATCTTCATCGAGCAAATTAAACGTCATATCCGGAAATACTTTAATATCCAAGTCATAATCAATATACTTTAATGCCTCATTATCAAAAATAAATGGTGAACTGATATTGCAATAATAATAAATCCCATCCTCACGAAGCATTCCGATGACATTAAACCAATATTGCGAATGGAAGTACACAATTGCTGGCTCTCGTGTAATCCATGTTCGGCCATCTGACTCCGTTACCATTGTGCGATCATTGCCACCAATGACTAAATTTTGCGTCCCTTTTAAAATGGTTGTTTGTTCCCAGACGCGATGGATGTGCCCATTGTGTTTATAGCTATGAATTTGTACTGTTTCACCTTCGATGGGAACGCCCACTAATCTCCCCTACTTTCATTCAGGACGCTTTGTAACCTAAACAAAATATTCATTAAATTTTTATTACAAAAATAAAAAAGGCACAAAGAACTATTCCTATTTTCTACTATTATAACGGTAAATCGCAGAATTTAAAACAAAGAGCCATTGAAAAAGGAATCAACGGCCAAATTTTGGGTGTTTTTTATTAAAATTCCTAAATAATTTAACAAATTGGTTTAAGTTCCTGGTAAGACCGAATGACTTCCTCTGTTTGCTGTTCAAAAATGGCATGGATTTCTCTTAATGCTTGTTTCTTGGTGATGATATCGGATTGCACTTCTTCCAATGTTGTTACATCTTGGTGTTCTAGAAGTTCTTGCTCGCGTTTTTGTGATAGCTCTAATTCCGACTGAATCTCCAACAGTTGTTCCATTGTTTTCATTTGCGCCGAAATTAAACGGTTAAAGTTGTTCATTTCCTCCACCGTCCCCAGGTAAGTTTCGTAGTATATATGTATTCGTTATTGGATTTGAAATACCTTTGACTTATTATGTGGATTTAGATGAAGTTTTGTCGATTATTCTCAAACATAAAAAAGACACCCTTCATAAAGTAAAATGTACCTTTTGTAGGAGATTTTACTTTAAAGAGTGTCTTTTTTAGTCATTAGCTTTGGCCGAATTGACCAGAACTATTTTGTGACTTGTTTGATTGAGATTGTTGATTTTGACGTCTTACCTCTGCTGCATTTGTTTCGCTAGCAAATTCAGTACCGAATTGCCCTGCGCCACCTTGAGCAGACTGAGCGTTTTGTTGTCTAACTTGCTGAATGTTCGTTCCAGCAGCTGATTTGTTTGGCTGATTGAATTTAGCCATTGATATCACCTCCACGCTAATTAATATAACCAGCATTAAAGGTTCAAATCGTAACATATATTTCCATTTATTCAATCTAGCTGGTAGAAAGTTAATTCCACAAACATCAACTTCAATCTATAATAACAACGAAATTCCACCGTCGACGATAATGGTTTGACCACGAATCATATCTGTCTCATCAGATAATAAGAACATTACCGTCGCGACAATATCTTCAATTTCAACCATTTTTCCAGCAGGAGTTTTGCGTTTAGCTTCAGCTAACATTTCCTCACGGTTAGGGAAATGTTTTAAAGCATCCGTATCAATCGCTCCGCCTGAAACGGCATTAACGATAATATTTTTTGGTGAAAATTCAACCGCTAAATATCTTGTTAACGCTTCTACAGCGGCTTTAGAAACACCAACTGCAGTATAATTATCCAACGCACGAATTGATCCAAGCGAGCTAATGCTAACGATTCTGCCGCCACCGTTTTTCTCCATCAGCTTAGCAGCTTCCTGAGCACAGAAAAGTAAGGCTTTACTGTTGATATTCAAAGTCCAATCCCAATGAGACTCTTCTAGTTCCATTAATGGTCGTTGAACTCCAGAAGCAGCATTGCTAACAAATACATCTAAACGACCAAATTCTTGATCAATTTGCTCAAACATTGCTTTAATTTTGTCTACATCACCAACATTAGCACGTAGAACTAATGTTTTTCGTCCAAGCGCTTCAATTTCGGCAGCAACTTCAAGTGCAGCCGTTTTACTTCTAGCGTAGTTAACAACGATATCATAGCCTTCTTTGGCAAGACGGAGCGCTGTTGCTCGTCCAATTCCCCTACTACTGCCAGTTACAAGTGCTACCTTTTGAGTCATTTGTCTATTTCCTCATTTCTATCTAGTTCTAATACTTGGTACTATATTTATTTTAGCTCTTCCTTGAATAGATGACAACGATAAGAACAAACTAAATCGAAAATCCATCAATTTAGGAAGGAGTATTCCGAATGTCAGTTATGAGAGATATTACAGAATTACAAATGATTTCCAAGACCGAATGGAATGACCACGAGCTATCCCATTACCATAAATCACTGCAACAAGTCGTGCCATACCTAAATGTTGAAGGACAATCTATCCATGCCCAAATCATTAAAGAAATAGAACGCCGCCTTAATCAACAATAGATCAACGCGGTAAAGCATTGGGGGACTGTCCCCCAATGCTTTACCGCGTTAGTGATTTAGGTATTGCTTGTACATTTTTTGGTGGGAGACTGGGAATGCGTAGTCTTTGAGTTGTTCATCTGTAACCAGCTTTAGGTGTGTTGTCTCGTCTACCTCTGAATGGACTTGACCCTGATAAACTTGAATATTCCATTCTAAATGGGTAAACACATGGTCAATTTGGCCAATATGTTCATTTAATGTAACATCAACACCAAATTGTTCATCCATAAATTTTTGGAAGTGCTGCTTGTTACTTTTAAATGATAAATGGGTTTCAACATTGAGAAACTCCCACAAATTGGCTAAGAGGCCCTGATTGGGTCGCTTATGAATTAAAAATCTTCCGTCATCAGAGGTTAATATTGCTGCAACCAAAGAAACGAGGCGTTGCTTTTTCTTTTTTGTTTTCACCGGAAGCTCTTCTTGGACTCCATCATTAAAAGCTTGGCAATGCTCACGTACGGGGCATAATAAGCATGATGGCGAAGTGGGTGTACAAATAAGTGCACCAAGTTCCATCAAAGCTTGATTAAAAAAAGATGGATTGTCTTGAGAAATTAATTTCCGTACAGCTGTCTCAAATATTTTTCTTGAGGATGGTTTGGCGATATCCTCCGAGATTAACAGGATACGCGATAAAACTCGCATGACATTGCCATCAACTGCAGGCTCTGGCACCCCATAAGCAATACTTAATATCGCTCCTGCAGTATAAGGACCTACTCCTTTCAATTTTGAAATTTCTTTGGGCGTATTGGGGACCTGGCCGTTATATTGTTCCTGAACCTCCTTCACCGCACTGTGGAGGTTCCGCACTCTCGAATAATAACCCAACCCTTCCCAAGCCTTTAAGACTTTTTCATCATCGGCCTCTGCAAGTGCCTCGATGGATGGAAATAGTTCAATAAAACGATTAAAGTATGGAATAACCGTATCTACTCGCGTTTGCTGTAGCATAATTTCTGAGACCCAGACTCGATACGGATCTTGATTTTCGCGCCATGGCAGACTTCTTTGTTCAGTCTTAAACCAATCAATCAAGTCTTCTTGAAAAGCTTCAATAGCAAATTGATCAAGACTATTCAAATGTTGTTTTTTCACGTTTCTCCTCCAAAAGTAATAAGTTAATTAATGTTGCATACGCTATTAAATGTTAGGTAAGAAATATCAAATTTATTATGCAAATGTCGAAATATTCAAAGCCCTTCTACTGTAAAAAACAGCAAATTATTGTTACACTATTCTTGAAGGCAATCCTACCGTCTAAACGGGGATATGAGGAGGTTTTTCCTTTTGGATACAGGTACACATGTTGTAATGGGACTGGCTCTGGGCGGATTGGCAACATTGGATCCAGTAGTCGCCGGCAGTGCCGCAACAACAACCAGTGTTCTAATAGCAACTCTAATTGGATCGCAAGCACCTGATATTGATACAGTATTAAAACTCAAGAACAATGCAGTATATATTCGCAACCACCGTGGAATTACACATTCTATTCCAGCAGTATTATTATGGCCGATTGTGATTTCACTTGTCATCTACCTTTTTTCACCAGAGACAAATTTACTGCATTTATGGTTATGGACATTTTTAGCAGTGTTTCTCCATGTATTTGTGGACATTTTTAATGCCTATGGTACGCAAGCCTTAAGACCATTCTCTTCAAAATGGCTGGCATTGGGAGTAATCAATACATTTGACCCATTTATTTTTGGTATTCACGTAGTCGGATTATTATTTTGGGCTTTTGGTTCCCATCCCGGCTATATATTCTTAACCGTTTATGGAATCTTAATCGTCTATTACATCATTCGTTTCATCGCGCAAAGACGTGTCTTGCATGAAGTGCAAAAGATAATACCAGATGCTACCGAAATTATCATTGCCCCAACGATGCGATTCACCCAATGGCGCTTGGCAATTATGAATAAGCACCAATTTTTTGTTGGCAGAGCCCATGATAATGAGGTTAATATTCTCGATCAATTTAATCGGATTCCAGTCCCTGATTCTCCAATATTGGAAGCTGCCAAAAAGGATAAAAATTTATCGGCATTTTTATCGTTCTCCCCAGTTTATCGTTGGGAACTCGATGAATACGATGACTACTACGAGGTTCGCTTTATTGATTTGCGCTATCGCAGTAATGATCACTATCCGTTTGTAGCGGTTGTCCAATTGGATTTACAACTTGAAATTATTAAATCGTATACAGGCTGGATTTTCAGTGAAGAAAAACTTAGGAGAAAGCTTGATCTACTTCCTGGATAAAACAAAAAACACTAAGCCAGTCTCCCAGAAATTTAAATCCAATCCAAATAAATGTTAAAGCGATGCTGTTTAGGCATCGCTTTTTGTTAATGAAGAATTTTTGGTTTTTGATTTAAAAAATCCTTATATTTCGGGTTTTTTGCTACAAACTCATGTAATTTGGTTCCATAAAGATCAATCCACTGCCTTACAATTCTTTCCGTTGTTTCACTACCCATGTACTCTTTTCCAGCTTTAGCATAGGTTGTTTCAAAATCATCCCATAATAGTTCTACCCAAGTAATCGCCTGATCGTAGGATAATTGCTGATTTTTCTCTAATAAAAGATTAGCCAGCCGCTGATGGTAATCATTCATCTCCCATTCCCCCATTTCCAATGATTAAATGACATACCGCTGTGTAAAATCCAAATACTAAAAACACGTATGAATGAATGATGAATGGTCCACATTGTTCCACATTCATTTACACGTTTCCCAATACCAAAAGGCGGGGGTAATCACTATGCGAAATAAAAAACATGGATTTCCTAATCAAAATAACCAAAAGCTCGAAGGTGAACCTCGAGCAAAAGCTGAATTTGCCTCTGTAAGAGCCGACGGAACCATAAACACGCATCCACAAGAGCGGATGTATAATTCCAGTCATCGCGAAAACGGTACGATTGATTTTAAAAATAAATAAAACCCGTACCAAGTTTAAGTCGGAACTTTTACGAAGTTCCGGCTTTTCCTTTACTTCACTTCATTCATTAGCATAGAAATTGGTAAGCCCTCTTCTTTTCCATCTCCATCTAATCGGTAGCCCCAAGCAAAAACACCATTTAAATAATCTACTTTAAAATATGAACCAGGTGCACCAACAATTTCGTAAAGCTTGCCAGCTTCGAAATCCTCTGGATTTAATAAATATGCCTTAGCCATAAACGCTTTACGTTCCAACACAGCATATTCATTAACAATTCCCAATTGCTCTGCCTTTCTCGCTTTGTCATTTAATAAAGCAATCTCCTGCTGTAATTCATATGCGCTCATTTCACTATATCGCTTTTCCTGTTGCATGTCCCCCACCCCACGAAATTTCTTCTATACATTCAGTATAGTCATTTATTGTCGATTAATAAAGAAAGTTAGCTTATGAAACCTATCTATTTTTCCGCCATTTCATCAGCTAATTTGGTTAAGTACTGATCAATTAACTCGAGTGGAAATCCTTTTCTGTATAACGCTTGTTTCATTTTTTGCCGAAATTCAAAGCCCTCATATTTTCGATATTTGCTTTGTAGCTTCTCTGCCTGATTTTTTAACGTATCCATCTCCTGATCGATATCTTCCTCTATTTCGACCGAATCAATCGCTTCATGGATAATCTCAAACGGATACCCCTTCCGAATTAATAATTGCTCCATTTTTTGCTTACTGGCCCTTAATGATTCATGTTTATATTTTTGGATATATTTCCTAACTAATTCACATGCTTTATCAAACTGCTGCTCATATGAATATTCCAAAATCGCTGTCTCAATCGTTGGTGCGGCAATTCCCTTTTCCTTTAATTCCTGCTGAATTACAACCACCCCTTTGTCAGTGGTGTTCATTTGCGTTCTTACAAAAGCGATAGCAAATTCCTGATCGTCTAAAAATTTGTATTGGTACAGCTTATGGACAACCTCATTAATTACTGGTTCTGCGACTTCCTTTTTATATAAATATTGTCTTACTTCTGCTTCAGAGCGCATTCTCGATGCTAAATATTGTACCGCCTGGGAATAGGCTTTACGGATATCATCTTGATAAAATATCTCTGTTACCGTAAAATCATCAAGCTCCATCCCTTTTTTTAGCTGATATTTTATTAAAACATCCTCATCAACACTAAAGCCATATTTTTCACCATTTCCATCATCAATAAAAATGTTATATCGATCCTTCAGCTTTTGCTGGACGGTAATTTTTGTAATCACTGGCATATTCATTCACCTCAACTATAAATGTACCATGAATAATTTCGAAACAGGTATGGTTCTTTTCAATTAGGGAAAAATGGAAACTGTGTTCAATTAACCGTTATGAAAGGATGATATTGAATGGAAAAGAAAAAGCGTGAAAAAATGAGAAATACACTTACAAGTGCTCAAGAGGTGAATTACCAACGCGAATTCAGAATGGCTGACCGCGCTGCTGGCTTTACAGACAGGCGACCACGTTCATAATTTTCCATTCATATCAGCCCCCACACCAGCAAAAGCTATAAAAGGGAAACAAACATGTTTTCACATTTTGCATTTGTGAAAGGGGTATGACGAATGGGTAGAATGCACGGACGTCACCACACACGTGATAGTAATAAAGGTTCGCTTCCTCAAGTACCGAAAAATCTAAAATCCGATGGATTAGATGTTGAAAAAACCGGGTAATTTTGCCCGGTTTTTCCATTTTGATTATTCACAATATAACAAATTGTGCACAGTTTTATCCACAGATATGTGGATAATGTGGATAGTTTTTATGAAAAACGATGAAATAAGATGTATGCATCCCATCAGCCTCTGGATAAATGGTTGTGGAAAACTTCATAAACCTGTTAATATTGTGGATAAAGTTATGGATAAGTTTAACGAATTACATTTCAATTATATATGGAGTATTTTTTTCATTAGCGCATTTAAAAAGGCGATCCTTAAAATTTTTTAATTTAATCATCTGCATTGCCTCATCGTAGCTAAAGAAACCTACCGCCTCATTTTCGCTCGAAGTAGCTAAATCGCCACTGACCTTTTTCCCTTCGAACACAAATACGGAGACAGACCGATACATATCATGCTCAACACCTAAAGTTTTTTTTATGACAATATCAATCCCGGATTCTTCCTTCACCTCTCTGATTGCAGCGGCTTTAATCGATTCACCTCGATTTACATAGCCACCCGGAAACTCCCATCCTCGTCTGTAACCTTTCACCAACAAAATATTGTTTTGATCATCCAACACATAAACAGCAACAGCTAAAGAATGACTAGGAATTTGAATCACCACCTTTTAGCCCAATTAAATAAATTTCTAGTAGGTCGATGAAACGTTTCATATCCTTATCATCAATATTGCCAATGTTAGCAACTCGAAAGGTATTTTGCACATCGAGCTTTCCAGGATAAATCGTAAATCCATTTTCGTAAAAATGATTATGCATTTCATTAAAATTATATTGCGGATGTTCTGGTTCAATGATGGAGGTAATGATTTTCGAATGGCTATTTTTTGGTACTAAGTGGGTCATATTAAGCCTAGATATCCCGGTTATTAATGTTTCCCATGATTTTGTATATCGTGCATATCGGTTTTCAATTCCCTCCCAAATGGTTTCAATAATGGCCTGCTTGAGAGAATATAAAGTTTGCACTGGTGGCGTAAACTGCATCTGCTTCGTCTGCTGAAAGGAACGGTGTTGTTGATACAAATTCAAATACAGATTGCGCGCAGGAATATCCTTAGATTTTTCTAATGCTGCTTTATTGGCGATAATAAATGAGACACCAGCCATACCTTGGAGATTTTTGTTAGAACTTGCCGCCAAATAACTGATGTTCATTTCTTTCATATCAATTGGGATCGCAGCAAAGGAGCTCATAGCGTCAACCATCATCGTGATGTCATACCGCTGACAGATCTTCCCCAATTCGGATAAAGGATTTAATAATCCAGTTGTTGTTTCACAGTGAATGAATGCAAGATAGGAAATTTTCTCCGCTTGTAATGCAATAAAATTTTCAAGTTGGTTAAGATCTAACGGTTGATCAGGAGGACTTCTGTATTCCAAGAATCTCAAGCGATATATTTTTGCGATTTGACACATTCTTTTCCCATAGGCACCATTATTGATAATTAAAAGTGTGGCATTTTCTTCAATAACCGAGCTTAACATCGCTTCAACTGCCGCTGTTCCTGAACCGGCAAATAATACGGTTGTAAAGTCAGTGGGATTTCCGGCTAGCTTCGTCAGTTCAGTGGAAACAAACTCCATTACGGAACCAAAATCCTGTTCGCGCGGACAAATATCAGGTACGATTTGAGCATATTTCACTGTATCAGTTGTTGTTGCCGGGCCAGGATTAAGTAATACATTACGCTGTACAGTCTGATTTTCACTAAGCTTTTCTCGAGCTTTAATCAATGGAAAAATGACTGTTTTCGCCCGTTGCCAATGATGAGCATCATCCACCTCACACCAGACTAAATCGTCGTGTAAAGTCACAATTACTTCTTGGTTTTTAGCCAACTCTATTAAACCCTGTTCATAATCGATGTGTAAATTCTCCGAAATAATCGGTTCTACCACTTGTGTTAGCTCTTGAAATCCTTGTTGCGATAGCTTCGAAATCCCAACTAATTCACCAAGGATATTCTTTAGTTGTGTTTTATTTTTAGACATAGAAAGCAGATGATGAGATTCATCCGTTTCAATGAATACCTCATCACCTGATTGCGTGAACCGACTAGCTAAAATGACATTGTCTTTTTCATGCTCAAGCAGAACAGTTAGTGCCCTTTTTTCGTAAATCACATCGGACTCAAGCAATAAAAAATCGTCCTTCACAACATCCTTTAACAAATAAAGTGTGTACATACTTCCTGATGCATCAAAGCTTGGATTGTGGACAAATTGAAGCTGTGGGTATTTCGCAAAGAGAACATGGTAATCTTCCTGTTTAAAGCCTGTGCCCACGTAAATTTTTTCGATTCCCACCTCAAGTAGTTTTTGAATCGAATGCTCGATGATTGGCAATTGATCAAGCAATAGAAACCCTTTTGGATGCTCCCCAGTTGTCTTTCGGATCCGACTTCCTAACCCGGCTGCTAAAATGACTGCCGTCTTAATCACTTAGAAACACCTGCAATCTTTCTTTAACCTGATAAGGTTTCATTTTCGGTCTCCCCAAGTCTTTTTTTGAGCCCTTCGCAATTTTTAAATAAATAAATGTTAATTGCTGATTACGGTACCAGTATTCAATTGCAGCCTTTAGTTCATCAAGATTATGGGCATAGATGGAGCATGGATAACCACAAGAGGCAGCTAACTCCGTAAACTGAACATTTGCCGAAACTGTCTGTTGCCCTCCAGTTGAATCATGGCATCCGTTATCCAACAAAATATGAAGTAAATTATCTGGTGAATAAGTACCATTGGTGGCCAAATTGCCCATTCTCATCAATAGAGCTCCGTCTCCATCAATTGCGAGCACGGCTTTTTCTCGTCTAACAAGTGCCAAACCAAGACCTAACGCGCTCACACATCCCATGGATCCAACCATATATAAATTGTGGTTCGAATCTTCGAGGTCATAAAGCTCCCGTCCCGTTTTTCCCGTTGTTGCCAATTGTATCGTATCGGCTGCTTTACAAGCATTAATTACGGACAGTGCCTCATAGCGCGTTGGAAAAGAGTCACTACCATTTTTGCGGTGGTGGAACAAATTTTGCTTTTTATTAGCTGACTGCTCTTCCAGTTTTACTGGCCCAAAGGTTGATTTTTTTACAATAAAAAAAAATGATTGATTATTTTCGATGCAGTGGTTAGCTCGCTCTAATTGGCGTTTAGCCTCAGCGAAGTCAGAAGATAGGTATTCCCAACTGATATTCATAACTGTCAACATTTCTGCTGTGATTTGCCCCATTAATTCATGTTGTGGTTCATCCTTTTGTCCGGGTTCCCCGCGCAGACTGACAAAGCCTAAGATTGGAATTTGAAATGGATGTAAGAGTGAGATGAGTGGTGAGGTAGCATTTGTTAAGCCTGAATTTTGCATTAATACAACCGATTTTTTGCCGCCGAGGCAGGCGCCCGCTGCAATCGCAACGCAATCACCTTCGTTAGTAGCCATAACATACTCACAATCGTTAATCGCAAAATTAATTAAGTTTTTCAAGTACGAGCACGGCACACCGCTGAAAAACTCAAAGCCTAATTGTTTTAATTCATACCCGAAGGCTTCAGTATTAATCATCCCGATTCACCAGCACTTTGAATTTTCATATACGTATTAAAATCAAGCCATGCACCCTTTAAATATTTAACAGAAATTTGTTCAAGCGTTTGGAGATAGTTAAACAACTCAAGCCATGTTAGCTCATGAAAATCATCACGTAACGCCAATGTTTCCAAGCTTTGCTTTAACAAGGCTGAACCGTTCCCAGACACCTTCCATACCCCGATAAATTCACCATGAACCTCACCAGCTGTTGCTTTGGCGGTCATTTTAGCATACTCTGCACTTTTTGAGTACAGCATTTTTGAGTATGGTTGCTTTGCTGTAACAAAGCATTTTCTCGACGTATTTACATCAAATTCAGGATCAACGACGATCGTAATATCGCTCGGGTCAGACAGCAGTTCATTAATTACATAGGGTTTATAAACGATATCAGCAGATGAAATAATTGTTGTTTGAGCCAATCTTTCTCGAGCGGAATAAAGTGCAGCTAGTTCACCTTCTGCAGCTCCGCTTTTACTGTTGCTATCTGTATGGTTCGGACTTTGCAAAGTGATAATTTCACCAATACCCAAGTCTTTGAAGCTATTGACTTGTTGAGCTAGTAGCGGATGATCACTTTGTTCATTATTAATAATGATCGCAGCACGATTTTTCGAAGCATTATTTAAATAAATCTTCTCAGCATGCGAAAGTTCCTCAGCACCTTGGAGACGAAAGACCTCCTCAAGTGGAGTAACGTTTTTTTCGACATTTATTAAGCTTTCTTCGCGATAAATCTGGCTTGCAGTTTGTTTGATTGCCTTAATGGAAGCCCTGAGATTGTGATTAGCCCAGATGCACAAATCTACACCGATTTCCCTGAAGCGGTCGGTTGGTACCGAATAATATTTCGTTGGTACAATCACGACCGGCAATCTCCCAGCCCATTCCTTCATAAACGCTTCAATTTCGTTAAAATCAGCCCGTTTACTATGCATCAAAATCGCATCTGTACCCGCCTTGCGGTATGCTTCGGCCCGTTTTAACGCCTCACTTAAACCCCAGCCAGCAATAAAAGCCTCAACCCTAGAAACGACGACAAAATCATCATCGGATTGGCTATCTTTCATCGCTTTGATTTTCCCGGAAAATTCATCAATGTCCGCGAGTGGCTGGGCCTCACCCTTAATAAACGAATTAGTTTTGGGGAAAATTTTATCTTCGATACATACCCCACCAATATTACGCTGTTCTAACTTTTTTACCAATCTCCTAGCGTTATTAAAATTACCATAGCCTGTGTCCCCATCTAGTAAAATAGGGATTGAAGTCGCATCGCTCATAAACTCTAAAACATCCAATACTTGAGTCCAAGAAGCTTCGTTATTATCACGGACTCCTAAGCTGGCCGATATCGATAAGCCACTCCCCCAAATTCCCTTGAAGCCTGCTTCCTCGACGATTTTTGCCGATAAAGCATTATGTGCTTCCATAATGAACTCAAGTGGTTTACTTGTAATTAAGCCTCTAAGTTGTGTCGTTTTCTTCATGGTTACGCTCCTTGCCTTTATTCACTGACCCTCGTTTGGGATGAGCTTTTTTCGAAGCTCTGCAAAGCTTGGTTTTTTCATTACTCGATGGGTAATCTTTAATAGAATATTAGTATTCAGTGTTAGATGAGCTTGAATCACCTCATAAATTTCCTCTCCAGTTTCACAAAAATATAGCTTCTCAGCTGCAAAGCCATGACTTAATGCCGCCTCGCCAATCACCTTAGCCCTTTCGCCAACGATAACTAAAATATCGACATCTGCTTCAACAGCCGTTTTTCCCATTTCACTGTATTGAAGAAAGGCATGGTTTCCTTTTCCAAGCTGCGGCATATAGCCTAGTAATGCAATCGATTTTTTCCCGACAGACACATTTTTCAACACTTCAAGAGCAGACTTCATTGATAACGGTGCAGAGTTCCATGTATCATCAATGACAGTCGCACCACCCGCACCTTGATAAAATTCAAGATGAGACTTAACTTGCTTAAAAGCAGCTAGTCTAATAATCGCTGTATTAATCGGGATGCCCACATAAGAAACGGCGGCAATTGCGGCTAAGGCATTATAAACATTGTGTTCTCCATAACCTGGGACAAATGCTTCATACCGATGGCTATTATGTGAAAATGTAAAATTCATGCCTCCATTGCCAAACTGAGTCTTTTCAATCCGAAACTGGGCCCCTTGAGCTTTGCCAAAGTAGATAACTTGCTTATAAGGACTGGGATCAACAATCCTTTTAATATTTTCATCATCAGCATTTAATATTAATACTCCAGTTTCAGGATTCAACCCATCCACGATTTCACCCTTGGCTTTCATATAGACCTCCGGTGTTTCGCAGTCAGCCAAATGGTGGACACCAATATTTAGTAGAATTCGAATTTGCGGCTTAAAGGCGCGACAGGCGGTACTTAAATAGCCCGGATAAGCAACTGGCATTTCAAATACAGCAACTTCAGTCTCCTCTTCGATTCCCGTTACATACCGAAGATTAACTGACATTGAGTTCATGCTCTTCCAGGTTGCTTTTACCTTAAAATCCTCACGGAGAATTTTCTTCATCATTTCTTTTGTCGTCGTTTTCCCACAGGTACCTGTCACTCCGATAACTGGAATATCAAATAACCCCCGGTAATACTCAATAAAATTCCAATAAGCTGCATCCAAATCCTCGGTTTCAATCAGTATGATCCCCTCACTGAGGTCAGAACAAAGCTCCGGCTTATCAGTGATTATCACAACTGCTTGATTATCCTTCCAGTACTTACCCCTAATTCGTTCATGGTCCATATGAAATACCAATGTATGGTCATCAATTTCCTTTGCTGTCCAATCCATCGCCCGTTTGATAATCGGATTAAGTGCTGCAGCAGGACTATGAACTAAATGGGGGCCAATTTGGGTTAATATTTCGTTTAGAGTTAAGCTTTTCAAGTAATTTCACCTCAACAGGTTTATACTTTAAAATCTTCGCCATCATATCCAGCTAGTGATGCAGCATAATTTAGCAAGCGAATTCCAGCTATGTTTCTTAATTGATAAGCCCCTATTTGTGAGAAAAGATTATCCGGCTTTGAGTTAACCTCCAGGAGCTTAATAGAATTATATTGATCGATACATAAATCAACAGCCATTTCCCCAAACGTTCCGACTTTGTTCTCAATCGTTTCGACTACCCCCCTGGCAAATTTACCTAGTTGGTGGGAAACACTGCGTCGTTCTGATGGATTCTCATATAAGGTTTTTAATACTTTGCTTAATCGCAAATTGATTTCAGTATCCTCTGTCATTACATCCTCGGCTGTTAAACGGGTCACCATCCCAGTTCTAAACCATTTGTGCTGCCCGTTTTTTTGCATATACACTCTGATTTCTAGATTTTTTCCTTTATATTGTTTTCGTCTTATCCCTTCTTGAATTAAATAAGTATTTTCATTCATTAAGGGTGTAATGAATGACCGTAATTGATCATTTGAATGCATTTGGTAAGTCCTTTTTTCTTTTATACTTAATACATGAATTCCTGTAGGACGCCTGTTTACTCGAAGAATTCCTCTTCCTAGCGAACCCCCAACAGGCTTCAGATATATTTCACCATATTTATTAAGCATGACGATCAAATTATCAATATCCTGAAGTAAACAGGCATCCGGTAATATTTTTTCGTGATTTTCACTTAAGAGACAATGGGTTTCCCACTTATTTCTGGTGAGCAGAGAGAGCCTTGTCGAATTAATAAATGGAATATGGTACACATGCTGAAGCTTTGCACGTACTTGATCAATGATTGGGTCTTTTTTCCCAACAACAAGCCGATCATAAATCACTGCAGGAAATGGGAAATACGCACTCCCTTTACTATTTTCACCTTTAATGATCTGCTGTTCCCAATCGATATCCTTCGGTTCAAATACATATACAAGCATTTGTTTTTCATGAGCAAGTCTTTCAATGTGCTGAAAATAGGTTGTTTGCCGATCAAACGGCTTTTGCGCAAGAATCCCAATAATCGGACCGAGTGTGATAACACCATTTGTTGACGATAGCTTAGGATTCCAATCATCTGGTAGTAATAAACTTTCCCGAAGTGCTTTAGAAAGCTGGATTATGTTTGGGTTCCGAAAAGTAAAAGGATAGGGCCGAATCGTTGCTTCGGTGATCTTGTTTCCAGCGCAAACATATGTCAAATCTCCTTCGGTTAAATCGTATTTTAGTCTTGCTTTTTTGGGAATAAGGATTACCTTCCCCCGGTCAAAGCTTTGTGTTGATAGCGTTTCTCCCCAATTAACTCGAATATCATTTGCTTCGGTGAATGGATAGCCCTTTTCAATCACTTCAAACAAGAAGGAAAGCTCATTTTTATAAGCAGAGAAGCTTGCTGTCTTTTGCAATTTATCTTTAATTTCAGGCCATATTTGTTTCAGAATAAATTGATTACCATGGTAATATGCTCGCTGAATAAACGGATTTTCCAAAAATCCTCCAGATAATTCATGATGATGAAGCGCTACAACCCTGGCAAGGCACAGTACTCCCAATGCCAACTGCGGGTCAAGAATCCATGAACTTAGGCTGATGTATTCGAAACCATATGGCTTTAATCTGTAGCGACCTAACCCACCATGATTTGTACGCCTTCTTTGTTTAGCTGTTTGTGGCTTTTCAATCAGCGCGAATGGAATGGCAACGAATTGATCAAGGGCTTTGAGTAATGAAAGGGATATCGGCATGCCAAAATGAATGTGCCCACCACATTGATAGCCTAAAAACGGCATGCTTCCTGCCCTAAATTCAACATTTTCATAAGGAACCATTTCCGATGCCTTATGAATAATGGTTTTGATGTGATTAAATAGCTCATGTGGCGTATCTGCCTTCTCTGGCCGAATTTCAACAAGTGCGTAATCACCACTATCTTGTTCGATTTGCCGTTCATCGCAGCCTACTTCACCACCTAGCGAAAAAAACGTTGAAGCAGGCAGTAACTCCTCTTCACAGCTCAGCATGAATTCTATATCTGCACCCATAGTGAAGCTTGGATTAGGTTTACCGACCGTTTCTATATACGTTGTTTTTGATTCATTTATATCAGTAATTATGATGGTTTCATTTTCTAAAACACCAAGTTTTACAAATCCATTACTTAAACCCGTGACATAAAGGGCACGAATCGCAACTGACTGCCAATCGTTAGGTATACTGTCTTTATCCTGAGTCACCCATTCCCAGCCATAGGCTGTAGTACGAATCGCCACTTCATTAAATACTACTTCTTTTCCTGTTGCAATTTGAACACTTTTCACTTCTAAACCTTCTATTTCTAACATGTATTCAGCTGAAATTGCATACATTTTTGTAAAAAAATCGTATTCTGCACTTAATATCTGCTCTTTTGTATTGATAATAGCTAGGTCTTTTCCATTATGATGACCATACCTTCTGCCGACAATAGGATACTTACATGTCTTTGGATCAACTAGTTCAAAGCAAGGTACATTATTCATATGAAGTATCTGAAGCAATTGTTCTTTGTCTGTCACCATACAGAATCGCTTTCCCATCAATTCCATATGTAAAACCTCCAATTTTTAATAAATCACAAGCTTAGGTTTCTAGCTTTTTACATTTAGCCGGTTAATTAACAATATATTAATTAAAAGCTAGGATGTTTCTAGGCAGTTTTTTGTTAAAAAATAAAAAAGTGTTCATTTTTCATGAATCACTTTTTTGATGAGTCTTTTTTTGATTGAAACTTCTCGCTCCTAACGAAAACAGGAGGCTGTTTATATGGTTATCCCCTATATAAAACAAAGCTATATTAAATTTCATAAAGGTAATGGGTATATTTGTGGACACGTTGATGCCTTACATGCAACTCCGCCAGCAGCAGATAAATTTACCGATAAAATTGTCGAATGTTTAATAACTGAACTTGGCTGTGCAGGAATTATCAGCACTGTTTCAAGGTTGAGTTGTGACTTAAACCGTCCGCCAAACCCGGAAAACTATCCTGGAATTACAGAATACAGACAGGCTATCAAGGAAATATTAACATTTTTGCATATCTTGGACGCGGAAAATCAGCAGTTACTTACACCCTATTTACATCTTTCTTTTCATGGCATGAAGGATACCAACTATGGTCCTTACGCCATCGAAATTGGTACAAAACAGGGGAATTCATGTTCACCTGAGGTTCTAGAATGGTTTGAACAAAAACTGACGAAAGCTGTTCGCATTATTTCCCCAGAAATAACCATCATTTTCGACAGGAAATTTAAGGGGAATGAGTCAATCACTGCTCATCGTTACGGAGATAAAGATGGATATCATGGTTATGGTTTACATTTTCACAGCTTTCAAATTGAGCTTTCACGGACAATTCGCAAAAAACATTTAGCTAAGCTTGTTGCGATTTTCTCAGAGCTTATATCAGACTTTCAAGCTAGGTTTGTCAGTGCCAGTATGTGAAGCTTGTACTATTCATCTATTAAATCATGAACATATTTCGGAAGGTTAAATGAAGCTAAAAACATTTCTGGGCTAATATATTTTGTATCACTGTGTTTAAGCTTTGTTAGATCAGCATTGAGAGGATCATGCTTTTTAGAAGCAAGTGTAAAACTCCATAAACCACAGGGATATAGCGGAATGGACATTAAGTATGTTCTTACGACAGGAAAAAGACTACGTAGGTTTTTCACCGTTTTTTTTAATGTGTTTTGATTATAAAATGGAGAACCAGATTGAAAAACAACCACGCCTTCATCGGATAATGCATCATATACGTACTGGTAAAACTCTGAATTGAACAGTCTTTTCCCAGGACCAATTGGATCTGGTCTGTCTATCATTAATACATCATAATTCCCTGCTTGCTCCTGAATCCAATCGAAGCCATCTCGATGAAATATTTGAAATCTGCCGTCTTTCTCAAAAACGTCGGCCGGTGTTAACCATTTTCGACATATCTCAGTAACCTTTTCGTCAATTTCAATTACATGAATCTGCTCTATTTCCTTATATTTCATAGTTTCTCGTGCATTACCACAATCGCCTCCACCAATCATCGCCACTTTCTTTGGATTTGGATGGGTTACAATTGGAATATGACTAATCATCTCATTGTAAATAAACCCCTCGCCTGTTGAGATTTGGGGAGTGCCATCTAATACGAGCATTTTGCCAAATGCCACGCTGTCGACAATACTAATTTGCTGATAGTCAGATTGCTCATAATGTAATAATGCCGTAAGCTTATAGTTGATTTTTATTTTAGCGTTACTAACATAATTAGAAATCCATAACACACCCTTATCATCTTTCTTAAAACCTGAAAGAGATTTCTTATCTGCCACTTTCTCCACCTCCTTACTTTTCGGCATACTGTCTCTTAATAAGCTATGAAAAACCATGTAGACTCGCTATGCGATAAAAGCACAATTTATCCTTCAACACACTAAAGCGGTGGGGGACAGTCCCCCACCGCTTTAGTGTCATAAAATGTTCTTTTTTTTCGAATGATTTTTTTTCAATTTATTTGTTTTTGTAATACACTATATCTATCGTAAGTTTCTATATGAACGAATCGAATATTCCGATATCGAGGTGATCTTTTGGATTTTCACCAACTCTATGTCTTTACAAAAGTCGTCGAGCATCGCAGCTTCTCAAGAGCAGCCGACGATATCTTTTTAAGCCAATCCACCGTTAGCTCCCATATCAGTTCACTGGAAAAGATGTTAAACATTCATCTATTCGATCGCGTTGGCAGAGAAATCATTCTGACCCCACAAGGAGAGCGGCTTTATTATTGGGCCCAACAAATTTTATTATTAAAGGATCAAGCGATGCTTGACCTTAACCAAGAAATGACCGCATTCCGTGGCAAAATAAGAGTTGCGGTAAGCTCAGTTCCCGGACAATTTATTTTACCAAAATTGGTAAAGAAATTCAGAGAGGAATATTCACAAGTAACCTTCCATATCAAACAATATTCTTCAAAGTTAGTTGCCGAGAAGGTTATCAACGGTTTTGTCGATTTTGGAATCCTTGGTGAAAGATATGAGAATGACAGACTTCACTATATTCCTTTATTAAAAGAAAAGCTCGTTCTGATTACGTCTGCCCAAGCTAATTTCAACTCCCCAATCCAACTGCAGGATATTATTCACTATCCAATTATTATGCGTAATGCTGGTTCAGGGACAAATGCGATGCTAGAACGATTTTTGAAGAAGCAACAAATTGCCAAGGACAAACTTAACATTATTGCCTATACTGATGACAGCCAAAGCCTGATTCAATATGTTATTCAGAATATCGGAATATCCATTATTTCTGAAATAGCCGCAAAAGGATATGCTGACAATCAGTTGCTTAACATGTATGAAATTCCTGAGTTTAATGACGAACGGTATTTCTATCTCATCTACAATAAGCAAAAAACCTTGCCATTAATTTCGAAAACCTTTATTGAACAAGCACCACAGTGGTTGGATTAGCATGAAAGGGACCCATACTATTGAGTATGGATCCCTTTTATACTTAACATTTAATTAACCAGCTAGGTATTTTACCTCAACTAATATTAGCTATTTTAATATTCTGTACGCCTCGAGCAATCTTTGCAGCCCTGTAAGAATTTCAACAATGATAAATACAATAGTCCATAGTATGAGCTGGCTTTGAAATAAGGCTAATAATGAGAATAATATAAACCCTTCGGTACGCTCTGCCAAGCCAGGTTGATAATAAAACGATTTTGCACTTTGTTTATCTGAAACCGCACCGACTGTTAAAAAAATCGTCATCGTAAAAATGA
The DNA here is from genome assembly GCF_012843265.1 of Bacillus sp. DNRA2. Lineage (GTDB taxonomy): Bacteria > Bacillota > Bacilli > Bacillales > Cytobacillaceae > Bacillus_BU. Next base: position 85,301 of record NZ_JABAIT010000015.1, on the reverse strand, counting down.
TCGAAATAGCTAATACTAAAAATAAAAACAGGATTTGCACATCCGGATGCTTAAGCGCTAAAGCAATTAAAATTCCCGCTTCCACCACGCGGTCAAAGGTCACATCTAGTACCGTCCCCCAACCAGACGTCGTCTTGCTTTGCCGGGCCATACTGCCATCTACAGCATCAAGAAAACCAGAAAGCCACAGCACCAATACTCCAATAATCGCTTGATTAAAATAGATTAGTACACTCGCGGAAATTCCAACGAGGAAGGCGATTACTGTCACCTGATTTGCTGACAGCCCTTTATTAATAAAAAATTGGGCAGTGGCTTGAATCGATGGTTGAACAAGTGCACGTCCATGTGTATCGAGCATGTTATTTACACCTCACTAAACTTGCTGAATCTACTTTATTTATTTACATGATTTCACAAATCAGTTTTCAGGATACCAAATAATTTTTTCAAATGGAACACCGATTCTCACTTGTTCCATTTGGTTTGGAATCTTATCCAACACACTAAGCTCCACCTCAAAGCTGAGCCCTGCCACCTCAACCATTACGAGATAGCCCTTTGGTTCATGCTTAATCCTTGAAACGATGCCTTCACGCCACACAATTTTACAGTTTTCATCTTGAGCCGTTATCTCCCCTAGTTTCTGCAAAATTAGCGCATTCGCCGGAATCCACCCTAACATATTTACATCAATATTACGAAGCGACTTTCCAATCCACTCTTGCCATCGCTGTAAGTTGAAGCGATTAGGCAAAGAAAAAAAAGCTGCAACTCGCTCAGACATAGGAGTTTGGTAAAAATCCAATGGCTTACCAACTTGAAGAATGTTTCCATCCATAATGACACCGACCTTATCAGCGACGGAATAAGCTTCATCCATATAATGTGTAACCCATAAAATTGAAAAACCCTGCTTCCTTTGCAGCTGATACAGCCATTCTGTTAATTGTTTTCGAAGTGGAGTATCCAAGGATGAAAACGGCTCGTCCAACAGCAGCAAATCGGGTTTCATGACGAGCACTCTCCCTAAGGACACTCGTTGCTGCTGCCCACCTGAAAGTTGATGTGGATAACGATTTCCATGCTCCTCCAATTGTAAAATAGACAAATACTCTCGCGCTCTGCTGTTGCGTTCTTTTGCAGGTGTTCCCTGCGCTCTTAAACCAAAGGCTAAATTCTCCAACACTGTCATATGCGGAAACAGGCGTGGCTCTTGAAACACAAGACCAGTCTTTCCTCTAGCAAGTTCCCAAGAAATGGTTCCAGCCTCTAGAGGAATTAACCCAGCAATCCCCTTTAACAAGGTTGATTTTCCGCTGCCAGATGGCCCCATTAACACAAAGATTTCACCCTCTGGGATATGTAAATGACAATTATCGATGATCGTTAGATTTCCATAGCTAATCCGAATTCCATCCAATTTCATGACTCCACCCCCCGAGAACCTTTATTTATTTTTGCTAAAATGAGAAAATATCCTAACACGAAAACCATAATCGGGATGAATATCCAGATACTATAAGCCGCTACCATCGTGGCATTACCACTACTCGCAAATGGGAAAACGATGAGCGGTAAAGTTAACAACGTACCCCCACTCATAATCCATGTAGGTAAATATTGGCTAATTGAAATAATCATGACGAAAAGGCAGGCAAGCAATAGCGCAGGCAAAAGCTGTGGCAGCTCAATCCATAAAATTATCTGCATGTAGCTTGCCCCTAAACTTTGAGCAGCCTCCTGCTGTTTTATACCGAGTAACTTATATTGATAGCTGACCATTGCAATAAAGTATGGTAGGGTAACTAAAATGTGAGCAATAGAGACACAAAAATATTCATTTAAAAACTCGATTTGAATGGCAAAATCATGCAAACCCATCACCGCCACCGTTAGCGGAATGAAAAGCGGCATTAATAGAGTCACGAATACTAAGCCCTTACCAAAAAATTGTCTTTGGCTAAGAATCCTAGCAGCAGGTAGGCCAAGCAGGACACAACCAACTACAGTGATCCCTGCAACTAAAAGACTATTCAATAAACCTTCAAGAGCCTTTCCTGACTGAGAAAAGATATAAGCCCAGGCAGAGAAATGAAACGATTCCGGGAACAATTCGGGCCATGGCCACAACTTTGTCATGCTCCAAATAACCAGGGATATGAAAGGAAGCACAATAAAAAGACTAATAACTATTAAAAACAGCCAGATGGATAGTTTTCTCAGTGATGCTAATCTGACCATATTTTTCTCCCTTTTACATACCAATTTTTTTGCAAGTATATGAGCAACAATCCAACCACTAATGCAATAATGGCCAAAACCATATTCATCGCAATCGCGATGGGTTGCCTTTCAATCCCAAATTGGGTATATTCCTGCCAAGCCATCACCGGAACAAAGCGTAATGAAGTTCTCGCTAATAGCGCGGGAATTTCATATGCACCAATGGCGAAGGCAAACACAACCCACATTCCCCCTACCCATAATGGCATTACCAGAGGTATAATCACCCAGCGAATCAGTTGCAGAAAGCTGGCACCGAGTATTTTACTAGTTTCCTGCCATTGCCTGATCAATTTCAGTAAAAACGGATAAGTTAATAGGACAATAAACGGGATCTCCTTCCACATATATGCTAACACAACACCAATTCCATATCGGTCATGGACAAGCTCCGGGAATTGTTCAAACGAATCGATTAAGCCAAAATGATAAGCAACACGGGAGTACCATCCAGTTTGCATAAAGGTTTGCATCAGCATATAGCCAGCTAAAAGATGGGGTACACCAAAGGGAAGCTGCAATAACATTTGAATCCAAGTATGCTTCGCCGTCGAAGCTGCCAAAATTAGCGATACAATAAAGCCAATCACTCCCGCCAAAAGCGAGATTGCCAGCGCAATACCGACCGTTACACCAATTGACTGAAAAAAGCTGAAGTCTAATAGCTCCCTGTATGCCGCTGCAAATTCGCTGTTGCCATAGTATTCAGGTTCATTTCCGAAACTGATAAGTAATGATTGAATGATACCGCCACCAAAAAAGAATAAAACAAATAAAAAGGCTGGCAGGATACCTAGCAGCCCTTTATATTTGTTTAAAAAACGTGAAGCATTATTATTTTGCAACATGATCGATCCAGCCCCGTTCCAACAATTGAACATAATCTGCCCCAATTTCTGGAATTCTATGCTTTGCAAGCTCTTCTTCAGGCAATGTTGCTGAACCGCGATCGATTTGTTTTAACTCATTTTGATATTTTTCTGGTAAACGATCCACAGCCAGTGATGTGTTTTCGCCCCAATATTTTAAATCCATTTTTGCAAGCTGTGCTTCAGGAGATAATAAATAGTTAATTAGCACCATTGCTCCACTTGGATTTGGAGAATTGTACGGAACAGTTAAAAAATGCGTGTTCGCCAACGTCCCTTTTTCTAACACAAACGTTTTCGTGGTCTTTGGAAATTCGCCGCTCGCAATTAAGTTAGAGGCTCCCGCTTCATCATAGCCCATGGTCATCCATACTTCACCATTTTTATAGAGCTGGTCAAGCTGTGACAATGATTGTGGATAGGATTTTCCTTCCTTCCAAAGATATGGTTCAATTTCATTCAAGAATTGCCACGTTTGCTCGGCATCTTTTTTGATCAACGACTCATCAAAGCCTTCAACATAAGCAGAGTAATTAGCACTTTTTTCATTCAACACCTGACGAATGAACGCACTTCCGGTAAAATCAGGCGGAGCAGGGTAAGTAAATTTACCAGGGTTTTCTTTTACCCATTTTGCTAATTCAACCATTGATTTTGGCGGATTAGTCACTTTTGTGGAATCATAGCTAAACACAAATTGAACTCTTCCCCATGGAGCTTCAAAGCCCTCTGTCGGATAGCCAAAATCATATTGAACCTGAGGACTGTCACCATCGACATAATCCTTGAAGTTTGGTAGTTTTTTCGTAATGGCTCCAAGAAGAAGATCCTTTTCTTTCGCCGTTTTAAAGTTTTCGCCATTTACCCATAGGACATCCATTTCGCCGGACTTTTTATCAGCTTTCTTCTCTGAAAGCAATTTATTAATAAATTCGACCGCATCCATCGGATAGCGTTTGACAACGACATCATATTCTTTCTTTAACTTTGGTGCGACAATCTCATCAATATAAGCATTAATTCCTTCATCGCCACCCCACATATAAAAGTTCACAGTGCTGCCCTTTGCATCAGCAACGATTTTCTCCCAGTCTTGATTCAATACATTGGACGCAGCCTGCCCAGATTGTTTATCATTGTTCTTTTCATTTTCGCTAGATGAACAACCTGTGATAAATGCCAATAGTAATATGAGCAGCAAACTTACGATTTTATTGATATTTTTCATCGAATCCTCCTTTCTTTTATTTCACATTGTGCTAAACAGTTAAAATAACTCTCCCATAATCCAAGGAACAGATATAAGCACAAGGCAAATCCGTGCACCGGTAGCCACTTATCAAGTAGGCACTCTGTCATTATTGAAAATAGGTTATATATCATTAAAATGACAAGCAGCGCCCACTTCGTATGCCAGAAGAATTTTTGGGCTTTCTTTGCAACTTGTGGTTTCAATTATTTCTTACGTCCTTTCCACTTATAAGGAAGCTTCACAATCGTTTCTGCTGAATTAATCTCACTTAAAGATGTAATGCAATCCAATAATATTTGCCTTTGCATATCTGTTTCAAATGCACGTCCAAAACTGCGCCCCAATGGAAAGCGAAGCTGAAGCGCTCGCGGAACGCGAACCTTCTCGGTTAAATCAATTAAATGCGTAATTGAAATCGTCGGAATCCCAGCCTTTTCAATTGCATGTTGAATCAATCCCACGGATTGATGGCATATATATCAGCCGGGATTTAAAATAACGGCATCGACAGCTTCATCTTTAAGTCGCTTTATCATAATTGGTATTGTCTCATCAATTAATGGTTTCGTATTCGGAATGTAGCCCATTAGCCCATAATGAGTCTTTGCAACTCCACCGATTATGCCTTCCGCAGCTAATTCCTTTAAGCGGGTTAACGGGAAGACACAGTTAATATCCTGGTCAGCATCACCCCGGTCGAAATGGGTATGACTTATCATTAAATCTGTTTCGCTGGCATTATAGGGGATGAACCTGACACTATAGTCGCCAGCTTCAACATCGAAAACCTCTTGTGATTTTAAGTGTACCCCTGCCGTTGTGATAAGCGCAAACACGGCATCGCTTGCCTTTTTTTCAAATCGTTGCAGCGGAATTGTCCCTTCAATTGGATTAACCATGTATTTGGCGCGCTGCGTTACAATTGATTCAATTAGTCTGTTGCCCGATAGCTTCACTTGATTTCCCCCTTTCTACTAGCCAAAATAAACCACCGAAAAGGCTGGAAACGGTCACAAGAAGCAAAAAGAATAAGGAAACTGCTACAGAGATTTCGTCCGGAACACCTAGCTCTTTGAAGAAAAAGATATAGCTAGCCTCCCTGACCCCAATACCATTCAAACTCACCGGCAGCATCGTAATAAACGAAATAAGCGAGATCATTACGATTAAATCGAGCCAGCCCACCTCAATTCCAAAACCTAGAAAGAGCAGCTGATTAATCCAAGCAAGTCCAATTTGAAACAAAAGCGAGAGCACAGCAATAACCACCCACCACGACTTACTTTTTTCTCGATATTCAGCTGCCGTCTCTCGTAATTTTACGAGGGCCTGGTTCATTTTATTTATCCACATGGTTATATTACTTTTCTGTGATCGCTCTGGGTTACTTTTTTCGAAATCCCCAATTTTTGCTTGTTTTTTTACCCATAGATTAAGAAGAACAAACAGTAACGTTAATCCACTAGCAACGGTATATATAGGTAACATAAACGGTCTGACACTGTCCATGAACAGTGTTGCAAAGACCACAATAGCCGTTAACGCAACACCACTTGTCAGTCGTTCGAACGCCACAGACGTTGTTGCTTTAACCATTCCGATGTCTTTACTGAGATGCATAATCCGCATGACATCTCCACCGACACTTCCAGGCAGAAAATTATTAAAAAATAAACCGATATAATAATATCGTCCTAATTTCCATAGTGAGATTGATTGGTTGAAAGGGTTTGTTGTGGATTTAGAAATAAGCAGTTGCCACTTCCAGATGCTTGTAGCAACCGTCAGTTGAATCGCAATAAACGCTATAAAAAAATAAAAAAGGGAGCCCTCCTTCATTAGACGGAGGGCAAGGTTCCATTCAATCCCACTTATCAGCCAAATCATCAAACCAGCACTGATGAGAAATCGAACTGTAAGTTTCACGACGTCCGCTCTCCTACTATTTTGCATTGGTTTGGAATTCATTAGCTTTTCACACCTCGTTTGCTAGCAATCATGCTATTTAATTTTGGACGTAATAGCATGCCAATGACCGCTAATGCAATCACGATTGTGAACATAAAGAATAAGATTTTTACTGTATCTGTAGCATTCTGGCCTAAATACGAATATAAAATTGTCGCTGGTAATTGCCCTAAACCAGTTGCCCAGAAGAATTGCCAAAAGGATACAGAAGTAACCCCAGCTGCATAGCTCACTAAATCAAACGAGACAATTGGCAAAAGTCTGGCTATAAAGATTGAATGCTTTCCATATTTTGCAAAGAAGCGATCCCACCAGTCTAGCGCCTTTTTCGTAATGATTTTTTCAACAACCGGTCGACCTAAATATTTTGCAATAAAGAAACAAAGAACGGCGCCGAGCATCGCGCTACTCCAAGATAGAATTGCCCCAAAAAACCACCCAAACATGAGCCCATTACTAAATGTGATAACGAATGCAGGTAATGGTGCAATAATTGATTGAAACACCATCAGCAATGCTGAAACGATTGCAGCTAATGGACCAAACGATAATAAATAATCTCTAAAGCCTTCAACATCAGCATTCTTTAGGTAAATAACAGAGTCATTCACCATGCTATTGATCCCGCCTTGACCTAAATATACAAGCGTGAACAGTGCGATAATGACATACAAAATCATCATCCCGGCACGGTTTCCCTTTGTCATGTGCTGCCAATCCATTTTTGTTTCCTTCGTTAAAATAACCGGGTTACGATGCGACAATAAAAGCATCACAAACCCAATCAAAAGGCTAACAATAAGGAAGATATTCATGTCATCAAGTGTTAGCGCTGTCTCCAAAAATACCGCTTTTCTAACCATATAAGCAGGCAAAATTTTAAGGCTTCCTCCCAAAATGGTTATCCCCAAAATGATGACCGAACTAAGCAAGGTCAGTACGATACTCAGCTTTGATTTTTCCCATAAAGCAAGGGGGCGGGCATTCATGAACACCCTTGCTAGGAAAAACCATACTCCTGAAAATATCATTACCGTTATAAGCATTTCACTATCAAAGCGCATATCCAGGAATTGACTTTGAATTAATAGGAGTGCTACTGCCATTCCGGTAATGAAAAATAAGAAGATAGCTGCAAGTAAATGGATGATTCCATTTAAGATTTGCTTCATGTTACCACACCCTTTTCAATAACTTATTGCACGATTGAATACGTTAATACAACTGGTGTACCGTCAGCAGGAAGTACTTCCGGGTTACCATGGAATTCCGCTGCTCCGCTTTCAAATGTGCCTACCGGATGGGATGCGTTACTGGTAATACCAGCTGGACAGCTATCAAAGCACATATAGCACCCAGTCATTTTAAGATCTTGAGTATCGTAGTTTCCACCGAAATGATATTCTAATTTTTTCCCTGTAGAATCAAGCATAACTTCGTTAATATCATACTCTTTTTTTGCACCTTCCCAAGTAATTTTGACAGCGACTTGGTCACCTTTAATAAATTTACCTTCAGGTGTTTCTTCGAATTCTTTAGTAGTGTCGCCACCTTTTTCTACTGCAGGCACTCCACCAATTTTAATTAATGCGTCATGGAAGTCTAGTGGATTTCCATAGCCTTTAAGAACAGCTTGATCACCATACTTACCTTCAACCCAGTTAAGCCCGTGACGAGTTGGCGTTACTAAATATTTACCATTAACGGTTGCATATACTTTTACTACTTTATTTTTTTCATCTACGAAAATTGGTTTCTCTTGTGTTACTTCAATTTTTGCTTCTTCTTTTACTTTTGTTTCTTCAGTCTTTGATTGCTTGTTTTCTTTGGAAGTGTCTTTTTCTGTAGATGAACACGCTGCCAAAACAAACATTGCTAAAGTTGCGACCATCAATAAGTTGAAAATTGTGCGTAAATTTCTTATCATGCTGTAACCTCTCCCGAATTTTTAAATTTTGTTAACTAATTTGCATCTGTAACAGTCGCGAGTTATTATTCTACAATTATTTTCGCAGAACCTCAGTGTCTTTGTCGAATTTTATCAAATAATATCAAAGACATCGCTCTTTAACAGTATATAAGACAAACTAGACCATTATAAATTCATTTTATCTATAAAGTTGGTCGCAATCTATCGCTTTTTTGAATACTATACTAGAATAATTTTAACCCTTTAACGCATTGGGGGACAGTCCCTCACTGCTTTAAAGCAGTGAGGAACTGTCCCCCCATCATTGTATTGTTGTTAGGCCGTTTCGGTTTGAAAATTTCCGGCTGTAAATTGGCTGTTGTAGAGGTCCGCATAGAAACCGTTTTGTTGTAACAGTTCGTCATGGGTTCCTTGCTCAATTACTTGCCCATGATTCATCACAAGAATTAAATCGGCTTCGCGAATCGTTGACAAGCGATGGGCGATGACAAAGCTTGTTCTGCCTTTCATTAGCGCTTCCATCGCATGCTGAATTTGAACTTCAGTTCGAGTATCCACGCTGCTTGTCGCTTCATCCAATATCAAGATTTTCGGATTAGCAAGAATGGCTCTTGCAATCGTTAATAATTGTTTTTGACCTTGAGAAATATTTGATGCCTCTTCATTTAGAATTGTGTCATAGCCTTCTGGTAGTGTCCGAATAAATTGGTCGGCATGGGCTGCTTTTGCTGCTGCAACAATATCTTCCTCTGTTGCTCCAATTCGACCGTAGCCGATATTATCGCGGATTGTGCCATTAAATAACCACGTATCCTGCAGCACCATTCCAAACATTTTTCGCAATTGATGCTGTTTCATTGCCTGAATATCCATTCCATCAATCATTATTTTCCCACTATTGATCTCATAAAAACGCATAAGTAAATTAACGAGGGTTGTTTTTCCTGCACCTGTCGGACCAACAATCGCAATCGTTTGTCCCGGCTTAACGTTAATATTTAAATCCTCAATTAATGGTTGATCCGCTTTATAAAAAAACTGAACATGCTCGAACACAACTGCGCCCTTTGGATACTCAAGAACATCGTTTCCGGTTTCAATTATTTCTTCCTCATCTAAAATCTCAAAAACCCGTTCTGCTGAAGCAATAGTTGATTGAACAATATTAGCAATTTGTGCCGTTTGTGAAATTGGCTGTGAAAATTGACGAGCATATTGGATAAATGCTTGAATATCTCCAATTTCTATCGTTCTTTTTGTCACAAGTATTCCACCGATTACGCAAATGAGCACATATCCAACATTATTGATAAACATCATTGTCGGCATGATTACACCGGAAATAAATTGCGACTTCCAGCCTGAATTATAGAGTTCTTGATTAATCTGTTTGAAAGTCTGAATGGACATCTGTTCTCGTCCATATGCCTTAATTATCGGATGGCCTGTATACATTTCTTCAACATGGCCATTCAGTTCACCTAAGGTAGCCTGTTGCGCTTTAAAATATTTTTGTGAACGCTTAGCAATCATAATCGTTCCAACAAAAGTTAACGGCAATGTCAGTAAACAAATTAATGTCAATAACGGGCTGATTGTCAGCATCATAATAATGACACCAATAATTGTAATGACCGCAGTGATCATTTGCGTTAAACTTTGCTGCAGTGTATTGCTGATATTGTCAATATCGTTTGTAATCCGGCTTAAAATTTCACCATGGGTTTTAGAATCAAAGTATTTAAGTGGCAGATTGCCGAGCTTAACATTTACCTCTTCCCGTAACTTATAGACTACCTTTTGGGCCACACCAGCCATGACATACTGCTGGAGATAAGTAAACAAAGAACTAATTACATATAGCCCAATTAATATCAAGAGAATTTGTCCGATATAATCAAAATCAACCTCGGCTCCAGGCACGCCTTTAAACTTCAGCATCATCCCTTCAAACAGCTTCGTTATTGCCTTACCTAAGATTTTTGGACTGGCAATTGAGAAAATGGTACTTAATATTGCAGCAACAAAAACAGCCATTAGTTGATATTTTTGCGGTTTAAAATAACGTATTAACCGTTGCATGGTGCCCTTAAAATCTTTTGCCTTTTGTACAGGCATTCCCATGCCCGGTCCATGTCCACCTGGTCCAGGTCGAAATCCAGGCCCGCCTTTTCGCTCCGACTTGCCTTTTTGGCTCATGCTGATTCCTCCTCTGTCATTTGAGAAGCTACAATTTCGCGATAAACTTCACTCGTTTTTAACAATTCATGGTGTGTGCCAATTCCAGCAATTTCTCCATCTTCCAGCACAATGATTTGGTCGGCATTCATAACCGTGCTGACGCGTTGTGCTACAATAATGACCGTCGAATCGGTTGTCTCACCTTTTAAACTAGCGCGAAGTTTGGCATCTGTTTTTAAGTCTAACGCTGAAAAGCTATCATCAAATAAGTAGATTTCCGGCTTTCGTACGAGTGCACGGGCGATGGCCAGGCGTTGCTTCTGACCCCCTGAAACATTAGTCCCACCTTGTGAGATTTCCGACTCATAGCCTTTATCCTTTTCTGAAATAAAATCAGTAGCTTGTGCAATTGTCGCTGCGTGTTGTATTTCGGAATCCGTTGCATCCTCTTTCCCATAACGAATATTTTCAGAAATTGTTCCACTGAACAATACAGCTTTTTGCGGAACATAGCCAATTTTTCTTCTTAACTCTGCTTGTGACTGTTCACGGACATCGACTCCATCCACAAGGAGCTTCCCGGCTGTTATATCAAAAAATCTAGGTATCAGGCTTAATAATGTTGTTTTTCCTGATCCTGTCCCGCCAATAATCGCTGTTGTTTGACCAGGTTTGGCTGTAAATGAGATGTTTGATAGTGCTGGAATTTCCGCACCAGGATAGCTGAACGTTACATTGTTAAACTCAACTAATCCCCGGCTACCTGTTGCACTTTTAGGCTCTGGATGCTGAAGAATGGTTGGCTTCATTTCCAATACCTCTGTGATTCTCGTCGCTGAAACCTGGCCACGCGGAACGAGTACAAACATAAAGGAGGCCATGACAATTGCCATCATAATTTGCATTGCATACTGGATAAAGGCCATTAAGTCGCCAACCTCCATCGCCCCACTATCAATGCGGATACTGCCAAACCAAACAATAGCAACAATCGATACACTCATAATGAACATCATCATCGGCATCATCGAGGCCATAATTCGATTAACCTTTACGGCTGTATCAGTTAAATCAAAGTTTGCTTCACTAAATCTCTCTTTTTCAAACTCGTCGCGATTAAAGGACCGAATGACGCGGATCCCCATTAATTGTTCACGTACCACTTGATTTAGGCGATCCAATTTAACCTGCATCGCTTTAAAAAACGGAACGCCCTTTTTCACTATCAACAAAATCACTACCGTAATGACAGGAACCACACCAACAAACACCCAAGAAAGCTCGGCATCCTGATTCAAAGCCATGAAAATCCCGCCAATCGCCATAAACGGTGCCATGATCATCATTCTTAGCATCATGACTAAAACGTTTTGGACCTGAGTAATATCATTTGTCGTTCTTGTAATCAGTGACGCTGTTCCTATATTGTCAAATTCCTGCAACGAGAAATTTTCAACATGCGTAAATACCTGCTCTCTTGTCTTTCTTCCAAAAGCAGCGGAAATTCTAGCTGAAAAGAAGCTGACGAAAATCGAACAAATCATACCACCGGCGGTGACTAACAGCATGATGCCACCAATTTTCCAAATATAATCTTTATCGCCGGTTACAACGCCCTTGTCGATAATATTTGCCATCAGTCTTGGTAAATATAAATCTGATAAAGTTTGTAAAAATACAAACAAAAACACAAAGGTAACCTGAAATTTATAGTCTTTTAAAGTTCTGAATAATTTCAGCACGCTCGTACCTCTCCAATCGTCATTATGACTTTCAAAATTTTAGGGTTATTTTTAAAAGCTGCTGTTAATCTCGTTGTTCCTCATTCATCTGATGGAGGAAATATTCCTGCATCTTTTTTAATGTTTCAATAAAAACGACTGTTTCCTGTTCACCAAGGTAATCAATCAAGCCATTATACTTAGCTTGGACCTCTTTCTCGACCTCCTGTAGCGCCTTTTTTCCCTCATTTGTCAAACGAATCCACACAGAGCGGCGATCAGTTGACCTTGTGATTCTTTCTACTTGGCCTTTACTTTCTAATTCATTTATTAATTGCGTAACAGTTGGGGCCTTCACATGTAGGTATCTGCTGATTTCCGATACCTTCATTTCACCTTCGGCAGATTTATTAATGGAAAATAACACCATAAGTTCACTTCGTTTTTGCTGCATATTTCCGCGCTGTGAGAATATCTTTGGGAATTTTCTTAGTGTTGTGATTAGCTCCTCTACTAGTTCTTGTTTATTCTCGTTAATTATAAACACCCCCATTTTAGTTAGGATAGTTAATATTTAGGTTGATTAATAATTAGGTTACCTAACATTTAATATACCTAATTAAACAATATTTTTTTGTGTCATGTCAAGCCGTTATCTTAATATATTTTTTCGATTTAACTGTCCTAATTTTGTCAGAATATCAACGCATAGACTGTGTGAATGGTTTACAATTATCATAAAGGAACACATCATATTCTTTTGTTTCAATTGAGCTGAGATAAAGGGGGAGTAATGGTATGTGGATTCTAATTACAGTCCAGTTGTTTATGATTGGTCTGTTCTTTCTACTTGGCTGGGCTATTCGTAAGAAAAAGGCCTATTCACTTATTTCTGGATTTGCAACTCGTCCTCTGGAAGAGCAACAACAATTAATAGAAAATGGCTATCCGCAAAAAACCGGGGCAATGCTTCAAATAACAGCAGTCGGGATGCTCTTATTATTACCACTTGTTTTCACCGATATTAAGTTTGCAATGGAAATTGAGTTTGGATTTATGCTTTTCTTTTTACTGGGTGGATTTGTTTATTTGTCAAAATTTGAACTACCAAAAAAACGAAAACGCAGCTATATTATTAGCACCTCATTTTTCGTCGTCATTACAGGATTTGTAGTAGGTCTTTATATTCTCGGTTATCAAGAATATGAGCTGATTATGAAAAAGCAATCCTTTGAGATCACCGGAATGTATGGAATTGAGTGGGAGATCCAAGATATCAAGAGGATAGAACTACTGGAGGAAATGCCTAAAGTTACATCCAAACAAAATGGTTTCGGCCTAGCAACGCTGGCTAAAGGCTATTTTACTGTGACTGGCTATGGACGCAGCTTATTATTTATTCAAAAAGACCATGCGCCATACCTGTATATCGAGCTAAGTAACAAAAAAATCTTCATCAACAACGAAAACCCCGATACAACCAAGAAATGGTATCAAGAACTTAACACCGCTGTAACGCATTAACGTGTTGGGGGACAGTCCCCCAACACGTTAATGCGTTAAAATGTTATTCGTCAGCTTGTGGTTTTGGTATTGGTTTTGATTCTGGTACTGGTACTGATTCAATCTGTTTACGAAGCGGAGTTGCTTTTCCTGAGAAGTTCTCAATCAACTCTTTCACATCAATACCTGAAGATGCTTTTAAAGATTCTTGAAGAGTTGCCATCAGATTTGTCGCATAGCCTGTTACTTTATTTGCACCGCTATTAGGACCGCTTGAACCTGTGTCAACGACAGTAATTTTATCAATATTACCGAGTGGTGCGGCAACCTGTTTCGCATATTCAGGCAACATTTTCATAATCATATCGAGAATCGCAGCCTGACCGAACTGTTCGAAGGCTTCGGCGATTTTTTCCTTTGCCTCTGCTTCTGCGACCCCTTTTAAACGGATAATTTCGGCTTCCGCTTCCCCTTGTGCTCGTTGGGCATCGGCTTTTGCCAAACCGTCTATACGTACTTTTTCTGCTTCGGCTTTGGCCATCGCTTCAATACGATATTTATTAGCATCAGCGTCATAAATTTGCTTCGCTTTTTGGGCAGCAGCTGCTTGCTCAACTGAGTAACGATCGGCATCTGCTTTTTTCTTAACCTCTGAGTCATACTGTTTTTCACGGCGCAGAATTTCTTTTTCCTCAAGCTCGATTTGCTTTTGACGTTCAATGATTCTCACTTGCATTTCTTGCTCCGTTACTTCTTGCTTTGAACGCGCTGTTTCCAAATCATATGCCTGGTCGGCACGGGCTTTGGCGATATCTTGCTCCCGACGAAACTCAGCTATTTTGAGCTGATTTAATTTTTCAGCCTCGGCGATTTCTGTTGCTCGTTCTAGTTCAGCTTTTTTGGCTTCCTTCGCTGCTTCAGCCCGTTTAATTCTTGTTTCTTTTTCTGCATCAGCAGTAGCGATATCGGCATCACGCTTAACCTGAGCGATTCGCGGTTTCCCAAGTGAATCTAAATAACCATTTTTATCACGCACATCTTTAATGGTAAAAGAGACGATTACGAGTCCCATTTTCGCTAAATCCTGAGAGGCAACACGTTGCACTTCTTGTGAGAATTTATCACGATTTTTATAAATTTCTTCTACTGTCATTGAGCCTAAAATTGAACGTAGATGCCCCTCTAACACTTCACGAGCCTCATTTTCACGATCTTGCTTCGTCTTTCCTAGAAATTGCTCAGCAGCAGTAGCAATTTCGCTAATTGAACTGCCAATTTTGATGATGGCAGTCCCGTCTGCAGTAACTGGTACGCCTTGTTCAGTGTAAACCTCAGGCGTGGTTACTTCTAGCTTGCTTGATAATAAACTAAGCGGTCTAGATTGTTGGAATACTGGAAAAATAAATGCACCACCACCGCGAATGATTTTAATTCTATTATTCGATTCATCCGAGTGCACATTTTTACTTCCAAGGAAACTTCCAGTTACAATTAATGCTTCATCAGGTCCGGCTGTTTTATACTTTGTAATAAAAACACCGATTAAGGCCAATAGGATAAAGACGACAACACCAACAACGACCAATATAATATTAAATTCCATGGGCATTACCTCCTAGAAAAAGTTTTCGGTTTCCTCATAGTTCTCCACTTGCAGTACACCATTCACCACATCGATGATTAAGACTTTTTTTCCATTTGGTATTTCTTTTTTCCTAAAGCTTGTTGCAGGCTTTGAGACGCGGCCACTGATACTCTCAATTAGGACCTCACCATAGCCATCCATTGGCACAGTGGTAATCACCGTTCCCGTTCGACCGCGCAAGTCTGTCTCTTTATAAACAAGGGACTCCTCTGCATTTGAAATGGGAATTAGCACGAACACATTTAACAAGGTTACTAGAATAAGTGCAATTGCTCCACTAAAGGTCGCAATCCAACCACTATGTAGCGATAATAACAATTCACCTAAATAGCCGCCGGCGGAAAATATGGTGATAAACGAAAATACTAATGTTGGGTTGATAAATCCATCTAACATGGCACTGATTGCATCGCCAAATAATAAATAAAGAAGGGTAATGGCGCCAGAAATAATTAAGCCATATAAATAGATGGTTTCAAGCGGTGTTCCAAATAACTCCATGATTCATCTCCCCTTTCGTTGTTTGTGTGTTACATGGCATCATTCCCGACATATATCATTTATTAAGAATATATACGGTTAAAAACCTGAAAAGTTTCAATTCTTCTATAATTGTATTCTACTGGATACAAGCAAACACCTTCACAAAAGCCTTCAGTGACCAACATTCCAGCACCAGAAAGACACACTTTTTTCACACTTTAAAGCGATGGGGGACAGTCCCCCATCGCTTTAAAGTGTGTTAGCAGCCGCATGTTTCACCGGAGTCGCCAAAATCAGGTCCTTGCAGAATTAATCCATTTATTTCTGCATTGTATGCGAGTGTAGTACGATCAGCATGTGGTTTAATAATCGGATCGATTGCCACTTGGATGCCATTAACAGTCGATACTGTATCCTGTTCGCGTGGCTCATCCAGAGCCAAATCAATATTGGTCTTATTTCAGCTAAAGCCAGCAAAAAATACGCGAATTCCAGCAGAGTTGTTTTCCTTTAGCATCTCTTTAATGACTTCACTTGCCTCATTAGTGATTTCCATTGTCCACCCTCCCCATTCCGCCAAAATATAAGCGAATTGTTTATTATTCTTGATTAGTGTTGACTATTAACCCGATACATATTATTATCAAAAGTGAGAATATTAAACACTTTAATCAAATAAATTTTTTTGCACTATTATTATCATTATCGATAACAATAACAATATACATCTATTAGGAGGGATACACATGAAGCCACAGTCAAAAGCAGAGTTAATCCTTCACCCTGTCCGATTGAAAATTATTCAATCACTGACAAACGGCAAGCACTTAACTGCCCACGCAATTGCTGAGCGAAACAAAGAGATACCCCAAGCCACATTGTACCGTCAACTCAACACGTTATTAGAAGCAGAAATTATTCAGGTTGTAAAAGAGAACCCCATTCGAGGAACAATCGAAAAGGTATATGCGCTTAATGAACCATCAATTCAATCTCAACAAGATTTATTAAACCTTTCGAAAGAGGAGCACCTTGAGCTATTTATGACCTTTACGACACAGTTATTAGCCCAGTATGAAGCATATTTAGATAAAGAGGACATTGATTTAGTTAGAGATGGAGTCAGCTATCGTATCGGTAAACTCTATTTGTCAGACGCTGAATTCAAAGAATTAGTGATGAAAATGGGTTCGCTGCTCCAAGACGCCATGCAGCATGAACCTTCTCCAGAGCGGAAAGCAAGAAATCTCGCGACTATTATTATCCCTGAATAAACTAATGGAGGTGCTGTAACATGATTGAAAAAGAAATTAGTTTTGATGGAATAAACTCAGCCTATGGAACCATTGCCATCCCACAATCCGAGGGTGTTTTTCCAGCAATTTTGATTTTACCAGGCTCGGGTGGGCTTGACCGTAATGGCAACGACCGTAAAGGCAAAATCCAAACGAATCTTTATCAAAACCTGGCTCATTTTCTAACCAAGCTTGGTTTTGTAACATTTCGTTATGATAAAATCGGAACTGGTAAGCGCGAAGGAAACATATTAACTGTTGGATTGTCAGATCTAATCGCTGATGCCGAGCATGCATTTCAGTTTCTAAAAGCACAGCCATTTGTTGACAGTAATCGGATTATTTTATGCGGCCATAGCGAAGGAACGATACATGCAACGGCACTTGCCGAAACAGTGAATCCAGCCGGCATCATGCTTTTGGCCGGTGGAGTAGATAACTTGATTGAAGCACTGAAAAAGCAGCGACAGTTAGCTTACCATGAGCTTTTAGCTAAACCAGGGATTCAGGGCTGGCTCAATCGAACGCTAAAAATCGATGTTAAAGGTGAAAAACAAACGGAAAACCTAATGAATAAAATGATCAACTCTAATAAGGATGTAATCAAAATTCAGTTATTCTTCAAACAACCGGCAAAATATTTCCGCGAACATAATGCCTTTAACGCTAGAGCTTCTCTAACAAAAGTAACCTGCCCAGTTTTGGCCATTCAGGGTGATAAAGACCCGCTTTGTGATAATAGTGTCTTAGCTGAACTTGCCGAGCTAGTTCAGGGAAAAAGTGAATATCTCATTATTCCCAACATGGAGCATACGTTAAAAGAACAAACTGAACCAAAAAACATCTTGAATTACCAAAAGCATATCAAGAACACTACTAATCAACCATTTCATCCTGAAGCTTTGAATAAAATTGCTGAGTGGTTAACCTTGAATTTCGGAGACAAAGCAGCCAGCAATGAACCAATTAAAGCAATTAAATAGGATATAAAAAACTGGCTCATTATCTTCTGAGCCAGTTTTTTCATCCTACCTTAATGGGCTAAATGACCTCCACTAAGGCAAGATTCACTATATTTATCCGTTAAGTTTAGCAGCTACTTCCACCTAGCAAAGTAAAACTGCCACTTTCCGGAATGTAATCAAAGACTAAGTCCCGAGTATATTCTTCAATATTTGCAGCAAACGCTACCTTAATTTGATTAATTTCGATAATAACATCTTGTGGTTGAGGCTCCTCCAGAGACACTCCAATTTGTGGACCACCTCAGCCATATCCGCCGAAATACAAACGAATACCAGCTGCATGCTTTTCTTCTAAAACCTGCTTTAGTTGATCGCGTGCTTGATCTGTAATTTTCATCCATTTCATTCCTCTCATTCATTACAGGAAATGTCCTGTTTCCCACTCATTATATACCGCGTGGGGTATTGAAGTAAACATTTTGCTTCAATTGACAAATATTACACTGAATAAATTCTAATCAAGCTTGAAAAGCTATAAGGAAACGAATATTATTATTATTGCACTATAATTTTGTTCGTATTTTATGGAGGAACTTCTATGTTTAAGCTAAAAGAAAACAAAACCACTGCCAAAACAGAAATAATCGCGGGTATAACGACCTTTTTCACCATGGTCTATATCGTTGTTGTCAATCCCGTTATTCTAGCTGATGCTGGAGTGCCATTTGAGCAGGTATTCACAGCAACAATTATCGCTGCAGTTATCGGAACATTATGGATGGGTTTATTCGCCAATTACCCAATCGCCATTGCACCTGGAATGGGACTTAACGCCTATTTTGCCTATTCGGTTGTTGGCGGCCATCAAGATATTACCTATCAAACAGCCTTCGCCGCTGTTTTTGTCGCAGGTCTACTATTTGTCATCCTTTCATTAACCTCTTTTAGAGAAAAATTGATTGAGGCAATTCCTGAAAATCTAAAACATGGTATTACTGCCGGAATTGGTTTATTTATTGCATTTATAGGATTAAGACTTACTGGTATCATTACTGATCATCCCTCTAACCTTGTCGCATTAGGGGATCTTCATGCTCCTAATGCCATACTAGCCCTAGTTGGCCTTGCTATCACACTCGTGTTAATGATGACAGGCGTTAATGGAGCATTGTTCTTTGGAATGGTTATTACAGGCATAATTGCCTTCTTTACGAATCAGCTTTCCTTTGAGCAGGGATTTTTATCATTCCCCTCGCTCCCTGATGGGCTTATTGTTGGTAACCCGATAACAGCATTTTCTGATGTAATCAGTCATAGCCTATATGCTGTTGTATTTTCATTCATTCTCGTTACTATTTTTGATACGACTGGAACGATGATCGGAGTCGCAAATCAGGCTGGTCTCATGAAAGGTAATAATCTGCCTCGTGCTCGCGAAGCACTACTCTCAGATTCGATTGCAACAGCAATAGGGGCGATGTTTGGCACAAGTCCAACCACGGCTTTTATTGAATCATCGTCAGGAGTTGCTGCCGGTGGTCGAACTGGATTAACTTCGTTAACTGTTGGGGTTCTATTCCTGTTATCAGCATTTTTTGGACCACTTGTTAGTGCTGTATCAGGCTTATCGGCCATTACATCTCCTGCGTTAATTATTGTTGGAAGCTTAATGATGGGGAGTATTTCAAAAATTCAATGGGACGAGCTTGATGAAGCATTTCCTGCCTTTTTAATCATTTTAAGCATGCCATTGACTTCAAGTATTGCGACAGGTATTGCACTAGGATTTATCTCGTATCCACTTCTAAAAATCGTCAAAGGTAGATGGCGTGATGTTCATCCACTCCTATATCTTTTTGCCGTGCTATTTTTCTTCCAACTAGCATTTCTGCCACACTAACACATTAAAGCGCTGGGGGACAGTCCCCCAGCGCTTTAATGTGTTACAGGATTTTGCTTTGTCACAAGGCTTACGGCGACATAAGCAATCAATGATATCAAAATAGGAAGAATGACAGTATGAAAGCCAAAGGCGTTAGGATATAAGCGATCAAACAAAATGTAAGTAGTCATTCCTAACACCATGGACGTAACAGCTCCGTATTTATTTCCACGACTCCAATACAATCCAAATATAATTGGCCAAATAAATACAGACTCCAAACCTCCAAACGAGAATAAATTCAACCACACAATTAAATCAGGTGGCCTAAGTGCCAATACAATCACAAGAATACCAACAATCGCAGTTACCCCATAGCTAACCTTTTTAATATGCGCTACTTCAGCATTCGGTTTAATATAGTTCAAATAAATATCCTTCACAATGGTTGACCCCACCAAAATCAAAAGCGCATCAACGGTAGACATAATGGCTGCCATTGGTGCTGCAAGGACGATTCCAGCAACATATGACGGTAGCACTTTCATTGATAAAGTCGGCATGACCATGTCACCAATTTCGATGCCTGGCAGAATAGGTCTAGCCAATACGCCAATCAAATGCATACCAAACATGATAAAACCAACGACAATGGTTCCGATGATAATTGCACTATGCATCGCCTGGGAATTCTTATATGACATCGCTCGCACTGAAATTTGTGGCAAGCCTACAACTCCAATCCCTACTAATATCCAGAACGAAGAAACATATTGAGGTGTGAGCTCCCGAGCGGCACCATAAGGACTGATTAAGTTAGGATTCTCCCGAGCTAAGCTGGAAATAATCTTATCTATTCCTCCTCCAGCATGAATGGTCGCCACCAACAAAATCAGCGTCCCCAAAAACATCACGACACCTTGAACAGCGTCTGTAATTGCAACAGCCCGAAACCCACCAACGACGACAAACACCAAGACAGAACCAACGAAAATTAACAGCGCGGGTGTATAAGGTAAACCCGTTAATGACTCAACTAACCTGGCTCCACCAATCCATTGAGCTGTCATCGACGAAAACAGAAAAATGATAATACTCGCTGCTGATATAATTACCACCGCAGTACTTTGATATCTTTCTTTAAGAAAATCAATCAAGGTAATTGCCTCATATTTGCGAGCAATGATTGCAAACTTCTTACCAAGAACCATCAATACAAAATAACCGGTCGCTAGCTGCGCCATCGCTAAGAATACCCAGCCTAATCCCTTTGTATAAGCAACGCCTGGTCCGCCAATAAAACTGCTAGCACTACCGTATGTTGCGACCATCGTCATCGCCAACACAAAGCCCCCCAACTGCCTTTCTCCCAAAAAATATTCTTTGACAAAAGAATCAGATTGAAGCACAAATTTATTTGACCAAAACCCTACTGCAAAAATGATTCCTAAGAAAATGATTAACGGCGTAATGACGGCCCAGTTCATTTATGATCCCCCTCATCACCTTCAAAAGGGATATCTTTAAAAAGGTACTTTACAGAAACCACTACGAGGAGAATGATCACAACTGTCCCCGCAATGCAGCTATAAAAAAACCACGCTGGAAACCCCAATATATATGTATAATTTTCAACCTTATCTGAACCTAGACCATAACCAAAGCCATACCACCACAGAAAATTAATCAAAACGAGAATAATTCCAATAACAGCTTCTCGATGTGCAATCCTAAACCGCTGATCGTCGTTATTAAAATCATTTTTCAAAATGCTTCCTCCTCAGCAAGCTTTTCATCAAAAAAAGAACCATTTCTAGTGGTTCTTTTTTCGTGTACTATTTACGCACTTATTTTCCATCAAAGCCCCTGTTTTAATACCAATTATTTACTAAGAACCTAATACAAATCATTCTAACTAGTCGCAAGTTCAAGTTGATATTTTTGCGATAATTCCTCTACTAAATAATGATATTCTTCAAGGACCATTAAATATTGATTCATTTTTTCATTTGATTTTTCAAATAGGCTCACATCTTGAGCTTCGATTGCTTTTTGCTGCAACTTTAGCGCGCCATAGTAGATTTCATTTGCTAGTACCATTTTTTCCTTTATTGTTTTAAGCTCAGTAATTTTGGGGTCAAGCCCCTTCAAGTGGTTAACTGCCATTTCATACGCAGGTATTTTTTGATCTACTAGTTCCGTTAATAAGGCCTGATTGCTTATTGCTTCTAAAGATGTAGTCGTTATGCTTTGTAAGGCCTCTTCTTCCATTTTATTAGCTTCGACCAAATCCTGTTGGAAAAAGGTCATGATTACTTGTTTCTTTTCTTCCAAGGGCATTTCTTTTGCTGCCTCACTTACCTTAGTTTTTTCCTTGTGCACAACATTTTTTTGTTGTGATGAATGATCATTACTTTCTTTGCTAACTGTCTCGGGTTGGCATCCTGTTAAAATACCAAATAGGAAAAGCAAAATGGTAATATACAACTTCATATTAATAGACCCCTTTATAAAATTAATCTATCTTTGGAAAACCACTTATTTTTGACCATCATGTCTTCCTATTAATTTTAATAGACAGGATTTATTAATTCAAATTCTTTAGAAAATTCAGTAAATTTTACCTAAAAAATAAATAACTAGTCCCTTTTTCCTAGTTACAAATTTTTCTTGAAAACATAACTAACCTTTTCATACTCCATTTTTTCTTGATAAAATCGATGTGCATCAATGCGTTTGAGCCCAGATGAAAGCGCAACACTTGTATAACCATTCTCCTTTGCCCAATCATGAACAAAATTAAGGAGCGTGTCTCCATAACCTTTCGAACGTTTACTAGCATCTGTCACTAAATCGCATACCCACACAAATTTGCCATAATAAAGGGTGATCATCGGTTTAAAGCCAGTTACTGCAACAATTTTACCCTCATCCTCTAATCCAAATAATCGATAGCTATCTTTTTCGCGAGCCTCTAAAACGAGATCTAAGTATTCTTTCTCATCAAGATGGGTCCTTAATTGATTCATAACAGGAAAAGCACTAACCATTTCGTCTACGGTTTGAAGTTCTTTAATTAACACCAAGTTCATCCCTCCATGCTTTTTCATCATAAAATTAGAAAGGGATGAAAGCTGTTGCAGCTTAATCATCCCCTTGATCTATGTCGAACCATTATATTGTTATGAATTATCCGCGTCTTCCGCCTCGACCACCGCGCTTCGTTTCCGTATTACGCTTAAGTGACGATAAATTCTCTTCACTTGATTTTAAGAATTTAGCCATTTTATCCTCAAAGCTTTCTTTTGGTTTAAAATTACCTTTTGAACGGAAGTCTTTTCCTCCACGGTTATCTGATCTTCCCTGACGAGCCGGACGCTGCGAATAAGATGATTGTTGGACCTCAGGCTTATCGATAGCTTTCTTGATTGACAAGGCAGTTTTTCCGTCTTTTTCACTAATGACTTTTACTTCAACCATATCACCGATTTTTAGATGATCATTCACGTCTTTAACGTAGCTATCCGCTACTTCACTAATATGGACTAAACCCGTGACTCCTCCTGGTAATTCAACGAATGCTCCAAAATTAGTGATGCCTGTTACTTTTCCTTGTACCTTACTGCCTACTTCGATTGACATAAAAAAATGTTCCTCCTCAATAAATTAAAACACTTAGAATTATATTATAACAAATTCAAGGAAAAAAAAGCTCAATTGGATTTATTTTCCCGCAATTTTTTAAAAAATATTTATAAATCTTTTCCAACTAAGAAAAGCGCAAGGCGCCCGCCTATCGGCGACAAGCACAAGACGAGCCGGCCGGAAGGTTGCCGTTTACCTTCTGGACGGCTTGGCTTGTGACCTCGAGCCGATGGCGCCTGGAGCTAGACACCAAACTATGTTCAAAACTTATACTTTCATAAAAAGTAAAAATACTCATTGTCTTGGAGCGAAAAGCATGACGAGGACTCCTATGAGGCAAATAGCACCGCCAACCCAATCGTAGAAATCTGGAGTTTTTTTATCAACTCCCCAGCCCCATAAAATGGAGAGGACGATAAATACTCCTCCATAGGCAGCATACACTCTGCCGAAGCTCGGGAAAGTTTGAAAAGTTGCGATTACACCATATAAAGCCAGCGCAATTCCTCCAAAAATCCCCCAATAGAATGGTTTCCCTTCTCTAAGCCACTGCCAAATAAGATACCCTCCACCAATTTCCCCTATACCTGCCAAAATAAACAAAATGAAAGCATAAACGATGTAAATCACGCCCTTGCAAACTGATTATTTGCAGTATAACTTATTTTTAGAAGAATCCCTAACAAATAATAGAAAATCAATTGTCATAACATTCATTTTACAGAATTAGCTTTTTCATTAATAATAGTTTTATAGCACCATAGTACTTCATTTTAGTTTCATCGCGGTAACATAGAGGAGGAACTTGTTTGTCTCGCAAAATAGAATTAGTCATTTTTGATATGGATGGATTAATGTTTGATACAGAAAGGATTGGGCATTTGGCATGGGAAAGAGTGGCAGAAAAATACCATTTTCCCTATTCTATAGATATTACGAAACGTTTTATTGGCAGAAATTATCAGGCGATTATGGCTGTACTTAAAGCGGAATATGGGGAAGATGCTCCCGTCGAGCTTTGGCATGCAGAATCTTGGGAAGAGCGAAAAAAGATATTCCAAGAAAACGGCACCTTAGGACTTAAGCCTGGCCTTATCGAAATATTAACATTTCTGAAGGATTTGAAAATAAAGATAGCAGTTGCTTCTTCAAGCCAACATTCTGATATCATCCACCATTTAAACCATGAAGGATTAAGTGAGTATTTTGATTTCGTCGTTGGTGGTGATGAGGTCAAAGAAAGCAAGCCGAATCCGGAGATATTCTTAAAGCCGTGCCAAGCTTTTAATATCTCACCGCAGGAGGCGTTTGTCATTGAAGATTCCTATAATGGATTTTTAGCAGCCCGTGCAGCTGGAATTCCGGTAATGATTGTTCCCGATTTGGTTGAGCCTTCAGCAGATGTCCTTAAAGAAGCAGCAGGCGTTTTTCCAACCCTACACGAAGTAAAAGCCTATATCGAAGAATCGCTATGCCTAGTTCCCTAGAATAAATAATAAATGGGAGGTCAGCCGATTGGCTCCTCCCATTTTTTTGATTATTTAGGTTCTACCTTTGTGTTAAATACTTGTTTTCCATCCTTATACTCTAATACAGTCGCCGATTTGACTGGATTGTGGTCCTTATCAATTGTGACACTACCAGTTACAAGTGATAAATCCTTAGTTTTTGCCAGTGCATCCTTAATTTTCGTTGAATCAGTACTTCCTGCACGCTCAATTGCATCAGCTAACAAATATACTGTGTCATAACCTAGTGCATTGAATGCATTTGGGGAAGCATCATATTTTTCTTTATACTTCTTCACAAAGTTTTGAATTTTTTGATCTGGATCTTCAGAAGAATAGTGGTTAGTGATAAACGTATTGTTCAACGCTTTAGCACCTGCTAATTCTACTAGCTTAGGAGAATCCCAACCATCAGCTCCCATTAACGGTACATCAATACCTGATTCACGAGCTTGCTTAACAATTAATCCAACCTCTTCATAATAACCCGGAATAAAAATAAATTCTGGATTTTTTCCTTTAATACGAGTTAAGGTTGAACGGAAGTCTGTATCCTTACCCATATAAGCTTCCTCAGCAATGACTTTACCACCAGCTGCTTCGAAAGTTTTCTTAAAGGATTCAGCAAGTCCTTTCGCATAATCACTTGCACTATCTGCAAAAATTACTGCTGTTTTAACCTTTAGTTCATTCGCTGCAAAATTCGCTGCCACAGTTCCTTGGAATGGATCGATATATGATGTACGGAACGCATACTCATTTAGTTTACCCTTTTCATTAACTGTAACGTTTGGAGCTGTACCAGACGGACTTAATAAAACAGTTTTATTATCGTTTGCAATTTGAACCTGTGCAACAGTATTACCACTTGTGGCTGCACCGATAATGGCTGTTACCTTATCCTGACTTGTTAACTTAATTGCCGCACTTGTTGCTTCTGCAGCCTCAGATTTATTATCTACTTTTACAAGTTTAATTTCTTTGCCGTCAATTCCGCCATCTTTATTTAACTCTGCAACCGCAAGATCAATTCCTTGTTCTAGTGATTCTCCATAGGATGCTACTGCGCCTGAAAGCTCAAGGTTCACCCCAAATTTAATCGTCTTGGAATCGCCTCCACCACCAGAAGATTCTTCCTTACCACCGGAGCAACCGGCTAACAAACCAATCATCATTGTCGAGGCCATAAAAATACTTGCTAGTTTTTTCTTCATTTTGCTGTCTCCTTTTTACTGATTTTTCTGACAAATTAACCTAAAAAATAATGACTTTTTCTCGTTTAGTTCACTTTTTACTGCTTTTCATATTAATAATTAGTATTTTAAAACAATTCTATCTATTCGTCTAGTATAACTATTTTATTTTTTAATATTTCTGAAGTATTTCATTATTTCGTAACATTTTAAATAATTTACTAGAATAATTTGGAAAAATAATTATACTAATATTACATAAGTCGAATTATGACGAAACTTGTTATTATTTTAGAAAAAGCTGATTAAACAAGAATGTTGATTTCCGTTCCAGGCGCTTCACTTTCCGCGGGGCGGGCGGTGAGCCTCCTCGGCGCTTTAGCGCCTGTGGGGTCTCACCTGTCCCGCTGCTCCCGCAGGAGTCTGCGCGCCTTCCACTCCAATCAACATTGCCACAAAACAACATTCTGCTTTATCACAGCCTAAACAAAAAAATCCCGAGCTTATTAGAGCTCAGGATGATTGTAAAAATTCTATTATTCAGCTTTTTTTAGAATGGTTTCAGATTGGGTTGCAATCGGCTTTACACCTTTTAAGTTTGGAAAACCTGTAAATATCGCGATAATAGCGCAAATGCCAATTAATGCTGGATAATAGGAATACGGCAAAATACTCAGTGGTGAGATTTTGGCGACACCTGCAGCAACTAGCAATTGTGCTCCATACGGGATTAACCCTTGAATACTGCAAGAGAACACATCTAAAATACTAGCTGAGCGGCGCGGGTCAATACCATATTGACTGGCAATATTTTTGGCTAATGGACCTGCAATAATAATTGAAATAGTATTATTGGCTGTCGATAGGTCAGTCACACTAACAAGTCCAGCGATACCAAATTCTGCTCCCTTTTTCGATTTAATCTTGCGAGTTACAACATTAAGCAAATAATCAATGCCACCGTTGTGTTGTATCACGGCCACCATTCCGGCAATTAATATAGCAAGGAAGGAAATTTCATACATTCCCGCCATGCCTTCACCTACTTTTTGTATGAATGTAACGATGGAATAGCTACCGTCAATCAAACCAACTCCTCCAGCAAAGATAATCCCTAGTGCCAACACGATAAATACATTCAAACCAACTAACGCTAAGATTAATACTAACAAGTAAGGAAAGATTTTTAACCAGCTATAATCCTGCTGAGCTGAAATGACGGCATCGACTCCCAAAGTCATCACTCCAAGGATCACACAAGTTACAATGGCCGCAGGAAGAACCATTAAGAAATTCATTTTAAACTTATCCTTCATCTTTGTTCCCTGCGTTCGAACTGCAGCAATGGTAGTATCAGAGATAAACGAGAGATTATCACCGAACATTGCTCCACCAATCAACGCTGCCATTGTCAGTGCCATCGAAACATCGGTTTGCTCGCTGATACCCACACCGATTGGTGCAAGCGCGACAATCGTCCCCACGCTTGTCCCCATTGATAAAGATATGAAACAGGCAATAACAAAAATCCCGACAATTAGCAGGTTTTGCGGAACGACTGATAATGCCATATTTACGGTTGACTCAACAGCCCCCATCCCTTTAGCAACTTCCGAAAACGCTCCGGCTAAAAGAAAAATCAGTACCATTAGGATGATATTTGAGTTTCCAGCACCTTTACAAAAAATCTCAACTTTCGTATCGAAGGATTCCTTTCGATTCATGACCAAAGCTACCCCTGCAGCAATGGTTATCGCAACGATTACTGGAAAACTGTAAAAATCACCTGTGATTACACCCGAACCAATAAATAGAATTAAAAATACTATAAACGGCAAAAGAGCCCACGGATTTCCTTTTTGATTCTTCACCATTAGATCACCTCGATTTCAAAAAAACAATTATTATACTACAATACTTAATAATTTGCTGCAACACGTTCTTATTTTGATATCATGGCGTTTTCGTGAAGTTCGACAAAAATAAAGATATTTATTTTTCTATGAATCAATTAATATAGGTATGTTGAAATGTAGGAATCGTGTTTGAAATTACGGTGGAATTGGAAATACTTGTTATGATATTCTCCACTTTAAAGGAGCAGTGTGCATGCGAATTAATAAATTTATTAGTGATTCTGGAAAAGCCTCAAGGCGTGGTGCCGATAAACTGGTCAGCGAAGGTCGGGTCAAGATAAACGGACGAACCGCAAAAATTGGTGATCAAGTAAAACCCGGTGATGTCGTCCTTGTTAGTGGTGATCGGATTACTGTCGCCAGAAATAATGTATATATTGCTTTAAACAAACCAGTTGGTATTACGAGCACAACTGAAAAAAATGTTAAGGGAAATATTATTGATTTAGTAAACCATCCGTTAAGGATTTTTAATATTGGTAGGCTTGATAAGGAGTCGGAAGGATTGATTCTGCTAACCAATGACGGGGATATCGTCAATGAAATTCTCCGTGCAGAAAATAAACATGAAAAAGAATACATTGTAACGGTGGATAAGCCCATTACAGAGGAATTTTTAAAGAACATGGCAGCAGGGGTCAAGATATTAGGTACAAAGACGCTTCCTTGTGAAGTAACCCCATTGTCAAAGTATGTTTTTCAAATCATTTTAACTCAAGGTCTGAATCGGCAAATTCGCCGGATGTGTGAAGCGCTCGGCTATGAGGTCTGTCGACTGCAGCGTACACGAATTATGAATATTCACCTTGGGAATCTTCCGCCAGGTCAATGGCGTGATTTAACTAAAAAAGAAAAAACGCAGCTGTTTAAGGATTTGAATTACTTTCCAGAGGATTAAGCTAGAAAGCTTAAGTCGCCGAATTTTTTTACAGCAAAAAAGGGATCGACACTTGATACGTGGCGGTCCCTTTTGCTTAACATATCTTCATTTAGCTATGAGAAGTTGCTTTCTTGCCCGCTTTCGGCTTATCTTTTTCCAAGAGAACAATTAATGCCGGTAACAAAATACCACGAATTAAGAATGTATCTAATAGTATTCCTACCGCAACGATAAAGCCGAACACAGATAATAGCTGAACTGGCTGCGTCATTAACACTGCAAACGTTGCTGCCAGAATAATTCCCGCCGAGGAAATAACACCACCGGTATTAGCGACAGCGATTTCTACCGCCTTTTTCACCGGGTGTTTCTCACGTTCTTCCATATACCTTGAAATTAAAATAATATTATAGTCTATTCCAAGTGCAACTAAGAACACGAAAGAATAAAGCGGGACACGGTTACTGATTGTATCAATACCAAACAATAAGTTATTCAGGAACATTCCCAAACCAACTGCCGCAAGGAATGAAATTAAGATTGTTCCCATCATGTAGATAGGCATCTTGATCGAACGGGTCATCACGATTAACAACACGAAAATCAGCAATGACTCAAGTAAGACAATAACAATTAAATCACGATCATTCGCTGCCCGGTCATCTACCTTCTTAGCCGTTTCACCTGCAAAATGAAGGTCACCGTTTAGGTTTGCCTTGTCAACAAGCTTTTCGGCTTTCCCCCTCATCTTTTCCAATGCATCCATCGTCTTGACTGCGTATGGACTTTCATCAAAGGTTAAGCTATATTGAATCACTCTTCCTTCTTCAGCTGTTCCGTTCAAACGAACATTACTTACAAGCGGTTGGTCACTAAGCACAGCGCGTAAATCCTCTTGTGATTCGGCACTAACGGCATCCTTTGCTTCAAACAAGACAGTTGTTTGAGCAAGATCACCCTTTTCAAACTTTTCTTCTAATATTTCGTACCCTTGTCTTGATTGCATATCTTTAGGGAACGACTTCATTGTATCGAACTCATAGTTTAAATTCAGCATATTTGAAGCTGATAACAGTAAAAAGGCTCCAATTACAGATACAGCAACAATCGGCTTTCTCACCACAAAGCTACCAATTTTACCCCATAATGAATTGGCCTTTTCCGTTGATTCTCCAACCTTAGGAATTTTTGGCCAAAATGATTTTCTGCCAAACAAAGCAAAAAGCGCTGGCACTAATGTGATCGAAGCAATCATAATAACGCCCATTGCTGTCGCAAAGATTGGTGCAAAATTGCGGTAATCTCCAAATTCAGCAAAGAATAAGACGAGCATCGCCGCTAACACCGTTCCACCTGAGAAGAAAACAGGCATGCCCGTTTCTCTCATTGCCAACTGCATCGCATCAAATTTACTGTCATGCTGCTTCAATTCCTCACGATAACGCGAGAAAACAAATAATGAATAATCAATTACAGCAGCAAACAATAGAATCGTCATGATCGAAAGCGTTTGATTACTAATAGCTAATCCGGCCTTGCCCATTAAACCAACAATTTGGTTCACTACTTCATAAACAAATACCGCAGCAAGGAGCGGAATTAATGCCAATAATGGCGAGCGATAAATGACAATTAATAAAATCAAAATTAATCCAACAGTTGAAAGCAGTAACACAACATCGGCTCTGGAAAACAAATTGAGTGAATCCACGGCAATGCCCGCCGGACCCGTAATGTTAAGAGTTAAATCAGTTTTATCCTTTACGATTTCACTGATTTTTTCTTGAGACGTTCTCATTTTTTTTGAATCAAATTCAGGCTCGAACGTTAGTGGTAAAATGAGTGTACTTTTATCCTCTGAGAAGAAGTTCGCAGTTGCCTGTGGCGGTAGCTGTAGCAACGGAACCACTTCTTTAATTCCGGCAACCTTATCTAACTCTTTAAAGAGTGGAGCAAGTTGTTGTAACTCAACCTCCCCGCCATCCTTTGCTTGGAAAACGAGTATCGCTGGTGTTCCTTCATTACCAGCGAAATATTCATCCACTTTATTCTGAGCGATGACAGATTTTGCATCTTCGGGAATGGATTGAAGATTAGAAATTTCGTATTCTTTTGCACTTGGTGCAAACATAGCAAGAAGCATTGTTACGGCAAGCCATGCACCAAGCGTTATCCACATTCCCTTACGAGTCGTAACCCGGTCAGTAATTGACTGTAAGAATGATTTCATGTTTTTCCTCCTGTGTTATTTTCTAGTTATTATTATATGTAAAGCTATCCTTTAACCAAAAGTGACAATAATGTTACTTTTGATAAAAAATAAATGACACAACTGTCACTATCATTATCTTTAAAAGTGCCACAGGTGTCAATTATTTGTTTTCAAACATCCCATATCCAAGTATTTCTTTTATTCCCCGAATCCATTGGGCTCTAGGTATTCCAAAGTGATTAGGTATGGTAAATGATTGGAAGATAAATCCCAACATCATACCATCAGGTAAGTTGGGTTTCAATATCCCCTCTGCTCTACCCAAATCGATAAACTTCTGCAAAAACTTATACATATCCAAGTGGAATTGATCTAGCATTGCCTTTTTCTCTTTAACATTTTCATTATTATGGACCGGAATATGCTGTGTAACTTCAATTAGCGCATGGATTTCCGTTTTAGCAAATATGGCATCCACTAAAAAATCAAACTGATCACTAAATCCCTTTTGCTGTTCGATCTCACTGAGCATTTTGAGAAATGTTTCCATTTCCGCAATCATATAATCAAATATCAATTCCTCTTTATTTTGGTAATATTTATAGATTGCTCCTCTGGATACTTTGAGTTTCTCTGCTAATATCCCAAATGTAAACCCTTCATAACCATGCTGAAGCAAGGTTTGTTCTGTCGCCTGAAATAACTCCATTGTCGAAAATTTTCGTTCCCGTGCCACCATAGTTCACCTCAACGCTATTATAATATTCTTTTTCAAATATACAAAGCTTTACCTTAACGCACTAACGCAGCGGGGGACTGTCCCCCGCTGCGTTAGTGCGTTAAACTACTTCTTTTTCATGTCGAGTTTGGTTGTGTTAATGATTTCGCCTGTTTTCTTGTCTTTAAGTTCGAGTTTACCATCTGCTATCGGCATCGCACTTTCAAAATACCAAATATACATATTTTCGAGCTTAACATCCTTCAATTTAGGCTCGTCCAGTGTTTCAAGATTAATCAAATCTGCCTCATTACCATTGACAAGTATTTGCGGTTTTTCATCGGCGCGAATTAATCCATAAACGAAATATTCATCATGAACTCGATATTTCTCCAAGGTTTCATAATCCCTTACATCACCTATCTCATTGTAAAGAAGATTCCCATGGGTTTTCCAACCGAAAATTCCATGCTCGACAAAGGTTGCTCCGAATTTATCTTTATCCTTTATAAAAAAGTTTAAAGATACATTACTCTTGGTATATGCCGGAATCACGACTGCATCTTGATCAACATCCAATATCGCCATTTCGGGCTCAGTAAATGATCTTGATTTCTCACTATTAAACCAATTTAAACCCACTACCACAATTAATATAACAAAAAATGCAACTGAAATTTTTGCTTGTGCCAACTTTCCCACAAACGTCTCCCCCTATTAATAAAGAAAATTTTGATGTCTAGCATCCCCTCACTTAAATTTTCCACTTTCTATAAATAAACATCAAGATGTCATAGCGATATTTTTTCATAAAAAAATAAATAACGAGGTAAGTGCTAGTACCAAAAAAAAGTAAATTTATTAGCATACCAATAAGAAAAGTCTTCCAAATCGGCAGTATTCCCCAATTATACCCAAAATGTTGATGGGTAAGTGCTTTTATCACCATAAGCAGAGCTTGACCCATAACAATATTTAAATAAAAAAACATTGGAAATGCCCACAGAAATAAAAGTCCTCCTATAAAACCGGCAATTGGGTTACCTTTTACAAGTCTAGCGCCTGCAGCAGATAAAAATGGCCCAATCCCAAAAGTTGGAATAAAATTGACCAATGCCCCAACTGTAAACCCCATCGCAATCCCATGGACGCTATCATTAATTCTTAATAGCCTAAGTAACAAGACTTTGATATTCCTTAAAAGCTTTTTGATCATAGGCACCTATCCAATTTCGTAATGTTGAAGATTTTTCTACTTAACGTGCTGATCCTTAAGCTGGAAATTTCATTTTATTTTCCAATAAATGAAATGAATACTATAATTTAGGTTATCATTTTAATATGCGAGTTGCTAATTTTATCGATTAATCCTCCATCAATTAATGATATGATATGTTTTAGAGGATTATCCTGACTACATTATTATGATAAAACTTGCAGTTACTTTTAAATCAATTAAACTTTTGCTGCATGGGAAAGAGTTGAACTTCGATGAAAATGAAATTAATAAAAATGATTCCTAACATGTTTACACTTGGAAATTTATTTTGTGGTTTTTTATCTGTTGGTTTCGCATCACATAATTCGTACAAAAACGCAGCCATTCTTATTTTAATCGGGATGATGCTCGATAGTATGGACGGAAGACTTGCCAGAATGCTCGATGCCGATACTGCATTAGGGAAAGAACTTGATTCACTAGCTGATATTGTTACTTTCGGTGTCGCTCCATCGTTTTTAGTTTATTATACTTACTTTTTCCAATTTGGCTTTTTGGGGTTATCTGTCGCAGGATTATTCCCATTATTTGGAGCCTATCGCTTAGCTCGTTTTAATATCAGTTCAGATAAATCAAGTTTAAACTATTTTATCGGTGTTCCAATTACTGCAGCCGGGGGAATCATCGCAATTTTAACTTTGTTCGGACAGCATATACCCCAAATTGTGACTACTGTAATCTTTACGGCTATGTGCTTTTTAATGGTAAGTAAAATAAAAATTCCAAGTTTAAAAGAAATTCCCCTTCCAAAATACGGTACAATTGTAACAATCTTTCTTGGCAGTTTATTATACGTGAGTTATAAAAGCACATATGAACAATTTCCGTATTTAATTTATATTGCCACACCATTATACATTGCCTTTTTAGCTTATCGATTTGTAAAAGGCAAACAACGTAAAAATCTTGACTGATTTTTAGGAAAGAATTAAATGGCAAAAACACCCCTCGGATGCTGATTTCCGAGGGGTATTTTATGCTTTTTTTCTAAAGCTTGCGGCCCCCACCCGATTGACATTTCGCGAAAATATGATATATTAATATAACAATATTAATTCACTTTAGCGCATAAAAGCTTAAAAGCGTTTAAGTAATTAAGTAAAACATTTATATTAAAATAATTACCGAAAGGTCGTATGACATGGAGCCTAAACAACAGGATTTACAAAAAGGCTTATTGCCAAGACATGTTCAATTCATGGCTCTCGCCGGGATGATTGGAACAGGAATATTTAAGGGAAGCTCTGAGACATTGAATATGGCTGGACCAAGTGTCATCATCGCCTATTTAATTGGTGGACTTTTGCTGTTTATCGTGATGGCAGCGTTAGCAGAAATGGCGAGTGCGTATCCCAACGTTAACGTCCAGGGCCTAGTGTATAAAGCCTTTGGCTATCGCCCTTCTTTCATTATCGGCTGGTTATATTGGGTCAATTGGATTCTCGTTATTACAGTCGAATTGATTGCGGGAGCAAGCTTTCTTCAGTATTGGTTCCCTGATGTACCATTGTGGGCACTAAGTCTTGTTTGTACTGCAGTCATCGTCGGAATCAACCTATTTCCAGTAAAACATTTCGGTGAGATGGAATTTTGGTTTGCCGGCATAAAAATATTAGCATTGACGGCATTTATTATTTTAGGAGCTTTAATTTTATTTGGAGCTGTGCCGAGTTCAGTTAATAGTCCCATAACAAACTTAACGGGACATGGTGGGATTTTTCCAAATGGCTTTAGCGGAATGTTTGCAGCTTCGTTAGTGGTGATTTTCTCTTACGGTGGCGCTGAATTAATCGGAGTTGCTGTATCAGAAACAAAGGATGCCAAACGAGTGCTACCTAAAGTAGTAAAAGGGACCGTGCTACGGGTCATTTTATTCTACGCCTTACCAATATTAATTATTTGCGGCATCATGCCCTGGAATCAAGTAACTTCTGAATCTAGTCCATTCGTTCAAGTGTTTGATATGGCAGGTATTCCAGGTGCCGCAAACGTGATGAACTTCGTGTTGGTTACGGCTGTTTTATCAGCAGCCAATTCAGGAATTTATGCAACTTCACGTACATTATATTCCTTAGCTAAGAACGGCGAAGCACCGAAACAGTTTACGAAAATCTCGAAGAATGGGATTCCGCTAAACGGAATTATGCTTGGGATGCTGTTTATTCTTGCAGGAGTATTCCTTTCCTTTGTGACACCTGAAAATGTTATTGGTTACTTGATGACAATACCTGGTTTTACAATTATGATTGTTTGGATTTGTATTTGTGCCGCTCAGCTCAAGCTTCGCAAGCAATATAAGGATACTGCTAGCTTCAGAGTAAAATGGCACCCATATACTACACTTATAGCAATCGTTGCATTATCCGGAATTTTTATTTCCTTTATCTTTAATGCTGACAATATCATTGGCACAATAGTATGCCTAGTAACGCTTGCCGTTATTACCATTTCATCCTTTATCTTTCAAAAGAATAAAGGCAATACAGACGGCAATGCCAAACAACAAACACGACAAATTTCATAACCTTTAACACAGTAAAGCGGTGGGGGACAGTCCCCCACCGCTTTACTGTGTTAAAAAGGAAGATTATTTTACAAAGATGAGTTTATAAAGTTGAATGACAATTAGTGGCAGGCAGCTTAGTCCAACGATGGTTGAATATTGTTCACCAGATAACGCTGCAATTTCAAAGACTTCCATTAATGGTGGAAACCACAAAACTAGATTTAACAATGCGAAACCAATGAGCACTGCTAACCAAACCATCTTATTTGTGAACAGACCTATTTTGAAAATCGAAAACTTTGACCTTGAATTAAAACCATGCAATAGCCGTGCTGCACAAAGCGTTGAAAATGCCATCGTACTTGCAACCGCATTGCTGTCTGCCAATCCAATATGAAACGCAGCAATTGTCGCAATTGCGATGATCATTCCCTCACCAACAATCTCGGTCGCAAAGCTCTTGTTAAGGATTGGCGTGTTAATATCACGTGGCTTTTCGTTCATGACATTTTTATTATGGGGCTCAAGTCCAACAGCAATCGCAGGGAGACTATCTGTTAACAAATTAATGAATAGTAAATGAACTGGTGCAAACGGTACTGGTAATGCGCCCAATGATGCATAAAGAACCGACAGAATTCCTGCAGTGTTTCCTGACAACAGGAATTTAATCGAGTTTTTGATATTCGCAAAAATGCTCCGACCGTTATTGATTGCCTTAACAATAGTCGAAAAATTATCATCAGTTAGCACCATTGCCGCTGCATCTTTGGCAACCTCGGTTCCGGTTATTCCCATCGCAATCCCTATATCTGCCTGCTTTAGGGCTGGAGCATCGTTTACCCCGTCACCAGTCATCGCCACAACATGTCCTAAGTCTTGCCATGCTCGTACAATTCTTATTTTATGCTCTGGTGACACCCTTGCGTATACTGATAGGCCACTAACTCGTTCACGTAACTGCTCATCACTCATTTTTTCAAGCTCTGAGCCTTCAATTGCGTCACCATCACCTTGCAATATTCCGACCTGTCTAGCAATCGCGCTCGCCGTGATTTTGTGATCGCCAGTAATCATAACTGGTTTGATTCCAGCTTTAATACAGCTTTCCACAGCAGCTAATGACTCAGCTCGAGGCGGGTCAACCATCGCAATAAATCCGGCAAAGATTAAATGATATTCATCTTCCACAGTAATATCCCGTTTCGAATCAAGCTCTTTATATGCAAAACCCAAGACACGTAACCCTTCGCTTGAAAGCTTTCGATATGCCTGATCAATCTCTTGTTTACCTTCAGTAGTAAGCTGAATAATTCCCGCTGAAGTTGAGACCTTTTCGATTCTATTTAAAATGACATCAGGTGCACCTTTTGTCAGCATATACAAACTCCCGCGCACTTTATTTACTGTGCTCATCAGCTTTCGATCAGAATCAAAAGGAACCTCACCAAGCCGTTCGTAACTTTCTCTCACGACTAATTCATCCAGTTGATATGCCTCACCAAGGTTAACTAAAGCAACCTCAGTTGGGTCACCTATTTCCTTAGTTTCGATTGTCACCGCATCATTGCAGAGCATAGACATCTTTACCAACAAGCGCTCCATGTCACAATTCATGTCCAGTTGATTATGTAATTTCTCTTGCCCATCAACCCAAACCTTTTTCACGGTCATTTTATTTTCCGTCAACGTTCCCGTTTTATCTGAACAAATGACTGAAATACTACCAAGACTTTCAACAGCATGTAAATGCCTAATGATCGCATTTTCCTTGGCCATTTTTTGCGTTCCAAATGCCAACACAATTGTAACAATCGAGCTCAAAGCTTCAGGTATTGCTGCCACGGCTAAAGAAACAGCAAACATAAACGAATCAATCACTTCTCGACCTCTGACCACATCAAGACCAAAAATCAATAGTGATAAAAAGATAATTAATAAGGCGAGCTTCTTACCGAAATTATCAAGATTTTGCTGCAAAGGAGTTTTCTTCTCTTTCGCAGTTTCCATCAAGCTAGCAATCCGCCCTATTTCTGTCTTCATACCAGTTCCGGTAACAAGAACTACCGCTCGACCATATGTAACAAAACTTCCAGAGAACACCATGTTTTTCTGGTCACCAATCACAATGTTTTCCTGATCAATCGGCTCTGAAATTTTAAGTACACTCTCTGATTCACCTGTTAATGAGCTTTCATTCACCTGCAGACTATAGGCTTCAATAATACGACCATCACCACTGACATAATCACCTGCATCTAAATAAAGAATATCCCCAGGGACGAGTTCCCTTGATGGAATCTCTTGTTTTTGTCCATTTCGATGTACCTTTGCCGTTGGAGCTGACAGCGCTTTTAAGCTTTTTAACGACTGCTCTGCCTTTATATGCTGCACTGTTCCTAAGATGGCATTAATCGTAATTACAATCAAAATCACAACTGTGCTTTCTAGTTTGCCAAGAAATGCTGAGATGACTGCAGCCACGATTAAGATAAACACTAAGAAATCCTTAAATTGTTGAAAAAAAACACCAATATACGTAGTTCGCTCTGCTTCTTCAAGTTCATTCCACCCATATTGTTGCCTTCTATGTTCAATTTCTTCAGTACGTAAGCCCTCTGGTGCGGCTTCTAATGCCGCCATTGCCTCCTCTGCCGTCTGCCTGTATAATTCCTTCATTCTCTCCCCTCCAGTTTAAAAACGATTGCCAGTATGCTATTTTTAATAAATATTTTTTTCACCCACAATGTCCTGTAACAAAACAAAAGACTCCGCAGCAAATAAGCATGCTGCAGAGTCTCACTTTAACTGTTGTTAATAGTTTTTCAAAGCCGGGTTAATCGCAATTAACCGCAATGACGACCATGAATCCTTTTAAATAAGCGCATTGGTGCAAAGCAGTTGCGTTTGGGGACTGTAGTTAATAATGTCTC
Organism: Bacillus sp. DNRA2; assembly: GCF_012843265.1. GTDB lineage: Bacteria > Bacillota > Bacilli > Bacillales > Cytobacillaceae > Bacillus_BU. The sequence continues at coordinate 46,531 of NZ_JABAIT010000015.1, read as the reverse complement.
CAAACGTATAGCTGTTTTCTTTTTAAAAGGCAAGTTACTCCCTCTGGACATATGAAATTACCTGTATATGACTATATTAACATAGGTCAGATTCTATTACCATTTTTTGCTTAAAACATCAAACGTCCATTACTATTTTTTCAACTTAATATCGGTTAAATAGGCATAGCCATTGAATACCTTAGCTTTCGCAATAATATCACCCTCCATAGAGGCATTTTCCCACTGGAGTCCAGTATTATCTTCTACAAAATATTTATCGAGACTGTACTCGATAAATGCGACTTCGTCTGTTTCCTTCTGGTTTACAGGGTCCCAAGCCCTCCCGATATATTGGAAGTTCCCCTTCAGGTAGGTTCCATCTTCTGGCTTATCAAGCGTTACCTTAGTTGGCTGATACACACCATCCACCTCAGTTAAAGAAACATATACTCTGGTTCCAGAAAATCGAGTTTGCTTATCAACAATTTCTTTATCAACGAGCTTTAGCGGGACTTCCTCGGCCTCAAACCTTAATGAGACATAATCACCACGAAATGGATCGGATGGATCAACCGGAATCGTTGCTAGAGCGATTTCCTTACCCTTGTACAGGGTATAAAGCGGTGTCACCGTCATCCCGATTAAAATCAAAATTGGTACCAAACAAGCTAATATTAAAAGCTTGGTTCGCTTATTCATAAAGGTTTCCCCCTTTTTTACGCTGCTTCTCAAAGTAAACTCCGAAGCTAAGCAGGATGAGGCCACCTAAAATAAATACAATCGATTTATCCATAAATTCAAGCGATAAATCAAGATAGAACCGGAAAATCATTATACAAAGAACAATAATATTGAGCAGACTTCCTTTTTTGATTAAAAATAAAACGAAAATGACATAGACAATTGAAAACGGAATATATATCCAGTCAACCGGCCATGATCCTTCAAACGATAGGAATAGCGCTGCCCCACAATGAACAAGATGCCCCAAAAATACATACACATCACGTATTTTTCCTTGGAAAAAGATAAGTGCAAGTCCAATTGCTAAATAAACCAAGCCATAAATATATTCAATATCATTAATACCATCCGTTAAATGGCTTAATACCGTCCAGACAAATTGCAACTGCAAAATCCCTAAAACAAAACCAGTAATTCTTGAAAATCCAATTTGATCATTCAGAACATAAATAGCGATGAGCCAAAGAATCACCCAGAAATTAATCATATCTCCACCGTTGATAAACGCACCGTCACCGATGTAGATTGCCAGAAAAATCGCTGCTGCCAACAAAATCCACTTGTCTTTTAAAACCCAAGCTAACGGCAAAATTCCCAATGACCACCAATAAAATGCATATTGAAAATTGCCACCAAGATGGAACATCTGTCCTATCAGAAAAATCCCGGCACCAAAAACAATTACTCCTAAATAATAGAGACTTTTTGATGTTTTTGGATAGTTTTTTTCCATTAGGTAACCTGCTACGTTCACTCCGATAAACAACGATACGATAAATAAAAACTTAAATAGTTTACCCATTTCTGCCCAGTTGCTCGCCACGAAGCTCAGAATTCCTGCCCCGATTAAAATCGAACCAACGTACAGCAAAATGACGGTAAAGGAAAGCTTTTTCTCAACCTCGTATAAATCTTCGATTTCATTAGATTTCCCCGAAGGTAGCACCGCTGATTCCTCCAGATGCTTTAGCTCCCGTTTTAAAATATCGAATTCATGTTTTTTAATTACTCGCTTGGCCATAATCTCACTCCTCTCTGCTCTTTGTAAATTTTCGCTGTAACCACTTTATTTATGAAGCGCGAGATGCAGTTGACTAGTATTCTATATCTTTATTTTATCAAGAAATAGAATAAAAAGTTGGATTTTTCAGCAAATTTTTATCGAATTCTGTCGGGAAATAGTGGAATCGAGTAATTTCGCCCCCAGTGATATTCATCACAATGCAATTGAAGTCGATATGTTACATTGTGGATGAGAAATTTTATCACTACTATATGCTGCAAAGAAGCAATGATGACTGATATGGAAATTGATACTTTATAAAAAATTATTAATAGCTTAAATAGACGATAAAACATACAGAGGAGAATTCAAATGAGCGAAATGATTAATAATCGTGAAGTGCAAGTTTTAGAGAATTCCGAACGCCAAGCCATTTTGAAAAAAATTATTAAAGATTTGCATAACGGAAAAAGCGTTGATGAAGTGAAGGCAGAATTTGAAGATGCAGTTGGCTCCATTACCGTAGCTGAAATTTCCCAGCTAGAACAGGCTTTAATGGAAGAAGAAGGTATTCCAGTTTCTGAAGTGCAGCGTCTTTGCTCAGTTCATACGGCTATTTTTAAAGGTTCCATAGAGGATATCCATCGTTCCGAAAAACCCGAAGATCAGCCAGGCCACCCTGTTCATACTTGGAAGCAGGAGAATAAAGAAATCGACTTATTAGTCAATTTCAAAATGCAGCTCCATTTTGAACGTTTCCAAACAGAAGATTCTGAGGAAAATGTATATAAATTAATTGATGATATAAACCTTTTGCTTGATATTGATAAACATTATAGCCGCAAGGAGAATTTGCTGTTCCCATATTTAGAACAGTACGGTATTTATGGTCCTACACAGGTGATGTGGGGAATTCAGGATCACATTCGTGACGGCATTAAAAAGGCGAAGCAGTTGTTAATGAGTTATTCCAGCGACCAGAAACAAGCTGTTATCAATGAAGTGAACTTTGTCATTCGTGAAGTTAGCGAAATGATCTTTAAGGAAGAGAATATTTTATTCCCAATGGCGCTAAACACGCTAACTGAAGACGAGTGGATCAAAATTGCCCATGAGAGCGATGAAATCGGCTTCTGCTTAACAGGCCCAGCAGGAGTTTGGAAGCCTGAGCGAAAGGCTGCTGAGGGTGAGGCAATCTCCGAAGGCTTCATTAAAATGGAGACAGGGATTCTGTCATTGAAACAATTAGAGTTAATGCTAAACCACTTGCCAGTCGATATTACCTTTATTGACAAGGACGATGTTGTACGTTACTTCTCACATGGTAAGGAGCGAATCTTCGCCCGTACAAAAGCAGTTATCGGTAGAACCGTGCAAAACTGCCATCCACCGCGCAGCGTTCATACAGTGGAAGATTTATTAGCTGATTTTAAAGCAGGTCGCAAGGATGTTGAAGATTTCTGGATCAAATTCAAGGATAAGTATGTGTACATTCGTTACTTCGCAGTTCGAGATGAAAACGGTGAGTATATCGGCACACTCGAATTCACCCAAAACATAAGCCCAATTCAAGCAATCGAAGGCGAAAAACGAATTTTATTATAATTTAGACTTTAACGCAGAAAAGCAGTGGGGGACAGTCCCCCACTGCTTTTCTGCGTTAAAGTTTCTCTCTTGGTTGGAATTTTCTGATATCATAGTAGTATAAGTACAATGTAAGCAAATTTGCTATTTCAAGGTGGAGATTCGGATGAATCGTTTAACTGAGCATTTAATTGTCATCTCATTTGATTGTCTCTCTTCATTAGATATTCCATTGCTTCAAGATCTCCCTCATTTTAAAAGTTTGTTGGATCAAGGATCGATTTGTAAAAATGTCCAAACCATCTATCCATCTTTGACTTATCCCTGTCATGCAACGATAGTAACAGGAAATTTCCCGAAGCGTCATGGTGTTATTAATAATACCTTTCTTCAGCCCGGCATGGCCTCTCCTGATTGGTATTGGCATCGTCGTCACGTAAAGGGGAGAACTCTTTATGACGAAGCTAAAAAAGCTGGATTAACAACGGCGGCTTTGTTATGGCCAGTTACAGCTGGAGCAAACATTGACTACAACATGCCTGAAATCTTCGCAAACCGACCGTGGCAGCATCAGATTGCTGTATCACTGTGCAACGGAAGTCCCTTATATCAGCTTGATATGAACAGGAGGTTTGGTCATCTACGCAACGGATTAAGTCAACCAGAATTGGACGACTTCGTGCTGGAAGCAACCGTGCAGACAATAAAATCTAAAAGACCCAACTTGTTATTGGTTCATTTTACCGACCTCGATACCCAGCGCCACTACCATGGCTTTGCATCGGAGGAGGCAATAAATGCCATTCACCGACATGATACCCGCCTCGGTCGAATCATCAGAGCTTTAAAGGAGGTTGGAATTTATGACCATTCCACGATTATCGCTCTAGGTGACCATAGTGCACTTGATGAGACAAAAGTGGTTAAATTGAATGTACTTTTTCGCGAGCATGGTCTCATTGAAGTTGATTCTCGGGAAAATATTATTTCCTGGAAAGCCTACTGCAAAAGCTGCGACGGCTCAGCATATATATACCTTAAGGACGAGGGTGATGTCGAGACAGCAGAAGCCGTCAAGGAGCTGCTTTCGAAGCTGAATGAGGACGCAACAAATGGAATCGAGAAAGTCATTAGCGGCGCACAGGCAGGTGCTTTAGGCGCTGATCCACATGCATTCCTAATGATTGAAGCACACCAAGGTTTTTATTTTAAAGAAAGTCATCAAGGAGAATATATTGATGAAATAACTGAGGCAGATGTAGTAGCGAAACGGTATACATTTGCATCCCACGGCTATTCTCCAGAGAAAAAACAATACACCACGATCCTACTAGCCTCTGGGCAAGGAATACGACCGAACTTCGTCATTCCAGCCATGCATCTGGTTGACGAAGGTCCAACATTTGCGCGTTTACTAGGCCTCCAGCTTAGTGATACCGATGGAAAAATCATCACTGATCTACTTTTAGAATAGCTCATCATGAATCCATCTTTTAATAAAATAAATAGATTCTAGGGGGAAAATCCTATGAAAGGATTTACGAAGGAAGAGAACAGCTGGATTTATTACGATTGGGCTACGTCTGCATATTCAATTATTATCTCAACGGCAGTTTTTCCACTATTCTATAAGGCATCAGCGACCGATGCCGGAGTAAGAGCGGCTGACTCAACAGCATATCTTGGTTATACAATTTCATTAGCTACTTTTTTACTTGCCGTCCTTTCACCCATTTTAGGAACGATTGCCGACTACCAAGGCTTTAAAAAACGTTTCTTCAGCTTCTTTTTTGGATTGGGTGTGTTATTTACAGCCTTACTAGCAGTTGTTCCGCATGATCAATGGCTGTTTTTACTAATTGTTTATACATTAGCTGTTATCGGTTCATCTGGTGCAAATATTTTTTATGATGCTTTTCTTGTCGATGTTACCTCGAAAGACCGCATGGACCGCATATCGGCCCGCGGCTTTGGAATGGGCTACATTGGTAGTACTATACCGTTCATTATTAGTATCGCGATTATTATTTTAGCGCAAAAAGGAACATTGCCGATATCCGTTACTTCAGCAAGTAAAATTGCTTTTTTAATAACTGCATTATGGTGGGGCTGCTTCGCCATTCCGATGTTCCGAAATGTCCAGCAACGCTATTATATTAAGCCGGAGCAGCGACCTGTCGTAAACAGCTTTAAGCGATTGGGTAAAACATTAAGGGAAATCCGTAAATATCGGGCACTATTTTTATTCCTGCTCGCTTACTTCTTATATATCGATGGCGTGGATACGATTATTACGATGTCAACAGCTTATGGAACAGATTTGGGAATCAACTCTACCAATCTCTTGATTATCTTGTTTGTGACACAGGTTGTCGCCGCACCATTTGCGATTCTTTATGGAAGACTAGCCAAAACGTTTACGGGTAAAAGAATGCTTTACGTTGGAATCATCATTTATATTATTGTTTGTATTTATGCATACTTTTTAAAAACCACAACCGATTTCTGGGTATTGGCAATGCTTGTAGCCTCTTCTCAAGGTGGTATTCAAGCCCTAAGCCGAGCATATTATGCAAAGCTAGTTCCTAAGGAAAACGCCAATGAATTTTTTGGCTTCTATACGATTTTTGGAAGATTTGCGGCGATTTTAGGGCCATTATTAGTCGGAGCAACCGCCCAGCTAACTGGAAATTCATCCAGCGGAGTTTTCAGCTTAGTGATTCTATTCGTACTCGGACTTTTCATCCTGTCGCGCGTCCCGGAGCCCGACTCAGAGACAGAGACAAGCTGCTGAAACTAAATTTTCTTTACCACATTAAAGCGGTGGGGGACAGTCCCCCACCGCTTTAATGTGGTAAATCAATTATATGTTCAAGTCTCTTTTTTGGAAGAAGGTATAGGTTACAACGGTCAGTCCAGCTATCAAAATGACCGAAATAATTACGTAAACAGCCTCGATTCCTGCACCAAACATAACATTAGCTGCTTCAAAATATTTAAACGGAGTCAAATATTTCAAGAAGTCTAACTCATCTTTTAAACTAATGATAATCGACAGTAAATAGGTTAACAAAAGAATTCCAGTTGCTAAGGAAGCTGCTGTTTTCGGTTTTCGTTTGAAAGACGCCAGAGCAGCCCCAATCATCATAAATAATAATTGTGAAATAAACATTCCGATCATCGTTAGGGCAATGTTCTGATTAACATCTTCACCATTTGTGTTGAATTTAGCTAGCACAACTATTAAAGAAAGAAATGTAACTAGATTAAAAATAACAACATTTACAAACGCTGCAGATAATTTTGCAGTTATCACTGTTTTTCTGGCAATAGGCTTTACAAATAAAAATTCAGATGTTTTATCACGCTCTTCTTTGGCAATGATAGAGGCGCCAAGCATTGCTGCATGAATTGTCGCCATCAATAATATATATAGAAATAATAATGAATAATAACCACTAATAGTAGATAAATCAACATCGCCAAACCCTAAAACCGCTTTTAACGAATCCGGAATATCCTTCATTAAATCATTGATGGACTGACCAGATGAAGAGTACGCCTCATATTTTCCCATTCCCGATAGCACCATTAAGAAAATACCAATACTCCAGAGAATAAGCGATTTACGATGTGCCTTCATTTCTCTCCAAAACACGTTCATTTTCAAACCCTCCTCCATGAACTTATATCAACCATATTCATACCTCTAATTCCTAAACCGTATGAATATCTTTTTTCGCATAAATTACATAACTCATTGCAACAGCAACAATAATGATAATCCCACCTGCCAGCAAAAATTCTCCCTCATAGCTTGAATGCTTCATGATATAGGCGGTATCAAAATATTTAAACGGTGATATAAACCGCTTAGCATTTTCACCAGAAGTGTCACTTAACATACCCAAGAAATAAAAGGCAAACACAGTTGCCAGGGATACGGTAAGAACAGATCTTATTTTTTGAAACAATACAGACACAATAAATCCAATTGCCAGAAAGATTAACTGAATAAACAATAAAGTAAGCGACAGCATGAAGAATATTTTCAGACTAAAATCATCATTTTTTACTTGTTCAGCGATAACGAGCGCCGCCAGAAAGTAGATGATATTCGTAATCAAAATCGAAACAAAAGCAGCCAACAATTTAGCAGTGATAACAGCACTTCGAGTTACTGGCTTTGTTAACAAAAAATCAGCAGTCTTTTCACGCACTTCCTTACTAACAATCGCAGTACCGAGATTCATTGCCTGAATCGCACCACATAGTGTAATAAAAGTTAGCGGGAAGCAATAGAAACCCAAAATGGAAAAGAAGCTCGCATTATTAAGCCCTATCGCACTCCGAATCGCTTCTGGATAACCCTCCATGATCTTTGTAAATTGTTCTGCATCCTTAACAAAAGAAGGATATAACGATAAATACAACATCGCGAGCATTATTAAGGAAACAGACCAGATGATTGTTGATTTCCGATTTGCCTTTAGTTCATGCCAAAACATATTCATAGCGTTATGCCTCCTTTTCATAGTAATGCATAAAGATCTCCTCAAGGTCAGGCTCCTCAATCCAAAGGTTGACAATTTCAAGCTCAGTTATCAATCGTAAGATCGTGTTGATATTGCCTCTATACAAAAAACTAATCATGTTATTTTTAACTTCTAACTTGGTTACGCCCTCTAACTGAAAATAATCTTTTGGAATTTCCTTTTGTATATTGATTTTGATTTTTTTATAATTGTTTTCTTGTAATGTACTAATCTTTTCAACAGTTACCAATTTGCCTTCTTTAATAATAGCGACCCGATTACACAAGCGCTGAACCTCACTCAAAATATGAGAGGAAAATAGGATAGTTGCGCCCTTTTTATTTTCTTCCTCCAGTAAGTGGAAAAATTTTTGCTGCATAAGTGGATCAAGTCCACTCGTCGGCTCATCCAAGATAATTAATTTTGGTTCATGGAGCAATCCTTGAACTATCCCCACTTTCTTTTTGTTACCAAGTGATAAATCATCTATCTTTTTCGTTAAATCAAGGTCCAAAATTTCTGCCAAGTATTTAATTCTCTTACTGCAATCTTTTTTATAAAAGCTTGCCGAATATTTTAATAGATCCATTACCTTCATGTTGTCATAATAAAATACTTCTGAAGGCAAATAACCGATTTGTTTTTTTATTTCAGGTGCGTCCTTCACGCTATCTTTGCCAAAAATCTTGGCACTGCCACTCGTAGGGTAAATCAGCGATAACAGCGTCCGAATTGTCGTCGACTTTCCAGCACCATTTGGACCGATGAATCCAAATATTTCTCCCTCTTCAACATTAAAACTAATGTCTGTGATCCCTCTTGACTTGCCATACATTTTGGTCAAATTATTAATTTCAATGACATTCATGGTCGACCTCTCCCTTATCTAGCAAAAATGTACTTCAAAATAGATGATTGTTGGTCCAACTCTTTTTATTAAAATAAAGATATGCTTACACATATCACTTATAAAAAGCTTTTTTAAGTATTTCGATATAGGCATCCATTTCCACCATTAATTCTTCTAAAAAATGTTGATTAATATCAACAGCTAATACTTGATCTCTTAGGCGATAGGCAAATCCCTCCAACGACCAAAAAATAATATTTAGCGTCTTTTGAATATCGAGACCATCTTTAAACTTGGTGACATCAATGTCTCCAAACATATCCTGATAGCCAGTCGATAATAATTGTTTATTTTTCTGGTCGATTCCTTTTTTCACTTCCGGTGCATCCTCATTCGTTGTACTTTTAATAAAATTAAACATTTCAGGATACTTTTGAAATAAATCATACTTTAAGTAACCGATTTGTTTATACCTTACAAAGATGTCCTTTTCATCCCAATCTATTTTTTCTAGAATTTCTTTCATCGTTAAATCCATAAAATGACTGTATAAAAATAAATACAGATCTTTTTTGTTTTTAAAATAATGGAATAAAAGCCCTTTAGAAATTTCTGCTTCTTTAACTATTTCATTTGTTGAAGCCTTTTGATAACCTTTACTGGCAAATTCCTTGAGAGCCGCATTTAAGATACGATTCTGTTTTTCCTCAGTTAAGCTAAAGAATTTCGAAAACATTGGATTCACCTCCACTTGTTCCTGCGATTGACCACTTTGGTCAACTTCAGTATATTCCCATTGACCAAATTGGTCAATAACAATTCTTCTTTATTTTTTGCAATTAAAAATCCTCATATACATTAGGATTTCAGACAAAAAAAACTTACCTCTTCATGTATCTGAGGTAAGCTAAATTAATTCGTTCGGATAGATTATTGTTTATATAATTGAATTCTTCCATCAGTTAAACTCCTTGGTACATCAATAATCCGCTGATTATTGCTACCTTTATACAATAAACTCAAATCACGCTTTGCTAATTCAAACGGTCCATCAACTAACACATCAATCTGCTCTAACAGGTGGCGATGAAATGGATTTCCCAAAAGATCTTCAAACAAATAACCGGTATAACACCAAATATTTTTCCCGGCATCTTTCAACGCTTTCGCTAATTCACTTACTTCTTTACTTTGCAAAAACGGATCACCGCCGCTCAATGTCACATTGGTAAGTTCATTTTCGATAAGTTCTGTAAAAATATCTGCTTGTGACATGTCCTTCCCATTTGTGATGTTCCAACTTTGTGGATTGTGGCAGCCGTGACAATGATGGATACAGCCGGAAAAAAATACCACACTTCTAAACCCTGCTCCATCAACAATACTGTCATGAAGAATATTGATAACTTTCATGTAAACACCTACTCTTTGTGCTCTAAAAAGTGTTGGCCTAATTTGACCAACACTTCTTGCGCATTAATGATGATGTATGCGATCCCGCTCTTCGCTTCGCTTGCTGCTATTCCATTTATCCAGACTGCCGACTAAATAACCGGTAATACGGCGAATCCGTTCGATTTTTGCCTCTTCGTGATTTCCACACTTTGGACATTCATTTTCGATGATACCTTTATGATTGCAATCTAAGCAGCGGTCAACTGGATGGTTAATACTTCCGTAGCCCACCCCGTATTTGTGCATAGCTTGGACAATTGTATCAAGGGCATCGATATTTTTACTAGCATCACCATCAAGCTCAATATAAGTAATATGTCCGGCATTTGTCCATTCATGGTACGGTGCTTCGATTTTAATTTTTTCAACCGCCTTGATTGGATAGTACACCGGCACATGGAAACTGTTTGTGAAATATTCACGGTCAGTTACCCCCGGAATGACACCATGTTTAGAACGGGCTTTTTTCAATGCTTTTCCGGCAAAGGACTCTGCTGGTGTTGCAAGCAGCGTATAATTTAAACCATATTCTTCAGTTGCTGAATCCATTTTACCGCGCATGTATTTAATAATATCATTACCTAATTGCGCCGCTTCCACGCTTTCGCCATGGTGGTGGCCAGTCAGTTGCACTAGAGCTTCGGCTAAGCCAACAAAGCCAATAGAAAGAGTTCCTTGCTTGAGGATTTCAGTAAGCTTTTGGTGCGGATGCAGCATTTCACCGTTCCACCAAATTCCTTGGCCATACAGAAATTTGAAGTGGGAAGCAGTTTTTTGCGCCTGATACATGTAACGCTCATAAAGCTGTTTTATCGTTAAATTAATATAATGATCAAGCTTGCCAAAGAAATCCATCACGCTATCCGATTCAAGTGCCAATAGCGGTAGATTGATTGTTGAAAATGAAAGATTGCCGCGGCCAAGTGGTGTCTCTTTACCGTTGACATTGGAAATAGTGCGCGTACGGCACCCCATTGTAGCCACTTCGCTTTGCGGTGTACCATCATAATATTTTAAGTTAAACGGTGCATCCAAGAACACATAGTTCGGGAAAAGCCGTTTTGATGTCGTTTCTAATGACAATCTATATAGGTCATAGTTTGGGTCACCTTCGTTAAAGTTAACACCCGTTTTTACTTTAAAGACAATGATTGGGAAAATCGGTGTTTCACCGCCACCCAAACCTCCTTGCGTCGCCAACAACAGGTTCTTCGTAATCATTCGACCTTCTTTTGAAGTATCAGTACCTAAATTGACTGAAATAAATGGGACCTGCCCGCCACCCCTTGAATGCATTGAATTGGAATTATGTATGAACGCCTCACAGGATTGGAAAACCTCTTGGTCGGTTAACTCCCAAGCTTTCGCTTCGATGACACTCTCTTCCATTTCGCCAACCATCAATTCCTTGATCATCTTCACTTTCTTTTCATACGTCATACGTACATATGGGGCCAAATCATAATCAAAGGTTGGAATTGATTGACCGCCGTGCTGATTGTTTTGATTGGCCTGAAAAATGATACTTGTTAACGCTAAAGCGCTGGTGATACTTTTCGGCTCGCGCATATGACCATGTCCAGTGTTAAAGCCTCCCTGTAAAACTTTTGCTAAAGGGATTTGACTGCAAGTTGTCGTACCACTCGCATAAAAATCTAAATCGTGAATATGAATATATCCTTCCTGATAGGCTTCTTTAACGTCATCAGCAAGCAAATGATCAATTACAAATGATTTGGCTGAAGAGGAAGCAAAGAGCATCATCATTCCCATTGGTGATAAGCCATCAACATTGGCATTTTCCTGAACTAAGTCTTTATTGCTGCTATTAACTATTTCTCTAAATTCTTCATAAAGTTTTGATTTCATATGAATTCCCCTTTTGGAAAAAACTATATTTAGTAGCCCGAGAATTATGTTATCACAACATATGGTGGTAAATTGTGAAATAATCGTTTACTTTTTGTGACATTTTGGAAGGATATCCAAAAATTTTTATTAAACATATTGATTTTTTTAAAACATCAAATTAATGTTAAATACTGTTATTACAGAGTTTTTCGAATGGCAAGGAGCGAGTAAACATGAACAAAGAATGGGTTAAAGTGTATATTGCAGCAATATTTGAGGTTTGCTGGGTGTCAGGTTTAAAACATGCCGATGACCCATTAATGTGGATTGGAACGATTATCGCAATTATTATCAGTTTTTATGGTTTTATCTCCGCTGGTAAAAGACTACCAATGGGTACAGTTTATGCTGTATTTGTTGGACTTGGCACAGCCGGAACAGTGCTTGCTGAAATCCTCTTTTTTAATGAACCTATTAACATGACTAAATTAATATTTATTGGATTTTTGTTAAATGGCGTGATTGGTCTAAAGTTTGCTACAAAAGAGCCTGTTGCAGAAGGAGTTGATAGTTAATGGCTTGGATAGCGTTGATATTAGCAGGTTTCGGTGAAGTATTTGGTGTGACGATGATCAATAAATACCACCAAAAACAGAAATGGTATTTTCTTTTATTATTAATAACTGGATTTGCATTGAGCTTTCTGCTGTTAACATATGCTATGGAATATATTGCAATGGGCACGGCTTACGCAATCTGGACCGGTATTGGAGCCTCTGGTGGAGCGATAATTGGCATGCTCTTCTTTAATGAATCAAAAGATTGGCAACGAATCCTGTTTATCACCATCATCATCGCCTCCGTCATTGGCCTAAAACTCACAGCCTGACCCTACTTTTACGCATTAAAGCGGCGGGGGACAGTCCCCCACCGCTTTAATGCGTTACTCAATGGCGATACTTGGAAATTGCAGAGTAAAGGTTGTGCCTTTCCCTTGTTCGCTTTCAATTTTGATTTTTCCCCTCATTGCTTGGACAAGTTGAAAAGATATTGTGAGCCCGACACCAGTTCCCTTTTCCTTTGTTGTATAAAAAGGAGTCCCTAGCTTTTTCAACTGACTTTTCGTCATTCCCTTACCACTATCGATAATTTCAATTTTTACTTCTCCCATACTTTCATAGGTTCTTACAGTTAATGTCCCCCCGATATCCATTGCTTCTATGCCATTTTTTATAATATTCACTAGCACCTGTTTAATTTCATTCTTATTCCCTTTGATAAACAACTCATCTTCAATCGCTGTTTCAATAGTAATGTTTTGAATATTTGAGTATGAAGTCATTAATTCAATTGTTTTCTTAACCTCGTCGGAAATATTGATGGGACTCAATTCATCTGTATGCGGTCTCGCCAAAGACAAATAATCATTGATAATCGATTGTGCGTGATCTAATTCATTAATGGCAATTTCTATATAGTTCTTGTGCTGCGTTTTCAAATGATTATCATCGACCATTAACTGCAGAAATCCGCGCACCGATGTCATTGGGTTTCTTACCTCATGGGCAACCGACGCTGCTAGCTGGCTAATCACATTCAATTTCTCAGCCTGTTGCAGTTCCTCGCGCAAAATAAGGCGTTGATCTACATTCTGAATAATAATCATGACGACTATCAAACAAATCCACGTAATGATATAAAACACCAACATAAATTCGATTTGCTTCACTTCATCCTGAACAAGTAAAGTACCAACCACTATTACCGTATTTGTCCAAAACACAAGACTTGCAAAGATTAATTTTTGATTTTTCCGGAGTGCCTTAATTTTCTTAGCTAATAAAATTAGAAAAATACCCGTAATCGTGTAATTTGTCAAAATTACATAGAACCCCGCGCCACCAATCAATAACCGAAATATTATCAGTACAATCGTGACAATCACTCCAGGAAGGGTCCCACCATACAAAAAGGCAATAATAAACGGAATCATCCGAAAATCGTACACATATCCTGCCGAAAAATGAATTGGAAAAGACATTGCTAAACATAAAATGACCAACATAATAATGGTCAATTTCGAAAAAGGCTTGCGCCGTTCACTATTTTTCTCATTAAAAAACAAGTGATAAACTAATATTGGAAAAAGTACAATGAGTACTTGATATAAGACTATTTCTGCATGAATAAACATACCCCATTATTCCTCCGCAAATTATTGCTTCTTTATTTCTACTAAAGTATTATATTATAATTCCAAACACTATTCTCTATATTCTAAAAATTATTATCATTATAAAATAAGACAAAAAACGCCATGTTCCAACAAATTGGAGCATGGCGCCCTAGTAATGCCTTCTATTTTGTTTGGCAGTGTCAAACACGAATTTCACAAGTCTTTTGCTTAAATAATTAACTCTACCTTATATTCTTGCCCATCATCTTTTAATTCAATGGATGGTTTTGTATCCTTTGTCAAATTAACAATATCTCCATTGATAGAAAGCATCGGCTCTTCCTTGCCTTCTTGCTTCACAGAAATGGAATAGTAAGTTTGACCAAATCGATATTTAAACGAAAAGCCTGGCCAATCCCGTGGAATACATGGATTGATATAAAGCCGATTCGCTCTTCGACGAATTCCCAGTATCCATTCGATACCTGCTTGATAAAGCCATCCCGATGCTCCAGTGTACCAGGTCCAGCCTGCACGTCCTTCATTTGGTGATGCAGTATAAACATCGGCAGCAATAGCATAAGGCTCACCAGTATACGTCATCACTTCACGATCAGTTCGTGTATGGTTCATTGGATTCAGCATCGAAAACATCTCATGGGCTTTATCTCCTTCATTTAAAATACACCAAGCAACAATGCTCCAAATGACACCATGTGTATACTGTGCTCCGTTTTCTCTGAGTCCTGGTGGATAACCTTGTATATAACCTGCACTTGGTTCAGAACGATCAAATGCCGGTGTCAACAATTTAACCACACCAAGATTTCGCTCGACCAGTTCACGGTCAAATGAACTCATTGCCTGTATTGCTCTATCCTTTGGTGCCCCACCAGAGATGACTGACCAGCTTTGAGCGATCGCGTCAATACGACATTCCTCATTTGCAATGGAACCGAGCCAATTTCCACCATCATGAAAAGCTCTGCGATACCAATGTCCGTCCCAGCCATGCTCATTCAAAGCATCAATTAATTTAAGACGGGAGTTCTTAAAGCTCTCAGCAAGCTCGATATCCTCTTGCTTTTGACATATTTCTATGAATCGGTTCAGCACATCACAGATAAACCAGCCGAGCCAGACACTTTCACCTCGACCTTTTACACCAACCTGATTCATCCCATCATTCCAGTCACCAACGCCAATTAACGGAAGGCCATGTTCCCCAATTCTGCTTAATGCTTTCTTGATTGCCCGCAAACAATGCTCATAAACCGTTCCGCTTTCAGAGGATACGACTGTTTCCTCATAGCGCTCATGTTCATGTTCTTTGAGTGGTTCACTTACAAGAAATGGCGCTGTTTCTGATAGAATCGTTTCATCACCGGTATGCTCCATATAGCGCGATACAACGTAAGGCATCCACAGCAAGTCATCTGAGAAGGTGGTTCTAATACCTCTCTCTGTTTCTTCATGCCACCAATGCTGAACATCTCCTTCAATATATTGATGAGAAGCATGGAGAATAATTTGCTCCCTCGTCCGCTCAGGCATTGTATGAAGCACAGCTAGTGAATCCTGTAACTGATCGCGAAAACCAAATGCTCCACCTGCTTGGAAAAATGCTGTTCTCGCCCACATTCTACATGCTAATGACTGGTATAACAGCCAACCATTTAGCAGAAAATCAGTTTCCTGTGATGGAGTAGATACCTGGATTTGCCCCAAATGATGCTCCCAAAATTGATGGATTTCTTCCATTGCTTGTTCACAAACATTTGGCTGTTTATATTTCCCAACCAAACTTAAAATCTCTTCATGAGAATCCTCACAGCCTAATAATACATAGATGGTTTGTTGTTGATTTGGGCTTAGCTCAAGTTTTGTCTGTACAACACCACATGGATCATAATGTGTGCCAATTTGTCCAGAAAGATTAAGGCGCGAAAGTGCTGCAGGTTGCTCCATTGTTCCGTTTCTTCCGATAAACTCATTACGGTCACCAGTCCAGGTTAAATCCGGAGCTGAGTGCCCTTCTGAAAATACACCCAAAAACGCAGTTGCCTCTCGGAACGTCTCTTGATAATGGTTTCTAGCAATAATAATTTGCTCTTCCTCAAGCCAATCGGTAACAATATACGGAGCTGTCGCATTACGTTGCACCCCTAATACCCATTCAGCGTAATAAGTCAATGATATCCTTCGATTTTCGTTTGACGTATTTTGGATATTAATTTTGATAATCTTTACAGGATCATTAATCGGTACATACACAGTCATATCGTGTTTGATGCCATTTTGTTCATGATCAAAACGAGTGTAGCCCTTTCCATGTGTGATTTTATAAGGTTCCTGTTTATGGATTGCCGATGGTGACAATGACCATATTTCCCCGCTCTGTTCATCACGTAAAAATCCAGCTTCCCCTGGAGGATCAAGGACCGGATCGTTCGACCACGGTGTCACCTTACATTCGCGACTGTTTCGCCACCATGTGTAGCCGGTGCCCAACTCTGAGATTATGCAACCAAATCGTTTATTGGCAAGGACATTAACCCAAGGTGCTGGCAATTGATTTCCATTTCTAATAATAATTCGATATTCCTTACCATCAGAAGAAAAACCACCCCACCCGTTAAAATATAGCCAATCCTTCGTTTCATCAAGTAATGATAACCCGGACTGCTGATAATGTTTTCGTTCCGACAGGTTTGGAATGAAAGGCTCAGGTAAAGGAAGCTCCATTTCTTTCTTCGGCAGACGCATTTGTGCGGAAATGCTAGGTCCTCCTGCTCGAAATTCGAGTCGAGCAACTGCTCTAAGCAAATTCTTATCATCTTTCGTTAAACGATTAGCCGGGACAACATAAACTCCAGACATTCCTGCTCCAAAGCGATCAACACCATGCTCTGCGGCCTGCTGAAGCGCATCCTGCAGGTTTTGATAATAGCCTTCTTCGGACTCATTAAGAAACACTAAGTCAAACAGCAATCCCAGCCTCCGTAAATATTCGTGACCGGTTAACATTTTCAGAACAAATGGCATATGACTTCGATTCTCAATCGTGACTATAACAATCGGACGATCTCCAGAAACTCCAAAACTCCAAAGACCTGGCTGACCTTTCCTATTTGCCATGATACTTTGCATACGCTCCTGTTTAAATGGAGGAGTATATAACACTCTTCCAGCCAAGGTTTGAAAATCGGAAGCAGCTCGGTTTGATAATTGCAAATTGCGAAGCTCTATCTGCCCGCGATTCCAGGCTAATTGGAATGCTCTTTCCACTGCTCTATCCGGTGTAAAACGACGAACAATATCAATTGCATCCTCTCGCAATTCACTTACTGAAGTTACTGCTGCAAGCTGAACAGATCCTCCCGGCTTGATGCTAACTCGGCGTCTCATTACAAATGCTGGATCTGCTACTGAACCAACCCTTCCTCGAAGCCTTGTTCTAATACCTTTTGGCTCAGAAAGTCGATACCCTCGCCCAATAAAACTAGAACGGTCCGTTTCGTATTCAATCGTTCCAAGCGTATCTCCTTCAACAATTAGAGAATGTGCAGACCATAAAACTTGGTCTTTTTCTTCTCTAGGTCTTCTCCCTGCTACAAGACAACCCGAGTCAGCATCAAATGAAGTCCGTATAAATAATTTGCTGAAAGCAGTATGGGCAACATCAGCAATAGGATTAGCTAATGCCAGTTCTACAAATGAAGTAATCTCCAACACCTTCGGTTCAGAGCCTGTATTTGTCAACGAAATTCGTCGAACCTCTGCATTCCAATCTGCTGATACACAAATTTCCATACACGTTTTAATATCACCATCAACTCTCATAAAAGAGGCATGATCCAATCCAAATTGTACCCGCTGTTCTGAAGATTCAACTTGGCAAGGCTGATAAGATGGAGACCAAAGCTTGTCTGTTGAAATGTCGCGAATATAAATATAGTTACCCCAAGAATCCAGAATTGGATCCTCGCGCCATCTTGATACAGATAAGCCTTTGTATTGCATAAGGCCACTCCCAGAAGTCGTCACAACCGAGGTAAATGAACTGTTTGATAAAACACAAACTTCTGGAACTTTTGTGTGAGGTGAAACATACTCTCTCACAGTTGCTTGATCCCGATCTAATTTTGAATACGGTTCATGTACCCTGCTTAATGCAGGATGCTTAATATATTTTGGTTTTTTTGGAACTCTTTCCTGCAATAGGAGTTCAGCAGCGCGAACTTGTTTATTGCGATGAAAACGATCAATCATCGTTCTTGGTAGCAGTACATTGGCTAGTGTTAACAAACTCATTCCTTGATGGTGAGCCATAAAGCTGTGGATGACAACGTGCTGCTTATTTTTAGGCAGACGTTTTGGTGTAAAATCCATTGCTTCGTAAAATCCATATTCACCACGACCATCAAGTTTCTCAATTTTCTTTAAAGCACTAAGCGCCTCTTCCTTCGCAAATGGCAATGCCATAATCGTAGCATACGGGGCAATGACCAAATCCTCTTCAAGTCCACGCTTAAAGCCTAAGCCAGGAACACCAAAAGCCCTATATTGATAGTTCATTTGAAAATCAAATGCATAGTAGCCTGATTCCGATATACCAAATGGAACTTCCCGCTCCCTGGCATAGTCAATTTGCCTTTGAACAACTGCACGATAAGTTGTTTCCCAAAGTGTGTTTTGGTACGTCTTTGTTATCAACCATGGCATCAAAAATTCAAACATGGTACCTGACCAAGAGAGTAATACTGGATTACCACTAACTTTCGTCATCGTCCTACCCAAAGTATTCCAATGCGAAACAGAGACTTGTCCTAACGCAATCGCAACATAGCTAGCAATTCTTGCTTCTGAAGCCATTAAATCGTATAGGACCTCATCTAGTTCATGGCGCTCAACATGATATCCTAGCGAAAACAGTTTCGAGCTGTGATTATATAGCGGTTTAAAGTCAGTTGCTTGAATTATTTTTTCAATTCGATCCAGCAATTGACTTCCCCGTTCTTTCCAATTTTCCAGCTCATTCCGTCCGCCAACTACCTTTCCAGATGCTAAAGGGGTAAGCTCCTCAGAAAAGGCAATTTTCAGTGCATCACGATCTTCTCCACGTCGATTAATTGGTTTATCCATCTCACCATAAGTCTCAAGCCATTCCGCTAACCCCTCTTTTACAGTAATCAAAGCTCCAACTAGATTTCCTGAATCCACTGTGGAAACATACTTTGGAGAGAGAGGGTATAGCGTGACTGTATCATACCAATTAAGAAGATGACCTTCCCACTTCTCGAGACGTTCAATTGTATTCATCGTCCGCTCTATACGAACGATTAATCCCTCAGTATCTATAAACTCAAAATCACGTGCAGCTAGAGCACAAGTTAAATACAAACCGATGTTTGTCGGTGAGGTTCTATGCGCTACTCCATTCGATGGCTCCATTTGTACGTTATCGGGAGGAAGCCAATTATCTTCTTCTGATACGTACTTTTCATAAAATGACCAAATATGCTGAGCAAGTTCCCGCAACTCATCTTCTTCCTGTTTTGAGAAACTAAGCTTCTCCTGTTTTAGCTCCTGATTAAGCCAATGAATAATAAACGGAGCCAAAAGCCATACCGTTGTTAAAATAAAGCCAATAACTTTAACTCCGATGCTTTGATTCAATATGGCTGCTAAAAAGAATAATCCAATCAGAATGTAGCCGCCTAGCATTCCGAACATGACAGCAGAGCCGCTCTGTTTACTATTTCGGTCTTCCTCACTCGAAGAAACCCATTCTAGCAAGCGTTTTTTAGAAAATATCAAACGATACAATGCTCTAAAAATCCCATCCATGTGCAGAACTACTTGAAATGGCAATGTTACCAAAGTGACAAGAACTTGAGCAAAAGTATTCCAGATACTTTTTGGACTTCGAATCAGGGTACTGACTGTAAATAACTGACGGATCACCGGGAGAAATAATGTCGCTGATATTAAAGCGATCCATCGTAATGGCGACCCAGGTAAAATCGTAATGGCTAATAGAAGAATCGTTAGTAATGCTGGCAATAGCAAGCTCCGACGCAAATTATCAATAATTTGCCAACGAGTTAATACAGACAAATCAACAGGTAAGAGTTCTCCCCGTCTATTTGAAGACTTTGGTAATAACCAGATAAGTAGCTGCCAATCACCCCGAATCCAGCGATGCTGGCGTCTCTGATATGTATTGAATTTAGCAGGATGACTATCAATTAATTCAATATCAGATAACAATCCTGCCCTCAAGAATCCCCCTTCAAGTAAATCATGACTTAGTACCCGATTGTCAGGAATCCGCTCACAAAGTACCTGTGAAAAAGCATTAACGTCAAAAATCCCTTTACCTGTAAATATCCCTTGCTCTAGGCCATCCTGATACGGATCAGATATGGCAAAAGCATATGGGTCAATCCCAGGTTCAGAAGACCAAAGACTAGCGAAACGAGACTTCATTGCTGACTCATGACTGATACCAACCCTTGGCTGAAATACTCCATAGCCCTCAATGACCCTAGTTTTAGTTTCGTTTAATTTTGGACGATTATATGGTAAATGAAGAGTACCTATCATTCTTTGTGCACTCTCATACGGCAATTGGGTATCAGAATCGAGCGTAATAATATAACGAATCTGTTGTAGTAACTGCAAGTCCTCTACCTTATAGAAACTTGTATTCTTGTTGCCTTTTATCAATTCAACAAACTCAACTAATTTGCCGCGTTTACGCTCCCATCCCATCCATACTCCTTCATGTTCATTATAAAATCGTTTCCGTTGAAATAGATGAAAGGTCGTTTCTGGATATGTTCTGCGTAATCGAGAAATCCCTTTGTTTGCTGTAGCAAAAATGCGCTCATCTTCAATGTCAGTTTCTGTTGCTGCATCCTTAAAATCACCTAGGACTGCAAAATGAATATGAGGATCACGATTGGCAAGGTAATGCAATTCGAGACGATCGATTACCTCACTTACCTCTTCCAACGATGACCATATAACGGGTATCACTACCATTGTCTTGGCATCCTCTGGAATCCCTTTAGAGAAATCAAATCTAAGTAAAGGCATTGGATGCTTAACTCTTTCAATTACCCAATGGGTCGCGGTAACAGCCCATTCCAGAGCCGGAATTAGCAAAATAATTACCAATACCACAATGTCTAACGGATTAAAGAGGTAATTCCAGCCCATCCACACCAAAAATCCAACAAGTGAAATAACTGTAAATACCGCCAAAGTATTAAAATAGGTTCCGGTCGCCCTGCGGAATAAGCCCGATTCCGGTAAGACACGAGGTTTACCGCATTTTTTTAATGCTTCACGCAATAATGAAATTCCTTCAGCATCCAGCAAATAATAGGCAACAAACGACTTCCGCTCATTTATCTCACTATTATTTTCCGCACAGACCTTTACATATTGCTCCGCAAGCTCAACTGCTTCAGTTGCTACTAAATTTTCTGGTAGCCTGAATCGGCGTCCAAGTACTTCAACTTTTTTTCGTAAATTATTTCTGCTCGAGAAATCAAGTTTTTCGTATATACCGCTTTTTTCACTACGCAGTGTTTGCTCGACCATACAGACTTTCTCGAAGGTTTCGTCCCAATCCCAGCGAGAGAGTCTTCTCATGCTGGTAATAAGATTCCCAGTCGTCACTTGGAACGAAGCCTGAAGCTGATACTCATAAGATAAAATGTGATCCAAGCTTTCCGGACCATTTTCCAGCTTACAAATTAACCATTCACCAACAGTCGCCGAGTAATCAGCTCGTTCACGGAGATGCTTTACCAAATGGACAATCATTGGACCTGATAGAGGCATCTCTTGTCCTGCATTCTCCAGAACCTGTTTAAGCTTTTCAGGTGTTAATTCAGATGTTTCAATATCTGACAATAACTGCTCGACGAGCTTGCATACATCACGCCGTTCCTTAATGGTACTCATGGTTCCTGACAAACGGCGAATCAATGCTACTCTCATAATTAATGGCAAAGACCATACTTCAGCAATCGATAAAACAGATACTTCTTGATATGCCTGTAAATAGGAGATAAATGAATCTTTATGCAGATTCCCATCATTGTGATTAAGATAATCGATACAAATAGAAAAAACCCTTGATTCCCCAGTTTTGCTTAAATGGGGTAAGGCGTTTACGAATCCTTTTGTAAGCTGTTGACTAACAACTAATACCTGTTCTTCTAAAAATTCCGCATTATCCAATAGCCACTCTTCTGCTGGTTGAGCACAAGAGGAACGATTTTCACGTAAATCTTTCACAAAGCTTCGTAGATTTTCAAGGTCGGATTCATTCGCTCGCCAAAATTGGGATGAAGGCTTGCGGCGCAAAAACGGGTCATGACTTAACGCCGTATTATGTGCCTCTTCTCTTAGCTGTTCTTTGTTCAAAATCATCAATATTTCCCCCAAATATCTATTAACGGTAATTGTGTATACTGATAAAATTTTCCCATTCTGTTCAAAAAATATGCACGATTGAACAAAAAAGCTAAAAAGGGAAACAGTAAACGCTCAAATTAAAACACCGAAATAATATAAGGGAATAATATTAATAATTTTGTCATTTTTTTGACAAGTATGTGACTTCAGTACTTGACAAGGTTTAATTGATATAATAGACCTAGGACGAATATGGGGGTAGACTTTATTATGAAGAGTAGAATAATATTTCTAATCCTGCTAACCATCTTTCTAGCAAGTTGTTCATCTGATGATACAGCTAACAATAAAAAAGACTCCACTGAAAAATTATCCACAATTAGCATCATTGCCGATTCTGAGGATTCGATTGCTTTGTTTAAAAAAGAAGAAGAAAACATTAAAGAGAAATTTGGCGTTAAGCTTGAGTACCATTATCCAAGCCGCTTAAATGACAATCTTGAAGATTTTTTATTTGCAAGTAAAAAAACATATGATATTTACATTCTATTCCCAGGGAAAATACCGGAATATGTTACAAGAGACATGCTCCTCCCGTTAGATGACTACATAAAAAGCACAAAAGATATTGACGATATTCTTCCAGTGTATCGCAACCTTTATATGAAATTTAATAATCATGATTATGGTATGGTTTATGACGGCGATACCCATTTGTTATTTTATCGAAAGGATATTTTTAAAAAATATAATGAAGAGTACAAAAAAACGTACGGAAATGAATTAACCCCTCCAGAGACATGGGAGGAATATGACCAAATTGCTAAATTTCTTACAAAGGATACAGACAAGGACGGCGAAATTGACCTATATGGGACAGCCATATTTGGTGGTGAAGCAAAACGCTACATCTGGTTTGCAGAACGATTCACATCCATGGGTGGACGATATTTTGATGAGCATATGAAACCGTTAATTACAACTCACGAGGGGATTCAAGCTTTACAGGAATTGATTGATCTAAACGACAGTGGCTCAACTCCGCCTAATTCGATGTATGACTGGATTGATTTAAATAACGCTTTTTTACATGGCGAAATTGCGATGACAGTTCAATGGAGTGATACAGGTCGTTTTTCATATGATACGGAGAAATGGGGTTCAACTGTTCAGGATAAGGTTGGATGGACATTAGTTCCCACAGCGAATCCGAATAACCCACGAGGCGGAATATGGATTGGACGCGTTTTATCGATTTCAAAGAAATCTACAAAAGCTGAAAAAGCTTGGGATGTTATTTCGTACATCACCTCAAAGAAAGTAAGTCAAGAAGCGATCTCAAGCCTAGAGACGATAAATGACCCATTTCGATACAGTCATTTCACAACTGGTGGAAAAGGGGCATTCCCAAATGAAAAGCTCAATGAAAGATTATTATCAACAGTAAAAGATAGTTTAAAAAATCCAAATGCAGATATGATGATCCCGAGCGGATGGGAATACATGCAAGTCCTAGATGATAATATCGCCTTTGCCCTACTTCATAAATTAACCGCGAAACAAGCACTAGAAAAAACAGCGGAAGAATGGGAGGAAATTACCGATCGTGTAGGGCGCAATGAGCAGTCCGCCCACTATCAGCAATGGTTAAGGCAACTAGAGGAGGTTAAAAACAATGACCTGGCACAATAAATTAGCCTTCCGATTTTGGTTAGCCATCAACAGTCTGGTTTTATCCGGAATCATTTCTTTTAGTGCCATCAATCTGTTTCAAGAATCATCCCAACTTGAAAAAGCCTTAAAAAATGAGGGATCGACTGCAGCGAATACCCTAAATTCAGCTATCGGACTCTATATGCTTAAAGAGGACTATTCGCAAATTACGCCACTGGCCTATTCTTTACTGAGTGAACCAAATATCACTTATGTAAGAATCAAAGATATTGGTGGAAAAACGATTATCCAAAAAGGAAATACCACCATTGATAAGGAAAAAGTCATCGTTGAAAAGGTACCATTAGAGTACTTCCAAGAAAATGTTGGCGAAGTGGAAATCGCGCTTAAAACAGACACACTTCAAGAAAAACAGCAAGAGCTATATAAAGATTTCATTCTAATTACGATAGCTACATCCATTATGTCACTCTTCATCTCTTATTTAATTACACGAAGGTTGGCATTACCGATAAATAGGCTCATTCTTGCCACCCATCAAATGATTGCTGGAAATCGCCAAGTGGCAGTTGAAGAGGATAAGATCTTCGAAATAAAACAATTAGCTATTGCTTTTAATAACATGACCAAAACGATCCAAAATCACGAAAAAATATTAGTTGAAGAAATCGACAAGGCAACGAAGGATTTATCAGAAAAGGTTTCGACACTAGAAGTACTTCAAAAAATTTCCACCACTGTTCTAAGTGATAATATTGACAGAATTGAATTACTAAAAAACATCTTATTAAGTATTAAACATCAGAGTAATGCGAGCCAAATTTCTATAGCAATCCTGAGTAAACAGGAGCGCGTATTCCTTCATGAACTGAATCAAAATCATGAAGTTACAACGGTAGAGCTAGACGAAGAAACGACCGCGATACATAAAGTTATTAATACTGAGCAAATCTACATTCAAAATAATCTAGAAGAAGTGCATTTGTCTTATTTTGGAAAAAAATTATTAAGTGACGGGATGCACTCGCTGTTAATTCTCCCAATTATTGCAAAAAACAAACCGATCGGAACGTTAAATGTATCTAGTAAGAGTCCTGGCTTTTTTTCCGAGAAAATGGTTGAGACACTTTCATCTTACACAAGTCAAATAGCGCTCGCGATAGATAGAATTGAGGCGTATGAATCGCTTCAATATTCTGCCTACCATGACTATTTGACAGGCCTAGCAAATTATCGCTTATTTAAAACCCGCTTAAATGCAACTATTGAAAAGTCAAAGAAAAAGCCCAATTCGATATTTGCTGTTATTTTCCTTGACCTAGACAGGTTTAAGCTAATTAATGATACTTTGGGTCATGCCAATGGCGATATTTTATTAAAACAGGTTGGAAACAAGCTCGAAAGAACAATAGGAGCAGATGACACTGTAACGCGGTTTGGAGGGGATGAGTTTTCGATCCTTCTCCCAAGAATCAACTGCCGTGAAGAGGCAATCCAAATAGTTGAGAAAATCATTAAAATGTTTGAAACCCCTTTTCATATTAAAGAATACGAAATACCTGTATCAGCTAGTATCGGTATCGCCTTTTATCCAACAGATGGCCTTGATGCAGAAAGATTAATAAAAAATGCTGACCGAGCTATGTATCGCGTCAAAGAGCATGGTAAAAAGAGTTATGCTATTTATGAGAATCAAAATGACCAATCAGTTAATCAGCTGGTGCTTGAGAACGACCTCCGCAAAGCCTTAGAGAAAAAGGAATTCGTTGTCTACTATCAGCCGAAAATAAACCTTAAAACAGGTTCAATTACCGGATTAGAAGCTTTAGTACGTTGGTTGAGTCCACATAAAGGGCTCGTCCCGCCAGGAGAGTTCATCCCATTTGCAGAAGAAACCGGGCTAATAGTCCCGATTGGTGAGTATGTATTACGAGAAGCATGCAATCAATGTGTGGCATGGCAAAAAAACGGAATGCCACCAATAAAGATATCTGTTAACCTATCAACTCGCCAATTGCTCCAATCCAATTTGCATGCAACTGTTGCTTCGATCATTAAAGAATCTGGTATTCAACCGGATTTAATTGAATTGGAAATTACTGAAAGTATGACAATGGATATTGAACGCTCACTTGAAATTCTAAATAAACTAAAGCAACTGGGTGTTAAGATTAGTGTTGATGACTTTGGCACCGGCTTCAGCTCACTTAGCTACATTCGAAGATTGCCTATAGACCGTGTAAAAATTGATCAATCATTTATTCGGGAAATGACAAAGGATCCAAACAGTAAAGCACTCGTATCAACCATTATTACGATGGCTCAGAATCTTCAACTTAGTGTGACTGCTGAGGGAGTTGAAACCGTTGAGCAGGTTATATACTTACAACAACAGCGCTGTGATGAAATTCAAGGCTATTATTTTAGTAAACCTTTGCCAGCAGCAGAATTTCAGTCGAAGTACAATAGCATTCAGCTAGAAGCAAAAAAATGGCAAATAGATTCACCAATCATTTCACTAAATGCACTATAAAAAGGCTGACTCAAATAGAAGTCAGCCTTTGATTTTAGACAATAGAGGGATGGTGTGTAAATTAGTTTTAACACCTGTTGATTGGAGTGGAAGGCGCGAAGACTCCTGCGGGAGCAGCGGGACAGGTGAGACCCCGCAGGAGCATTAGCGACGAGGAGGCTCACCGCCCGCCCCGCGGAAAGCGAAGCGCCTGGAACGGAAATCAACAGTCCCCATATAAAGAAAAAATTTTTGCATCCAACAAATCCCCTTCGTTATTCAGCTATCATCTCCTAACATATAAGTCATGGTATATCGACCAATAATCCTGTCAATCCTAGTAAATATTTTTAATGGGGGGCTTAGGATTATGACTCAGCAAAAAATGCATGAAGACTTACCGCCAAAAACTTGCACTATTGACCGACTAGTAACAAAACCAGAGGATATTAAGAAAGTCATTCAAGGTAAAAAAACTGCTACAAGACGAAATGGTCGATATGCTGATATTGGTGAAATAATGAATCTATCTGAAAAAAGTTTTATTGTTGAACGCGTCTACTCACAGGCTTTAGGGGATATGAATAATGAACATGCTAAACAAGAGGGATTTGAAACTTTAGAAGAATATAAACAAGCTATTTTATCGTATCATCCCGGGATGCCGTGGCTACCAACGATGCGCGTCTGGGTCCATGAATTCAGGGAAATAAGCAAATAACGCTCAAATCATTCACTTTCCCAGTATAAATAGCCATAAGGTAATAATGGACCTGTCTAACTATTTTCTTAGTTAACTATCAGGTCCTATTGAAATATCCCTATTGACACAGTATTAAGGAAATTATTCTGAATCTTCATTTTATTATCACAATTCTAGTGCCTAATACCTATTCTATTAATGTATAATAAAGCTATAAAATAGAAATTTATTCTGATTCCTCCACACATACCCCCACCACTTTCTGTTTCAGTCACCATTTTATACAGAAAGGAGGTTACATTATGCACTCAACTCGCCCACTCGTACAAGTATTTGGATTGACGTTTGATCTATCAATCATTCTTACTAGTACAGTCGCTGCACTTATCGTGCTTATTTTCACTTATGTCTGCACAAGAAAAGTAACAGATGATCAAAAACCAAGCAAAATGCAAAATATTATGGAATGGCTTATCAATTTTGTCCAAGATATTATGATGAACTCGATTGGCAGAAAAGACAATTATTTTATTTTAGCTTCGGGCGTTGGTTTAATTATGTATTTGTTTATTGCCAACATTATGGGTATTCCATTTGCCGTTATTATCGGCGAAGAACACGCTTCCTGGTGGAAATCGCCAACTGCGGATGCCCACGTAACCCTCACTCTGGCGATTATGATGATTGTTTACACTCACTATATCGACATCCGTTTAAATGGTTTTAAGCATTATATCAAAGGTTTTTTCAAGCCGTTTAAAGCGTTATTTGTCATTAATATTTTGGAGCAATTTGCCACCACTCTAACTCTGGGTCTTAGGCTGTTCGGTAATATTTATGCCGGAGAAGTTATGATGGCAATACTCGCTGGCGCAGTAACTAACGGCTTTGATTCAGGCTGGCTTACAGGAATAGGTGCTGGTCTATTGACTGCATTTCCAATGATTATTTGGCAAGCCTTCTGTTTGTTCATAGGCGGAATCCAAGCCTACATCTTTGTAACACTTTTCATGGTTTATATAGGTCAAAGATTAAATGAAGCTGCTTAAGGGGGTGTAATAAGTGGGGGATTTTGAAATCTTTGGTATGCCGGTCTCAGTTGGTACGATGATTTATCAAGCAGTTTTATTTACCGTGCTTATTTTTATACTCAAAAATAAAATGCTTAATAAAGTTGTTGAAGCTATGGAAAAACGTCGTAACACCATCGAAAATGAACTAAAGCTTGCTCAAGACTTTAAAATGGATGCCGAAGCCAATATGATGAAACAAAGAGAATTAACAGAACAAGCCAATCTCGAAGCACTAAAAATCATTGCCAAAGGTCGTGAAGAAGCTGCAAGTGTTGTTAAAGAAGCAAGAAAAGAGGCTTTAATGATCCGCACACAAGCATTTGACGATGGGCGACCTAAGAAGAAGAAGGTGCAAGGGGTGCGTGGTGCGTAATGAAATATGTATTTATTAAGGATTTTGGTAAGATTGTCGAAAAGATTGACCTTGAGGAAGAAGCTAGATGGGTTCATCTTAAATACGCGAGAGGAACTTTTCATAAAACTGCTTATATTCTTAGAAATGATCCCGAGTTGGCACAAGTTACAATTGATAAGTTCCTGAGAGACTGCAATGCATCTGAAGAAATCATTGCCGATTTAAATAATCCTTTAAAGAAAGATCATAGAAGCACAGAAAAACACTTCCAGGAATTTATTAATTTTCTAGTAAAAACATCATCGGTGCATATTATGGGAGCAGTTGCATTGGGACTTTCTATCTTCGCTGGTTATGAGCTCGGGGCTCAAATGGACAAACGGTTAAACAACTACCCATCTTTCACCGTAATAGGTTTAATGTTTGGGCTTGTCGTTGGCTGCCTAATTGGGTATGTAATGATGTATAAATACCTTAATATTCTCTCCAAACAAAATATTAAAAAATTGGACAAACGGAAGATCAGTTCAGAAAATGTTGTCTGGCCAATAATAGAAGCAACTCTTTATGATGTTCAACGGGCGGTTAAAAATTATTCATCCGATCTTCCAAAGGGCATTAGCCGCACTATTTTAGTAAACGAAGATTACAGTATTGATTTTGGAAAGCTTGCTCCATATTTAAACGGAATACCTAATAAATCCTTCTTTATGTCAAAAGAAACCTTTGAAATATTTGAGGAAAAAGATAAACAAATACCACCCATTATGGACATCGTTCAGAAGGCTGTTTATATGTTTTATAAAACTAACGGGAAATACCCAATGATGCCTTACGACGCATTGAACCGTGTTAACTACTATCAACTAATGCAGGATCACTATATTCAAGAAAAACCAGAAATTGACCTGTATTTGACAGATTATAACGGCTTAATAACACATATTAAACCACAAAAAAAACGTGCCGGTGGGTTTTAATTGATGCTGGGTTATGCAGACTGTTGTTTTGTGGCAATGTTGATTGGAGTGGAAGGCGCGAAGACTCCTGCGGGAGCAGCGGGACAGGTGAGACCCCACAGGCGCTAAAGCGCCGAGGAGGCTCACCGCCCGCCCCGCGGAAAGCGAAGCGCCTGGAACGGAAATCAACAGACACGTTTAATACAGCCAATAAATAATTAATAATCTTAACAGTCACTTAAACCAAGTGGCTGTTTTTTTATTTGCAGAAATAATATTCTTTCTAATTAACACGCCTCTAACAATCGACAAATTCCAACATATATCAGTTTAGCTAACGAAGAAGATTGTCAACATAATACGAATTTTCTTTATTTTTAAAAAACATTATCAAAACACCGCCCATATATGCTAAAATACTCTGTGGAAATATATACATTAACTTGAGATAAGGATAGGAGAAGAATTTGTACAGGATTGTAATTGAACGAGAAGATGATGTTTACATGGCTAGTACTATTGGTAAACGCGTTGCTGAAGACTACGGTTTAAACAAAAGTGAACAAACTAAATTGGTTGTTTCCATCATGGAACTAACCCGCAACATTGTCTTTTATGCTGGCAAAGGTGAACTTTTTATTAAGCCGATTCCATCCTATGGAATTGAAATAGTAGCTGTAGATCAGGGTCCTGGCATTCCGAACCTTGAGAATATTTTAAATAATAAAGTACGCTCCAAGACAGGCTTAGGGTTGGGCCTATCAGGAGTGAAGCGTTTAATGAATGAATTTGAAATCAAAAGCACCGTTAACCTCGGCACAAAGGTCAGAGCTGTTAAATGGTTTAAGGAAGGGAAGGTTAGTCAAGTTGATTAAATCACCCACCGCTCACGAAATCTCCTACGGTTTAGTAGAGCTCAATCCCGATGGAACAATACAAAGAGCTAACGATGAAGCAAAACGGGTGTTAATATCGGAGGATGGTGATTCCAACTACCTCTTTCATCGTATTACGAACAACGAAATCAAAACAAAGCTCCATGAATGCTTTATGGGTAGAGCAAATGAGTTTATCGTAACGATCGATAATCAACCAGTCTTTTTCTTATTTCATCGATCAAACAATGAACAGTCACAAGATAGAATCCACGTTTATTTATTTAACATCTATAATTTACTTACTCTTCACGATCATAACAATTGGAATAACCATTTATTGTCCTCTATCGGCGAAATGGCTGCGGGAATCGCTCATGAGGTTCGAAATCCATTAACGGCAGTTAAAGGTTTTCTTCAATTAATGGAACAAACATATAAAGAAGAATACTCACATATCGCCCAAAGCGAACTAGACAGAGCGATTCATATCCTAAATGATTTAATGAGTGTCTCAAAGCCTGAGTTCGTTCAGGAAGAAAAAGCAGCGTTTAATGTTTGCTCTAAAATCGAATCAATTTTGTTATTATTTCAAAATCAACTGTACGACATTAACGTGATTAAAAGCTTTCAAGACGAAACAGCTATGGTGGTTGGTCGACGCGACCAAATTAAAAAAGCGCTATTTAATCTAATTAAAAATGCGATTGAAGCAATGTCTGATGGTGGAACATTAATGATTGAGCAGTATGAGGACGGTCATGATGTTCATATCAATATCTCTGATTCTGGGGTCGGAATCCCAAAAGACAAACTTAGATTACTAGGGACACCATTTTTCACATTAAAGCAAGATGGTAAAGGGATGGGACTGGCGCAAGTCTTTAATGCCATCCAAAGTAATCACGGGAAAATTCGGGTTACGAGCGAAGAAGGAATCGGAACAACATTTTATCTTTCTTTTCCAAAAAAGAGTCAATATTCTACTCAATTTATAGGGGGTAATACAATGTTACAAGTAGTTGATTCAAAAACTGATTTAACTGATTTCTTATTTAAAAACTTAGATTTTTACACAAGAGAATGGGTTCAATACTTAGAAAAAAATAAAAGCTACATCACATCATTATTAAAAGAAAATGGCGAGATGGAACAATATGATCGCGCGGGCAACCCAATCATGAAACTCGTTGCACAAAATATCCTTGAGATAAAAACAGAATTAATCATGGACGTTGCTAAAGAACGTGGAGTTAAGAGTGCAAAAACTGAATTCCCAATGCACTTGGCTTGGGAGCTATTCCAATCTTCACGTGGAATCATTTGGAATGCGATTAAATCATTCTATCAAGAATCTCAAAACACTCTTTCAACTGAGGAATTTTTCACGTTAGAAAGAAATGTTAACGACATCATTGATTTATATATCGATTCATACACTGCTTACTACGTTAACTATAAAGAAGATTTATTAAAGAGTCACCGTGAAACCGTTGATGAATTATCTGTGCCGATCATTCCAATTGCTGAAAGAGTTTGTATTCTACCAATAGTGGGTAATGTGGATACGTATCGTGCGAAGAAAATCCGTGAAAAAACGCTTGTACGAGTGAAAGAGCTTAAAGCAAATCAATTAATTATCGACATTTCAGGTGTTCCATTTGTTGATACAGCTGTTGTTAACCATTTGTTTAAAATCGTTAAAGGTATTAAACTACTAGGCTGCTCTACTATCTTAACAGGAATTAGCGCTGAAATTGCTGATACTATGATTGAACTAGGAATTGAAATTGATAACGAATTAAAAACAAGATCTGATCTACAACAAGCATTACAAGACATTCAACAATTTAGAATCGGCAAAGATTAATCTAAGAAAAAGGCAAGACCGCTTATGGTCTTGCCTTTTTTAACTACTTATACTTATTTAATTCAAACCAAAAGGTCGTTCCTATTAATTTTTCACTTTCCACGCCAAAGCAAACCTTATGAGCCTCCAATATCTCTTTCACAATCGCTAGTCCAATTCCCGTCCCAGTTGTCTTTTTCTCACTTGTCTTGTCTGCTTTATAATAGCGCTCCCATATATGCGGTAGCTCATCTGTAGAAATTCCTTTTCCCGTATCTGCTATTTCTATCCGCACCGATTCACCTTTATCAAGCATTTTAACTGTAATCAATCCACCTCTTGGAGTATGTGTACAAGCATTGTTGATTAAATTATGGAGCACCTGACTTACCCTTACTTCGTCTGCTTCAATCATGACATCAAATAAATCTTTCAAGATAATACTCACACCATTTTTTTCACTCAGCAAGCTATAGCTTTTCACTGTAGTTTGGATTAACTCATTTATTTTAAAGCCGTTTTTAGTTAACAAGACATTTCCAGATTGCAATTGTGATAGGACTAAGATATCGTCGACAATTTTACTTAAACGTTCGGTTTCTTCAATAATGATTCCGAGTTGTTTTTCTCTTTTTTGCGGGTCTTTACCGGTCACATCCCTTAATGTTTCAGCATAGCCCCTAATTAAACTTAGCGGCGTTCGCAAATCATGGGATACATTCGCTATTACATCTTTTCTGAGTTGGTCAATTTTAGAAAGCTGTTCCCCCATATTATTAATCGTTTCTGCTAACTGTCCAATTTCATCTCGACGCCTCGTGTTAATCCTGGCTGAGAAATTACCTGATGCCATTTGCTCGGAAACTCGCTTCATTTCAAGAATAGGGCTGCTAAAGCTCCGCGATAAAAATAGCGTAATTAATAATGCTGCGAACAGTAAGATAACTGTAATGTATAACAGCTGCCCTTTCAATATCGACGCTGTGTCCTCCATCGGTGCTAGCGGGGTAATGATGAGCATTGCATATGTTGTCTTACCAGATATTTCAATTGGTAAGCCAATAAAGGAAAATTCGCTACCAAACTGAGGGTGCGTAACAGGTATTTCAACTTCTTCCCCTTTTAGTACTTCATCAACGATCCCCTCAAGCTCCCCACTATCGACCATTGGCATTTTCCCAGCTGACACTGAAGATCCTGTAACATAGAGACTTTCTCCGTTCTTATCAATTACCTCAATATAAATATTATTATTAAACGCAAAGGCAGCTAACTTTTTCTCAAAATCCTCTTTATTTCCATTTTCCAATACATAATTTATCTTAACGACTTCAGATTTTATATAGGAAATCCACATCCGATTATAATAGGTTTCCAAAAATACAATTTGAAAGAGCCATAACAGGAATAATACAAAACAAACTAAAATGACCATTCCCGCCCAAAGCTTAAAGCGTATACTCTTCATTTCCTGCTCCTCTCTTCAAAAGACATTTGCAACAACTAATTCGTCCAATATGAAGAAGTGCTTTACATCATCCGAATTTACTTAGACGTAGTTTCAAATTTGTAGCCAGTTCCCCAAACTGTCACAATAAATCTCCGATAATCCTTTAAACTTTCTCGTAAGGTTTTAATATGGGTATCGACTGTTCTATCTTCACTCTTATAATCATAACCCCAAATTGCATTTAACAATTGTTCCCTTGTAAATACACGTTTCGGATTTTGTACAAACAAGCAGAGCAATTCGAATTCCTTTGGTGTTAAATTTACTAGCTCACCATCAACGTAAACATTTCGTGATGCACTTTCAATGACTAAGCCTTCAATCGTAATCGTATCTAACTTAGCCGGACCTTCATCAGTAGTTGAACTTCTCCGGATGATCGCTTTCATTCTTGCTAATAATTCGCGTGGGCTAAACGGCTTAACGAGATAGTCATCTACTCCTAACTCAAATCCAAATAGCTTATCATACTCTTCGCCACGTGCTGTTAACATAATAATTGGAACTTGTGAGGTTTTCCGAATTTCTTTACAGACACCCCACCCATCAATTTTTGGCATCATAACATCTAGAATAATTAAGGAATAATCATTTTTTAAAAACATATTTAATGCTTCTGCTCCGTTTGCGGCTTCTTCAACCTCGTAATCTTCAAGGCTAATATACTCCCTAATCATCTCGCGGATTCTTTCCTCATCATCAACAATGAGGATTTTTTCCTTAGCCATCTCATTCACCCGCTTTCATAAACGTTCATCTACTCTAATGTTATTTACAAATAGCTCCTATTCATATTGTAAACCTAAATTGTTAAAAAAGTTTGAAATTTAGCGTTTTACCAAGGATTCACTATGATTTTTCGATAATATTAAACAAATAACCTGAAAAACACCTAGGGGATAAACCTCATATTCGACAAATCTAGTTGAAATCGTCACCTATCAGCGTTAAATTTAGATTACGTTATCCGTAATCAGATAACATTCATAATAAAAAAACTAACATTCTAATTTCCAAACCCCTCTTTTGACGCTAATTTATAACAGTTAACTGTTATTCCCCTAGTCAAAGAGGATTTAATATTACGCTCGGTATTCATTGCACCGAGTGTTTTTTTATTTTCATTACTAAAAACACTCGGTAAAAGACTACCGAGTGTTTATATTTGATCATTTTGTTAATAAGATTGTAAAAACAGTACCTTTTCCCTCTTCGCTTTCTACAGTAATCGTGCCACCATGTGCCTCGACATAGCCTTTAGCAATTGAAAGGCCCAGACCAGTTCCACCTTCATTTCGATTTCTTGAAGTGTCGCGCTTGTAGAAGCGATCGAAAACGAATGGCAAAGCATCAGCTGGTATACCAGGTCCAGTATCTTTCACATGAATAAAAAATGCTGCACTACTGGTTTCAACTGTTATTTCAACCGTCCCTTGGGGCTCAGTATGTCTTAATGCGTTTCCAATCAAATTTACGATGACCTGAGTGAATCGGTCACTATCAATTTCAGCCCAACAATCATCTTTAATATTTTCATAATGGAAGTTAATTCCTTTTTCATCGGCAAGCCACTGTAAATGAGTGCATACCTTATGAATCAAATATTTCAAATTGACAGCTTGTTTATTTAGAGGGAGCTTTCCCGCTTCGGCAAGGCTTAATTGTTGTAGGTCACTCACCAATCGATTTAACCTGTATACTTCATCCGTCAATTCCAGGACAACCTCTTCTGATGCTTGAATTGCGCCCTCTTGAATCGATTCCAATTTTCCTTGTAAAATTGCCAAAGGTGTTCGTAATTCGTGAGCAACATCTGCGACAAGCGCTCGTCTAATTTCCTCATTACGAGAAAGCCTTTGCGACATCTGGTTAAATGCATCACCTAATTCATGGAATTCATCCTCTGTCTCAATTTTAACTTCAGGTACCTTTTCACCACTCCCTAGCTTTCTAATCCCCAATATTAGTGTTTGTAGCGGTTTTGTTATTTTTTTAGCAATCCAAATGCTGAATAACACAGCAAGTAAAGCTGCAATAAGGCCACTCATTACGATTGCCAAATTTGCAGATCTGATAAAATCCTCCTCAAGATTTTGCAGTTTATGCTGATAAAGAACCAACGTCCCTTTTCTCTTTCCATCAATCATAATATCCGTAGATTTGCCATGGACATCCAAACCGCTTGTGTTAAGCCTGTCACCTGAAGTATCTGCGATTACCGTACCATCAATATCTAGCAACAATAAATCGGCATTGGCCATCGCCATATTCATGAGCATCCCTTGCATCATCATACCGTGACCTTGTCCCATACTAGAGTTTCCTTCGAAATATACCTCCTGAACTTCATCCCATGAACCTGCTTCTTCATAATAAAGCTCAAGATTTTGCTTCATCCGTTCCATAAATCCGAAATTATATTGTTCGAGATAACTATTGAAGGTTGACTGAATTCTTGATTTTAAAAATAACGATTGACTGATACCCATTAACATTACAATTGCAATAAAAGCTATGATTAATTTCGACTGGAGCTTCATTGTTTTTTACCAAAGCGATAGCCAATTCCATATACAGTGTGAATGTACTCCGGATGGGCTGGATCACTTTCAACCTTTTTCCGTAAATTGCTAACATGGGTATCAATCGACCGCTCATAATTAAGATACGCTTCACCCATCACGCTGTTCATTAATTGCAGGCGGCTGTAGACACGACCTGGCTTCTGTGCAAGCGTCACTAGTATTTTATATTCTGTAGGTGTTAAATTTAATAATTCTTCTCCCACCTTAACCTCATAAGTGCTTAAATTTATTTCAATATCTCCTCTTGTTAACAACTCATCCAATCCTTCTCTTTCTTCTTCAGGGGTACTTCGACGCAAAACAGTGCGAATTCTGGCCGCCAATTCCCGCATACTGAAGGGTTTAGTTATATAATCATCGGCACCCATTTCAAGCCCCAATAGCTTGTCGATTTCCTCTGTTTTAGCCGTCAGCATGATAACCGGCATTTTTTTACTAATCATGCGAATTTCTCGTAAAGCCTGAAAGCCATCCATGATTGGCATCATCACATCTAATATCACGAGATCGACAGATTGATTTTTAACAAGTTGAATAGCTGCTTCACCATTTTCGGCTTCTACTACAGTAAAGCCTTCATTTATTAAAAACGCTTTAATCGTATCGCGAATTTTTTCTTCATCGTCAACAACAGCAATCACCTTCGCCACAAACACCCCTCCTCATTCCCTCTCATTATACCAACCGATTGCCTAATCTATAAATGTCAGTTTCGTTAACACATTAAACAAAGAAAACTCCGGAGAACCTCCAGAGTTTTTCGTTAAGATATAGGCATTTGTTTTATAAATTAGTTGAACTATTATTGGTTACATTTTTGTTAAACCAACCGGCTTGTCCCTTCTGCCCCATTCTTTCACCACAATTGCCATTCATTGGACCAACGCCACCACCATTTTCGACCATCGCCTTCATTCTTGTTTCCATATTAGAAAGCATTTGATCCAGCTGTTCTTGGGTGATTTTACCGTCCTTTTTCAGCTGCTCTAAATTAGCTTTACGAGTCTCAACTAGCTTAGCCACTACCTCGTCAACACTAATCCCTTTTTCTTTTGCAAGCTCCGCAATCGTTTTACCTTCACTTCGCGCAGATTGTAGTTCGTCTGCAGTCATCCCCAGTGCTTCGGCGACTGCTTCATGCATAGTACCACTAAATTGCATTCCCATTCCAGCACCGCCACGACCCATCTGTTCACCGGTCATTGGGCAAGTATAACCAGTTGCATCTTCATTCGGTGTTTGTTCAGTTGTTGTATTCACAGCTTTGATAATCCCATTACTGTTTCCTGTTGTTGCAGTTGGCTCTCCAATTGGCGCAAACAGCGCTCCTAATCCAAACGCTCCGACAAATGCACCTGCTATTATTACCTGTTTCATTTTCATGATAACATCTCCTCTATAACTAATTGCTATCTCTGTTACAACTTCATTGTAGCGAACAAGTTTCAGGAAGCTGTCGTGGAAATGTTAAGAAAATGTCAAGATGTCATTTTGTATTTGAATGTTTGTCGTTCTTTTTTTCCATGCAAAAAATAGTAAAGTATCATCGCAAAAATAATTATAGCAACTAAGGATAAATATAATCCCCTAAATCCCGAATAAGGGACAACCAATCCCAACAAATAAGGACCAATGCCGAATGCTAAATCTACTAAAATAAAAAAGGTTGAGGTGGCCAACCCTAGTCTGTCGTGAGGAGTTACCTTAATTGCCACAGCCTGAGCCGATGAGGTAAAGTTTCCATATCCAAATCCAATAATGACACCCGCAAGTAACAATGTCCAACCATTATGAACCTGGCTTAGCAGCATCATCCCTACTGCAAAAATGATTAAGACAGGGTAAATAACAGAATTTGCCCCCCTTACATCGAATAGCTTCCCAGCAAACGGCCTAGAAACAAGGACTGCAGCAGCGTACGCTACAAAGAAAAAGCTTGCTGACTCAATTAGATTCAATTCTTCAGCATAAAAGGTTATAAAAGAAAGTACACCAGAATAAGCAAGACCAACAAAAAAGGTAACTACAGAAATGGGTAAAGCATTGATTTCAATAAAGCTCCTAATATGAAACCCCTTTTGCATAGGAGAGCCTTTTTCTGAAGACACTTTGACAACTACCTTCAAAAAAAAGGCTGTTATTAAACTAAACAAGCCTACCATTAAGCAAAATAGGAAAATCATTTGATAACTCGTATGTTCTCGTAAATACATCCCGAAAAATGGACCTATTGCTGTAGCCAATATTGCACTTAATCCATAATATCCAATTCCCTCTCCCCTTCTTGTTGCTGGAATGATTTGGGCAACAATGGTTCCGGTAGCGGTACTGGCCATCCCTAATGCAATTCCATGAACGAGTCGATTAATAAGTAAGAACAATAAATTGTTGGCACCGAAATACAAACAGGTTGAAGCTGTAAAAAGGATTAAACCGATAAACAGCATCTTTTTTCGCCCAAACTGATCAATAATTCTCCCCGAAAACAATCGACCAATCAATGCGCCGATAACAAATATCCCTGTAACAAGACCTGCTTGACTCGTATTTGCTGCAAATTTCTCAACTGCGTATGTGGAAATTGTGACCATTAATAAATAAAAGATTAACGTCACAAAGAAATTAATTGCCGAGACAATCACAAAATCCTTTGTCCATAATTTTTCTTTCGCCATAATGCCTCCTCATCGTAATCGTGAATAATTAGTATTTTTCCATTTTAAGTATTATTATTCGATATGTAAAACAGGAATTTTTAATGGTATTATAAGATGTACTTATATGAAAAGGAGAGGGGTTTGGGAATGAACTTTGAGCAAATGGAGTACATAAAGGAAGTTGTTGACACTAAGTCAATGTCTCTCGCCGCCCAAAACCTGCATGTCTCCCAATCTGCAATCAGTCAGTCGATCTCGTTATTGGAAAAAGAAATTGGAATCAAGCTGTTTAAGCGCTCCCGTTTTGGAACTGTCCCGACTGATGAAGGCAAAAATATCATCAAAAAAGTACTAGAAATCCTTAAAAAAGTCGACGAAATGAAAGGTGAGGTGCAAGCGATTACCTCAAGCTATAAAGGTGAGCTAAAAATCGCAACGATTTCGAGCCTATTCTTAACGATATTACCTAAAAGTCTATCCCGCTTTAAGAAGGATTTTCCGCAAATTAAAATGACGATTTTAGAAATGGAAAGTAAGGAAATTATTGAAGCGGTCGATAAGCTTAAGGTTGATTTAGGCTTCCTTGGAATTAACGCAGACCTGCAACCGAAACTCAC
This sequence comes from Bacillus sp. DNRA2, assembly GCF_012843265.1. GTDB lineage: Bacteria > Bacillota > Bacilli > Bacillales > Cytobacillaceae > Bacillus_BU. The sequence continues at coordinate 6,546 of NZ_JABAIT010000015.1, read as the reverse complement.
TGAAGAAATTGCTTTTCAATCCCTTCATTATCAAGGTGGAATCAAGGTGATTGTCCCAATGGATTCTCCGTTGGCCTTTTACAATGAACTGACCGTAAAGGACATCATTGATTATCCATTCGTAATGTATGCCAGTCGCTACTGGGAAAACTTAACCGGCTATATTCAAGAACATATTGGTCCCATAAATATCATGTTTGAAACAACCAATACAGAGGTTATCAAAAAGACAGTTTCAGAAGGTCTGGGAATCAGTTTATTATCAAGTCTGATGCTCCTTGACGACCCATATGTCGAAAGCCAAAGAATCGTCGCCATTCCTTTGGCAGATTACAGTTTGTTCCAAAACTTTTCGTTCGGTTGGATACATTCTAAAAATCATCCCCATTTGCGCCTAGTTAAAAAGTTCCTCGAATATGTTGAAGGCTAATCGCCAAACTTAGTTGATTTTTCAAGAAAGGGGGAGTCACCATGAAACTTTCAGAGAAAATAAAACAGCTTCCCACCACACCTGGGGTTTATTTGATGAAGGATGCCTCTGGTGGCATTCTTTATGTAGGTAAAGCTAAAAACTTAAAACGCCGAGTAAAATCCTATTTTCAAAACAATAAAGCTCATTCACCGAAAACAGAAAGACTTGTTAAACATTTAAGTGATTTTGATATTATTTTAACTGATACGGAATTTGAGGCTTTCATACTGGAATGTCAATTAATTCAGGAAATCAAACCGTATTACAATCGAAAAATGAAAAATCCGCAAAGTTATTCATATATAGAAATAAAAGATATTAATGGCTTTCGTAACCTATATGTAACTAATCGGGTAGAACAATCCGACAACATTCATTATTTTGGTCCTTATTCCAGTAAAAGCTCCGTTGAAAGGGCACTTGAATTGCTCAAGGACTGTTATAAAATCAATTGCACAAATTACGGCAAAAACAAATCCGCATGCCTTAATTACTCACTCGGAAAGTGCATCGGGATTTGTCTTGGTGGTTCTGCTCGTGAACAATATAATCATATCATTGATAAACTCATCGATTTGTTAACTGGTAAAGACACATGGCTCCTTCTTGATATCCAACAAAAGATGGCAACTGCCGCAGAACAATTTGACTTTGAAAAAGCGGCAAAGCTCCGCGACACGGTCCAAATAGTCGAATTTCTTCGGCACCGGGAAAGGGTGATTGAGTTTACAGCGGGAAATCAAAATATTATCGTCCTAGAATCATTACCTGATTTAACCCAAAAACTCTTCCTGATTAAAGGGAACAACATCCTGTTGAATGAAAAAATACAGACTGAAACAGCAATTGAAGACATCAGTTCCCTTATACAGTCGGCTATCCAACCTTATTTAGGTAACACTACTTCAATTCTATCGAAAAGAACTACCCAAGAGGAAATCGATGAAGCTCAGATTATTTACCGTTATATAAAAGGGAGCAGCTGCCACTATGAGACCATCCCTGATCAATATTTTGAAAAGAAGAACCTAGACACACTAAATCGAGTCATCATGGAGTTAATCACAAGAGAAGAGCCTAATTCGTGAAGAATCAGGCTCTTTGTTGAGTTTATCTATTTATCTAACAAATGCTTTACTGAATAAACTGGATGATAAAGAAGCATCCAGGGTCCGGAAAAACGCATAACAGCTTTCATTTGCTCTCGATAATCTGGCTTATAACAGTGCACGGTACAATTTGAACATGCAGTCTTCTCTTCGCCAAACCGACAGAAGGATAATCTTTTATAAGCATAGTCTAACAGCGCTTGGCACTGTTCACATAATTCAAGTTGATGATGTTTCTTCCGACAATACAAATGAACCATTTTCGTGACCATTTCTTTTTCCTTTTGGATAACAGGTCCGTTATTTGGTTCTCGTCTTTGTGTCGCCATCGCCCGTAAACCTCCAATTATTGATTTACATTTAACTCTGACTCTATACATAACGATAGCACATCTAGACAGGAAACATTCTAAGCAACCATAACAACTTTTCAACAATTTTTGTCACCGAAAGCAAACCTTGCTTCGAACAATTTTAGAAAGCTAAACGATAGATTAAAAACCTTTCATTCGGATTACTATCATAAAGGTCTGGAAGAATGACTTCCAATTCCAGATCAAAAGCTGTTTGATTTTCTAAAAAGTAAATATAGTCCTCCGATACGTAATATAAGACTAAATGGATTTCGCGCGGATCGCTTTCCCAAGACAATAAAATATTATTGACAATGCGGCGGAAAATTTGAATCGAAAATGGATTAAAGAAATAAAAGTGATTGTCACTTGGATTAATTTTGTATTCTTCCGCCAAGCAACAATAAAACTCAATTTTCCCTTTCCGATTTTTAAACTTTTGCAGATAACTTTCACGATTATCAAGCGCTTCTTGATAAAATGCTTCGTTCATTTCAATCCCTACTACCGGAATATTGAACAGGTGATTGATAAAAAAATTGAGACGACCTTTCCCACAGCCAAAATCAACTACGCGATCGGCAGATGATAAAGGATAATGCTGAAATAATGTTTCTAGGGCTTGGTAGGGAGTAGGTTCATAGCGATGATAATGGAATGATTGCGTAAAGCCACGCTGTTCCCCGCATGTTTGAATGTTTAGCAATTCATCAAAATACTGGTCGTTCATTTTACACCCTAACCTTCACTTAGTTTGTCTTCCTTTTTGGGCATTTGTATCAGCTTAGTAAGAACATACACCGTATTAATACCCTCCCAATGGTATCACAAAATGAGCAAATTTGAATGGGTAAACAAAAATGAGGAAAGTCTCCGTTCAGTGTGTTAGCTGGATGAGACTTGTCCTCATTTTAATTTATTTACCAGCCACGGCCTGCTCCTCCCCCGCCGGAAGAGCCACCCCCACCGCCGCGAAAACCACCGTCTCCTCCTCCACCACCTCGGCCACCTCGCAAAAGAGTCGACAACAGAAAGTGAGTAAGGAACCCTCCAAAAAACTTGAAATCAAGAAACAAAACAACAATGATAATAATAAATAGTAGCCACGAGGGGATTCCACCACCCTCAGCATTTGACACAGGCTGTTGTGAATTTACCCCCGTTTTAGTTTGCAGTCCTTCTTGTCCATACTCTGTTAATACTTCATTTGCAATAACTTTATAAGTCTCGATGATTGCTGTGTTTGGTTGTTGATTTTGTAAATAAGGAATGGCATATTGATCTAAAATTCTGCCTGCTTTACCATCGGGAATTCGCCCTTCTAGACCATAGCCAACCTCTATTCTGATTTGACGATCCTGCAACGCGAGCACAAGCATGACACCATTGTTCTCTTGTTTCGTACCAATTCCGTATTTGCGAAAAGCCTCATTCGCAAATTCCTCCATTGGTACATCTCCAGTTGTATCCACCGTTAAGACAGCAACTTGAGCAGAAGTTTGAGATTCTAGAGCTCGCCCCATACTGATTAGTTCGGCTTTTTCCTGTGCTGTTAATACATTGGCAAAGTCTTGAACATAAATATCCCCAACCGGTTCTGGAATGGATATTTCTGCGGCTGCCCTACTACCTCCAAGTAGAAGAAATGAAATGAAGCACAAAACGATTCCATGGAAGAACCGCAACCTTTTCATTATTCATTTCCTCCAAAATCCACCTCTGGAGCCTCTTCTGCTTTTGGGTCCGCTTTAAAATATTCTTTCTGGTCAAAACCGGTAACCCCAGCGACTACTACTCCAGGAAAGCTTTTTACCTTTTTATTATAGACCGCGACCTCAGCGTTATAATCCTTGCGGGCAACAGAAATACGATTTTCTGTACCGGCTAATTCATCCATTAACTGTGTAAACTGTTGGTCTGCTTTTAGTTCTGGATAGTTTTCAACAACAACAAGCAAACGACTTAGGGCACCTGTCAACTCTGCATTTGCTGTTGCCTCTTCCTCCGGAGATTTTGCTCCAGCTAGTCGGGCCCGAGCATCAGAAATAGAAGCAATCACTTCTTTTTCATGCGAAGCGTAACCTTTGACCGTATTAACCAAATTGGGTATTAAATCAAGCCGTCTTTGGAGCTGATTTTCAATTTGCGCATAGGACTGGTTAACATTCTCCTCTAAATCAACAAAATTGTTATAGCTGTTCATTAACATCATTCCCACAATTATCAAGGCTGCCGCAACAACCCCAAACGAAACTAATACCTTTTTCAACCTAAACACGCTCCTTTTGCCTTTAGTATGATTAATTAAGTATGATTCAGTCAAGTTACAGCTAATCGTTATTATTTTTATATAACTTTTAAACTTCAACCCAAATTGTAGTCTGTGCATAATTTGCCTTTTTTTTAACAAAAGCAAGAAGTTATAAGAGGAAATCACTTAAGGTATAGCGAAATGATTATTGTGCCCATACTTTGAAAGGGTTATTTATTTATTATGGTAATAAAATTAGGAGGATTAATCATGACGGAACAAGAACTTTTGCTTATCCCTGGTCCAACACCTGTGGTTGATTCGATTTACGACGCGCTGGCTCAGGAAACACTTGGTCACACTGACCCACGCTTTGCGGCAATATATCGCAATGCGATTAACCAAACAAAGGAAATGTTTAAAACAGACGGGGAAGTATTTGTTATCGCAGGCTCTGGGACTGTGGCTATGGAAATGGCCCTTGTTAATACAATCGCTGCAGGCGAAAAACTATTAGTAATAAGCCATGGTTATTTTGGTGATCGCTTCATTAAGCTTGGCGAAGCATTTGGAATCGATGTTGAGGTTATTCAAGCAGAATGGGGTAAACAAGTATCAAGAGATGCTGTTGCCGAAAAATTAGCAACGAGCAAATTTAAAGCGGTTACAATTACTCATGCCGATACATCAACCGGAGTAGCTGCCAATTTAGATGAATTGGTTCCAATCATTAAAGAACACGGAGCACTTGTGATTCTCGATGGTGTGTGTGCGACTGCTGCGATGGAAGAAGATATGAGCAAATCATATGGTGGTGTGGATGCGAAAATAGATATTGTGCTAACAGGCTCTCAAAAAGCGATTGGTGTACCACCAGGATTGGCCATCGTTGCATTTAACCAAACGGCATTAACTGCCCGAAAACAATTAACACATGTACCTGCATATTACTGTGATATCGAGAATTGGATTCCGATTATGAATGATCCGCAAAAATATTTTGCTACTCCACCAGTAAATCTCATCTATGCCTACGATGAGGGAATGAGATTAGTTCTTGCCGAAGGGCTTGAGAACAGAATTAAACGACACGTTGCTTATGGTCGCGCCGTCCGTGGCGCCCTATCTGAATATGGGATGAAAGCGATAGCTGAAGAAAGTGTAGCAGCTGCAACGCTTAGCTGTATCCTATATCCAGAAGGTATGGATGATGTGGCATTCCGGACAGCCTTAGCTAAAAAAGGCGTAGTGGTTGCCGGCGCCCTTGCACATCTAGCCGGAAAAGCTTTCCGGATTGGTCATATGGGGAATACAACTGTAGAAATGCTTGAAAAAGCGATTGCGTTAATTGGCGAAACAATGAATGAGCTTGGCTATGAAGTAAATACTACAGCCGCGACTGAACGGTTCAATAAATTAGTGTTTGTTCGTGGAACTGTTTAATCGCTTGCTATTTTAAACGAAGCACCGTTATAGTTGACTGTTGATTTCGGGCTTTGTTTTGAAAAATAACCGGACAAATTCCGCTTAAATTGGGAAATACCGATGTTTCCTTAATAATAAGAGGAGTTTTTCCGGTTAAATGATTTTGTCTCTTTTTGAGTGGTTAAGCGGAATATCTCCGCTTATTTAGGCTATTTTAGCTACCGCTTAATACATTAGACGGAAATTCTCCGTCTATGAGGTCTCATACCTCCACGAAAATCAACATTAAATAATAATAAATCATAAAACAAAAGGGCTAACATTGATCAGCCCTTTTGTTGTTGTGCTCTACGATATTGAAATTGCTTCCATTGAAACAAAATAAAGCAACCGATGCAAAAACCCATTAATGCTACTGACGCAGCAATCGCGACTATAGCAGTGAAAATATACCCAATCGTATCTATGTTAAACAAAAAGCCGATATAACCCATTCCTAAACAGATAACCGCAATAGTCTGATTAAACTGTTGTTGTTCAAAGTCCTCTGGTATATAGGAATTGATATCTTTTTTTAGGAATTGCTTTGCTAACCTCATTATCGGATTAAAATTAAACAGAAGCCCAAGTAATCCTGATAAGAATGGGATTAATAAAAACCACTCTAAGCCTGTCAACCAAGTCAACACCACACTTGATACAATTACCCATTGATTTGTTTTTACCAACGGACGAGGAATCGACCGAATAACTTCAGCCACATCAATCCCAACCTTTCTTATAAGTTTTATTTATTTTATATATATTATTATACATTGAATATTTTGTCTATAAAAATAATAAAGTAGGGAAACCTCTCTCGAGGCTTCCCCCTTATCAAACCGTACGTGCCCTATTAAGGCATACGGCTTACCAAATGTTACAATGTTTATCAAG
>NZ_JABAIT010000014.1 GCF_012843265.1 Bacillus sp. DNRA2 | reverse complement strand
TCTTGATAAACATTGTAACATTTGGTAAGCCGTATGCCTTAATAGGGCACGTACGGTTTGATAAGGGGGAAGCCTCGAGAGAGGTTTCCCTACTTTATTGACCTCCCGAGGGGTGTCAATTTTGTTGGCGTGACTAGAATGTTCAAAAAGTTCGTGTGAAAATGGTTGTTATTGCTTAAAAAAAATCCTCAATAAAAAATGCAAATTCATTTCAATGATAAATTGAGTTTGCATTTTTTTAGTTACACCATTATTAAATAAATTCGATCACCGTCAAATATCCAAATCTAGAATCATAAGAAGTATATTCGTTCACCACATCATATGGATTAGCCTCTTTAACCCATACCTGGAAGATCTTACTCCGTAATTTGGAAGGTATTTGGCGTGGAGGGATGGTTTGCCAGAGAAAATAATCGAGTAAAGCAAAAAAATTGAAAAAGATTAAAATCTTATTATACATTTAGGGAATTGTCAAGTGAAAATACGTTTTTAACGAATTATAGATAAGTAAAGAAAACACGCTATTTATGGAATTTTCACCACTTTTTATTTTTTCACAAAAATTTAACATTTTATAAAAATCAATATATAGAATTAACTTCAAGGTGTTAATGCTATATATAGTGAATTTTTGGATTTTTGAAGGGTTATGTATAATTTGTATCATTGCTATTATCCTTTCGCGAGTGTACAATTTTCTTATAAATGGAAAATTATTCAGGGGGTGTCAACACATGGTAAACTATACTAAAACCGCATATGATGCCATGCTTGGAAACATTAGCCACTCCACCATAGTTGCTGCTGCACAGTGCATATCACAGTGTACTGGTTGTATGTGCAATTGCCGTTGCTCTTGTTATGGTGGAATGATTTCTGATTTTGAATGGGAGGAAATGTAATATGAGCGCTACAAATTTCGATTATGCCGAACTCTTTGGAAATATTGTGAATGAGGCTGTTGTTATGGCCCGTTGTGCTTGTGTAGCTTGCAATTCATGTACTTGTGCATGCTCTTGCAAAGCTATTCCGGAATGGGAGGAAATCGAATGGTAAGATTTTCTCGCTTTACACATGAATATGACTTGGGGGATGCTGTAGTCTTATATCATTCTCTGAGAATGAAACCGGTGTACTTAACGAGAGAAGCATTCAAGGGCTTGCAGGATTGGCTTGCAAGCCCTTTTTGTGACTTAATAGATAATGCTCCGGATTCAATCAAAGCCGAAGTCACTGAGTTATCTAAATTCAAAATTCTAACCAAAACAGATGATGAAGATGATAAGGTTCTGAATTTTGTTAAATCAAAAATCCCCGGCCCTGCAATAAATGTTTGCTATATGATTCTTAGCGAACAGTGCAACTTCGCCTGCAAATACTGTTTTCTGGGAAATAATGATATTGAAAAACGAAACAAATTCTTATTGCAGGATATGACACCTGAAACTGCTGATGAAGCTATCGAATTCTTTATTCGTCAGATAAAGCTCTCTGGTTTAGACTTTGAAGATAACAATCCTGTTGTTATCTTCTATGGTGGTGAACCGATGGTGAATTTCCCAGTGCTGGTACATATTGCAAAAAGGCTGAATAGCCTTCGTGAATCAGAAAAATGTATCAAAAATGTTGAAATGTCGATGGTAACCAACGGGCTTCTTTTGAATGAAGAAAGAATCCTTAAACTGAAAGAGCTTGGGGTATCTATCGCAATTTCTGTTGACGGCTTCACTGAGGAAACAAACAAAATGCGTGTAGATGTTGCCGGTAATCCTGTTTTCAGGCGCATCCTTAAAACCTTGGATTTATGTAAAAGTCTCGGCGTTGATGTGTCGTTGTCAGTTACGCTAAGTGAAGATACCATTAAGGATACAACGAACATTCTTAACTTGGTAGATAACTATGGTATTAAGGCATTTGGTTTTAACATTATGATGTCCAGTAACACCTTTGTCCTTCCTCAAAGCTACAATGAAGCTGCTGCACAGTTCATCATCGATGAGTTTGTTGAATTAAGAAAACGCGGCATATATGAAGACCGTATCATGCGCAAATTAAAATCATTCTCGAAGTCTCAGGTTTATTTCTCTGATTGTGCGGCTACATCTGGAGGTCAGATTGTAGTTGCTCCGAATGGCCAGGTTGGAATTTGTCATGGTTGTCTGTTTGATAAGAAATACTTTGTTACAAACATTAATGACGATTCATTTGATGCTACTAAAGATAAGGACTTTATAGAATGGTCTCAGTTGACCCCGCTAAACCAAGAATATTGCATGGATTGTCCTTCTCTGGGCATTTGTGGTGGAGGATGTCCTGTAAATGCCATGCATCTGAAACCAGGCAACACTATTCACTCTGTTGACGAGAGATTCTGTGCTCACTCAAAAAAAACACTGGAATTCTTTATTCAGGATCTATATCGCATAATTAATGAAAGCAGGAATGTCAATGGCGGATTGCATCAAAATTGAGGGTATAAAAACCAACAATCTGAAAGGCATTGATATATCACTTGAAAAACTAGAAATAAATCTTATAATCGGGCCATCGGGAAGTGGAAAGTCTTCGCTGGCATATGATACTGTTGCCCAGATTGGTCAACACGAATTCATGGCTATGTTTGCTGATGATGTTGCAGAGCCTTCTTATGTTGTTAAAGGCTATCACAACATGGTTGCTTCTATCCCTATCAAACAATCTAATTTTAACAATAACCTACATTCCACTATCGGTACTTATTTTGGTCTTAATCGCAATATCTCACTTATATATGCGGCACTACTTGGAATACCGGAAGATAACTTTACGCTTAATAAGGCTGGCAATCTCTGTGAGAAATGTCACGGATTAGGAATCGTCAGTATATTGGATGAGAGTCGCATTATTGATTACAATGTCCCTTTGGAAAAAAACCCGATCCGATGCTGGAATAAATACAAGGACTTTTATGCTCATATCATTGAAAAGTATTGTGCGGATCAGGGCATTGATTCCTCTAAAACTATCCGTCAGCTTTCTTGTACAGAAAAAGAATCCATTCTTTACGGAGAAAGCCCAGAAAAATATTCTATTCGCTTTAAGAAAACGAATATGTTTTCCCGACGAACTACTAAGTACTATGGAGTAATGACCGAAAATCCAATGATTACAAATTTTACTCCTGGTAAACAGTTTTATTCTGATCGTGAATGTGATTGCTGCAAAGGTAGGAAATATTCTGCTGAACATGAGCAGTACAGAATCTATGACCTGTCTATTGGAGAGTTCATGACTCTTCCATTTTCTGAATTGGCTCCGGTTATCAAGAAAATGTCTGCAGAGATTAAAGATTCACGATTAACTTTTGCACTGACCTGTATTAGGAATTTTATTACAAAGGCAGTTGAACTTAATCTCGGTCACCTGTTTTTCCATCGAGCAATTCCAACTTTGTCTGGTGGTGAGCTTCAACGTTTGAAAATGGTTCAGGTATTCAATTCACAGCTTACCGACCTTCTGATTGTACTGGATGAGCCTCTTGCGGGATTGTCCGGTAATGAGAAGCAGGCCATATTAGAGAATATTCTGCTATTGGCCAAAAGACACACCGTACTTATCGTTGATCATAGTGACATATTTGTCAAGGAATCGAAAAAAATATATGCTCTTGGACCAGGAAGCGGATCCAATGGTGGAAGTCTTATTGATTCTACTGAATATTTGGCTTATGAAGCTATTTCAAGGTCTATGTCAGTTCGGAAAGCAACAGCATATATCACTGTGCAGATTATCAATGATGTCTATCAGTACAAAGGGGTGAAGATTTCATTAGCTGATAAATGCATGAATTTAGTGACTGGAGCTTCAGGAATTGGCAAGTCAACATTGCTCAGAGAATATTTTCCCCAGCAATTTGATGAATACCTTTACATTAGTCAAAAACCTCTTGTTGGTAACAAAAACTCCTATGTTGCAACTGCACTAGATATTTTCGGAAAGATCTCCGACATATTTGCAAAAAAGACCGGAAAGGATAGAAGGCTCTTTTCTAATTTGACTGGTAATGGAGGGACTTGCCCTGTATGTTGTGGTGGCGGTTTCATTGAGTATGGTTATAACTCAAGAACCAAAGTGCGACTCGTTTGCGAAGAATGTGAAGGAACGGGATTTAACAAAATCCTGAAGAAATACAAGGTGAATCAAAAAAGTATATATGATATATGGAATATGACGTTAGATGAAGGATTGGAGTATTTTAAGCCATTTGACCCGAAAATAACGGCAACACTTAAGGAAGCAACTTCCATAATGCTAGGGCATCTTCGCATTGGGCAAGCCACAACAACGCTGTCAGGTGGTGAGAACATACGGATTAAGATATTGAAGGCAAGCAAATCAACTTCAAAGATATTAGGAATTGACGAACCGTTCAAAGGTCTTAGCCCTTCAGAGATATTTCTTGTAGCATGTTTTCTGGACCGAATCCGCGCCAAAGGAAAAACTATTGTGGTAGTAGATCATTCGGAGGTTGCGGAGCAATACTTTACCCGGAAACTTGTTCTTCTGAATCAGGATTCCATTCTTACAGACATGCACAATAAAAGTCTTTGAAAATAGTAATGTATGAAGTAAAAGTCCTCAGTTTCAGTTCATTCATGCAAGCTTAGGATTTTTGCTTCGTTTTATGTGGGGCCTATCAATTTCTATAGTTTTTTGAACCGAAGACCGCCCCCCTCTCCCATTAGGATTGCTATACCCTCTGGTTGCAGATTGATAATCTGATATATATATTCAATCGGAGGGACAGACCTGTCCCTCTGTCCCTATTTGGCCGTGTTGAGTATTACTTAAGCGATTATTTATGTGCTGTCGGGTCACGAAAGGAGATTCCGCTGCATCAGGATGATCACATTGCCGGTATCCCAAAGAAGCTCTTGATTCCTCCTAATGTCTATATTTTGGGAACGATTAATGTCGATGAAACGACGCATTCCATCTCAGACAAAGTCCTTGACCGTGCTTATGTCATGACCTTATCAGATGTCGATTTTGATTCATATTGGGAACGGGTTAACCAGGATTTGAAAGCAACACTGACAAAAGAATTCAAGCTCCTGAAGGAATTGCACGATACATTATCGGGCTACGAGCTGCAATTCGGTTATCGCACGATGGAAGAAATGCTGCAAAAATTGTACGCCAATCACCAGCTCCTTGAGGAGGAAATGATGGTACCAATGGAAGCCTTGGATCGTGTCATCTCTGAAAAGGTACTGACAAAGATTCGCGGGGATGAGCGGATTTCAGACATGCTGGAAAAAATAGAGCAGTGGTTATAGGCCAACTTAGAAACGACTTCTATTTCACTAAAGCATGTGAAACGAATGCAAGAGGAGCTGGAATACTATGGAGCACACAATTCTGGAGATAGCACCCTTGAAATATGGGATAGTACCCAAGGCTGGATTCCATTTATTGAAGCATACCTATCGGAAGCAACTGAATATAAGCTCCGCTTTATTGGTAATAGGGTAGACGTTGTCATCCAAGGTGTTCCTTTGCCTTTTTACCAACAACAAAATGGTTTCTATGCAGCTATGATTACGCCATTTCAAAGCGGAACATTAAATGTATCCATTAATGGAGAAAACTTTGAAACTTATATATATCCTGATAATCGCAAGTTAACAGAAGAACAGTTTAATTTGATGCTGGAGGAAATCCTTGAGGAGGCTAATAGTTGTTTCCAATTAAGCGGCCTTGAAACAAAGGTTACTGCTTCCGGAAGAAGCCGCGATATCAATTGGACACAGTGGAGTTATATCGATCGCGCCTTTCATCAATTAAGGCAAATCTTTTCAAAAATCGAAAAACAGCCCATTCGCCGCTTAGAAAAGCAGCCAGTAATCATGAAAAGAGAGAAAGTTCAACGTTCAGTCGAGGTAACGTTACGTTGGCTTGACCAGAAAGGCCACGGTGCAGAGATTCCAAGCAACGTCCAAAATGTCAAAACCTTTGAAACTATGAATGTTTATGAGAATCAAGTATTAAAGCAGCAGTTGTTCGATTTGGACCGTCTTCTCCGAAAGTATGAAACTCTGGAATATGAGGATATAGCTCGTAAGTCTGGAAAATACAAAGCAATTGTCCAACGATGGCTGAACAGTCCATTATTAAAAGAGATTACAGATCATAGTGGGCCTTATACGATCACACAAAAGTTTCGGAAGCATCCTGTTTATCGGTTGTGGTATATATGGTTTGATAGCCTTTACAAGCACCATCGGGAAGGAATATTGTTCGATTATTCTATTTCCTTAAAGGATACATTTCAATTGTATGAAATGTGGTGCTACATGAAAATCGTTAAGATTTTAAGGGAATCTGGTTTTGTTCGCGATACGGGCGGCTTATTTAAAATCACAAAAGACGGAATTTTTCTGAATCTGGCTGAAAATAAACAGAGTGAAATCAAATTGCACGGCAATTTATCGCTTTATTATCAACGGACGTTTCAATACAATTCAAAGACCTTCCATACTTATACACAAAAAATGATTCCCGATATCGTGTTAGAAGGAGGAGAAAGAATCATAGTCTTTGATCCAAAATACCGGGTGCCGGATAATCTCGGCACTGCCCTTGGAGAAATGCATAAGTATCGCGATGGAATTATTCACCGTGAGACTGGTGATAGGGCTGTGGAGGAGGTTTATATTTTAACTCCAACAAAATCGGAACAGGTAAATGGGATAAGATATTTTAGCGAGGATTTTCATGAGAAGTACAGGATGGGTGCAGTCCAAATGGTTCCAGGGGAGGTTGATGTGGGAATTAAGTTGAAGATTGAAGGGGTAATGAGGTTCTCACATTAATGTTTTTTGCTGTAGCCTATTATGGGACGAGGGTGGACCTTTAAAAATGCTGAAAATCGACTTGAGAAGGTAAGTATTGCTGAAAATAGTTGGAGTCGAGGCAAATTAGAAGGGGCTAGAACTGTCTTTAGGTGTCATTGAAAATAATTCAGATTAAAGGGGAAATGATGATTAGATTTACATTTGTGTTTAGTGAACATGCGAGAATGCGATGCATTCAACGTAACATTGACACATCACGATTACGCCGGCAGCTGCTTACTATTCCATATAATGAAGAAAAAAAACGCATTAACGCGGTGGAATATACCTGAAACCAATTTATTTGTTGTTTTTCAAGATAAAGATTTTAGGAGAGTTATTATTACTGTTAGTTTTTGTGAATTAAAAAAATAGTCAAAAGAGTGCAATTACAAAGAGAAAGACCAAAAGCAAAGATTTGAATTTGTACTTTATTCCCTGACAAAATTCAAATTCGATTACCTATCCACAATATCAGGATTATTTAACTTTAACTAAGAAAAGAACTTTAAAGTATGTATCCTATAAGCTTATTTGGAGTAAAAAGAAATGCATTCCGTCTTAATTGTGATGCATTAAACCGGATTTGACCACCAGCTTTGCATATGGTACAGTCTTCTATTGGGAACATCACGGAAATACCTGATTCCAAAACCTATTATCAAAACTGGCAGAAACGCAAACAAGATTCTGAAAAAGTTGTTGTAAAGGATGAAATGGGTGGATTAACTAAGAAATAATAAATGATCATTGAGTCAATAAAAGAAGGAACACTTGTTAAATCACCTTCTAGTAAATTTTTGTTACATCATTATACTTTAAATTAACAGTAAAAAGCGCCGAACAGGTGCTTTTTTTTTGAATTTTCCTATAACGCACCTAATTTATATGCTATAATAAATACTTTTTACTTTTCATTGGAAAACAATACAAAAACACTGTGCAATTAGGTAGAATGATACTAAAGAACTAAAAGTTTGTGGGTGTTTTTATGAGTGCTGACCTTGTAAAAAAGATTGAGCAGGAGTTAGAAGGTATCTCAACAAGATATTATAAAATGATTCTTGTTTGTGAGCTTTCAAAAGGAACCGCTGTTAAAAAGGCGGCTGAAAGCTTTGGAATACCACTTCTAAATATTAGCATGCTGCTAAGTGAGAAATTAAAAGAGTATCCAAGTAAACGGATGGCCGGAAGAGTACATAGCCTACTAAGTGATATCCTAAGAAATGCGGGAAGCAGTACTCTATGCTTGGAGCATATTGAGGTATTGTTTGATCCGACATTAAAACAAGATGTCATTCAGCTTTTGCAGCCTTTAAGCAGGAATTATACATTGGTCGTATCTTGGAAAGGCAGTTATGACGGCAGACGTTTTGTGTATGCGGTGCCTGGGCATCCTGAATATTATGAATGCAAAGAATTCGATGGAATTATAGTGACGGAATAATGGGGGAAGATACAAATGAAATATCGTGATTTAGTCCAATTTGAACCAATTGAATCGGTTATTCAGTTAACAGATGCAAATGATAAGGATCGAGCAGTTCACTTAATTGATACATATGTTATTTCAGAAAGAATGGCGGAGCAGCTAGATGAAGCAGTCATTGAACATTTACAGTTCCACCGGCCGGTAGATAATAAAGGATTATTCATTGTCGGTAATTATGGAACAGGTAAATCACACTTAATGAGTGTGATTTCAACGATTGCCGAAATTGACGGTGCAAGTAATTATATCAAGAATGAGCGGGTAGCACAAAAGGCAAAAGAAATAGAAGGGCAATTTAAAGTTATACGTACTGAAATTGGCAGCGTTCGGACTTCACTAAGAGACATTTTATGTGAAGCATTAGAAGAAGGGCTTTATGATATTGGGGTTGATTTTATATTCCCATCTATAGATGAAGCCCGCAATAATAAAGATGCATTAACGGAAATGATAGGGCTTTTCCATGAAGCATTCCCGGACCAAGGGCTTATGCTTGTCGTGGACGAGTTATTAGACTATTTAAGAAGCCGAAAAGAGCAGGAACTTACATTAGATCTCGGATTTTTACGGGAATTAGGGGAAGTATGTAGTAAAACCCGCTTGCGTTTTATAGCAGGTATTCAGGAAATGCTTTTTGATAATCCTAAATTTGGCTTTGTTGCGGATTCTTTACGCAGAGTTAAAGAACGTTTTGAACAAGTCCGTATTGTCCGTGAAGATATTGCATTTGTTGTTTCACAAAGATTACTTAAAAAGGATGAAAAACAAAAAGCTCTTATTCGTGAGCATTTAAGCCGATTTACATCTTTGTATACCCGTTTAAGTGAAGATATAGAAATGTATATCAATCTCTTCCCAATTCATCCAGCTTATTTAACAACATTTGAGAAAGTAAATATTGCTGAAAAAAGGGTGGCATTGAAAACGATAAGTAATGAAATTAAGAGGATTCTTGAGAGTGATGTTCCAGAGGGTGCCCCAGGTCTTGTTTCCTATGATAGCTACTGGAAATACATTGAAGAAGATCCTTCTTACAAAAGTAATCCTGATATTCGTGAAGTATTGGACAAGTCGCGTATTTTAAAGGACCGTATTCAAAATGCGTTTACCAAAAAAATATATCAGCCGATGGCCTTTAGAATTGTAAATGCTCTTGCAGTATACCGTCTTGCTACAAGTGATATTTTTGATAAAGTTGGCTTGACTTCAGAGGAACTCCGTGACGATTTGTTCCTTAGTCCTTCAGTGAGTTTGGAGATGCTGCTGGAGGATGAAAACCCTTCGGATGATTTAAAGACTACTGTTGAAGTAGTATTAAAAGAGATATTAAAAACAGTCAGTTTTCAATATATTTCAACAAACGAAAGCAATGGACAATATTATTTAGATTTAAAAAAAGACATTGCTGTTGATGATTTGATTGAACAAAAGGCAGAAACCATTGAAGACGATAAATTGGATAGCTATTATTTTGAGGTACTTAAACAAGCCACAGGGGTAGCAGATAATACCTATGTAACTGGATATAAAATCTGGAAACATAATCTGCCATGGGAAGCCCATAAAGTGACTCGGCAAGGATACTTGTTCTTTGGTGCACCAAATGAAAGGTCGACTGCCCAACCTGAGCGTGATTTCTATATTTATATGTTAAAACCATTCAGTGAAGTGAAATTTAAGGATGAACAAAAGGCGGATGAAGTCTTTTTTAAACTGGCTATAAAGGAAGAGAAATTTATAAGATTGTTAAAGATGTATGCTGGCTCAAGAGAACTGGGAATAAATGCAACTTCTGCAACAAAACAATTGTATGTGAGAAAGGCAGAAACTTTTTTTAAAGAACTTGTAAAATGGTTAGGTGAGAATTTTGTTCATGTTTATGAATTAACTTACCGTGGCAAAACGGCTAATATTTTGGAGTTCGGCATGTTGCTGCCACAAAATGCCGGAGTGATTGAAATTATTAATACTGTTGCTGAAGGGTTATTGACGGATTGGTTTGAACAAAAATATACTGATTACCCTTCATTCAGAAAGCTACAAAACGTTTATTTGAATAAAGAGAACTTACCTTCCTATGTATCAGATGCAATTTTTCAAATCTCAGGTAGGGAGACTAGACAAGGTACTGCTATATTAGATGGATTAGTCCTACTTGACCAAAATGGTAAGGTAAATGTTCATAAGTCCGGTTATGCCAAATGGGTAATCAATAAATTAAAAGAAAAAGGGCACGGACAGGTTATAAATGCTTCGGAATTAATTGAAACGATTACTGTTAGAGGAACGGAAGACAAAAGGCTTACTTTTGAATATAAGCTGGAACCGGAACTTTTCATAGTTGTGCTTGCTGCACTTGTCCATGCGGGAGAATTAGTTGTTAACGTAGATGGTAAGTCTTATGATGCAATGAATTATGCTGAGTTTTCCCGATTGCCATTAGAAAAGCTTACCTATTTTAATCATGTGAAAAAACCTAGTGGCCTTCCAGTTGCGGCGATTAATGCATTTTTACAAATATCCGATGTACATATACCAAACCTTGAGGGAGATAATTTGGCTTTTGGCATTCGGAGAGTAATGGAATTTTGTAACGATAAATTACAAAAAGTTGTCAGGATGATTCCTACAATTCGAACAGGTTTGCCAATCTGGGACGGAACCCTTTTTTCAATAACAGAGGTTGGCCAGTATGTTCAAAAAATGGATGAATTAAAAGGATTTTTAGAAGGAATACAACGGTATGATTCACCTGCGAAAATGCATAATTTGAGATATTCCGCAGATGAGATCTTAGCACAAGATATCTATTTGAAAGAATTAGACAAATTGGAAAAGCTCGAGATTAAAGTAGGAGAATTCACAAATGTAGCTAATTATCTTACTCAGGCGAAACTCCATCTTGATCGGAATCATGAATGGAGTCAAAAGGTGGATGCAGCGTTATACGACCTTTCTATCGCTCTAAAAGAAGGCGTTGACTACTCTGTTGAAAGCCGTTCTATTGAACAACTGAAAGATGAATATATCCGTTTATACATGGGTTTGCATGACAAATCAAGGCTAAATGCTACCCAAGACATGAAAAAGAGCAGCCTGCTAAATGATCAGCGTTTGAAAGCATTACGGGAATTGGCCCAAAAAATTGATATTTTGCCGAACCATGTCCTTTCTGATTGGCAAAGGAAGTTTAATTCATTCATTACCTGCTATCAATTGAAAAGGGAGGATTTACAGCATACAGCGACATGCCCTCATTGTAAATTTAGGCCGAAAGAGGAAGTAGATCTAAATCAGTTTAAGTTGGAGACATTAGAAGATGAACTTGGCGAATTACTAAATAACTGGACAAATTCGCTGTTAAATAACTTGAATGATTCATCTATTAAAGAAAATATTGCATTACTAAGACCAGAACAGCAAGAATTGGTTCAACAATTCATTTCCCAAAAATCCTTTAGCCTGCCAATTGATATACGATTAATTCAAGCAATTAATGATTTGCTAAAGGGGATAAATAAAGTAGAAATTACATTAGTTCAAATTACTAACATGATGGCAAATGGAAGTCCATTGACGGTAGAAGAACTGCGAAAAAGATTTGAGATGCTTATTCAACAGACAGTAGGAAATCAGCAAACAAATCGAATTCGCGTCATGCTGAAGAAATAACGAGGTGTTACTAAATGTCAAACGAAACAAACCAGTTATCATTTCAAAATATTTATTCTCAAACAGACAATCAACCGGTTGTCTGTTTGGACATGACTTTTAAAAATGATGATGAAAGAAGAGCTTATTTTAGAGAAGAACTGAGAAAAAAGTTACCCGAATTAAAAATGATTGAGGGATTCCCTATAGGAAATGACGAGGATATAATTGCTTTATCAGATCCTCCGTATTATACTGCTTGTCCAAATCCTTGGATAGATAAATTCATGGAGGAAGCTGAAAAAAATAAATTAAACAAATTTAAACGTAAGGCAAGTGAGGAGTATCGTCGGGAACCTTATGTTTCTGATGTTTCTGAAGGCAAAAATGACCCTATCTATAATGTACACACGTACCACACTAAAGTACCATATAAAGCAATAATGAGGTATATTCTTCACTATACTGATCCGGGGGACATAATTTTTGATGGATTTTCAGGAACCGGAATGACTGGTGTAGCTGCTTATATGTGCGGGGACAAAGAGAAAGTTCAATCCTTAGGATATGGTATTGATACCGAAGGAGGTATATATTCATATATCAAAGATGAAAATAGCTCCATTGCAATAAATACTTTCTCGAAGCTGGGTGAAAGAAAAGCAGTTTTAAATGATTTGTCTCCAATGGCCAGCTTTATATCATATAACTATAATAAGCCAGTAAACAAAGAGGATTTTAGAAAAAAGGCTCACGATATTTATGAGAAAATAAATCAAGATTATGGTTTTTTCTACAGCACTTTAGCTACAAATGATGATTTGTTAAAAAATGAGATAGTTGCTAAACTAAAATCTGTTAATAGTATAAAGGCTGTAAGACAAATTATTAATAGTTATGGTAATGTAATGGGACAAATTAATTACGTAGTATGGAGCGATGTATTTTTATGTAAAGAATGTACATCGGAGATAGTTTATGCTGATGTTGCTGTTGATTACAAAAATAAAACAGTTCATAAAGAATTTAAATGTCCAAATTGCGGTGTAAAAATTGATAAAAGAAGTGCGCAACATCTCCGTGAAAGTATTTATGACATTCACTTACAAACAGTTTTTAAGCAGGCAAAACAGTCTCCGTTTAAGATAAATTTTACATTTAATCAAAAAAGATTTGATAAGAGCCCTGATGAATTTGATGAGGTTTTGTTACAAAAAATAAATGATTTTATAAATGAATTCCATGTACCTTCAAATCCACTACCTGATGGTTATAATACTAGGCAACCAATTGAGTCACATGGTTTTAGTCATATTCATCATTTCTATACATCACGTAATTTAGCCATTCTAAGCGCTTTTTGGGAAAAACTTGGGGGAGATATGCGTTGGCTACTAACCTCATTTCTATCTCGAAATGCTACAAAAATGAATAGATACATAATCAATAAACATAATCCTAACGGACGTATTAATGGTCCTTTGACGGGGACATTGTACATCCCTAGTCTCGTGGTTGAGCAATCAATTTTCCAATTATATTTAGATAAATTGATTGATACGGAATGGAATACTGAAGAGAACATGATTCAAGTTTCAAGTAGTACAACTTTAAAAATTAATAATAATACCGTAGATTATATTTTTTTGGATCCACCATTTGGAGCTAACATTATGTACTCAGAAGTAAACATTATTTGGGAATCTTGGTTAGGTGTATTAACAAATAACAAAAAAGAGGCTATTCAAAATAGTGTACAGGGAAAAGATCTTAATGATTATAGGGAATTAATGACAAGTTGCTTTTCCGAATGTTTTAGAATTTTAAAACCAGGAAAATGGATGACTGTTGAGTTCTCGAACACACAGGCAAGTGTATGGAATTCTATTCAAGTAGCACTTCAAGAGGCTGGTTTTGTTGTGGCTAACGTATCAATACTTGATAAGAAACATGGTGGAATTAGAGCCATGACGAACCTAACGAGTGTTAAACAAGATTTGGTAATCTCAGTTTATAAGCCAAAAGTTGATTTTGTTACCGAAGGAAATAATATACTTAATGTGGATGAAAATACTGTTTGGGTTTTTGTACGACAACATCTTGAATTTTTACCTCCATTTATTGGGAGACATGGACAAGCGGTTTTTATAGTTGAACGAGACCCAAGAGTGCTTTACGACAGAACAATCGCATACTTTTTTGCTAAGGGTGTTCAGCTTCCATTCTCCGCTGGTGAATTTCAAGAGGGCCTTAGAAATAGATTTTTTTATCAAGATGGGATGGTATTTTTAGAAGAGCAGTTAGCAATATATAATAAGAACAAAATTTTAGTAAAGGAATTCACTCAAATGGATTTATTTGTTCTTGATGAAAATACTGCGATAGAATGGATTCGACAACAACTACTATTAAAACCACAAACCCGTCAAGACCTTCATCCGAATTTTATGAAAGAAATTCAACATATTGCAAAGCATGAAATGTTGCCTGAATTAGATGATTTGTTGCATCAAAATTTCTTACGTTATGAAGGGGACGGGACTGTACCTGACCAAATTGCAAGCTATTTGCGTAAAAATTATAAAGATTTACGAGGTTTAGACAATAATGATGCGAAAATAAAAGAAAAAGCTTTAAATCGTTGGTATGTCCCAGATCCTAACAAACAAGCAGATTTGGAAAAATTGCGTGAAAAATCGCTACTCCGTGAATTTGAAGGGTTCGTTGAGGAATTGTCAAAGAGTAAGAAAAAACTCAAACAGTTCCGCACAGAAGCCATTCGTGCCGGCTTTAAAAAGTCTTGGGGAGATAAGGATTACCAAAAGATTGTTACTGTAGGTGATCGCCTTCCTGAAAGTGTTATTCAAGAGGATGATAAGCTTTTAATGTACTATGATAGAGCACTGATACGCTTGGGGTTATAATGTAAAGCAAGGGGAAGATGAAATTGGCCAATTGGCGTGACCAAGTTTTGAAACAATTCATTGCAAATAACGCATTGTACCTTGTCCTTGATAATGACCAACTACTTTTAGATGAATTGATCCTTGGAAAATTGAAAGAGGATAATATTCAGGTTGTTAACTTTAACGAAAGTATCATATTTCGTTATGAATATGAACGCGATTACCGAACTAAAATCGAACAAGAAGAAATCTGTCTTCTTGTTAGAGCTGAAGGGACAGACTACAATGTTTTTCCTTATGATTTGATTCAATCAGGACAACGAACTCGCTTAGATGTTTCGATTATCTTTCCTAAATTCTCAACTCCTGTAATTAGACAGCTAGATAAAGAATTATTTGACGCCTTGTATGCCGCTCAGGAGCGATATCAGGGCTCTTCTTCTGATAATGAGACATTGGATTTTATATCGAAAAACATTTATAAATTACCATATGATGTGGTCCATAGTAGGGCCGAATTATGGAAATTGTTATTAACTATTCATTATGAATTAGACTCTATACCCATGGTTATAAGAAGCTTTGTTGTTAATAAACTTAGTCATAAGGCTGATTTAAGGCAACTTCCAATTCAAGATTTGGTCATGTCTGCGAACTTCTTCTACAAATATTTAGAAGATGAATGGAATAATTTCGTTAAACAAGTTGATCAATTATCACTACAACAAAACGGAGTTGCCGTAGAGGAATTTAAGGATTATTCAGTCCATTCTTTTACTAATCCACTAATTAGGAGTATACTAGATAATTTATTTTTGGAAGGGTTGGTAAAGCGTGTAAAAGGTTATCAGCTTGATAAATTTCCATCATGGATGCGTGTTGGGATTGAATCAGATAGTGAGAAAGAAAATAGCGAAAAATTAGAGTACCTATATTTTCAGCTAAAAGATGCTCAACTTTCGGAAAATAGGTATAAGGATTGGACAAAGGTTGCTCAAGCTTATGGGCAGTTAAAGGCTCTCTCATTATCAACAAGTTTGTATTTTCAAGAGGTTAAGGAAATAAGCAATCAGATTGATGAACATTTTGAAAGATGGATGCTTCATCAATATGGTTCATTGATATCATTACCTCATTTGCCGGTTCCCAAAATGGTTCACCAAATTCCTCATTATATTGCAAGCCAAAATGAGGAGAAGGTTGCTTTGTTGATAATGGATGGGATGAGTTTTGTCCAATGGGTTCAGATTCGTGAGTATCTTGCAAAGTACGGATTATCTTTTGAGGAAAAAGGCGTATTTGCCTGGGTACCTACGCTTACAGCCGTCTCTAGACAAGCGATCTTTTCGGGACTTAGACCATCTTATTTTGCTAATTCTATTTCAACGACAAACAAAGAAGCTTTGTTATGGAATACATTCTGGGAAGATAGAGGTGTCTCGCGAATAAATGTATCCTATCAAAGAGGTTTAGGACAAGAGTTTTATCACAGAGACAATATCTCGCCTTTAAAACAACCTAATATAAGGGTCTACGGAGCAGTCATTGATATAATTGATCAATTTTTGCATGGAGCAGTGCAAGGATCTAAAAGTGTATTTTCTGAACTAAATATATGGTTGGGAACGAATTACCTCGTGAAACTCATTCAGGATTTGCAAAATGAAGGCTTTAGTATATATTTAACCGCCGACCATGGAAATAGGGAAAGTGTAGGAATTGGAAGAATTAATGAAGGAGTTATTGCTGAAACAAAAGGTGAACGGGTACGGATGTATGATTCTATAGAATTGCGTGATTTGGCAACGGAAAAATTTGCTCAAACGATTAAATGGCATGATATTGGCTTGCCAGAGAAATTTCATGTACTATTAGCTAAGGGTAATGCTGCATTTGTGAATAAAGGGGAGACGATCATAAGTCATGGCAGTATTAGTATAGAGGAAGTTATTGTTCCTTTTATTAAAGTAATTTCTGAAACTTGAGGTAGATTATCATGGCAAAACCAATTGGATTTGATCAAAAGGTGTTACTTCATCACCTTGATTTCACGGCAAATGAAGCACGTAGGTTGGAACGAAAGGAAATGTACGAGGTTTTGGATAACTTCCTTCGGGCAGATATCAATGGTGCCAAATCACGTAAAAATGCTATTACAATGTTAATGAAAATATGGTATTTGGTAGAAGATGCCCACATTGTTATTCGTGACCGGGCTCTTGAGATGCTGCCGCTTTTAAAACGGGAAGAGAAGGTTTTGCTCCATTGGTGTATGACGATGTTAGCTTATCCTTTCTTTAAAGAATTCGTAAAGGAAATTGGACTGCAGTTTCGAATGCAGGATGTCGTTCCTAGTCAGATTTTAGGCAAGAAAATGAAAATTCTTTATGGAGAGCGCCGCCGCGTTGAGGTTGCCACAAGTGCAGTTTTGACGAGTATAAAGTCCTGGGGTATTACAGAACTTCAAAAAAATCGCGCGTATTCATTGTCACAAAAAATTGAAATCCATTCACAGGAATTGTTGCAGTTGATGGCGGAGGTACTGCTTACTATTAATACTTCGCATATACTTCCTATCGAACTAATGAATAGTAACGTCCTATTCTTTCCTTTTAATTACAACATCTCAGCTGGAGATTTAATGAAAAATAAGTTTGACGTAATAAAAAGCATTGATATGACAATGGTAGAATTAAAAGGCTAATTCCCTTATTCCTGTGAATAGGGGTTCTTTAATAGGGGGATTCCTATGTTTAAAATTGGTGATATCGTGAAAGGACCACAATATCCTGAAACGGTGGAAATAAAGAAATGTGAAGCAATCGATGATACTTTTTTTGTGATTGAGGCGATTGGGAGAAATTCTAATCAATTCTTTGAACTGTTAGTAGAAAAAGATGCATTTAATTCAATGGAACGATTAAATACGCCTGAAAGCGAAAAACAACAATTAAGTTCGCGGGATATCCATCATTACTTGCATTATAATGCAATGCAAAATGAAGCGATGTATGCTAAGACAAGAGCATTGGGTAATGCCAATGTTTTACCATTGCCACACCAAATTGAAGCAGTTTATGGACGAATGCTGCAAGTACCGCAGGTGCGATTTTTATTGGCGGATGATCCAGGGGCAGGAAAGACGATAATGTCTGGTATGCTTATTAAGGAACTAAAAGCAAGACATAGTGTGGAAAGAATATTGATATTGGTTCCACCGCTTGTTTTAAAGCAATGGCAGGAAGAATTGCTGGAAAAATTCCAAGAGCCCTTCCATATTATTAATCGGGCCGTTGTGAATGAATATGGTGGAAAAAATCCATTTATTTCAAACAATCAATGTTTGGCTTCCGTTTACTGGGGCGCTAAGGATGATGTAAAACAGCTAATCAACGAGTCTCAATTTGATTTAGTTATTGTTGAC
The DNA here is from genome assembly GCF_012843265.1 of Bacillus sp. DNRA2. Lineage (GTDB taxonomy): Bacteria > Bacillota > Bacilli > Bacillales > Cytobacillaceae > Bacillus_BU. The sequence goes on along the minus strand of NZ_JABAIT010000014.1, from coordinate 102,870 downwards.
GAGGCCCACAAAATGGCGGCTTATACTCATGGAACAATCAAGAAAAAGACTACACGGACAAAGCTTTATCAATTGGGTGAAGTTATTTTTAGAAAAGCACCGAATTGTTTATTACTCACGGCGACGCCACACAAAGGTGATATGGAAAATTTCCGCCACCTAATGAGGCTTATTGATGAAGATATATTTTCAAGTACTGGAGTTAATGAAACCCTGAAGGAGAAAAGCAATCCATTTATCATAAGAAGATTAAAAGAGAACTTAGTGAATTTTGATGGCACACCGATTTTCCCGAAGCGGACGACAAAAACGATCCAATACCACTTAACAGATGAAGAACTTGATTTATATGATGCTGTTACCAACTATGTTAGGGATCATTTCAATCGAGCAATGAATAACGGCAATAATAGTATAGCATTTGCCATGATGTTATTACAACGCAGGCTTAGTTCCTCAATTGAAGCAATTCATTTGTCCTTGGAACGTCGTTATAAACGTTTAAAAAAGCTCCATCAACAAACCGAACAGGAACGGAATAAATATTTAAAAAAGCTTGAGAAATTAGATTTAACGGAGTACAACGAGGAGTCTAATGAGCATCAGGAGCATTTGGATAAAAGGCTCGAGCAGGCAATCGATATTATTGATACTGTAGAACTGGAGCTGGAATTAAAAGAACTTAAACGTTTGTTAGCAAAAACCACCCATCTGAAGAATTATACAATTGAGAGAAAATATCAGGAACTTGAAGAAATGCTATTTGGGATAGATGGGCTGCTTCATAAGGGAGAAAAGATATTAATCTTTACTGAAGCAGCCGATACATTAAATTATTTGGAACGGAAGTTATTAGAGCGGGTTCCCAAAGTGACAAAAATTGTCGGAAGTTTTTCAATGGATGAGCGAAGACGACAAGTTGAGTTGTTTCGAGATGAATGCCAAATTATGATTGCCACAGATGCCGGCGGCGAATCCATTAACCTGCAGTTTTGTAATCAAATGATCAATTATGATATTCCTTGGAACCCAAATAAGCTAGAACAGCGGATGGGACGTATCCACCGTATTGGTCAAAAAAATGAAGTCTTTATCTTTAATTTAGTGGCGCAAAATACCCGAGAAGGTCATGTAATGACACGCCTGCTTGAAAAAATGGAAAAAATGAAAGAGGACTTGGGCTCAGATCTTGTTTACAATTTTATCGGTGAAGTATTGGATGACCATTTTGATAGCTTGTCTTCTCTAATGCAGGAAGCGATTTTACATCGGGAGAAGTTAGATGATGTTGTTTCAAGAATGGACAAAGCCATTTCAGAAGAGAACTTAAAACTGTTAAAAGTACTGAAAGAAGAGCGGCTGGATGAGGAAACGATTGACGTACCGTCACTAAAGCGTGAACAAAGTGATATAACCATTAGGAAGATTCCATATCGTGTGCATGACTCCTTTGTGGATTATATTTTAAAAAAGCGAAATGTTCGTATTTTAGAATCAAATGAGGGCAAAGTGAAGCGAATAGAGCGTATTCCAAAATTCCTTCGTGAATCATTTCCACAGTTAAACTTGAGTAATTCAGAAACCTACAGGTTTACGGGATGCAAGGAATATGTTGAACCAGATATTCCATTGATACAAGAGGATCATCCAATTTATCAATTGGCTTTAGAAATGGCAAAAATAGATAGTGGAAAACATGCGCTTGGTCGTTATATGGTTTCATATGATGTACCCGAGCAGCTAAATATTGAAATATACAGTCTTTCCGTAAACGATGGAACCGGGAAGGAACTTCAAAATGCCCTCATTTATTTGGGAACTAGACAGGACGGCACGATTATTCAATTAGACCCATACTGGTTGTCGCTAGGCCAATTTGAGGATCCATTAACTGAACTTAATGTTCTGCAAGACTCCGAGATGATGAAGAAAGCATTGGCTGCTGCGATTAAGGTAAGGGATAATGTTCGTTCAAAGAGGGATGTTCAGTTAAATAAATTATCGAACTACTTAACAAAAGCCTTTATTAGCCAATATAATGATACACTGTCCAAATTAGAAAAATATCAGATGGAGAATTTTGATAACAAAAATTCAGCGCTAATCAACCAAATGAATGCGCAACTTATTGATATCGATGTTAAGAAGGAAGATCGTACAGCATTAATTGACCGTCAAAGAAACATTACCATGAAGCCTCCTAAGAGGATTATTCAATTGGAATTAATACCAACTGGAAGGTCCAATCGAGTTTTAGCAGCGGATTACCAACCACTCGTAGAGGATTACGAAAAGCAAAATGGTCGCCAAAATGTTAAAATGTTTGATAATTTGGCGTTGGTTGACTTTTATAGTGAAAGATTCACCGGCGAGGAAAGATATATTATTGTAACTAATGATAGCAGCTTTATATTCACAGAAGAACACTTAGAAGACCTGGGTGATATTTTGGAGAAGGTATATATATATGTAATACGGGATTGTCAAATAGTAGAGGAACGTGCAGTAAAAGATAAGGTGATTTTATTTTAATTATTAATAATGTTTATATTGAAGAGACAATCATTTACAACAAAATGATTGTCTTTAAATTTATAACCTTTTTTGGTTGACCACATGAACTTTTGTTGTTTTTCTTTATTTTAATTGGGTTTATTTCTATAGCATATGAATACTTAAACTGTAATTCTATGAATCATCTAGTTATAGTTGATTACAGATATTCAGAAAAATATAACCATTTTATTACAGGGGTAAACTCTCTGTCTAAACTTAAAAATTATATCTTTTCGAAGGTTGATTATCATGTAAAAAAAGATTAGTACTATACTAGGGTAAAAAACACTCAAACAGTAAAGTGTTTTTCTTTTATAGATTTCAAATTACCTTCTACCTTTGATAAGAGTAGTAAATAATCCTCCTCAACTAATGTCACAACTGATTTTTGTAGTGTAGTCCCCCATCTTTTTTTTCCCTTAGTCAATGTTAACTCACTAAGTAAATCCTTAATATAAATTTCTTTATCTTTAGTTAATTTAGTATGAATCCGATATGGTAAGTAGTAATGATAGTATTCATCATTAAACAAAATGTTATTTCTTGGGATTTTCACATTTTCTACAATCTCTAATATTGCGACTACAGTACTTTTCTTAGATAGGTACACAAGTACTTTATCGCCAGGTTGTAATTTATTAGCTGATTTTTTGTAAATATCTTTAATTGGCCATCCACCTAATTGATTATTAATTAACTTTTCCCAATTTTCTGGTGTTGTAATAAACATAAATCCTTCCAATAGGTTTTCCTCCTTCCATGTTTGTAATTATATTATATACAACATGTATTTGAAATCGTAATTGTCAAGACTCCTTTTTAGCGATTGTTATTATTAAATCCCATGAGGATTGTATTGTGGTTTGTAGATGTTAAATTTATTGGCAACTGTTGTCTATCGTGTACTTTGATGTGAAGCCTACGGTATTCATGAATTATGAGCAATATATTTTTTCACAAAATGAAAACAATTCATTTAACAAGTGGGGTTTTTTACTTTAACAAAATATTATCAATAATTTTGACTAAAAAGAAGGAGAAAAATGAGCTAGGTAAGGCTAGATATGGCGAAATTTGCTATTAATACTCATAAAAATAAGAATTTGCAACGTTACCAAAGGAGTTAGAGATGAACTTTTATTACCAATCTTTAATATCACAATTGAATGCTACAGTATATATGTTATAAAAAATACCTTTACTTATAGCATTCTTAAGCATGACTTATAGATTTACTCATTTTGAAAACTTGTTTACCAAAGGCGCAGGAATTAGTTAATTCTTCCTAGAATATATAATTGCAATGGATTTACAAACTTCACAATAAGCTATATTGAATTTTCACAATATATAAAGAGATTAATTAATAGTACTACCTAATTTATTGTAGGAAAGAAGGTACATATGATTGATAAAGAGTTTTACTTAAATTATTTTAAAAGAGATTTTAGTTATATTTTCGAAATTATAAGAGGAGATCCGTATTTAAGGTATAATCCTGAGGGAGTCAATTTTATACTTAAATTAATTTTTCTTAGGTTTAAAAGTACCGTTGGGAGAGACTACTCGATTCTATGGCAAAAAGTAGTACATTCTTATGAATCAGACAGAATAGAGCAGATAGAATACCTATTTGATGAGATAATGAGCTTTGCTAAAAACTCATATAAACGAGAATCTTATCGCAGATTAGGGATTGAAAAAATTACAACGTCACAGACAAGGTATACGATTGAAGAAGTAATTAGATTTTTAGATAGTTATGATGTTTTGAAGGAAGTTTATGAAAAAGATCTATTAGCTGAAGCTTTCTACGTTATTATGTTAAAGTTACTTTCTTTCAGAAAGGAGGATTATTATTTAACTGATGAAACTGTTTCAAGAATAATATCGGGTATTGTGCAAATTGAAGAAAATGATAAAGTCTTTGATCCCTTCATTGGTACAGGTGGACTATTATTTAATAGTATTGCTGATATTAAATATTATAATATGGACATCATTGGACAGGATATTAATCCAACCTTTCTGGATATTTGTAGCATGTTATTTAATTTAACAGGTATGAGTAATATAAGATTAATTTTAGGTGATTCAATATTTTCGGAAGAGAATACGGTAGAAAGATATAGAAGAAGATTTAATAAAGTAATTACACATATTCCTTATAACTTAAAACTAGCATATAGCTATAGTTCTGGTGCCTATGATAAGTATTTAATGGGTAAATCCTATAGAGAATATAATATAAGAGACTTTAAAAATATGAATTTTTTAATAGTAGCTAATATTATTCAGCTATTGAGTGAAGATGGAAAAGCTTATATTGTTGTTCCAAATAGTGTGTTGTTTTCTGGAGGTAAAGATAAAGAAAGTCGCAAAAGTATAATCCATAATGATTTGATTGAAGCTGTTATCGAGTTTTCAGATTATAAACCTTTTAACGGAGCAATAAAACCTACTGTTATTGTTCTAAATAAAAAAAAGGAACCTTATAAGAAAGATAAAATCCATTTAGTGAATGTTCAAGATAATAATATAGAAAGAGTAATAAAGACTTATAAAAATTACGTTGAAACTGATAATAGCAGGATAGTTTCAATAGAGACTATCGTTAGCAGAGACTACAATTTGAACTTTTCGCATTATGATCCTGTATATGCTGAAGCAAAATTAATGTTAGGTCAAGGAACAGGAGTTTTGTTAAAAGATATTGTGAGTGTTATCAAACCGATTAAAAGAGGAAGGGATAGAGCAACTCTTTCAGAAGGAAAACCATATATTAAACAAAGTAATCTAAAAAGAGACTCGGATGAAGTGTATTTGGATTTTAAAAATAATGATGATTTCGATTATTTAGAATGCCGTGACTTTAATAAAATAATAGATCAAAAGGCTATAATTGTGTCATTGCAAGGGAAAGACTTAAAGCCTACTATATTTGATCCAGATAAATCTGAAATTAAAAGTATTGTTTTGTCAAATGGTTGCCTAGCTCTCATACCTGTATCTAAATCAGGAGAGCCTATCAATATCGATTATTTATATTATCAATTATATAATCCGAGAATTATAAGACAGATAGATGGCTACAAAAGAGGTACCTCTGTTAAAAGAATTACATATAATGACTTTTTAAATGTAATCATTTCTAAGCCAGAATATGAAAAACAACTTCAATATATTAGAGATCAAGAAGAACCATTAAAAGAATTAGAGAAATATAAAAAAATGTATGAAGAGTTGTCGTACGATTTAGAAGTTAAAAAAGTAAAAGCTGAAAATAGGATTGTAAATATGCTAATCCATAATGTGGGAAAGCATATTTCTGTAATTGGCCATGATGTTCAGCGTATTGCTAAAGTGTTACAACAACATAATTTAACAAGTTTTATATATGATAAGGATGAAATTGAAAGGCATAATTCATCAGTACAAGTAAGAAACGGATTATTAGGAAAGAGAGATTTAGTATCTGTTCAAGAAATTTACGAACGTACCAAAGAGAGACTAGATTTAATTGAAAAGACCTTTACTGATACTCAAAAAACGGTGAATCTAAATTTAGAATCTGATGATTTTGTAAAGGTGAATGTTAAAGAACTTATTTTGAGTATAAAGAGAGATCGAGCATTATATCAACCGATAAATTATGATTTTATTGTTGAAGGAGATGACGCATATTTCAATATAAATATACAGAGCTTTAAAGAAATGATCCATATTTTAATAAATAATGCTGAAGAGCATGCGTTTACTGACATGAAAAATTGTTTTCTTAAATTTAGTATTAAGAAATTAAAGGATAGAGTGATTATTCAATACTTAAACAATGGTAATAAATTCAGTATGACAAAAGAAGATTTTATTCTGGCAGGAAGAATGAGTAAAGATAGCAATGGAAGTGGATTAGGTGGCGCATATTTAAATCGAGTTGTAATCTCGCATAATGGAAGTTTTGAAATTGTTGGTGTTAATTCTGGTGCAAAATTTTTATTTACTTTTATAAATAAGGAGTGAAACCATGGCTATTAATGTATTATTAGTAGATGATGATACTGAATATGCTCAATCATTGAGAGAATATGGAGCTCAAGAAAATATCGATATTTTACATGTTCAAACTTTAGTTGAAATGCAAGAATTTTTACCTAAAGTTGCAAGCGGAGTATCTGCTGTAATTTTGGACATTAAGGGTATGATAACTCCAGAAGATGAATTTGATGATGAAGGATTTCTCGCACGTGCTATTACGTATTTAGATAAGGAATATTATACTAAGCCAAGAGTAATTTTAACGGGTGATGTTGAAGGATTTAAATACGTACAAAAGTATAGAAAGGGAGAACAGGTATATAGAAAAGGTAATTCCTCAGAAAAGGAAATGTTTACTCATATTAAAGAGATACACAAGAAAATAGACGAGATAGTAATAATGAAAGAATATGAAAGTATTTTTGAGATTTTTGAAAGAAATCTACTAGATATTTCAAGAAGAGAAGAGCTAATTCAAATTATTAAAAATATAGATTCTAAGGATAATACCACAATAAAAAATTCACTGGGGAGAATTAGAGATATTCAAGAGGATATTGTAAAGAAAATAAATTCCGTAAATAAAATAATTTTGCCTGATAACCAGGCATTAAATGATAGAAGGGAGATTTCATTCAGAAAATCTCATAGGCACCTTAAAAATAGCGCAGCAAGTGTAGGATATGAATTTCCTAAGTTTATCAATGAACCCATACTCGCTACATATTCAGTTAGTTGTGATTACGGAGTTCATACAGCAAATTCTGCGAATAGTGGTAACATAAAGCCGACTTCATATACAGTCAAGGCTGCATTGTACTCTCTATTGGACTTTATGTTATGGTTTAAAAATGTAGTTCTTTGAATTGTATAATGCTGATATTAGCTATAGTAGTAAAGGAGAATATATTAAGCTTTTATTAAAGGTCCTTTATAAAATCAAAAAACATGGTTAAATCAGACCTATTGGAATTGTAAAAAGCCTTCAAAGAAATGATAGGGTTGTGGTCACTGATTCAATTCATTATCCCCTTTGGGTGACATATGCAAGAAGAGGTTTTTCTAAACCTTCTCAATTATGTATTTTATCCCATTATTAAAATTAGAAAACTGGTCAACCCTTTGGACACAACTTGGTCACGGGATAAAACATTTTATATTTTATTAGATAAAACTAAATGATTTATGACTTGATAAAAAGTGAATTAAATCAACAAATTGTATTAAGCGTCGATTAAAAGAGCATAGAAGGAATTATAAATTTAGCATCTTGAAGTAATTTTTTCTCAGGATTGTGTTAAGACAGAAAAACTCTTGAATGATTTTTATAAAAATAAAGAAATAGAGAGTGAAAAATGCGATTTAAATGATACTGAAATACTTAACATAAAAAGTATTGACTTGCCAAAGGATATTTTGGCATCTTTACATTCAAATTTGGATTATGAAATGCTTAAATCAAATAATTTATTTTTTATGCAGCAGTTGTTAGAGGAGTCCGTTAAAGCAATTGAGATGAATGGGATTGTAAGTTATTTTCTAAAGAATGACGTGGTTGCCAATGAAACCGAAGCATACGTATTAAAAAAATGATTTTTGAACCGGATATTATAGGATTAGAGATTACAATGGAATATATAGATCGTCTGGAACAAGATCTGTTTCTGGCTGCATATTGGGAACAATCTGGATTTAAAAAATCTGGATTGAGCTTTGAAGAACTTCTTGATAATAAATTGGTGTGCTTAGCCTTACTACCTAATGAACCTAAAGAGGAGTATTTAAAAGATAAGCTAATATCAATTAGAAAAGCACTAGAAAAAGGAATGGATGACGAAGCGATAATATATATATTAAATCTTGAAATTGAACAATAATAAGACCTAAAAAGACTAATTAGTTAATTTAAAATTATTAATGGCAACAAATAATGTACATTCTTGCTCTTTTTTTAAATGTACATTTTTGTTAATCAAACATTTTTATTTTCCCCCAACCTATCTAAGGACGGGGGGGATGGTTGATAAAAGGGTATAACTCTCATTTGAATTTCTAAATCTTCCTTTTCCTTCTTTTAGAAAACTATCTCACACTTAATTTCATTTATTACCTCTGCTGTATTTTTCCATCTACACCATTCATTGAAATCATAAAGATCTTCTTCGTAAAAGTTATTACTTATGCCTTTGATGATGAATTGCGAGTAAGCCGGGTTAAAAAATGTAAGATAACGTTGGAAAGCCCCTAGCCTTATGTCTGGCTTTGGGTATTTTAATATCATCATTCAGCATTAGAACAATACCGGTACGAGAAAAATATTAATCAGCAAATGATCTTCCTAACCCCTTGTTATTATAGTAAAATTTTAACATAACATCTTTTTACACAGTCAGGGGTTCTACGATGGAATCGATTGAAAAAAAGCTTATCGTTAATTCTGATAGCGGAAATCTATTAACAGAGTTAGTTAGATCAATGAATGAATGTAAACGCTTCTACTTTAGTGTGGCTTTTATTAACTTCAGCGGTCTTCAACTGCTGCTGGATCCATTAAAGGAAGCAAAGGAAAAAGGGGTAACTGGTAAAATTATTACCTCTACCTATCTTAATTTTACCGATGCCAAAGCTTTGGAGAAAATAAAAGAGTTCGGTAATGTTGATTTGAAGGTTTTTGTAACGGATAAAGAGATTGGTTTTCATACGAAGGCTTATATATTTGAGTATGAGGCTTGTTATAAGGTTATCATTGGTTCCTCGAACATTACTCAAAGTGCTTTGAAAAGTAACATAGAGTGGAATGTGGAGATTATCTCCAAGGAAGATGCGAATTTTATTAAGGACGTCTTGAGAGAATACGATAACCTGTGGAATGTGAGTGTTGAAGCCGATGAGGACTTCATTACAAGATACGAAAATTTCTTGAAAAGTATTAAAAATACTCAATCTGCTCAACGGCTTATCTATGAAAATGTGGAATATATTGTTCAAAATCGAATGCAAAGGAGAGCAACGGAAAATTTAGATCGACTTCGTAATTTCGGTGAGAAAAAGGCTCTGGTTATCGCGGCGACGGGTACTGGGAAAACATATATGTCTGCTTTTGATGTTAAAAGCTACAAACCGAAGCGGCTTCTATTCATTGTTCACCGTGAGGAAATTTTAAGAAAAGCCAAGGAAACATTTGAAAAGCTGCTCCCGAATGAAAAAATTACTTTTGGCTTATTGACGGGGAATTACAAGCATAAGGATGCAGATTACATCTTTGCTACAATCCAAACTGTTTCAAAGTATTACCATGAATTTGGAAGAGATGAATTTGATTACTTGATCATTGATGAGGCCCATCATGTGACCAGTCCAACCTACCAGGATGTATTAAATTATTTCGAGCCACAGTTTACACTTGGAATGACGGCTACTCCTGAACGGAGTGATGGTTATAATGTGTTTGATCTTTTTGATAATAATGTCGCTTTAGAGGTTCGATTGCATGAAGCATTAGAGGACGAGCTTGTCATTCCGTTCCATTATTTTGGAATAACTGATATTGAAGGCATTGATTTGAGTGATGTCTCTATTGATGATATTGCAGAAATTACCAAGCGCTTAAAGGTGAATGAGCGGGTTGATTTTATTATTGAAAAAATGAATTTCTATAGTCATGATGGTGAAAAGCTCAAATGCCTTGGGTTCTGTGCAAGTATTGAGCATGCTCAGTATATGGCGGCGGAGTTTAATCGTAGAGGCTATAATAGTACATGCTTACATGGTGGAGACTCAGCAGATGTGCGTGAGAGAACGATTAACCGCTTAGAGAATGATGAGGATGAACTAGAATTTATTTTTACTGTGGATATATTTAATGAAGGTGTCGATATTCCTTCTATTAATAGTGTGTTGATGTTAAGACCAACTAATTCTCCGATTGTGTTTATCCAGCAGCTGGGTCGTGGTCTAAGGAAGCATGGAAGTAAAAGCTTCTTGACCGTTCTTGATTTTATCGGGAATCATAATAAAACCTTCTTAATTGCATTGGCCCTAAATGGTAGCCGTTATTATGATAAAGAAAGCTTAAAGGTAGCCATTGCTACTGGTTTTGCTAACATTCCTGGTTGCACTCATATTCAAATGGATAAGATCTCACAGGAACGAATCTTAATGCAAATCGATCAAGAAAACTTCAATTCGATGAAGTACCTGAAGGAAGAGTACTTTGAGTTTAAAAAGCTTAATCAGGGGCGAATTCCTTATTTGTTAATGGATTATATGAAATATGATGGAGCACCAGACCCTGTTAAGTTTATTGACCGAGAGAAAACGTATCTTCAGTTTGTTGCCAAGGTTGAGAAGGATGAGGGGTTAAAAGAGCTGCTTTTGAATGACCATTTTGAAGGGGCATTAAAGGAATTATCGAGCAAACTGCCGCTTAAGCGGATTTATGAATTTGTAATTTCTCGACATCTCTTAGATTATGAAGAAATTAGTCTTGAAACAGCAAAAACAGAGATTTTGAAAGTGATAAAAGATGTGGATCATGATAGCGTATTACATGCTTTTGAGTGTTGGAACCAAAACTTTTATGACAGTGGTCAGCTTAAAAGTCAGCTGAAGCTATTTTCTTTGACCGAAAATAAGCTTATTAAGAGTCCAATCTTTAAAAGCCTACTTGGAAACCCTGAGTATAAGAAATATATTGAAGATATTCTTCATTACGGAATTTTTAGATACGAGAAGGAATTTCGGAATGAGTATTATGGAGTCCCTCACTTCAAGCTATATGAGCAATACAAAATGGCTGATGCAGCATTACTGTCTAATTTTAGAAAAAGCCATAGCTCCTTTAGGGGATCAGGTTTGCTTACGAATGGCAAAGATTATTTTCTTTATATCGATTTGCACAAAGAGGCGGATGTTGAGGAGAAACTGAATTACAAGGATGAAATTGTAGACACACGTCATTTTCAATGGCAAACACCACATACAACTTCACAACATACCAATTCTGGTCAAAACATCATTTACAATAAGAGTAGGGGAATTAATCTTCATTTATTTGTGAGAAAGTATAAGCAAATAGATGGGAAAAATGAACCATTCATTTATATTGGAAAAGGTAATACCATCGATTTCGAAGGGAATAAGCCTATAACCGTACAACTTGAGTTAGAAAATGAATTACCAGTCAAGCTCTTTACTGAGTTCACTAAAAAAGTATAGTCTTCTCCGCGGAGAAGACTATTTTTCATGAACTAATAATTCAACAGCTGGAATATCAGCGGGGGCCCAAACTAAAGAGAACAGATTTTCTCTTTTAAGCCAAATTAATTTGGAATGTTCTGTTGGTGTTGGCGTTCCACCAGTGATGCTGCATTTAATTGCAATCAAGTTAATAATAAAGGTTTCATACTCATGTGTAATATCATTATGTAATTCCTTCGTTTCAATCTCGCAATGTAACTCTTCCGTAATTTCTCTTTTTAAAGCAGTGAAGATATCTTCATTTGGCTCTACTTTCCCACCTGGAAATTCCCACATATTTGGTATTGCCATTTGCGGTGATCTAAGGGCGCAAAGAATTTCGTTTTGATCATTTTCGATAATGGCTGCTACGACTTTTACTGTTTTTTTCAAAAATATCACCTACTGTTAGTTACTATTCCTAATCATAACATGTATTTTTTAAAAGAATAAATTTTTATTCGACTTCTATTATTGCTAAAACAGATAAGTGGTAAAACTCGCTTTATTTTTTGGGACAAATTTAAAGATAGTACATATGATAAATATTATACAATCCAATAGGGATTTTTCTATACAAGAAAGCTAATGGCAATGTTGAAAAGAATTATTATATGTTCTTACGATATAAGGGGGAAGTGAAGATTAAAAAAGTAAAAGTAGTGGATGATGCGATTATTTATTGGGATGTTTTAGATTGTGACGATGAGAATGATGAAATTGAGGATTGGGACATTCAATTTGAAGGCGGAGAATGAATACTGCAAATGGGAAAATCAAGAAAGTCGAATCAAAATGCATAGGTACATTTTTCGTGACTTAAAGAAGTTGAATTGTAGAATCTGGAATGAATCGAGGGACTGAGGGACAGGTTCTACGTCCCAACATTTATTGGAAAATAGGCCAACAAACCTGTCCCTATGTTTTTTCCCCGATAATGTTAAAAAAAGATAATAATAACTTTGCTGAAAGTTTTATTGGCTTATCTCGGTGCCTGTCACCGCTCGAAAAATCTTGTTTTACAAAAATCTGTGAAACAAGAAAAAACGGGTGGTGACAGGCACCATTTTGTATTTTCATTTTAAAACCGTCACCAATTTTCCACAAAATATTAATATCCACAGTGTCCTTTTTCACCAGTCAAACCTATATAGAGGTTGGAAAATATCTGGTGAAAAGGGGCAGTGATTGAGGATGGCTAAATTTAGAATGGTGCGTACGGATTTTTGGAATAATCCAGTTGTTTCGGAAGAGATGAGCCCGGAGGATAAATATTTTTATCTTTATTTACTGACGAATTCTCAAACAACTCAAATTGGGATTTATAAAATTACGAAGAAACAAATGGCGTTTGATATGGGCTATTCGATTGAGACGGTTCAGGCTTTAATGGAACGGTTCACTCAGCATCACAAATTGATTCGTTATAATCCGAAAACAAGAGAGATTGCGTTACATAACTGGGCAAAATCTAACCTAAACAAGGGCGGAAAGCCAATCATGGATTGTATCAATTCCGAATTAAAAGAGGTTGAGGATGTTTCTCTCATTCGATATATTTCTCAATCCATTCCAAATCAAGATATTCGCAACCTGTTTGACTCCTTTTGCAAACAAGAACAGACGCTGTTAAATCATGTAGATCAATATGTAGCCGAAAATGATACACAGCCTACACTTGATCACTTGGTGTCAGACGATGCGTTCACGACTCGTCAGACGATAAGTGGGCAAAAAGAAAAAGAAAAAGAAAAAGAAGAACAACAAGAAAAAGAACTGGCAAACTATCCTGATTTTAAGAAGGAGCCCGTAGTAGAAAACTCTTTAATGAATCAACAAAAAGCAGAAGCTGTTAGAGACATCATGAAGTGTTGGGACGAAAATGGCTTTGGTTTAACGAATGTAAACGCGAAGCAGCAGTTAATAGCTTGGCTCGATGATTCTCGCTTCATAAATCCAAAGGAAGTCATCCTAAAAGCGATGAATATTGCCTGTGCTAACAACAAGCGGACCCTAGGCTATGTAAGTGCAATTCTTAAAAACTGGGAAAATGAATCGTTACTGAGTGTAAAAGAAATAGATTCTCATGAGAGTCAAAAGGCAGCACGAAAATCAAAGAATGTTAGCCCATATATGCCTTTAGGAAGAGCTGTCCCAGGGGAGTTTGTCCTTGATTTAACAGCAGGTGAAGAATGATGAGTATGTCTGAGAAAGCTTTTCTGGGCTGCTTAATGAAGGCCGACTATTTACTTAGAGAAACTGTCATTCAACCTTCCCAACTTGAAAGTTCCCTGCATAAAGACATCATGAAAACGATGGTGGAGTTAAACGAAACGGGGAAAAATATTGATTTAATTTCACTGACCACCGTACCCAATCTTGAGTCTTTAGGGGGAATGAGTTATCTGTCAGAATTACTAGCACATGCCGATATCGAGAAATTTGACAATATCGAGAGTCTCATTCTGGACCAGTGGAAAGAGCGGGAAAAAAGAAATATTTTAACCCTTGCAGCAATGAATGATTGGGAGATTGATAGGGTGATTTCCGAATTGGATAAAATTTCGCAAGTGAAGCTGGAAGATCACACCTCGATCCAACAAGCACTGACAAATATTTATGAGGCACCATGGGAAGAGCAAATAACAGAGAAAAGTCCTCCTACAGGTATTAATAAATTCGATGAAATGACAGGCGGCTTTCAGAATGGCGAGGTAACGATACTCGCTGCCAGACCATCGATGGGAAAAACGGATATGATGCTCCATTTTGCGAAAATGGCGGGGTGGGATGGCTATTTGCCGATCATTTTTTCCTTGGAAATGCCAGAGCATCAAATCACCAAACGGTTAATTGCCTCGACAGGTGGCTATAATCGAACAAAAATGCGGAATCCGAAACGGATGTTGACCGAAACACAAAAAAACAGCTGGTTAAGCGTCATTGGTCTGGTTAGTGAAACGAATATACATATTTTTGATGGAGCCGGGCAAACGATTGCGGAAATGAGAGCGAAAACCCGAAAGTTGCTGCATGAATATCCAGACAAGAAACCGATTCTGTTTATCGACTATCTAACTTTAATCCGTGCGAGTCAATCTTACGAAGGGAATCCTCATTTACAAGTAACGGAAATTTCAAAGGCTCTAAAGACGATGGCAAAGGATTTTGATTGTTCTGTAATTTGTCTTGCCCAGCTAAATCGGTCTGTGGAATCACGGGCAAATAAACGGCCAATGATGTCTGATATTCGTGATTCGGGCAGCGTAGAACAAGATGCCGATGTTATTTTGTTCTTGTATCGTGAGTCCTATTATGACAAAGATACCGATAATCGCAACTTAGAAATCATCGTCTCGAAAAATCGTAATGGCCCAATTGGGACTATTTTTACACAATACAATCAACACACTGGAAGCATTGCGAATCTAAAAAAATAAACAGGCTCCCATGATATTTCTTCTTTTTGAAAAAATCAATCAGTGAGGTGTGCACTTATGGTTGTGAGAGAGCTTTACTTCGATTCAATCCTTTATGAAGAATCCACATTAGCTCATTGTATTTACCATTTGCTTATCGAGAAAAAAATAACACTTGAAGACGACATAGCAAAATTGAATATGCAAGAAGCAGATAATCAAATAGTGGCTGAATTGACGAACAATAATGTATTAGGTATTGTTCGGAAAGCAGGCATTTTCTCCCTAAAAATGGATCAACAGAATTTTGTCTTTATCTTTGCAAAAAGCGATTCTGAAGCCATCCGATTCTATACTGAAATGTTTGATAAAGCCCCTCTTAACTGCCATGAATATTCACTAGACTTCCAGTTAACTAGGGGAAGGGAGCTCATCTCATTTCGCGAAATGAGAAAAGAATTTGAAAGGTTTCCAGCAATAGCGGGGTACTTCAAAAAAGAATAGGTACCAAGAATAGGTACCTGTCACCGCCCGAAAAATCTTGTTTCACAAAGATCTGTGAAACAAGAAAAATCGGGTGGTGACAGGCACTCTTGGTTGTCCCTTCTTTATCAAAAAGACTCTCTTAAAGAATCCCTTCCTTTTCTCCAATATACATTTTTCGACAATGTTTACTACTTTTAGGTCAAATTACTCATTTTTCCACATTGTACTTTCTCTTATAATTTAATAGATGGAAATTAATGGGTCATTCCAATTCTGATTTTGACGAAACATGACACACCAATAAAAGAAACTTTAGTAGTTTGCTACTAGGAATTTTGGTAATCAGATTTGGAATTGTTGATATAAGATACCTAGAAAAATATACTGGGGGGTTATGATGGATGTAAAATATATCCCAAAAGACTGGGAAAAGATGCGTGAAGGAATTGGAAGTTTAATCGGCCCAGGACCTTGGGGCAAAGGGATGATTGATTCCCTTAAGGATCTAAGTGATAATTTAGAGGATATTGAAAAGTTAATCGAGAAATATGATAGCGATGGCGTGATATCGTTTCACCACACGAGCCAAAAATCGAAATACAAGGCATTATATGAGGACTTTCAAGTCTTGCATGGGTTTACTGGAAAAGTAGGCGATATCGTTGACCGGACAATCGATGAAAGATTTTATACGGATATGGATGATTTTGTGGATACAATGCACAATTTATCGCCCTCCAACTACACGACAAAAAACAGGTTAGGTATCAGTGAAACGGTTCATATAACGGCCGGTGCATACAACTCAGTTGAAATAGAAAAACCAGAAATAAGCCTAGACGACATCTTCAGTGGTGATAACTTCTACGGAAAACAAATGAAATTGGAATACGAGGCATGGAAAGAACTCAATACCGATCAAGATTTTTCTCAGAAAGAATACCAACAGGCCATTGTCAATACACGGGCTTTCGAGTATGAATCCATTAGTGACTCGCAAAAATACAAAGAATGGTTGTTACAGACGGGTGCAATTGTGGTAATCGCTGGAGTTACGCTATTCTGCCCTCCGGCTGGAATGGCGTTGGGAGCAGTATACGGTGCTTATGAATTGAGTTCGGCTGTGTCTGGAAAGGATTTAGTCTCAGATCGGGAACTCGAGACATCTGAACGATGGGTGCGAGGGCTGTTAGCACCACTCGATATTGTCCCAGGCGTCAGTGGCTTAACGAAATTCAGCAGCACTGTTCGTCTCGCAGGTGTTAGCGATAATATTGGAAAGCTAGGCTTAAGTTCCGGTGTGAAGGGTGGCATCCAACAGGGAGCTACTTCTCGTATAAGTAACTTAGTAGAAACCGCATCTAAGTTTGGCTCACAGCGCTTGAGGCGTGCAGAGGCAGCCTTCCAAAACGGTGCCAATATCGTGAAAAATAAGGTCATAAAAGATACAATAGAAGCCGCACAAGTAGCGGATAAAGTGGTTACTGGGTTAAGGAATTACTTCCGTGTTCCCCAAAAAGCGCCAGCATTTGCGGGTGAGGCTTCTGTAGGGAAAACCAGTGAAGTAATCGAAAATACGCATACGATTGAGAATGGTGTTAGGGTTATACTGAACGTTAGTGATGAGGTTAAGATTGGTAGTGGGGGAAATAAGGGTGCGGGAGATATTGGAAAGGGGAATTCGGATTTACTTGATAATACAGACAGATTTAAAGATGATGAATTGCAATCAAAATATGATGAATATTGTATTAGGAAATATAAAGCTGGTGAAACGCCTAAAGGCCCATTAGAATGGAAAGAAGCAAGTGAAAAATGGGCATCTCTTCGAGAACAGGGGCAAGAATTTTCTGATGAAAGTTTCAGTGAATTTTCACAGCAGTATGAAAATGCACAACGAGAAATAACAATTGTAACGCATGAAGGAACTAAGGTAAGAGTTGACGCAATTGCATCTGATGAACTCGGAAATGTTATTATACAAGAACATAAAAGTTCCGCTTCTGCTCCATATACCCCTAATCAGGTAAAAGGATTTCCTGAATTGAAGAATTCTGGTGGGTCTGTCGTAGGTGAAGGGAAAGGCGATTTTACAGAAGGATACGAAATACCTTGTGAAACACGGGTGCAAATTGTTCGTCCTGAAGGTATAACTTATTTTGATGAATAAATGAGGTGAATGGTTAGTGTCAATATTAGAAAAAAATACAATAGACGGTATTGGAAAGAGTAAGAATGATAATAAGTTAGCATTAATGATTGCAGATCATTTAGACTGGGAGAATGAACTCCAACACTTAAAATTGTTACAAGATAAAATTAACGCTTATATATCTTTTATTGAAAGTGGGCAAGTCTATAGTGTTTATCACGATGCTAAATTAGTAGATGGATTTATATTTGATCTAAGGTTTAAATATCAACCAACTGATAATTGTAAAAAACTATTGGATGTTTTTGAGAAAAATACACAAGATTTAAGGATTGAGTTCAAAATATTTGAATCCGAAACGGCTTAAATATGAGGTGTAGTTATGAAAGCAAATGAAGCATTTGAAAACGTATGTAATCTAATATCCGAAAAGTATTTAGATAAGGGTTGGAAATATTCTAAGTCTGGCCATTGGATGACCAAAAAAGATAAGAATTTTATTTATAAAGTATTTTTTTATACAGGCTGGAATAATATAACTGATAAAAATGTAGTATTTTATGGAGAATGTGCAATTCTCCCTATTAAATCCAAAGATAAAATATTTCATATTAATACTCGTCAATGTAATGTGCCAATTGGTCAATTATATTGGAACATAGCACATGATGAAGATTTGGGTATGACAGTTAATGAATTCACTAATTGGTTAGATAGTGTATTCATGCCGATTGTAGAAAGATGCATGAATGACCTGGACAATTATGTAAAAGAGGTTGTTACAAGTGGCTTTTATCCGCAAAATGGTTATGTAATTGATATTAATTTTATCTTAACATATGGTTCACGTGAATTAGCAGAAGATGTTGTCAAAAGATACTATTCAAGTTTGGAAGAGCCAATAAAAAAAGAATTTAAAGCTAATTATGAAAGTATGATATATGGTAATAAGGCTGTTAGTGCGTACGGTAATAATATGATGAGAAATTACTCTAACTTTAGAACAATCATAGAAAATAAAATCATGGTTACTTTTTAGTTCCAAATTGGTTTGATTTAATTAGCGATAACTGGTCCCCAGTTATCGTTTTTGTTTAATTAAGGGGTAAGAGTCAAATAGGCCCCACGTATTATTTTAGATGGGGCCTGATTTATTATTTAGGTAACTTTTTAAAAGAGATACAAGACACTGGTAAAGTTGTTGAACAAGGAAGTACCGGGTATAAGGCATCCATATCTGTAAAATTCATATTGGGAAGCTTCTCAAATAGAAAGCAAAGAATAGTAGGGATGTAAACATTTGTTATTCCAAATGTTTACATAACCATCTTGTTTTAGCTAGACCTTACCATAATAATTGTTATAGCTTTCCGCAATATGAAAAACAGCTTCACGTCATGTAAAAAGTAAATAAGTCATTTTAGATAGCTACTACAAAGCACTTGATTGCCTTTAGGCAAACAGGTGTTTTTTTATTGAAAGACATGATTAATCCTTTTGTGAAATACAGAGTACAAGGACAAAAAACCGGCTCGGTATTAGTGAAACAGTTCATATTACGGCAGGTGCATACAACTCAGTTGAAATAGAAAAACCAGAAATAAGCCTAGACGACATCTTCAGTGGTGATAACTTCTACGGAAAACAAATGAAATTGGAATACGAGGCATGGAAAGAACTCAATCCCGATCAAGATTTTTCTCAGAAAGAATACCAACAGGCCATTGTCAATACACGGGCTTTCGAGTATGAATCCATTAGTGACTCGCAAAAATACAAAGAAATGTTGTTACAGACGGATGCAATTGTGGTAATCGCTGGAGTTACGCTATTCTGCCCTCCGGCTGGAATGGCGTTGGGAGCTGTCTACGGTGCTTATGAATTGAGTTCGGCTGTGTCTGGAAAGGATTTAGTCTCAGATCGGGAACTCGAGACATCTGAACGATGGGTGCGAGGGCTGTTAGCACCACTCGATATTGTCCCAGGCGTCAGTGGCTTAACAAAATTCAGCAGCACTGTTCGTCTCGCAGGTGTTAGTGATAATATGGGGAAGCTAGGCTTAAGTTCCGGTGTGAAAGGTGGCATTCAACAGGGAGCTACTTCTCGTATAAGTAACTTAGTAGAAACCGCATCTAAGTTTGGCTCACAGCGCTTGAGGCGTGCAGAAGCAGCCTTCCAAAACGGCGCCAATATCGTGAAAAATAAGGTTATAAAAGATACAATAGAGGTAGCGCGAGTAGCGGATAAAGTGGTTACTGGAGCGAAAAACCTTAACCCACTTCGAATAAAACTCGTGGAAGATACGATGGGCAATAAAAGATTAGCCCATGATTCAGCCGTCAATACACATAGTATTGAAAATGGTTTAAGAGATTATGTAAGTAGGATTGAAGGAGTTAAGGTTGGTAGTGGGGGAAATAAGGGTACTCATATAGATACTTACCGTTCTGAAATTGATGAAGTAATAAAAAACGATTATGATATAAACGGAAATTTGATAAATAGGTCCATTGTTCCAAAAGGTTATGAAAGTGTGGAAGACTTTTTGAAAGTAGTAGATGATACAACAATTAAGGAATATGGTTATGATAGTATAGAAGAATTTAAAGAAGTAGTGGGGCACGTGGATGATTATTTAAATGCTTCACCACAGCATAATATAGTTAATAAAGGATTAGCAGGGGGAAAACATGTGAAAGGCGTAGATTATGATGTTTTAGGTTTTCCAATATTTAAAGGTGATGATGTTAAATTTTCATTGAAACTAAAAGAGAGTCTATTTAAAGCAACTGACGAGACACAATTTAGAGAATGTACAAGGTTATTAAATGAAGCAATTGAGCAAGGAAACATATCTAAGGATTTATTTACCTTAAAACAAGTTAGAGATATTGAAAATGGCGAAGCAAGAATAAAAGGGTTAACCTGGCATCATCACCAGGTACCAGGCAAGATGCAACTTGTAGTCACTAAGACGCATAAAGTGAATCATTTAGGTGGAAATAAATTGTGGGGAGATGGTATCAGATGAGTAATATTCAGTGGAGATCCTGGGATGACCCTGTGACTAAAATAGAAGTGGAGAAAGTAGGAGAAAAATTAGGAGTTAAATTGCCTTTAGAGTATATAGAAATTGCGATGAATTATAATGGAGCTCATGTTAGTCCAGATTTATTTCAAGTTGATGGGAAAGAAAGAGTCTTTGGAACACTATTAACATTTGACACTGAAGATGATGAGTATATACTAGAAGTCTTCAATGATTATAAGGATACAATCCCCAAAAAAATAATTCCTTTTGCCTTCGACCCTTCAGGAAACTTAATTTGTTTTGATTATAAAAATCATGAAGATAATCCAATTGTAGTTTTTTGGGAGCACGAAAATGCCTGGGAAAAAGAAATGTTAATACTAGAAGAGGGATTAACAGAAGAAATGGCTGAAGAACGTGCAAGAGAAAATGTATTTTATGTTGCAGAATCCTTTACGGCATTTCTAGAAAAGTTGCATGACTAAGTGTTTGTGTAAAAAATGTAAATATAGAGGTTTCGTGAAAGTTATATAATCTTGGCTTGGTTAAACATTATTTTGTTATGGCAATATGTACGATAACTACGCAACTTGACAAAAATTATTAATTTCAGCATAGTACACAAAATAAAGCACTTGTTTGCCTTTTGGCAACGAGTGTTTTTTTATTAGAACAGTTAGCTTCGCTTGATATTGTCCCAGGCGTCAGTGGCTTAACAAAATTCAGCAGCACCATTCGTTTCGCAGGTGTTAGTGATAATATTGGGAAGCTAGGCTTAAGTTCAAGTGTGAAAGGTGGCATCCAACAGGGAGTTACTCGTATTAGTAATTTGGTAGAAACCGCATCTAAGTTTGGAACAGAGCGCCTGAGACGAGCAGAAGCAGCCTTCCAAAACGGCGCCCATATCGTGAAAAACAAGGTTATAAAAGATACAATAGAGGTAGCGCGAGTAGCGGATAAAGTGGTTACCGGGGTAAGAAATTACTTCCATGTTCCCCAAAAAGTACTTGAATTTGCGGGTGCAGGTTCTGTAGGGAAAACCCGCGAAGTAATTGAAAATACACATACTATAGAGAATGGTGTTTTATTTAATACGAGTGATGGAGTTAAGGTTGGTAGTGGGGGAACTAAAGGTGCGGGTGATGTTAAAAGGCTTATTCCTGGTACTCCTGGAAAGGTTACAGGAGGGAGTTCAACAAAACTGGGGAAAAATATGTTTGAAGAAATGGGTCTACCTATAACTACAAAAAGAACTCCTTATCAAGCACAACATATTATTCCTAAGGAATTTAGAAGTCATCCTGTATTACAAAAAATAGGAATGGAAATGGACGATGCCTCAAATGGATTTTTCCAACGGGTTCCAGATGCTGATATTAGTGCAACTTCTAGACATAAAGGATATCACTCAGTCTATAGTAATTTTGTAAGAAAAAAATTAGATGAAATAGATATTAATCAAAACATATCAATGATAGAAAAGCTAGTTTATGAACTACAATATAAGTTAAGACTACTTCAAGATAAGGGATTACCCTTATACATGAAAGATGATTACCTTGAAAATGAACTCAAGAAGATCAAAAAAATTGGAATGGAACAGTACAAAATAGAAAGAATGGAAAAGGAGATTGCAACCCCTGTATGGAAAAGAGGAGGAGGGGCAACAGTCGACCTTTGGGAAAGGTGGTATAATAAGTAATGAACTATGGTATATTTAATATTTTGGTCGAAGAAGTAATTCAGTTTTCGAAAAATTTTCAGGGGGCACTTACTAATAATGCTTCTAAAAAGATTGTTATTATTAAAGATATAAAAAAAGCAGAGCATTTAGCTTATGAAGAGATATTTGGTGATGATGAGTATAATTGGAAAGATATTAGAGAGTTAGAAATGAGTGAAGTTTGGGGTACTTATTACGCAATGTCAGAGAATGAAAAACCTAAAGGATTGGAAGAATTATTAGAAATTATTGCTGATAATTTACGGAAAAGCTCATTTAAATATAGTATATTTTATAACGATGTTGTAGCTGACCTGACTAATTGTGCTATCAATAGAGCGATAAACGGAAATAGTAGTTCTTTTTTTGAAGAACTGTTTGAGATATATCAATTTGGTGCTTTTCCTTGTGGTTGGGATGGTAACTATCCCGAAGGAAGAATTGTCGCGTATAAATTGGATTAGTGAAATTTGTTAAGATAAAAATGGTGTCATACTGTCGGTTTAAAATGATGACACTTATTAAACATTTAAAGTGATTTATACATTTAAAAACCATATTGATAGGTGAGTATATTCACCCGTCTTCTTTGTTATGTACAGATACGGCAACTAACTATAAAAAGTTCGCTAAACTAAAAGGCTTACAGCACGAAACAGTGAATGAACGCAAAAAACAGCGTGTAAAAAGGGGGATATACCACATCCAACACGTTAATAACTCTCATAATCGTTTGAAAGGTTGGATGGAGCGTTTTCAAGGTGTGGCAACAAAATACTTGGATAATTACCTCTACTGGTTCCGTTGGCTTGAATTAGGTAAACAAATAGCATTTGATGAACGTGTCAAACAAATGCTTGTTTCTGCCTGCCGAAAGTCAAATCACACCACAGTAGTAATGTTGAGATGTGCTTAACTAATTATTAGACGTATATTTATTGCTTCCAGGAAGTTTCTTGATTTCATTCTAGGCTTCAATCGCTTCTTCCCGACTTTTCCCTTGATTTTTCGGGTCAGCAAAAAAGTCACGAATGAATTGATTATATTCAAATTGAGGTGCAATGTTTTTCTTGTACGAAGGGTCTTTCTTTCGTTCTTCTTCCTCGTACCAAGCGTCTACTACATCACGATATGTTTTTCCGACATTGTTATTTAAATAGTTTTGGATATAGGTGGAAAAATGAAATTTAGGTATAACTGTCTTAAAAAACTCTCTTACATTTTGACTGCAACGATGGTTTTCCGTAATGACTGTATCAAGACTTAAATCTACTTGAAGTTCCATCTTCTTATTCGCTTTTGATTTTCTGGTAGGGCTTTTTATCTCCCCTGTCCGAAGAAATGTTTCAATCCTATTGGAAATCTCTATTTTAGAACCAGAAGCACTTATACCATTTTCTCTACAAAAAGATTGTAATTCTTCTTTTAACCAATAGAAATCTTTAAAACTTTCTACACTTATATCTTTCGTTAGATTAGGTCTCATAAATTACACCTCCATATTTACTTATTTTCATATTATAGAACAATTGTTCTTGTTTAGCAAAAATATTCATAATCAAAAACAACAAAGTTTACGAAAACAGCCTAGAATTTTATTTAACACGAGCGATGGAGTTAAGGTTGGTAGTGGGGTAACAAAGGTTGCGGACAATAAAAGTAAGATTGATATTGGTAAGACTGATATAGATGTACTGAGGAAAAAATGGAATGTACCAGAAACTGAAACAGTTGCAGTTGGAAAGACCGATGTAAAAGGATTAGAAAATTTGTCTTTTGAAGGAGGATCCCCAAAAGTACGTAAAGAAGCTAGATTACCTGATTTAGATGAAGTAATGCCTAACAGGAATATTAAAGCTCCAGGAAATAACCCATTGTTCACCAGGCATGCAGAGGAAGGAGTTCTGAATGAATTTGATTCAGCAGTAATAAAGGCAGGTATTAAACCAGAAGATGTAACAGGAACATTAAAACTACATCAATCGAATCCTTCAGGTGTATGTAGAAAGTGTTATCAGGGATTAGGGAACGATAAAGTACCGCCTGGTGTGTTAAAGCAATTAAGTTTAAAATATCCTAATCTTAAAATCGAAGTAACATCGGAAATTGATGAAAGTATTAAAGTAACTGGTAGGCTTAATCTAATGATTAAAAATGGAAAGTATATTGATTAGTTGGAGGTTAATTATGGCTAATACTAATACTAACTTTAGTAGTTTAACAGAAGATGGTAAAGTAATATTTTTTCTTGGACTTTCTGAAAAAGTTTTGTTGGTATTCTCTCAAAAGGAAGATCAAATTATAGCCCAGGAAGTTATATATAAATGTTGGGAGTGGCTAAAACGTAAAGAAAATATTGGGGATATACTTTACGAATTATTAGATAATGAGGAAAATGGTATAACAATAATTCAAGAGATGTCAGATAATGAAACAGATGTTATAGCTTGGAACTGTGTTATTGATGCAGTTGCTTATATTAGCAGAAAGGCATATGAAAGAGAAGGTGTCAAATATTATCCAGAACCAATTGGTTTAGTTGATGATACATTAGTAGACCATTTTATGGATTGTTTTGAAAGATGTGTACAGAATTCAGATAGTTATATTCAGAGAATTAATTCTTTATTGGATGATTATAAGAATGGAAATATTACGAGTGATTTGCGGACAGAAGTTTTAAGAGAATTACAAATACAAAACTAACGATTACTCTTTTATTTTATAAACGGTTGGATTAGACTTATCAAATTAGAAAATGATGTTGCAGTTAGAGTTGCAGGAATTCTTATAATGAAAAGAAGTAGCACTTGATAGCCTTTAAGGTATCAAGTGTTTTGTTTTCTTATAAAGTCTTTATGTTCTCTGGTCGAGAGCTTGGGAATCCGAACATTGGGTGCGAGGGCTGTAAGCACCGCTTGATATTGTCCCAGGCGTCAGTGGCTTAACAAAATTCAGCAGCACTGTTCGTCTCGCAGGTGTTAGTGATAATATGGGGAAGCTAGGCTTAAGTTCCGGTGTGAAAGGTGGCATTCAACAGGGAGCTACTTCTCGTATAAGTAACTTAGTAGAAACCGCATCTAAGTTTGGAACAGAACGCTTGAGACGAGCAGAAGCAGCCTTCCAAAACGGCGCCAATATCGTGAAAAATAAGGTTATAAAAGATACAATTGAGGTAGCGCAAGTATCGGATAAAGTGGTTTCAGGAGTAAGAAATTACCTCCATGTTCCGCAAAAAGCACCAGCATATGCGAGGGCAGGTTCTGTAGGGAGAACCTGCGAAGTAATTGAAAATAGTGATGAGGTTAAGATTGGTAGTGGGGGAAATAAGGTTACGGGGAATGCTTTTAATAAAGTAAATAATATAAAAGAAATAAATGAAGTAAACTATGGTGACCACTTTACTAAAGGGAAGGCCCCTCGAAATCGGTATTCAGGTAAAAAAAATGGTGCCTGTCACCGCCCGAAAAATCTTGTTTCACAAAGCTTTGTGAAACAAGAAAAAACGGGTGGTGACAGGCACCTTTGGTTATTACAGCAATGATATAATAGTAGAATAATATCGATTTACTCTACTGGAGGTGCATTTAGATGAGTTTTTTTCGTAATATTAAAGATAAATTAGTTGATTTAAAAGATGAAGCCGAATATAAAATGATGGAATGGGAAGTAGATGAGAAGGTTAAAAATATAAAAGATAAAGTTGTTGATAAAGTAGATGACTTAAAAATAGAAGCTGAGATCATGGTCGATGATCTTAAGGAAAAAGTAGGTCAGAAGGCTAATAAAGAGGAACAAACCTATGTGATTTTAGAGGATATGGATGAGCAGGTAAAAATTAATTACCTGAAAATCATTGTGAATCTTTGCAATGTTGATGAAGACATGGATCAGAAAGAATTAGTGGAAATTTATTCTTTGATGGGACAATTAAAGTTTGATGTTCAACAACGTATGGAAATTCGGAATTACATAACCATGACAGATCAGGATATACATAGCTTGTTAGGGGAGATGGATACAGAAATACCAGAGGGGTCTGAGGAGGTTCTTCACCTTTCACTATTGAAGGATTGTATCCGCATTTCTAAGGCAAGCATAAATGGATTAGCAGAGACTCAAAGAAATTTCATTCATTCAATTGCTCGTATTTATTCGGTTTCTGATGACAAAATTTCCTTTTTAGAAGAAGCTTGTGAACTAGAGGGTAAAATTTTGAATGGACAAATCAGTGATAGTGAAATTACTAAAAACATTAAGGATATGGCAGCCAAAGGTGGAGCAGTGGGTGTACCGATTGCTGCGGTATATTTAAGTGGAACAGCCGGTGTAAGTGCTGTTGGGATTACTTCCGGTTTAGCTACGCTCGGTTTAGGCGGTCTTTTCGGTTTAAGTGCGATGGTAACTGGAATTGGTGTTGCGGTTTTAATTGGAGTTGGAACGTATAAGACGGTTAAATGGGCAACGGGTGGAAGTGAAAGAGAAAAAGCAAATAAACGTGAATTCTTATTAAAAGAAGCTATTTTGAACAGTCAAAACACAATTAATTATTTAATAGAAGATATTAACTATTTTACTAGTCAGGTTATTGAGATAGCTGAGGAGTCTCAGTTGAATAAAGCGAGATTAACTAAGGTCGTAAAAGAGATAAAAATCTTGAAGGATGCTTTAACCACAATGCGTGGGCGGGAAATTCAGCTTCAAAAGGGGTTCCAGCATGAAGAAGCGTGACGCTGAACGTGCGGTGCTTGCTCAACATCATCAGCTAAGGGAGGTCAATAAAAGGTTATCGGAGTTAACAGAGATTACCAAAGGGGTTAAACAAACGGAGGAAATCGTTTCTGTAGAATTGGATTCAGTAGATCAAGAGCTTGAGCAGTTGTTCAGCACTTTAGGGATTAACCGAGATGAGTTGGATCTCTCCTTTGAGGTTCAGGAAATGATAGAAAAGCCGATTTTACCAAAAAATTTGGACCATTTAAAGCCCTTACCATTGTTACCTTTTTCAAATGAAAAGGAGTATTTCGATAGTGTTAATGAATATCTTACCAAGCATGGTTTTGATGAGACAAAGGATCCGCTTCTTGAGGTTTTGGGGACAGAGCGTGCAAAACAATCTCTTCAAAAATATGATCAAATGTTTGGGAAGCTTCCATGGGATCAGTGGGACTACAGTATTGTGGCTTTTGCTTCTCTGGTGGCCGTTTTAGTTGACTTTTTCATTGTTAAAATTCCTAAAGATATGGATTTTAAAGGGAAACACTATGAAGGCAGCCCCATGACGAAGTTCTTAAATGAAAAGTGCGAAATCATAATGGGGAAGAGTGGGAATGATTCGAGTTCGGACCAGCCGTTTTATCAATGGTTGGGTCAAATGCAAAAGAAGCTAGAAAATTACGCAAAAGTTCCATATGACTTAAGCCGAAATGATCAGGCGGGCGGAATAAACATTGATGGACTTAGTCCAAAGCTTCATCGGTTGATGAGCTTAGGACACGACCCAATTCTCGGATTTGTATTTGGCGTGATTGATATTTTACGGGGAACGATGACAACGATTGATAAGAATGGCATCCTTCATGTTGTAAACACGGGGAATGCCAGTTCAAATGTATTGGAGGCAATCCTCAAGGTGTTTGCTCACACCTTATCGGATATTCCGACTCCAGCCGGTGTACAGCCTCCATTTTTTTCTCTTTTACAATGTATAAACACGAAATCACCTTTTACATTAAGAGAAAATGGAGCAACAGTGTCTTACACAAACGTGGCCAGATTTATGTATTCGAACGGATATGATTTACGACATTTTGCCACAATGAGTCTTGTACCGGGAATAATAGAACTCGTGATTCGGATTTACTACAATATGAAAAACTTCAAATCTTTATTTACTAAAAATAAAAATATACAACATAAATGTAAACTTGCATCAATGCTCACCATGGCACACAGTGTAACGATGGGGGGCAATGTTGTAAAAATGTGGATTTCAGGTTGGAATCCAGTTGCCTTTAACTGGTCGGAATTTCTGGCAATGTCCAAATCATATGTCACAACCATTAAACTCCAAAAAGAACGGCAAAATGAAATTGATGATTATTTCACCAAGGCCTGGGAAGAGATTTACAGTAGAAGTTTATGAAATTGGATAAAACATTAATAGATTGATTCTATTAATTGTTGAAACGGAATTTGCTTGTAGAAGCTGGATTGAATCGAAAAAATAGACTACTCTCCTAAAATCACGTAAGGAGGCTAGTCTATTTATTTTTTATAAAAAAATAAATTAAGAAAAATTTAAGATGAATTTAATTTGGATTTACGATTAATCCCTGAAAATAATGAACAGAGATATTGAGAGCATATACAGGGTGAGAGGAGAAAATACACGATGCTTCTTTATGCGATCATTACGATAAATTTAGCTTTTTTGTTATACACGCTTGGTGTTTGGAGTGAAAAACAGCAGGGCAGCTTGAAAAAATGGCACTTATTAATCTTTTGGCTCGGGCTTGGTTTTGATACGGTCGGAACGACGTTGATGAGTATAAATGAAAGCGGCTTTGTATTCAATTTACATGGGATTACTGGAACGCTTGCTATTTTATTAATGCTATTTCATGTTGTTTGGGCGTCAATTGTGATTGTTGCCAACAACCAAAAAGCTCAGCTGCGCTTTCATAAAATAAGTTTAGTGGTTTGGATGATT
The DNA here is from genome assembly GCF_012843265.1 of Bacillus sp. DNRA2. Lineage (GTDB taxonomy): Bacteria > Bacillota > Bacilli > Bacillales > Cytobacillaceae > Bacillus_BU. The sequence goes on along the minus strand of NZ_JABAIT010000014.1, from coordinate 73,518 downwards.
TGGATCATTCCATTTTTTACTGGGGCTATTATGGGGATGAGTGCATAGTTTGGGTTTATTTTACCCAAAACGAATAACATAATATCTTTATCAAAAGGTTAACCCTAATAAACATATACCAACCAAGGCATTCTTTTAAAAAGGAATGCCGTTTTTATTTTTCAGGGGTAAAACGAATTGGTATGACTTTACTTATGAGGAAATCAAGGTAAAAATATTAATATTTACACTATTGCTCAGATAAATATAGTAAAATATAGTTATTCCATTTTTAAATAGAGGTGCAATATGCAACAAAAATGGTATCAAAAATCATGGGGGGTTATTTTATTACTCCTTTCAGTGCTTATTATATTTACTAGTTGTTCTCAACAAAATAATCCGGAAATGAATCAAGAAGTCAGCAAAAAGAAAGAGGCCACTGTTGAAAGCAAGCAAAGTACATCTGACGATGAAGCCGAAAAAACGACTAGTGAAAGCGTTCCGGCCACTAGTTCACCAACGACAACAAGTGTTAATGGTGACTTTGACTACAGTAAGTATACAGTAATTGAAGTGGATGGCGGAGATATGTCAGGATATAGAAAGCCGAATTCAAGAGTTGATGTCGGATTTGGCGACAGGGAATATTGGGCTTTTACAAATGAATACGGACAGCTGATTCGTGTTGAAGCAAAAAAGATAACACTCCAAAATCATAAAACTGAACATGTTTTATCGTCTGGGAGATACTATTCTGATGAAGCAAGGGTTCCCGGTACAGAGAGCCCAGACTTAGATCAAGGTCATGTGATTGCAGACGCACTTGGGGGAGTATCAAACGCCTATAACATTACACCTCAAAACAGCATTCTCAATCAGCACGGCGATCAAGCTTATATGGAAAAAGTGATTCGAGATGCAGGCGGTTGTACAGATTTCGTCGCGGTGATTCAATATCCAAATACTCAGACGCAAACTCCAAACCATTATAAATTCACATACAAAATTCAGGGCAGATCCGTTACGGATGAATTTGACAATGTAAACCCAGATGAAGTGAACAAAAATTTAGGGAAAACGACAGGTGCGAGCAGTACGCCACCGCAAACAAACACTGTACCTGCAAACGAAACGGTAACTAGTAATGAAGATGTTGGTAAGGTGGATACCAATCATGATGGAAGAGTTACAATCGCTGAAGCTAAAGCTGCTGGCTTTAAAATGCCAATTACACGCGATTCATGGCTCTATCAATATATGGACGATCGAGATGGCGATGGACAAGTAGGAGAGTAACAAATCGGATATTTATCCACACGCTTCAACAAATGGCGCTTTCCAAGTACATGGAGAGCGCTTATTTGTGTGCAATTTCATGGATAATTTATATTTATTTTAGCTTATGCTTTTTTCTTTTTCTCATAAGTAGGTGTAATAATAGAACCAGCAATAAATAATACTACTCCAGAAGCAAGTAACCAATAGGGAGATTCATGAGGTTCAAAATATAATACTCTAAAAATAATTAAAGATGCACCGGTAATGGTTAATAAAATTCCAAGTTTTTTTATTGAATACAATATATTTTCCTCCCAAGATTAAATGACTACAAAGAATTTAACATAAGTTACAATTTTTGTAAATTTCTAAAATTAATATTGTGTTAGGGAGAAACAATAGGAATTTTTCTCTGTTTGCCTAAAAATTACAATCATAAACCCTTTCAGTAAATAGCAGATTAAAAAATCCTTACTAACAGATAGAACCAATAAAAATCCTTTACTGGAATATTTATGGTAATATATGTCTATGAAACTTATATATAGCGGGGGTAACAACTTGTATTTACAAAATAAATTTTTAATCATTATTTTTTCAATTTTATTATTAGCAGGCGGAGGAACAATTGGTTTTCTTTTCTTTCAAAAGGAAGAGCCCAAAGAAACGATTGAAGCCCAAAAAACAATTGAAAATGAAAATATTAAAAAAGCGATCGTTGATGCAGAATCGAAGGTGATAAGCGCGGAAATGAATCCGATTCAAGAGAATAACGATGCTGCGGAGGAAGCGGTGGCATTGTTATCTAAAGGCAAGGAAAAACAAGAACTTATCGAAAGAGTTAGTTTGTTAAAAAAAGAATTTGCTAGAATAGTAAAGGAAAAAGAAGAGACACATATAAAAGAATTAAGGGGTAAAATTGATCAGGCTAAAATTGATCTTGGAATTGCTGATGCTCCGTCGGAAAAGGGATTGTTAGAAATCCTTCACAAGATGACCCATCAGAAAGTCCGCTCGGAAGAAAAATGGGGATTTATCCTAATGAGTGAGGTTAATCTTCTGGCAGTTCGAGAGGTGCTTCAGGAAAATCCAGACTTTAACAAAAATATAGATCTGTACGCCATGATAAATAAATGGAGCAACAACGATTTTAGTAATATTGTCGCCGAGCATAACGAAATATGGAAACTCAGGGAAGGAACAGTTGGAAAAGCGTACGGCATATTGAGTCCAGCTGAAGAAGATGATTTACTAAAGGAACAACATGGCTATTAAGAATATTTGTGGTGCTTTTGTGGTACCAGGTACCACCCGAAAAATCTTGTTTCACAAAATATCTGTGAAACAAGAAAAATCGGGCGGTGCCTGGCACCGAATTTTTGCAGGGGGTTGAATTAAGATGGCAAAGGAAGCTTTATTAATTGTTGATATGAGTAATGATTTTATAGCGGATCATGGTACGTTAACGGCTGGTAAGCCCGCACAAGACATAGTGCCTTATATTATCGAATTGGCCACTAGTTTTTTAACAAAAGGAAATGTCGTTGTAGTAACAATGGATGCACACCAACCTAATGACCCACACTTTGAATTATGGCCAAAGCACAATATTGTAGGTACAAAAGGCCAGCAATTGTACGGAGAATTACATGGTTGGTTTCAAAATAATAAAGATCATGAGAATGTAATTTATACGCCCAAAACGAATTATAATGCATTCTTTCAAACGGATTTGGCTGAAACTTTAAGAGGTTTAGGAGTAGGTATGGTTCATACTGTTGGTGTATGTACCGATATTTGCGACTTTTTAACTGTTGCAGGAGCAGACGCAGAAGGATTCAAAACAGCCATTCATAAACAAGGTGTGGCAACATTTACTGACCTCGGCGAAACAATGGTAAACCATATGAAACTTTGCTTCCATACGGAAATTATTGAATAGACAACAAAAATAATTAGTTAGATAAAGTAGAGAAATGGCAAGATAACTGATATGTGGGGCTCCCACGTAGTCCCGTCAAAGTTATGATACTATTACTTATTAAACCGTACTGAGTGTTTATTGCTCGTACGGTTTTTTGTTGAATGGAGCGAAACCGACCTCACATTATACTGCTATTTACCAATACACTTTGTCTCCTATCAATTCCTAACCTCTATTTTATCGTGTTTATGAACATTCTCCGTCCCAGCATCCAAAGCAGTCTTGTAATACCAACATTTGTACTCGATGCGTTCCATTGTTTTTTTGAGTTCTGCCATCTGTGCTTCTACACTCGCTTTTCTTTCCAAAAACATGTCATATCTTTGCTGCAGCGTGGCATCCCCTTCAGAACACCAATCGATGAAATGTTTGATTTCTTTAATTGGCATCCCAGTAGCCTTTAAACATTCAATAATCCTTAATGCTTCGATATCGGATTCTTTAAACAAGCGGATACCAGTTTCTGTCCGTTCGACAAATGGGATAAGTCCCTCTTTGTCATAGTAGCGCAAGGTATATACGGTCAGATTCAACTCTTTTGCGACTTCGCTGATTGAATAGGTCTTCAACAGGAATCTTCCTTTCTTTTTATAAAAATAGACCTCGAGTTAACTCTATCTTAATGAGGGGATTCTATCATTGTCATTAATCTATGTCAAAGGTATTTAACAATGGATGCGAAAATCTAGCGGGTTTAATAGATTGAGTTTTTTTAGAATGAGGTTCTAAAGAATAAATAAATGACTTGACCTCGAGTTAACTCTAGGGGATAGAATTATTTTTGCAAGAGAAAGAGAAGGGAGAAGTGAAGCATGATGGATTCATTTTCCTGAGACATACACTCTCTCTTGAATAAAGTATCGATAGGAGGATTTTATTGATGATTACTGCTAAAGCTAGAGCTGTTGATGGTCCGGACAAACCGTTTCGTGCAGCTGAAATTAAACGTCGGGAACTTGATTCGCAGGATGTTCTAATTGAAATTAAATATGCAGGGATCTGTCATTCAGACATACATACTGCACACGGAGAATGGGGTCCGGTGAATTATCCGCTCGTACCTGGGCATGAGATTGCGGGGATTGTGACGTCTGTTGGTCCTCACGTGACAAAATACAAGCTTGGTGACCGAGTCGGAGTTGGGTGTATGGTTGACTCTTGCGGCGAGTGCGAGAACTGCCGTAAAGGTGAGGAACAATACTGCCTCAAAGGAAATATCCAAACCTACGCTGGTGTTGACAAATACGGCGAGCCTACGCAAGGTGGTTATTCAACCCATATCGTCGTACAGGAAAATTTCGTGCTCAGAATTCCTGAATCAATCGAGCTTGCTGCTGCTGCACCACTACTTTGCGCAGGGATTACGACTTATTCTCCATTAAACCATTGGGGCGCTGGTCCAGGGAAAAAGGTTGCGGTGATTGGGATGGGCGGTCTTGGCCATATGGCTTGTCAAATTGCCCATGCGATGGGTGCCGAGGTTACCGTCCTATCACAATCATTGAAGAAACAGAAAGATGGCCTCAAGCTTGGCGCAGATCATTACTATGCAACAAGTAACCCAGAAACGTTCGCGCAACTTGCTGGAACCTTTGATTTAATGATTAATACTGTTAGTGCAAAAATTAATCTTAATTCCTATTTATCACTGCTAGCGCTTGATGGTGCTCTAGTAAACGTTGGTGCGCCGGCTGAACCATTGTCACTCAATGTGTTTAATCTTATCGGTCACCGCCGTTCCTTTGCCGGTTCAATGATTGGCGGCATTCGTGAAACTCAGGAAATGTTAGACTTTTGTGCAGAGCATAACATTACTCCTAAGATTGAAGTCATTTCGGCCGACCAAATTGACGAAGCCTACGAACGCGTATTAGCTTCAGATGTGAAGTATCGATTTGTCATTGATACAAGCACGATGTAAATTGCGCACAGAAATATAGATTTTTCTCGTGGCCTGTCCTGAAGATTTAACTCTTGGGAAACCTTCAGTAATTTATTAGATTTATCAAATAAGCAGCAACCGCTTTATGTAGTTGGATAGTCCCCTTAAATATTGAGAGACTATTTTATTCAAAAAAAAGAAAACCCAAACGACAAATAAAACGTCAACAGGGTTTTCTTTTTTTTGAATTTTCTAGCTCATGTGGAATGACCATCTTCAGAGAAACAATAAAGATTAATGGTCCTCTAAAAAGATGGATAAATATCATATCGGAAAATAGTGAATGGAGATGATAGTTTTGATAATTAATAATTAATGAATATTATGATAGAAACACGATTAAGTCACCACAAAATAACATTATTTACATTTTTTACAAATTCTAATTGAATTACCATTTTTTGTATAGTACAATGAGAATTGTCAAAAAAAGACAAATAGTCTAAATATTAGACAAAAATTGGATTCAAGGAGGATTTTGGAATGTTAGAAGCTATGGGATTTTTTGGTGTTGGTAAGCCGCTTGCAACACAAATTGTTAATGTTGTTGATGCTGTAGGGTACGCAGCGATTGCGGTATCTACAATTATGGCAATACTCTCAGCGGGCGGACTTGCTCCGACTGCTGCTGCAATTGATTTCGCTATTATTTACATTAAAAAGAAAATTGCAAACAATTTAAAAGCTCAAGCGATAGTCTGGTAGGTATTTTTGCTAGCTTAATAGGTAATAGAAGAGATTTTCCCTCTTCTATTACCTATGTATTTAAATTTACGGTTTTTATAGTGTTCAACGGAGGCCATAACCATTATGAATTCTTATAGCTTTATATTAAAAACCATCGTTCTCGACCAAATGCGTCAAGACTTTGCTGGGATAACAGAGCAATTGAAAAATAAACTAGGAATAAAACTTCCTGCTTCATTAAGTTGGATATTTTCTTTACTATCTCAGAATATGCTACTTTTATTATTTGCATTTTTTTTTGAAAGCATTACAAATATTACTGTAAGAAATTTTATTGTTTTTGGGGTATTACTATTTAATTTTTTGCTTCCAAGTACAACAGCGCGACAACATTTTTCTAGAGTAAGCAACAATCCATTAAACGACTTGCTTTGGCAATCGCACTATAACCGAAATCAACTACTGAATTTCGCTTTGATTTCTGAGTTGCTGATGTTTTGGTTACATGAATTATCCCTTGAAATAATAGCTATATTTGTAATTTTTCAAATATCACCTAATTTTATGGCTGGAATTTTGTTGACATTAGTTTGGATATTGTTAGTCTCATTTATTTATATTTCAAAATTGAAAAATCTAGTATTAAATACCTGGGGAATGAAAGTTGAAAATACAATACATAGTGAAGTAATTTATTTCATAAAATTATTACTTTCCTCATGCTTAATATGGATATTAAGTAAATTATTGCTCCTTCCATTAATAGAAAAGCCTATTACAAACAATATTTATCAACAAGGCTTAGTAAAATCTTTACAGTATTTTTCAAATACAGTTAAGCATATTTTTGTTATCAGATTTGAATTTGTCAAAAATATTTGGATTAAGTGGTCACATTCTGAATGGTCCTATTACATAATCGGTATATTTTTCCTGATATATATAGGTTTAAATGTTTATTATTTTATTTTTCAGTCAACTAGAATAAACTTTATTTCTAAAAAGAACCCAATGATTTTATTAACTTCTCAAAACCCATTCTTTAAGTTTTATCAGTGGTTAAGTAGACGGATTTATCCTAATAATCCATGGATACATAGAGATTTAGTCGTGATGGAAAGGACTATTAACACGTGCAATATACCACAAAAAATGTTTTTGTTTATGCCACCGGCAATATCTCCAATAATAGGATTTTCAATTTTTCTTATTGGAAGTGTAAATTCCTACTCTAGTTTTATCATTGCATTTTGGTTTGTATCTTGGCTCGTAGTATCACAGACTATCGGGATATGGCTAATGAATTATCCAATTCTTCATCCTTCAAGTGAGTTGAGACAAATAGAATTAACTAAATTGTCTCCGCATTTGAATATTAATCAATATATGAGTAGTAAAAGAAAGTTAATCTATATTTTGTTATCACCTGTACAAATTGTAACTACCATTATGTTTATACTGGGAGCATTGATAATAAAGGGATCTATTATTGAATTTATTATTGGTATTGTTGGTGTTTGGGTATTGTTTTTTGTAAATGTTCTCGTCAGTACATATTGGTTGCAGTTATGCAGTCGTTTTGATTACGCCAATATATATATGATTCGTATGGATACTTATGAATCAAAAACATTACAATATTTTTTTACTATTCCAAACAGAGCAATTAGTGGAGTTCTATTTCTTTTGTTTTTTATTGCAGTTTTTATTAAAGACAGTTTGGGGTTATCCCTATTATATGACTCCTTTCTATTTCTGATTGCTTTAGGAGTATTTAGCTGGTATTTTTTCGTAAATAAAAAATATAAAAAAAGATGGTAAATAAAGCATGAAAAAAATTAAAACTGAAATGCGTAATGAATTGATGTGGTCTAAATATTCTCGAAAACTAATTCTTATATTGTTAGTTTTCTTTTTTTCTTGTTTGTGGGGGGGAGTTTTTCAAAGCCATAAGGTGCCGTTACCACCTAATCCACCAGATAACAATTGGTTTTATTACTTTTCCCATAATATGAAACAATGTCTTATTCTGGTCTTAGTAGGATTTTTAACCTATGGAATTGGCAGCTTAATAATTTTAATCACAAATGGAGTAATGATAGGCATTGTCATTGAAATGATTATTCAAAATAACATGACTCAGGCAATTTTTACAGCATTTCTTCCACATGGTATTTTTGAAATACCTGCGGTCCTAATAGCATGTCTTTACCCATTTATGCTTTGGAGTTTTTTAATTACCGCTATTAAAAAAAGAAATGTGTCCCCCAAAATTGTTAAATTAGAAATTATTATGCCACCCTTATTAATTGTTATATTGCTGTTTATTGCAGGAATTTTAGAAACTAAATTTGGACTTTCTTATTGAGGAGTGTTGTTGTGCTAGAAATAAAAGATTTACAGTTTAACTATGAAAAGGATCAGGATTTATTAAGAAACATTTCTTTTACAGCCAATAATGGAGACATCATTTGGCTAAAAGGATCTAATGGCTCAGGAAAAAGCACATTACTTCGCATTATTGCACAACTTATTGATACGGAAATTGAAATTTATCTTGATGGGAAATTGATTATTAATAGGGAAGAATTGTTGTCTAATTTAATTTACATACCTTCTGAACCATATCTATTTGATTATTTAACTGGAGAAGAAAATGCAAAGTTTATACAACAATTATTCAATATCTCCCATGAGGATTTTAATGGCTTTTTCTTTAAAATGATAGAAAAATTTAATATGGAAACCGCCTTAAAACAGCCTGTTCAAGAATACTCTTTAGGAATGCGACATAAATTATATTGGTCTGCTTTTTTTGCGCGTAAATCATCATCTATTATTTTATTAGATGAACCATTCTCGTCCCTTGATAGTGACGCTCAAAAAATCGCCAAGAATATATTGATAGATCATGCAAAAAAAGGTTCAATAATAATTTTCGTTTCTCACCTTCCAGAAATTTGTAAACAAATAGCTACTAGATGTTTTTTATTGGAGCATGGGAAGATAAAAGAAACTGAATTATCAGCTATCCAATAATAAGCATAAAGGATGATTTTACAATGGATAAAATAAAAAAAACGGTAGGAGTAACATCAGGATTAATCATGCTTGTCTGTATACTTCTCAGTATAAAGATTCCTCATAATCAATATTTAGGAAGTTATATATTTGATTCATTAAAACTCTCAAATTTTAGATTTATCATTATTATAGTATTTTTCTTGTGTTTTTTTGTAACGAACCAAACCTTAAAAAATGTTGAATCAATTCTTATTAATTGGGGAAAATTAGCTCTTTCTTTTTTAATGGGAGTTGCTTTTATCTCTTATATATTCTTTTAAGTAGTTTTACATAAAGGGCAATATAAAATGAGCTTTAAAAGGAATAAAAGTGGCAAAACATGAAGATGTGAAAAATGGCGTTATTTTTCCAGTAGTTGAAAAAATGAAGCATATGCACAATTCTTAAAAGCAGGCGATGTCATAGTCACTTATGATGGGGTTAAACACTGGCATGGTGCTGCGAAAGACAGCTGGTTTGAACACATCGCATCACCGCAGGTACAACTGAATGGTTGGAACCAGTATCAGATGAGGAATATAACAAATTATGATTGCCCTGCAAAACAGGGCTTTTTTTATTATTCTTTTACATGTTATATGGAAAGGGGGGTTATGATGTATATTGTATAGTAAGATAGTAAGAATCCCATTACCAAAGGGCTATGAAAGGAATCATCGAAAAATAAATGATATATCTACTGATATTTTTACTTCTATTATGTTTGGTCATAACCATTTTTCTAAAACTTCATCCGGTATTCGGAGGAACCTCGAGTAAAGAACAACATGATGTATATAAAAAATATGATCATTATGTCGACGGGAAGTTCGTTAATCAGGTGCCGACAAGCATGGCTAGGAGTTTCTCTGATAATGTATCGATGTTGAAAGAGTTCATATCAGGCCGCCAAGACCGTACACCTACCAAACAAATTCCGGTTTCCGAGATTAATTGGAACAAAATTAATAGTAAAGAAGATAGTGTGACTTGGCTTGGCCACTCTGCTTTTTTAGTTAATATCGACCATAAAAAAATTCTTGTAGATCCTATGCTTGGGCCAATTGCTTCACCTGTTTCTTTTATAGGAAGTAAACGCTACACAGGAAGTCTTCTGCATGTCATTGACGAAATGCCGACAATTGATGCTGTCCTGATTACCCATGATCATTATGACCACTTAGATCATCCATCTATTAAAATGCTAAAGTCCAAAGTCAATCAGTTCTTCGTTCCTCTTGGTGTAGGTGCTCACTTGATTCGTTGGGGAGTCGATGGTGGGAAAATAACGGAACTGGATTGGTGGGATGAAACGATTTTCCAAGGCTTAACGATGGCATTGACCCCATCTAAACATTTTTCTGGTAGAGGGATTTCTAATCGTAATTCAACGCTTTGGGGCGGTTGGGTCATTCTTGGAAAAAACACCCGTTTCTATACTAGCGGTGATGGTGGGTATGGTGATCATTTTAAGGATATTGGTAAGAAATATGGACCTTTTGATATTACATTAATGGAAGGCGGTCAATATGACAGACGCTGGTCCTGGGTCCATATGACACCCGAAGAAGCTGTGCAGGCACACTTAGATGTATGCGGGAAGAAGATGATGTTAATCCACTGGGGCGGCTTTACACTTGCCTATCATGGTTGGACCGAGCCGATTGAGCGAGCATTAATAGCGGCAAAGGAAAAAGAAGTTAATCTAATCGCTCCTAAAATCGGAGAAACAACACAATTGGGGTCAGATATCCAGATTTCTAATTCTTTTTGGTGGGAATCTTAGATTGGCAATCTCGACATAATCAAAATTTCCACAAACATCAAGCAATTAATATAGAAGATAAGCGGAAATTTTCCGGTTAGATGCAGATGGGAGTTCATTTTTGGGGTAAATAAGCGGAGATTTTCCGACTATGGAAAGAAAAATCTCCCATTTTCATGCTTTTAGCTTCAATAAGCGGAATCTCTCCGTCTATTGAAGCTATTTTTAATGCTATTTTCAAATTAAGCGGAATTTCTCCGTCTATTTTAAATGATTGATACTAAATGCTGGGAAAAAAAGCAAGCATTTGATAGTGAGTTTCTAAATTAGACAAATTTTAATAAAATAGTCTAAAATGTTGAAGGGGAATTTTAAAAAAACATCAAGTCTCATTCTCTGAAAAAACTAACACAATCCTAAGAATGTAGATTCTTAAAATAAATGTTGGTAAGCATTCTATCAAAAATTTAGTGATATAAGGAGAGGTTTAAAATTGACAACTGCTACTAAACAATTAACGAATGACTTCAGTAAAATCGTCACTGGACGGCGTTCAATCAAAAATTATGATCCATCCGTAAAAATTAGCCATGAAGAAATGACAGAAATTCTTTCATTAGCAACACTTGCTCCATCTTCAGTAAATATGCAGCCATGGCGCTTCCTTGTGATTGAGAGTGCAGAAGCAAAGGCAAAGCTGGCACCTCTGGCAAGATTCAATCAAACTCAGGTAGAAACATCCTCTGCTGTCATTGCTGTATTTGGTGATTTGGACAATTTTGATAATGCCGAGGAAATTTACGGTTCTGCAGTAGAGAAAGGCTTTATGCCGCTAGAAATCAAGGAACAGCTACTTAACTCTTTCACTGGCTATTATGAAAACATATCTCGGGAAGAAATGAAGGATGTTGTATTAGTTGATGCTGGTCTAGTTTCAATGCAACTAATGCTTGCCGCCCGTTCTTTTGGCTATGATACGAATCCAATTGGCGGCTATGACAAGGACAAAATTGCGGAAACATTTGGATTAGATAAAGACCGCTACGTGCCAGTTATGCTGATTTCAATTGGTAAAGCACAAGATGCTGGACGTCCTTCTGTTCGTCTCTCAATTGATAAAGTTGCACAATGGCTGTAAATGATTAAGCCATTTCTATTATGAATATTTGATTAAAGCCCTGTAGCTCAAATTGAAAAGCTCAGGGCTTTTTACAATTTCTTCGCAATCCATTCCGCGGGTAGAATAAAAAAGGTGCCAGGCACCGCCCGATTTTTCTTGTTTCACAAGTATTTGTGAAACAAGAAAAATCACCTTGACTATAAAATTCACCAATTCAGATTGCTAGTTTGAGATCATTCCTTTGAACGATACAAATATACAAAACAAAAAAACAATTATACTCAACCAACCATACTCTTTTCGTCCTTTTTGAAGTTCGTCTATGCCCGTTACTAACATCATGATGCCCAACAAAAACATCATATATGGTTGGACCTCAAAATTATTAGTAAGTAAGCCATATCCTGAGATTGATACAACAATGACCGCTAAAATAATTCTCAGCACTTTTAACAATTAACCATCTCCCAATAGCCTAGGTATCATTTAGTTTTATGAGTTCCTTTTCCTGTTCTTTTTAGCAAGAGAATAGGCTGAAGCAAAAAGAAATATTGTCGCCAATCCAACACCTATAATCATGGAAAAATCGAAATAATCTTTAAGTGCCATTCCACCAGAAATAGACGCAATAAATAATAATAGAAAGAAAACAGTATAATTTTTTTCCATAAGGTCTCACCACTCCCTTTGGTATATTTTACCACGAGTGGAGTATTTCTACTAAACTCCTTAGATTAGTTTTTTTCCTTAATCATTTTGACTGTATTATTTATAGGGCACTATAGGGATTATGCACAGAGACTTTTAACCAGGCAATAAACAAATTTGAAGGAGGAAAACTAATAACAAAATTTAAGTTTGACCACAGCGAAGGTCAACACAAAAGCATTAGATTCACATAAAATAAAAGAAAATTTGAGTACTGGGGTTTGGTACTAATGGAATATCCGAAAAATAAAAGCAATAATAGACAAGATTTCAGCGATAAAAAAATTTTAGAACTGGAAAAAGAGGTTGAATTGGGGCTATGGATTCAAGTAATAGGTCAGATTATTGAAATTAAAGGTTTATCAGGACTTTTGCATATTGAGGAAGACACAAATTCAATAGGGGAACAACAAATACTAACTGGTGTTTTGATTAAGACGATTGGCCAAATATTAGAGGCTATTTCTGTTTCAAGTCAAATAGGGGAAATCGATATAGTAAAACGTCTGCAAGAACAAAAACTCGCTATTACAGGAGATTTTCTTGTGTCAATTGGTTCAGCTTATGAAGTAGTCGGTGGACTTCATGTACTTCAAGAGGAAACAGTCGAAACACCTCGCATTGTTCCATAAAGAAAACGATTGATCTGACTTTCCTTATCGATATAAGAAGATTTTTAACTGATAACTCTTATCTATAGTGGCTAATAACACATCTTCCAGGACAACATTATGATTTGTTTTTAAGACTGATAGGAGCCAGTTTTCCTCTTTTCCTGCTTGCTGCAGGACGGATTTTTCTATATTCCCCTCTCTTACAACAATTTTTGGAAAATCAAACGGCTCCGTCATAATATTTAAATCACCCCGGGTAACAGCTTGATAATTAGGACTGACAAAAAATGAAATCGTTCCATCAGGCTCCCATAAGGCTAGCGAAAGTTTTTTAAGATCATCAATATTTTCTTTTCTGGCCTCTGATAATATGTAATCCACTGAAATTCTTGCCTTCGTTAAGTTTTTATAAACAAATTGACCATCTTTAATTAATGGGAATGGATTAGGCAAAACGAATTTCCTTAAATATTTTGATTTTAATAATACGAAAACACTTGATACGTATAAAAAGACAAGTACACTCATCGTGATCATAGATCCTTTTAAGCCTAATTTTTCGTCAGACAAAGGGTGGGCGATAATGTTGCCAATGACTACAGCAATCGCAAAATCGAGCAAATTTAGCTGCGAAATGGATCGCTGTCCCATTAATTTTGCCATGATAAGCATAAACAAATAGCCTACTACCGCCCTTAAAACCCATTGAATGGCCGTAAGTGTTTCTTGACCATGAAAAAAGTCCATTTGACATTCTCCCTTCGGATAAAAATTAATGATAAAGACATGGATAATATGTCCAAAAAGTAACAGTCTGATTACCTAATTAATCAGACTGTCCGAATTGGACAGGAAGTTTTCATGGATTTATTTCAAAAGTATGGTAATCCTATTTGTTAAGAATAATACCAATAAGGAAGCCATTAATAAAATAACTCCTATTATAAAGAAATAATAGTGGTGTATTTTCATTAAAATAATGGATAAATTGTATTTAGAACCACTTTGACTACTGAGGTGTTTAGCATCATGCCATTGTTGGATTTGGGCAGTATCAGCCTTTATTATAAGGTTAAAGGAGAGGGACCTTCAGTTGTTTTTATTCACCCTCCATTACTCACAAGCGCAAATTTCGAATATCAAGTAGATGAATTATCTAAAAATTTTAGAGTAATCACTTTTGATATTCGAGGTCACGGAAGAAGTCAGTATTCAGTTCAACCCATTACTTATTCGTTAATTGTGGAAGATATCAAAAACATATTGGATTATCTTGGAATCAATAAAGCTTTCCTTTGTGGTTATTCGACTGGGGGTTCAATTGTATTTGAATTTTTACAGTCATACTCCGACCGGGCATTTGGAGGCATAGTCATTAGCGGAATGTCTGAGGTTAGCCCCCTGTGTTAGGCTAGATGTCGTATAGAACTTTAGTGTTATAATTATAAAAAAACACGGAGGGCAATCGACATGAGGAGTAAACCTGGGCAACGATATAGCAAGGAATTCAAAGAGTCTGTTTTAAGAAGAATGATGCCACCAAACAATGAATCTATTAATCAATTAAGTGAAGAGACTGGAATAACTGAAACGACCCTTTACAAATGGCGGAGGGAATCTCGTATTGGTGGGAGTGCCACTCCTGGTGATGGTCAAGGATCCGAACAGTGGAATAGTGAGGACAAGTTCCTGATCGTGATGGAAACCTTCTCCTTAAACCATACAGAATTGGCTGAATACTGCCGAAAAAAAGGTCTCTACAAAGAACAGATTGATGCTTGGAGAGCTGCTTGTCTAAACGCAAATGGGCGTGCATTTGATCAAACCAAACAATTGAATCAAGAACTAAAAGAAGAAAAAAAACGATCTAAAACCATAGAGAAAGATTTAAGAATAAAAGAGAAAGCACTGGCTGAAGCTGCGGCATTATTACTTTTAAGAAAAAAGGCCCAAGCGATTTGGGGGGACCCAGGGGAAGAATGATTCGCCCGTCAGATCGCGCATTAGCAGTAGAACTAATCAGAGAAGCCAATCAACATGGTGCGCGATTAGCCGAAGCTTGTCGAGAGCTTAATATTAGTGTACGGACTTACGAACGCTGGATATCAGAAGGTGGCATCAAAGAAGACCAACGTCCGCTTGTGATCAGACCTGAGCCAAAAAACAAGTTAACCCCTGAAGAAAAACAGGAAATTCTAGAAGTGGTTAAAAAAGAAGAGTTCGCTCATTTGCCACCTTCACAAATTGTACCCAAGTTGGCCGACCAATCTATATACATCGCTTCTGAATCTAGTTTCTACCGTGTATTACGTTTTGAATTTATGCAAAATCATCGTGGAAGAAGCAAACGACCGGAGCGAAAGCTTCCGGAAAGCTACTTGGCAACGAAGCCAAATCAAGTATGGACATGGGATATTACATGGGTTCCAGGTCCTATTAAGGGTGCCTATTACCGACTGTATATGATCATTGATATATTTAGCCGTAAGGTAGTTGGATGGGAAGTTTGGGAATCTGAAGACGCTGTATATGCCGAAGAACTAGTTAAGAAAACCGTTATTAGTGAAAGAATTGCAGGTGAACCTCTGGTTCTTCATTCGGATAATGGGAGCCCCATGAAAGCTGCGACCTTTCAGGCCTTGCTTGAAAAGCTAGGAATTCAGAGCTCCTATTCAAGACCAAGAGTCAGCAACGATAATCCCTATTCTGAAGCGATGTTTAGAACCATGAAATACCGACCTGATTATCCATTTAAAGGCTTTGATACACTTGAATCGGCACGTATTTGGGCAGCTAAATTTGTCTATTGGTATAACGTTGAACATCAACATAGTGGCTTAAAATTTGTGACACCACATCAGTGTCATACTGGAGAATATATTGAGGTTCTCGAGAAGAGAAAAGAAATCTATGAAGAAGCAAAATTAAAGCATCCAGAACGATGGTCACGTTCAACAAGGGATTGGACTGCACATAATTCAGTAGCATTAAACCCAATGAAAGATAATCTAGAAAACAAGTAAATTACGAATTTCGTGTGGAATGTTTGATGGGGGCATAATTTTCCACCTTAAAAATGGATGGAACCGTAAGATCCATTTATTTTTAAGGTGGTCAGCTAGCGATACGTGGTAGTGTTTTTGCATGAAGATATGAAAAGGAACAAATACGACAACTTTCTTGACAAACACCGTTAGTGATTGGTATCTAGAAAAAAGAATTTCTTTGGCAAGTTTGCTTTCGAAACCAGGAATTATCGGTATGTTGGGACTAGCCATTTCATGGGGAAATTCAAATACAAAGGAAATTTTTAGGCACATGTATAGAGAATCACTAAAAGGTGATGCAAGAAATATCGAGCAATATTATACTTATAGTCTACACTATAAGTGCACCAATCAGTTAAATAGTATTAACCAGCCAATTTTACTCGTATACGGAACAAGAGATAAATCATTTCATAAATACGCCAAGGTCTTACATGAAAATTTACCAAATAATCAATTAAAATTTATTGATGAAAAGCATCAAATTCCCACAAAGTCTGCGACAAAATTAAATAAATTGATATACGATTTTATTCGAGCACATTGAGGAACAAACAACTATACAAATTACGCAAGTCACCTCGCAAACTGCAAAATATTTGTTGGATCATAGGGCTGACAAAAACTTGGTAAATAAAAGGGGAAAAGCTCGGAGTAGGAAAAAGACCTACATCGAGAAAAGAGGGAATAGACAATATGCTTACTGTAAGGAATGTACAAGCTACTGATTTAGAAGATTTGTTACGTATTGAGAATGAAGGTTTTTCAAAGGAAGAAGCTGCAACAAGAGATGCATTTGTGCAGAGGATTCAGATGATTGCCGATACTTTTATTGTCGTAGAAAAAGAAGGGGAAATTCTTGGGTATATTAATGGCCCTATTATTAATCAACAATATATAACAGATGACCTTTTTGCAGAAATCCATGAAAATCCAAACAGAGGCGGATATCAGAGTATTTTAGGATTAGCTGTGTCCAAGACGGCTAGAAATCAAGGAATCGCCAAAATCTTAATTGCGAAAATGGAAGAACTGGTGAAAGTAAATGAAAGAGAAGGAATTACTTTAACATGTAAACAGGAATTAGTATCATTTTATGAAAAATATGGATTTTCCAATCATGGCATTTCTGAATCGCAACATGGTGGAGTAACCTGGTATAACATGGTCAAATTAAGATCGTGATTGAATGTCGCGCACGCGCGTTTGATATATGTTTAAGTAAGCATTTTTTTACTAAAAAAACCTCTCTGAATTTCCTTAAATTAAGGAGTTTCACGAGAGGTTTATTTTATGTTTTACTCTTCGAAAAAAAATTCCGAGTATCTTCACGTATTTGTTTGGATAGGACGCTATCTAGTTCTTTATTTAACCATGAAAGTGTTTTGCTACGTAATTCATCACGCATTTTTTCTTCTGCGGAAAGCATAACTGAATTAATGGTGCAAAACGAAGTAGGCTTACAGCAGTTTTCTCTATACAAATAACCATTATCTTTAATATTTTTACATTGGAAAATAGGTTTAGTACCTTCAATTGCTTCAATAACATCCCAAAAGGAAATATCCTCTGGAGACTTCGATAATCTATATCCTCCTTTTACCCCTGGGACAGAACTTACAATTCCAGCTTTAGATAATTTACCGAAAACTTTTGAAAGAAATGTCTCTGGAAGTCCTTGAAATTCTGCCAAGTCCTTTATTCCGATACTTTCGTTGGAAGGAACGTCAATTAAATAAACAAGACAATGTAAAGCGTATTCAACTCCGACACTATACTGCATGTAAACTTACCTGCCTTTAATTTTGAGGATTGTCATATTTTATCTTAGGAGTATTTGGAATGTTAGTCAAATCATTTTCAATTGACAAAAATAATGAAAATGTTATTATGGACTATATTAATCGATGATTAACTTTGTCGTTAATTAATAACCGAAATCTCATTACAAAAAGGGGAATTTAAAATGGAACAGCGAGTTGAATATTACAATGTAGCACCAGAAGCACTTAATATTATGATGGAAATGGAGAAGTATACCAAAACAGCAAATATCGATCGTAAACTTCGCGAACTTATCAAAATACGGGCTTCTCAAATAAATGGTTGTGCATTTTGTCTTAACATGCATTCAACTGATGCTAGAAAGATGGGAGAAACAGAGCAACGCTTATATTGTATTAGTGCATGGAGAGAGTGTACATTTTACACTGATGCAGAAAAAGTGGCGCTTGAGTTAACTGAATACGTAACCCTAATCCCGACAAAGCGTGTTCCGGATGAGCTTTATCAACGAGTACGTGAACATTATGATGAGAGACAATATGTTGACCTCGTACTAATTATAAATCAAATCAACAGTTGGAATAGAATTTCGATTGCAATGGGAAATACAGCAACTGATAAATAATTATGTTCACCGAGGATAACCAATGGCATTCGATGTTGGAGGACTAGTCCCTGAATCCTAGGGACCTTCGGCAAAAAAGACCCTTCGATAACGGACAATCGAGGGTCTTATAATAAAAAAAAACTAATTATTAGCCTTTTCTAGTGCCAGTTTTATCCCAAACCCGATAATTATAGTACCTGTGATTCCTTCAATGATATTTTTTGCTTTCGGTTTTTTCATAAAAGCACTAATTTGATTAATTGAATAGACATAAAGTAACAACCAAATAGCAGACAATAGCGTAAAGGTAATACCCATTATAAGAAAAGGTAAAAACGTGCCGCTTCCAGGTTCCACGAATTGTGGGAAAAAGGATAAGAAAAAGATGGCAACCTTGGGATTTAGGATATCGGTAAGGAATCCTTGTGTAAAAGTCGATGTGTTTTCAAACTGACTTTTTGTGTTCAGCTCAACGCTTGCTGTTTCTTCCTTTTTCCATAATGACCATAAAATTTTGCCACCCAAATAGATCAAGTAAACAGCGCCGGCGTATTTGAAGATAGAAAATAAAAGTGCTGATTTCACAATGATGGCTGAAAGTCCGATGACAGCAGCAAAAGTATGGATAAGAAGAGCGCAGATAATCCCTAAAGAAGTTTTAAGACCACCGATTCTACTCTGGATGAGAGTATTTTTAGTAACAATGGCAGTATCGGGACCGGGTAAAATAATGAGAAAAATACACATAAGGACAAACTGAAAAAAGTTTTCCATTTTATGATCTCCTTTCTGATTAAAATAAGGACTAAATATGTAATTAATAAACTTTATTATATATAAATACTGATTTTAATTGAACATAAACATACTTTACTTCACACTAATCGCTTGACTACCCATTTGCCGCCATGCTTCCTCAAAGTCTTTGCGATTTACTTTTGTATTGGGCTCGGCTGCAAGCGGATCATTAAGATAAATATCTTCCTCACTATACCCTGTTATGACGACACTGTGCTCACTGTATGTAACCTTCATCGCTCCATTTCTGGTATTAAAGTTCAGAAAATCGCTATCGGGCAGTTTCTTAAACTTGTAATTGGTAATGACCCATACTGGCACACCCTGATCAATCATTTCATAAAGCTTCTCAATCGGCTGATTGGTTAAATCTATTATTCTTTCAGGAAGATATTGATTGGCTAGCCGGTAAATGGGGGTCACATAAACACCCAAACCAGGATTTTGCATCGAATACATGTCCCCGACAAAACCTTCATTCATATCGCCTCTTAAGCCATTTTTCGAAAATGGCACTTTCTCAATTTTTTCTGCCAGCTCCATTTTTGATACTGGAACCCCAGCAAAGTTTAATAGCATCGCTAAGCTAGTCACCTCACACCCCCGTGGTAATTCGGGTTTCTGTTGAATGAAAGGTACGTTTAACAATGAATGATTTTTCGCTGGTACCTCCTCAACAGCTTTTATCGCTTCAGATGGTACTTCTGAAACCAATTCGGTCTTTCCTTCGTTCTCATTTATATAGGATGCTTGATGATAGCGAAAGGTAAAAGTAATCATCGCTAAACTAAAGCTAAGTGCAAGTATGGCCTTACTCCTTCTAACACCTTTTCGGTTATGTATCTTCATTTCTATTGTCATTTTAAGTAGTCTCCTCACAATAATCTTGTCGAAAATTATTGTAGAAGAGAGGATTAAAGGTAAAATGAATATTAAATGAAGATGAAATAAAGATTTCTATTATTTTTGGATAATGTGGTGGTATAAAGATGAAGCAAACAATTCTCATCGTTGAAGACGAAGCGATATTACGAGAAATTGAAAAGGATTATTTTACAGAGGCAGGCTATCATGTGCTTGAGGCCAGTGATGGCAAAGAAGCAATCAAAATGTTTGAAGAAAATGATATTCACTTAATCATCTTAGATATTATGCTGCCAAGTCTGGATGGTTGGTCTGTTTGCCGACGGATTCGCAAGAAATCGAACTGTCCTATCATTATGTTAACGGCACGAACAGATGAGGATGACACGTTACTGGGGTTTGAATTAGGAGCAGATGACTATGTCACAAAACCGTACAGCCCTCCGATTTTACTAGCGCGGGCAAAACGATTACTCGATTCAATTCATTACACAAGTCCAAGGCTCGATGATCAGTCGTTGTCTCTAAATGGCATTTCGATTCATGTTCCTTCACGATTAGTAAAAGTTGATGAGGCAATCGTCCATCTGACTCATACAGAGTTTGAAATCCTTTCCTATTTGATGAAAAACAGCGGAATTGTCATCACGAGAGAACAGCTCATTACCTCCATTTGGGGCTATGATTTTAGCGGGGATGATCGAACGATTAATACCCATATTCGAAATTTGCGTCACAAACTAGGTCCAAAAGCGGATATGATCAAAACGATTGTCCGAGTTGGTTATAAATTTGAGGAAGAATCATGAGAAAAGGAATCGTTTTAAAATTATTTTTATTAACCTCGGCATTGTGTTCATTAATTCTCGCTACCATATTTATTGGGCAAACAATGTTTTTTAAAGGATTTTATGTAGAAAGAAAGACAGATGAACTCAAGAAAAACATGAGTTCCTTTAAACAAAGCTACGTAAAAAATGGTAAAAACACAAAAGCAATCATTGAATTGAAGGATCGCTTTTATGAAGATCATAATTCATGGATTACCATACTGGATGAAAATGGATTAATTCAAGGGGAAAATGAATTTAGTTTCATCGTTAGCAATGATTTTGCGAATTATTATGGAAAAGCTCCAAGCGAAGTACCGATTAAGAAATTTTCCGTACCTTTATACAATAGTATGAATATCAACGATTTCTGGAATGAACCAACCCGACTGAAGGAAGGCATGTACGTTAATATTTATGGATATAAACGCGGAGAGACGTTCATCCCCGTTGAAATAGTTAGCACATCCATGTTGGAAAGTATTGAAAACAACGTTCTTAAAAAAACATTCAATGAATATCTAGGTCAACTAAATAAGTCAGTAACGGACAATCAAAATCAGGCGCCACCACGAATCCATGCTGACGAAAACTATTTCACTACAGGAGTTATTGAAAAAGTGAATGTTCCCGATTTTGGTTCTGTATCAAAATCGCTGACGGCGAATGCCTTATTTACAAAAAAAATTAACGAACTACAAGCAGAAATATTATCTGACACCCACTCATCAGGAAATTTAACTGGAGACTCGGCTTTTATGGTCCGCGATTTTACGGATAATGGAATTAAGTATCGGTTATTGATTCAACCGTTTAAGAACGTGGAGGGGAAGACCGAATATATTTTCACGATGACATCCCTACAGCCGCTTGATGAGGCGGTGGGCATGATGAAGGATTATTATGTCTATTTGATTCTGTTTGTCTTGTTGCTCGTTCTTCTAGCTGCATTTTATTATTCAAAAAAAATTGCCAGACCACTGCTGCAAATTAATCGTACGACGCAAAAAATTGCCAATCTGGATTTCTCAGAAAAGCTGCCGATCACCTCAAATGATGAAATCGGTGCGATTAGCGAAAATATCAATATTTTATCGGAAACATTACAAACGCATATTGACCAATTAAAGCAGGACATTGAAAAAGAAAGACAGTTAGAAAACACTCGAAAGCAATTTATATCTGGTGTTTCCCATGAATTAAAAACACCGCTAAGTGTGATGCAAAGCTGCATTTCGATTTTAAAGGATGGCGTCGCCAGTCATAAGAAGGATTACTATTTTGCTGCAATGGAAAAAGAAGTGGGGAAAATGGATCAATTGATCGTCGATATGCTAGAGCTTGCTAAATTGGAATCAGGTACTTTTAAAATCAAGCTCGAGAGCTTTTATATCAATGAACTGCTGGCGTATATTTGTAAAACGCTCGCCCCTGAAATGGAGAAAAAGGATTTGCAGCTGACAATGAACTTACTTCAAGTAAAAGTTATGGCGGATGAGCTGCGGATTGAACAAGTTCTGACCAATTTTATGATGAATGCGATTCGTCATTCGCCTGATGGTGAGAAAATTTTCGTAACAGTAGCGGAAGAAAATGAGCGCGTGAAAATCTCGATTGAAAATACGGGTGTATTGATTCCAGCAAGCGATTTAAATAAAGTCTGGGAGCGTTTTTACCGCAGTGACCCGTCACGGCAACGGTCTCAGGTTCAAGGAGGGACTGGGCTAGGGCTGTCCATTTCAAAAAATATCCTCCTCATGCATGAAACCGAATTCGGTGTATACAATACCAAAAAAGGAGTTCTCTTTTATTTTTATTTGATGAAAATGGAATAGTGTTTTATCACTTAAAACCAAGCGTGCCAAAGATCAAAATTGGCTAGCTTGGTTTTTTTGAACCATGCACTTATTCTTTGGGGACACCAGGGACCTTATTTTCATTAAAATATAAAATTTTGAATTTTTGCGGACATAGGGTACGTTATTTGCTTATGTAACCGTGTCAGAGTTGTATTTTTGCTAAAATAAGGGCCCTGGTGTCCACTACAGCCCAAAAACTGGCCATTTTAACGAAATAAGGTATTCTGTGTCCCATCCTGATCCCCCAACATTCAAATATTCATTTGACCATTCTGAAAAATAAACATATACTAATAATCAAATAGACGTTTGAATAAGGGGTGCTTATCCGATGAAGCATGATGATGTTTGCGAAGTTACTTGTGTGGATGGTGTAAAAGTAAAACGGGTAAGGGAAGTCATTAACTCAACAAACACGCTTGCTGTTTCACAAATATTTAAGGCGTTATCCGATGACACTAGAATTAAAATCGCCCTTGCGTTAAGCGAAGAAGATGAGTTATGTGTATGTGATGTAGCCAATATTGTTGGGGCAACAACGGCAACGGCTTCGCATCATTTAAGATTGTTACGCAGCCTTGGATTAGCGAAATATCGTAAAGAGGGTAAATTGGTTTATTATTCATTAGACGATGAGCATGTTAGACAGTTAATTCAAATTGCTTTCGCCCATCAACTGGAGGTGAAAGTGGATGAGTGACGGTTTAGAGCAAGCTTTGAATAAAGCGGTATACCGTGTTCAAGGCTTTTCCTGAGCTAGCTGCGCCAAAAAGTTCGAAACGAACGTAAAGCACCTGGATGGTGTTTCTAATGCAAGTGTTAACTTTGGAGCTGCGAAGCTTACGGTTTATGGAGATACAACAATAGCAGAAATTGAAAAAGCAGGAGCATTTGAAAATATAAAAGTGATTCCTGAAAAACAGCGATTTGAAGAGACAAAAGAACCATTTTTGAAGAAACATTCTACAGTAATCGCCTCGTTCGTGTTTCTGTTAATCGGATGGTTAAGTGGACAATTAAATGGGGAAGATAGTATTTCTTCTATTTTAGCCTACGGGATGTCAATCTTAGTTGGTGGATATCGACTTTTTAGTGCGGGATTCAAAAACTTATTCAGTTTCCAATTTGATATGAAAACGTTAATGACGATCGCCGTTATTGGTGCCGCTGTGATTGGGGAATGGGGTGAAGGAGCCACTGTTGTAATTTTATTTGCAATAAGTGAAGCTTTGGAATCTTACTCCATGGATAAAGCACGTAAATCGATCCACTCATTAATGGATATCGCTCCGAAAGATGCCTTAATCAGGCGTGGTCAACAAGAGATGCTGATCCCAGTTGAAGATATTCAAATTGGCGATATCATGATTGTGAAGCCTGGACAAAAGTTGGCTATGGATGGGGTTGTTGTAAAAGGGACATCATCGATAAATCAGGCTGCGATTACAGGGGAAAGTGTACCGGTCGCCAAAACGATTGAGGATGAAGTATTTGCGGGAACGCTGAATGAAGAAGGCTTGCTTGAAGTTAAAGTTACAAAACTGGCAGATGATACAACCATAGCCAAAATCATTCATCTTGTCGAAAAAGCTCAAGCGGAACGAGCACCGTCACAGGCGTTCGTCGATAAATTTGCCAAATACTATACTCCGGTTATCATTGTTTTTGCATTTTTAATCGCCATCATCCCACCATTGTTATTTGGAGGGGATTGGAGCGATTGGATTTATCAAGGTTTAGCCGTGTTAGTTGTTGGTTGTCCGTGCGCCCTTGTTGTGTCAACGCCGGTGGCGGTCGTTACGGCAATTGGGAACGCAGCCAGAAATGGGGTATTAATTAAGGGTGGTATTCACTTAGAAGAGGCAGGAGCATTAAAGGTCATTGCTTTTGATAAAACAGGAACCTTAACAAAAGGTGTACCTGCTGTTACTGATATTATCACGTTTAGTGGAAATGAAGCGGAATACCTGACCATTACCGCTGCCATTGAGAATGGGTCGCAGCATCCGCTTGCGTCAGCCATTATCCGCAAGGCAGAAGAGCATGCTCTTCCTTTTAAAAATGTAATAGTAGAAGATTTTCAATCGATTACCGGCAAAGGTGTAAAAGCCAGAGTGAACCATGAATGGTATTATGTTGGTAGTCCAAATCTGTTTAAAGAAATCCTCCCGAATCATTTTTCAAACGAGAAAGTGGAGCAAATTGCAACGCTTCAAGCACAAGGGAAAACGGTGATGGTTCTTGGTACGGAACAGGAAATCCTCGCATTCATTGCCGTTGCTGACGAAATCAGAGAAACTTCCAAAGAAGTAATCCGAAAACTTCACCAAGTTGGAATCGAAAAAACGGTGATGCTGACTGGAGATAATCAGCGTACTGCTGAAGCCATTGGTCATGAGGTCGGAGTTTCAGAGATTAAAGCTGATTTATTACCAGAAGATAAGTTGAATTTTATCAAAGAGCTCCGAGCAAAGCATCACAGTGTGGCGATGGTCGGCGATGGTGTGAATGATGCACCGGCTCTTGCTGCAGCAACGGTTGGGGTTGCCATGGGTGGTGCCGGAACAGACACGGCCTTAGAAACGGCAGACATTGCGCTGATGTCCGATGATTTAGGAAAGTTGCCGTATACGATCAAATTAAGCCGTCGAGCATTAGCGATTATTAAGCAAAATATAACTTTCTCGTTAGCAATAAAAATTTTAGCGCTGCTCTTAGTTGTCCCAGGTTGGTTAACCTTATGGATCGCGATTTTTGCTGATATGGGTGCGACGCTAATTGTTACGCTTAATAGTCTGCGATTATTGAGAGTTAAAGAATAATTAACGTACACTCATCATCAGGAAAGAAAATTCACTTTGATTGAAAAATAGCCGGACAAATTCCGTTTATATTGGGAAATAATCATATTTCCTTAAATATAAGCGGATTTTTTTCGCCTATGAATTCCATAAGTAGTAAAATGGTTTTATCAAGATTCTATTCTCCCGATGATTTTTATTTAATGAAAAGAAAGGGCGAAGTATCATGAAAGGGAAAAGGTTAAATGTAATGTGGAAGTATGTGATCAATGCATACTTGTTGTTTTGGGTAATGGTCTTAGGACTTGGCGGGCTGGTATCACAGGTACTACATGGTACGCCTACGGCGATGCAATGGGTTGTTGTAATATGCAGCTGGTCTCCGACGATTGTACTTCTTGTTATGTTGAAAAATCTCAAGCCCGGTCTAACTATAAAGGAATTTTATCAAAAGGCTTTCAAAGAAAAATTACATATTGGCCAGATTTTATTTGTATTTGTCATCGCATCAGGCGTTCTCATATTATCGGCGTTAATTATAGCTGCAACCCAAAATACGTCCATCAACGAGCAGCTTATCTTTGATTCGTCCATACTGCCGAGTGCCCTGTTGTTTACGCTTTTACAGGGAGCTTCCGGTGAGGAATCGGGCTGGCGTGGTTACTTACGTCCGGAATTAGAGGAGCGATTCGGATTCATTAGAGGAAACATTACCTTGGGTGTTATCTGGGCGTTCTGGCACGCGCCACTTTGGTTTGTCTCAACCGATTACAGCGGATGGTCGCTGCTTCTTTATATCATTGAAAATTTAGTACTTCTGACAGCATTGACCTTTATCATGGCAGTTATCATGAAGAAGTCCGATAACCTTTTTTATGCCTTCTGGGTTCACTTCTGTTTTAATTTGTCGATGGTTTTCTGTCCGGATGATACTTATTTCTTTGTGGTATTTACAGCACTTTACCTGGTCGCTTCATTAATATTACTGGGAGGGTATTTACGATCCTCTCATGATAGCGATACGAAGCATCACCATTTAAGAATTTTACCCTAATTCCTATGAGATATTTTCTTTAGAATACACGAAAACATGAATCGTAGAATTGAAATACTATAATTTTTCATGATGAATAAAGCAAGGTTCCCTATGTTCTAATTCCGTAGGGTGCCTTGCTTGTTTTTATTTTAAGGGTTGAGTTCCACCGAACTTAAATCCCCATGGAATTAAGAATGGAAAGGAAATCAAATACTTTGACATTTTACAAACTGCGCATATAATAATCGTATAGCTTAAAAAGTTGTCTTAAGGAAACATTTTGTCGCATGGGAAAGATGGATTAATATTTTTTGGAGGTATCATTCTATGGAAGTTCGTACATCTTCCCAATTAATTAAAAGTAATGACCAGGCATTGCAAAACCATGCCACTTCATCCTTAACTGGAAAAACAAGGGGAATTAAAAGCGTATTACCTTTTTTAGGACCGGCCTTTATTGCTGCTGTCGCCTATATTGACCCAGGTAATTACGCTACGAATATTGCTGCTGGATCAAAATACGGTTATTCCTTACTATGGGTCATATTAGTTTCTAACCTTATGGCTGTACTGATTCAAACGATGTCAGCAAAGTTAGGAATTGCTACAGGAAAGAATCTCCCAGAGATCTGTCGTGATCAATTTTCTAAAAAAGCCACGATTCTATTATGGATTCAAGCTGAACTGGTAGTAATGGCAACTGATCTTGCAGAATTTATTGGGGCTGCTTTAGGGCTATATTTAATCTTTAAAATCCCGATGATCTTAGCAGCACTCATTGCAGCGATCGGATCTTTTGCGATTTTAGAATTACAACGTCGAGGCGTTCGTCCGTTAGAAGCCATCATTACTGGGATGATTTTTATCGTCGTCATTGCTTTTGGAGTACAGGTATTTTATGCCAAGCCAGAAGTAAGTCCTATAATAGCGGGCTTTTTTATACCAAAGTTTCAAGGGGTAGATAGTGTATTATTATCAGCAGGAATGCTTGGGGCAACCGTTATGCCACATGCGATTTATTTACACTCTGCTCTGACACAAAAGCGAATTGTCGGAACAAATGACATAGAACGCAAAAGGATATTTAAATTTGAACTGGTTGATGTCATTATTGCGATGATTATTGCTGGTGGCATCAACGCCAGTATGGTCATTGTAGCGTCGGCCTTATTTCATAACGCAGGCATTAATGTAGAAGAGCTTGATGTTGCTTATCAACAATTTAATCATTTACTAGGTTCTTCTGCTGCTATCCTATTTGGGGTAGGTTTGTTGTTTGCAGGACTATCCAGTTCATCCGTTGGTACGATGTCAGGAGATGTCATCATGCAGGGGTATCTCAAGCGGAGAATTCCACTTTACTTGAGACGATTTATTACAATGATTCCACCACTTGCGATAATTTTATTGGGGATAAATCCAACAAAAGCTCTTGTAGTAAGTCAAGTGATTCTATCGTTTGGGATTGCATTTGCATTAGTCCCTTTAATCATGTTTACGAGCGACCCCAAAATTATGAAGTCTTTGGTGAATAAGACAATTACCACCGCAACGGCATGGGTTATTGCAAGCTTGATTATTACTTTAAATATATTTCTGCTAGTTCAAACGTTTTTTAGATAAAAGATTAAAAATACACTTGAGCTGCCGCGTTATGGTGTTTCAAGTGTATTTTTATGGCGAAATCTGTTAGAAAACTTATTGAATACCGAGCATTATTGATAAATATAAGCAGAGAACCAATAGTACACTCATCAAAATCGATAGGATTACAGGCGCTTTTTTTATAAAAGAAAGCATCATTAAGGCGATGAAAAGGAGAGCTAAACCGCACAAAGCGATACTGGTCGCATTCAGCATTAAATTGACTGTCATCCCTGGCTGAAATTGCCCCTGATAAAACATGGTAAATAAACTTGAAATCTCTTCTTCTGTTAAGAGCGTTTCATGCGGAGGCGATTGCTGTCCTAAGGCCGCTGTTGCCGAAAAAATTAGCAAAACGATGATACTTTCCATTCTCGCCCAAGGTAAAGGGTTAAAGAGTTGATTTGATAATTTCTTTTTTAAAATAATGCTATTGATTAGGGCATATACAAGTAATGGAATCATCAATAAATGTTTAATCAATAAAGTTTGTCCATACGGAAGCATCCAAGAATTAGTATAATCTTTGAATTCCACCACAAAGCTCATCAGAATGAATCCAGAAATGATGGTACCTACGAGGCAAAACATTGCCGTTGGTGAGAACCATTTTAAAAAGCTTTCCCAATTCGAGTAATCTTTTGCGAACCAACTCACAACAAAAAGGATTCCTACCCAGATACTAACAGCGGTAAAATGGGCTGTATGACTGATAAATCCTACAACTTTGTCTAAGGAACTGGCATGACTGGACCAGGCTAATCCTAAAATTAAAATAAAAACGATAGCAATTCCAATGTAAGCATAGGATTTATTTTTCCGATAATCAAACCAAACGATAAAAATAAATAAGATAGTCGCTATGATGAAAGTGAAGAGCCATGCTTTCCCAACTTCAAACGTAAATAAAACGGATTGCATAGTTTGAAGATAACCGATACCCGGAGAAAGATATAAAATCAATTGGAAAACCGGGATAAAAGATAAGAGGGCAATGCCCCCGGTGGCTGTCATCAAAGCGCCTTTTGGGATTGAGATTGTAGGTTTATTTACTTGTGGTACGAGAGCTAAAATAAAGCTCCCTAGAAGAATTGCAAAACAAAGATAGATGATTGCTTGAGTAATCGTTTCCACGAAAGTCATCTGCTATTTTTTCCTTTTCATCATAAATAAGAAACTTCCGACAACAACGATGGCTAATATCACTATGATGACCGGAACTATATAGGAGGGAAGTTTGTTTTGTTGAACGTCTTCAGTAGCTGTTTCGTTTACCGTGTCTGTTTTTTTCTTTTCCACTGTTGATTGGGGTTGTGCTTCATCTGCTGATTCAACCTGATCTTCTGCAGGAGTCGGTACTTCAGTTACAGGGACATCAACAGAAAAAGTATATTGTCCTTCGATTGGGTGACCATCTGCTCCAATGATATTCCAATTGACTATGTATTCCCCATTTTTTAACGGATCTTTTAAACTTCCAACCATTTCATTTTCTGATAAGGCGATGTTTTCAACTAGTACAGGCTCCCCAGTAGAATTTTGGAGTTCTAATGTACTGCCTTGTTCTACCTTCGTCTCAAACGTCAAGGTAATTTGCTTCAATTCTTGCTTGATTACTTCTCCATTTTGAGGTGAAGAATTTTCTAATCCAGTATGTGCGTAGGCGGATTGAATCAATGTTAGATAGAACAGAAGTGTAAACACAAGAATCTTTTTCACTATAAATAACCCCCGAATAGTATTAATCAAAATTATTATATCAAAATTAGAATTTAAATCATACTCAAAGGATTATTTGAATGAGTTGAAAAGTTAATTTAACAAACTGCTCATATAAAATTAAATTTTGGAAAATATAGGGTTGTTAACCTACAGTCAATTTAATTTGGGGATGAGTAGTATGATGGAAACTATTGTTCGCTATTTTCCAAACTGGACAGTGTTTGTCCAAGCATTTATTGTATTTTTTATTCCGTATTTATGTTCAAGTATATTTAGTAGCATTCAGAATTCTGAGAAAGAGTGAAAAGATGAAATCTTGGAAATGGAAAAATGGAAATGGAGAAAATCAAGCCAATGAAAATCACACAAAAAATCATAGCAAGGTACATGAAGAAACGATGGATGGTTTCACTGGCGATTTTCATACCGATTCGGAACGGATTAAACAACAATTAAGTCCACATTCGGACGTGCATTTTCGCTATTTTTACTTGGGAGCAACCGAGGTCCCGGCCATGTTGATTTATGTGGATGGCTTGTCCGATAAGGACGTTATCGAAAAGCATATTATGAAATCACTGATGACTGATTTTTCTGAACAACACAGCAAGGAAGCCAATATTGAAGCTGGCAGGATATCTCTCGATTTTATAATAAATAAGCTCCTTCCCGCTAGTGAGATAAAAGAGATTCAAAATATAAGTGATTTGGTGTCTAAAGTATTGACTGGCTGGGCGGCACTTTTATTAGCTGGTGAATCGGATATCATGATTATTGGTACAGCAAAAGGTATGAAACGTGCGTTGGAAGAACCCAGTTCCGAGGCTTTAGTGAGAGGACCAAGAGTCGGATTTACGGAATCCTTAAGCGACAATACTGCTATTTTAAGGGGACTCGGTGAAACGAGCGATTTGTTCTTAACCAAATTCCAAGTTGGAAAGACTTCAAAAAAAGAGCTGGTTATTGCCTATGTTGAGGGAATTGCAAACCCGGAAATAGTGGAAGAAGTAAAAAATAGAATTCAGAGAATCAATATTGATTATGTACCGGAATCTGGCTACATTGAGCAACTCATTGAAGATAACTATCTCAGTCCATTTCCACAAATACAGAATACCGAGCGACCTGACCGTGTTATGGGGGCATTGATGGAAGGTCGAGTAGCCATCTTGTTAGACGGGACACCTTTTGCGTTAATCGTCCCGGTGACATTAAGCATGCTATTGCAATCTCCCGAAGATTATTATGAACGTTGGATCCCCGGGACCCTTATTCGTCTGTTGCGTTTTTTTGCAGCGTTTATTTCATTATTAGCTCCTGCGATGTATATTGCTTTTATTTCATTTCACCCAGGATTGATTCCGACTAAGTTAGTGATGTCTATTGCCGGGTCACGGGAAGGTGTTCCGTTCCCTGCCATTATTGAAGCGTTGATTATGGAAATTTCCGTCGAAATATTACGAGAAGCCGGTCTTCGCTTACCGAGGCCAATTGGTCCAGCAATCGGCATTGTTGGTGGGCTTGTGATTGGGGAGGCTGCTGTTCAGGCAGGGATTGTCAGCCCTATTATGGTAATCGTTGTGGCGATAACAGCTATTGCCTCTTTTGCGATTCCACAATATAGCGTTGGAATTTCGTTGCGTTTTCTTAGATTTATCGCCATGTTTAGCGCTGCTTTATTGGGATTGTATGGAATCATATTATTTATGCTTTTCCTTGGCAGTTATTTAGTAAGGCTGAAGAGTTTTGGAATTCCATATGTTAGTCCTCCTGCTCCATATCGCCTCAGCGATTGGAAAGATTTTTTGGTTCGTATGCCGCTATTCATGATGCAGAGTCGGCCAAAGATGCTGCAACCAAAGAATCTAAAACGGAAAGATTAGTTTACTTTGGTAAGGAGCTAAGACCATGATACCAATTAGTTCGAAAGAACAGATTACGAATTCACAAGCAGCAGTCATTATAATCAATTACATTCTTGCATCTGGGATTCTCACATTACCAAGAACTCTAGTTGAAGAAATGAATACGCCAGATGGCTGGATTAGTGTATTTTTGGGGGGAATCGTTGCGACATTGATGGGAATCATCATGGTAAAATTAAGCCAAAGGTTTCCGGTTAAAACCTTTTATCAATACAATCAGGATATCATTGGCAAATGGGCCGGTAGGTTGATTAGTCTTATCCTCATCGTTTATTTTTCATCACTATCCGCATTAGAGATTAGAGTAATGGGTGAAGTGACCAGTTTTTTTTTACTTGAAGGCACACCAATGTGGGCCATTATCATCCCCTTTATCTGGATAGGTTTTTTCCTAATCCTAGGTGGAATCACCTCAATTGCTCGACTCTTTGAAATTATTCTTCCTATTACCATCATACTTTTTCTTGTAGTTTCCTTAATGAGTTTGAAAATCTTTGAGTTAGATAATTTGCGTCCAGTTCTGGGGAAGGGGATAATCCCTGTATTAAAAGGGATAAGAACAACGACTTTGGCATTTAGCGGGACAGAAATCATGCTTCTTCTTTTAGCCTTTATGGAGCATCCAAAGAAAGGGGTGAAGGCTGTTTTCGTTGGTGTTTCGATCCCAATGGTTTTCTATATGACAACGTTTGTGATGGTCATTGGCGCATTATCCACAGATGGGGTTGTGATGAGAATATGGCCAACTATTTCGCTAATCAGAAGCTATGAATTGCCTGGCTTAATATTTGAACGGTTTGAGTCTTTATTACTTGTAATCTGGATTATGCAAATATTTTCTTCCTATACGATTACTTACTATGCCGCCAGTTTAGGGCTATCACAGATTTTGAAAAAAAACATTCGCTTACCTCTGTTTGGATTACTGCCGGTCATTTATATTTTGGCAATGGTTCCCAAAACGCTTAAAGATTTATCTACTATGGGCAAGTTTATTAGCACTTCGGGTCTTTGGTTTTTTAGTATCATCCCGCTTCTTCTGCTTATAATCTCAAAAGTAAGGAGGTTAAAACATGAAGCTAAGTAGGTTCAGTAAACTTTTTGGATGTACATTGCTGATGTTTTCCCTTACAGGTTGCTTTAGCAGTCACGAGATTGAAGAATTAAGTATTAGTGTTGGCTTAGCAATCGATAAAGCCGCCAAAACCACTATTGAAAAACAGCTAGAAAAAGAAAACGGAGCATATCAAAAAAAAGATTTAATCACATTAACCCATCAAATTATTAATCCAAAAGCGGATGGTTTAGAAAATAAAGGAGGTTCTCAACAAAAAAGCTATAACAATATTTCGGAAACAGGAGACTCCTTTCATCAACTTATCCGGGAGGTATCCTTACGAAATGATAGACCGATTATTTTCCATCATACAAAAGTCATCATCATCGGTGAAAAAGCAGCACGAGCCCTTAGTTTAGATCAATTACTAAGCTTTTTTTTTCGGGATAACGAAATGAGGCCAAGTTGTCAGGTGTTTATCAGCAGGGGAATAGCTCGTGATCTAATGGAAACTAAAAAGTCAGGGGAAATACCGGCGATACGGATTCTTGGAATCGCTGATAATTTATATAGGACATCAAGGATGCTCGCACCGTTGTCACTGGTGAAAATCGAAAGCCAAATTCATTCTGGCTCGAGTTTTCTAATGCAAAATATCATAGGAAGGGATGGAGAAATAAAATTTTCTGGAGCCAGCGTAATCAACGGAACAACAAACAAACTGATAGGTTTTTTGAGTGAAGAGGAGGTAGAAGGGATTACATGGCTGTCTGGAAAGGGGAAAGGTGGAGTGGTTAAAATCCATGATAACAAGACAGGGCAAATCATTATTTATGAGGCCAAATCCATGCAAAGTAAAATTATCCCACATGTTGCAAATGGAAAGATTAATTCTTTTGATGTCAAGATTAAAACGGATGGGCGGATAACGGAAAATTGGAACGATTCCAATAAAATTGAGGAAAAAAAGTACCATCAAAATGCAGAAAAAGATTTAGAAAAAGAAGTGAAACGCTTGGTTATGAATACTGTTGAAAAAATGCAAGGGAAATTTCAAGTTGATGTTGGTGGCTTTGGAGCACAGATACGGATAAAATATCCAAGATTGTGGGAAAAGGTTAAAAAAGATTGGGATCAAACATTTAGTGAGGTCCCAGTTCATTGTAAGGTCGAATTGCTGATTACTGATTCTGGTGAATCAAGAGCCCATTAAATATTTAGTATCAAGGGTGTCACGAAAATGTAAAATTCGGGTCACCCTTATAGTGTTTATACTTTATCCTTTTCGGCAAGAAGACTCCATCTGATTTGTGTTACGGGCGAAGCCCAACAATTCAGGTGGAGAAGAATTGCCGTCAGCCGATAGGCTGAAATCTTATGTTTGGTTTGCATAATTACCCCACCGTTTCAAGAACAAACGTTCGCATATTATTTGTGCTAGTGATATAATTAGTCATATATGGGAAGTGTATTGATATAATAACAAAATTAGATAGTAATAATCATTCAGTGTTCTTACTCTACTATCACTTGGTTTTCGTCATTAAGTATCGCAGAAAAGTAGTAAACGATGAGATTTCAGATTATCTGAAAGAACATTTCATATGATTACTTGAGCCAAAAGGACTTACAGTAGAAGAATGGAACCATGATTGCGATCACGTTCATATTTTGTTTCGTTCAGTTCCAAATATCGATTTGTCAAAAGCTATTAACAGCTACAAAAGTGTTAGTTCTCGTTTCGTAAAACGTGATTTCCCTCAGATAAAACCTAATCCTAATTAACTCTCTGAGAAAGGTGGTGAACAAAATGACCAGGAAAAAGGCAGTTAAAGTATTGCGGAAACAAAAGAAACTTGAAAACATTCAAAGGTTCACTCAAAAACAGAATCTCGGACGAACTAGCCTTGCCGCAAAAGAATTCCGGTTGCTTCAACGCATGACTCATAGTTCAAAAGCGTTGCGAAACGTCGGGTTATACGCGATAAAGCAATGCTACTTGAACCACGGAAGAATGGCTACTGTAAACGAAGTGGACGCTGCAATGCAAGCGGATGTGAATTATTGGGGCATTCAATCAAACTCCGTTCAAGCTATTCGTAGAACACTGTTTTCGGAAACAAAGAGCTTTTTTAAAGCATTGGAACAATGGAAGAAAACTCCTGAAAAATTCACTGGTCGTCCTAAGTTTCCGAGGTATTCTGGCTCCACTGAAAAGAGGATTATTGAAATCTATCAAGTTCCGAAAGTAGACAAAGATGGATTTTGGACGATTCCCATGAACGTGGAATTCAGAAAACGCTTCAGCTCTATCAAAATCCGTATGCCTAAAAATTTGTTAAACCAGAAAATCTCCTACATTGAAATCAAACCAAAGCAAAAAGGTCGGTTCTTTGAGGTGCACTACACCTATGAGGTGCATGTGGCTCAAATGAAGAAACAATCAACGACCACGATAAACGCTTTGAGTGGTGATTTAGGTGTAGACCGATTATTGAGTTGTGCAACAAACAAAGGAGACGCCTTCTTAATTGATGGAAAAAAGTTAAAATCCATCAACCAACACTTCAATAAAGCTATAAGCAATTTACAGCAGAAAAATATCGAAAACGGCATTTCCAAACGAGTTGTGACCAATAAACTAGCTGAACTCTGGAACAAACGAGAGCACCAAATCAATGGATATTTCTCACAAATCGTCGGCTTGTTGTTTAAAAAAGTTAAGGAATATAATATTGATACCATAGCAGTTGGTTACAACGTGGGCTGGAAGCAAGAATGCCATATGGGAAAAAAGAACAATCAGCAGTTTGTCCATATTCCATTTCAGAAACTCATATCTGCCATAGAAAATAAATGTTTAAAAGAAGGCATCCGTTTTCTTAGACAAGAAGAAAGCTATACCTCAAAAGCTAGTTTCCTAGATAGAGACAGTATGCCTGTTTGGTCAAAAGACGATAAAACCAGCTACCACTTCAGTGGCAAGCGAATCACTCGTGGTCTGTACCAAAGTAAATCAGGAAAATGTATTCACGCTGACATCAACGGAGCGTTAAACACCCTACGGAAATCAGAAGTTGTAGAATTTAATGAAAATCTCAGAGTGAAGACGCCATTCTTATTGGCTGTGCAAAAACGTAAGGCTGTTGCCTAGCGCATGGCTTAGTGGGTGCGTCAACCATCCATGTGTATTCGTCACATTTGTGCCGGAGCTTGTAGTACATAGCTCGTAAGGCTATGACTTTTCTGTATCCATTCGGAAAACCTTAACTCATTGTAGGGAGGGTGCAAGTGGGAAAACGATAGTTCGTCACCAGTACCGACCAAAAAATAACTTGGGGTGTCACTGTAACGTGGCATGAATTCTAGAGCGTCAAACGGTCTAGCAATAGACGAGAAGACCTAGAGTTCGAACTCAAGCCCCCACTGAAAAGATTCACCTCAGTGGGGGTAGTTGACATAAAACCACTCGCATCATGTTTCTAAAACTAGGAATCATGCACATCGCCGAATAAAGTAATCGGGTCTTGAACGGAAGCTTCCGAACCAATTTTGATGTGAAAATGGATAAATTTGCGACTCGCTTTAAGCTAGTATCTAGCTTGTCTACATCATGGATATCATCGACCGTCCATTTGTGAACTGCTCCGGTTGTTTCCTTTAGTTGTTCCTGGCCGGATTTGACTGCAAATGAGTTCATAATGTCAAAGGCAATTTGCCCCTCCTGGAAATGACTCGTCAGCCGATTAAGCAGCTTCTTAACTTCATCTTCAGTTAGGTATTCCAAAATTCCCTCGGCAATAATCATCACAGGGTTATTCTGGGGAATCTGCTCCAACCAGTTCAGTTCCGTCACCGAAGACGGAATCATTTCGTAACCGTCTCGATCCTCAAAAAAGGACTTGCGCAATTCAATCACTTCAGGAAAATCAACATCAAACCATTGAACTGTTGAAGGAGGATTGATTCTTGATATTCTTGTATCTAAGCCACAGCCAAGATTAAGGACGGTTGCCTGGGGATTATTGCTAATAAACTCCGCAAGCCAAATATCCAATTGTTTAGCTCTAATGACCATAATTTCATTACCAAAAGTATTGATTTTATCAAAATCATAATCGATCATGTTAAGAATCTGTTGTGCCATTTTATCTTGGAGAATTGAATTTGTTGAACGACTGTCTAGCGCCTTT
Organism: Bacillus sp. DNRA2; assembly: GCF_012843265.1. Classification (GTDB taxonomy): domain Bacteria; phylum Bacillota; class Bacilli; order Bacillales; family Cytobacillaceae; genus Bacillus_BU. The sequence goes on along the minus strand of NZ_JABAIT010000014.1, from coordinate 36,207 downwards.
GCCTGCAAAGTAATTAGCAGGGTTTCTTTTTCTTCAGATAAGTTGATTTTATGGGAATTCATGATTATCTCTCCTAATAGTCGTGTTGCTGTAACATTACTTCTCCATTTTTTTAAACAGAAAATTCACCTTGTGAAGGGCGTATTGTAAATCCAACATTTCTTCCGTATTTAACTGATGTAAACTCTCGGTAAAACTCTGGTGAATCTTTTGCCATTTTTTCGCTTGTGTTTCTTTACCTTTTGCGGTGAGGGAAACTAGAACAGCCCGTCCATCCTTGGCGTCAGGGGATTTAATAATATAGCCGTCTGCTTCTAAGTCTTTGATAATGTTGGTCAGCTGCTGCTTAGCTACGTTTAGGCCAAGACTAATGTCTTTAAGATTTAATGCTTTGTTTTGCATGTACATATATTCAATGACATGGTTTTGCAGATGAGATAAATCGGTAGCTTCCTCATTTATTTTGCTAAAATTCCCAAAGACATTTGGTATCAGAGCGATGTATTCTTTCATAATTTCTTCTATCATAACAACCATCTTTCTGTGTTGGTAGTACATATTATATTACTATTTTTATGTAAAATCAAACTAACTTCGCTATTATTGTAAATGTTTATTTACTAAATTAGCGAGTGCTAATATTTGGATGAATAAATATAATAAGTAGCATCAACCGATAATAGTGGGAGGAATAAGTTGATCAGCTTTTTTTAAGCTAGATTTCAATTAGAAGTCATTTTTGAAGCAGTCCCCTAAAGCAAAAACTTTGACAAGATCACTGATTAACTTTAATCTATACCCGCGTAGGCATATTGGGTGTTTGATAGATACAGACGGAATATAAAGGCGATGGAGGTACTAAAATGGTCAAAGTAACGAATGCTGCGATTTCAGCAATAAAACGCGAAGTTCAAGATGTTATCGATGAGGGAACAAAACCTTTAATCCGCTTTACTATGGTTGTTGGCTGAGGGGGTCCAAAGCTTCGTCTGGCTCTGGAAGAGTCAGCTTTAGAAACAGATGAAATAACGGAAATTAGTGGTATACAGTTTTTAGTAAACCAAAGAGACATGTCTTATTTTGATCATGCAAAAATTGATTATACAAAGACATTATTCGGTGGTGGAGAATTTAAAGTGCTGCAAGTTTAATCAAGATAAAATAGAAGGACCTATCGCAAATGATAGGTTATTCCTTTAGACATATAAAAGGAGGATTTTCATGTCTGGACATCGCTTTAATCCTAAAAAGGCTGAATTGTTAATTGATCCTAAAAGGGAAAAGTTATTATCGCCTGCAAAGATGGCGGATTTATTGCGCATCACTCAAGATGATACGATAGCTGATTTAGGGGCTGGCAACGGATTTTTCTCCATCCCCTTTGCAAAAATGACCAAAAAGAAGCTCATTGCTGTTGATATCGAGCCACAGATGCTGGAGAAATTAAAGGGCCGTGCTGCAGATGAGGGGGTAAGTAATATTGAATATGTAGAAAGCAGCCTTGAAGACATGGAATTTCAGCAGGAATCGGTAGACAAGGTTATTACTTCGCTGGTCTTGCATGAGGTAAAGGATCTAGATCAAGTGCTTATACAAATTTTTAATATGATGAAACCAAAAGGCCGAGCATTGATTATTGAATGGGAAAAAGTCGAGTCGGAATCAGGACCGCCGCTGCATGAACGGATTTCATCTGAGGAGTTGGCTAATACCGTTAAGAAACTTCAAGTGGAAGCAAGTGTTCACAAAATTAATGAATTGCAATATGGAATAGTGTTTGCAAGGAAAAAAGACCTTCCCCAAAATTTAAAATAAACCAAAACCTGAATTCAATTGAATTCAGGTTTCTTTGAATGCCCTGTGGGTTGTAGTTTCACCTTAAATATGGATCTAAGAGCAAAATTTTATTTTTCTATTTCTCCAGTCCATGCATCCATGCCGCCACTTAAATTAAACAAATTGTTAAACCCGTTTTTAGCAAGTAATTCACTTGCTGTCTCTGATGTTTTTCCAGTTTTACAAACCATTAAATAAGTGCCGCTATTATCCAATTCTGCCAGTCTAGCTTCTAGCCCATCGAGAGGGATATTTTGTGCATTTGGAATATGAGCTTCTAAAAAGAATTCTGGTTTCCTAACATCAATAATGACGACATTACCTTTTGCTAGTAAATCCTTTGCTTTATCAGAAGTGATTGATGTATAACTGTTTTGTTCGGAAGTTTCTTCCTTCTTTTGCTCGGAAGAATATGATTTGAATTCTCCACTCTTTCCAATTTTTCCATTTTCATTGGAAGTTTCATTATTTTCTCCTGTTGAACATCCAGAGAGTAGGAAAAGAAATGTTGTTATTAAGATGACTGCTCTTTTCATGTTCTGACTCCTCTCAAAGTGATTTTGATACCCTATCCAGTATATAATGTTTTCTATTGTTTTAGATTAGTAATATATGAAAATTGTGTTTTGTTTTTTTCTACCTAAAGTTTAGATAGATATAGTAAGGCGATATGTACTGTAGCTGCCGCATTTCAAATGTTTTCAAATAATTAATATTTTGAAGGTCTTGTTATTAATTATTGTATTATAATAATATTGTAACCAAACATACCCCGGTGGGTTTTAAGAGGAGGGAAAGCTTAGAACAAATAATAATGAGTAAAAATGGAGGTTTTTATGAAACGAATTTATGTTATTGTCTTTGGGCTACTAATCTTTTTTAGTGCTACAGCAGTTTCGGCAGATGGTGGACTAAAGGATAATTTCGATTATTCTAATCCGGAATTTAGGGCTACTGTTGATATGCTAGATATGGATGGACATGGAAATGATGACTATTCATCTTGTAGTGTAAAACAATTATATTATCAAGAAGTAGCAGAAATGTTTGAAAAAGGTATGACAAAACAGGATATTCTTGATTATTACGTGAAAGAACAAGGCGAATTTGCTTTAAAAGCACCACTTAAAAAAGGATTTAACCTTACACTTTGGGTTACACCACTTCTGTTAATTGTACTTGTTACGATCCTTTTGTATTTTTTAATCGGAAAGTGGAAAAAGAATAATCCTGTATTAATGGTGGAGGATGAAGCTCAATTTTTAGATTCTGAATCTGAAATTTATTCCTCAATAATTGAAGAAGAACGGAAAAAGTTTCTCTAATTAAGTTAATGGGAATGAGATATCATCCTGAATGTATATAAAAATATAAATGAATTCAAGAATAACTCAGTTGATTGCGACTATCGGAATACCCATATAGGTATTTTACGAGCTGTTTAAACTACATTTTAATCTATTTGGTTATATTTTAGGAGGGAAAGATGAAAAAGGTATATAGTCTAGTTCTGTTTTTAATATTTGCTTCATTAATAGTTGGGTGTTCAAACTCTAGTAAAGAATCTGTTCAAAATGAAGAATCTTCTCCAAAAGAAGCTGTTCAAAATGAAACACCCGTTCAGAATGAACAGGAGAACATCGCGAAAATAGAAAATCTTGATACTCCTGCACTTGTGTTTTTCTTTACAGGGGTTGGCTGAGACTACTGTCAATCGCAACTGGTCGAGTTGCAAAACAAAAAAGAATTATTTAGTCAATTTCCTGGTACCGTTTATGCAGTGAGTACTTCTTCTGAAGAGGAACACAATCAACTTAAAACAAAATTACAATTAGATTATCCCTTAGTAAGTGATCCGAACTTTGAAATTATTGGGAAAGCAAATTTAAGAGACCCACATGACGACCATGAACCCCAATCACTTAGAGGGTTTGCTATCATAGATGAAAATGGCAGTGTCATCCATTCGCAAGAAATCGATCCATTTGGTGAAGAAGCAGCTGGGATTATTCCATATGCTGCTGAGAAACTTTCTGAGCAACAATAGTAAATACTATGTAAATAATTTTTAGCCGGCAGTATAATAATCCAAACAAATAGGGATTGTTATACTGCTATTTTTTGTTTTTTGTAAAATAGTATTCATCACCCTCTTGGGTAACGCAAAAAATAAAAACAGTAATGGAAGACTCTATTTGAAGGCGGGCAGTTTACTGTGCTTCGAGTTTGAGGCAAATCTATGGAATGAATTTGTTTTGGATTTGGACAATTCCCGAAGGAAGCACGAAAGGTGCTCTAACTAGGAATTGATAAAATTTCTTTGATTTTTGTAACAACCATTCCAGGGCTAAATGGTTTGGCGATAAAATCATTTGCCCCTAAGTCAAAACCTCGTTTAACATCTTCTTCTGAACACTTTGCTGAAAGCATAATGGTAGGCGTTGTTTTTATTTTTCTAAGTTCCTCGAGCACTGTGAATCCATCTTTACCTGGCATTAACACATCTAAAACGATTAAATCGAAATGTTCATGAAGTGCTCTATCTAGCCCGGTGTCTCCGTGCAATACAGCCTCCACTTGGAATGATTCCCGTTCTAGGTATATTTTTAGCAAATTTCCAATTCTGATTTCGTCTTCAATGATTAATATCTTCATACTCATTCACTCCGATATTTTTAATATTAATACTATTCTAACATAAGAAAAATAATTTCAGAATATAATATTACTATATTTGTAGTGAAAAATTGCGAAGTCAGAGTTTTTGAGAAAATAGGAGAATTTTTTGTCCCTAATAATTTCCACTCATACTCCAAAAACTAACAAGTGAATTGATCAATTGGAGGTATTTTGATGAGTAGTAATCAAAGCCAAAAGAAACCAACTTTTCCACCTCAGCATCAAGACAAGCAGCCTGGGGTTGAAACGGCAATGAATCCCCGTCCAACAGCAATCAGCCCTGCATACAAGGCTAATGGAAAGCTGGCTGGTAAAAGGGCGATTATTACCGGTGGAGACAGCGGAATTGGGAAGGCTGTTTCACTTCATTTTGCTAAAGAAGGGGCAGATGTTGCCATTGTTTATTTGGATGAACATGATGATGCCGGTGAAACGAAACAGCTAATTGAAGCGGAAGGGCGCAAATGTCTCTTATATGCCGGCGATATTGGCAATGAAGAGTTTTGTAAAAGTACGATTGATAACATCCTGGCAGAGTTCGGGGGTCTGGATATTCTGGTGAATAATGCGGCTGAACAGCATCCGCAACCGAGCCTGTTAAATATCACTTCGGCACAGCTGGAGAAAACATTTAGGACGAATATTTTTTCTTATTTTTACATGGTGAAAATGGCTTTACCTTATTTGAAAAAGGGAGCATCAATCATCAATACAGCGTCGATTACAGCCTATCATGGTCATGAACAGCTCATTGATTATTCGGCAACAAAGGGGGCTATCGTGTCGTTTACTCGTTCGCTGGCATTGTCACTTGCTGCCCAAGGGATTCGGGTGAATGCGGTAGCACCGGGGCCGATTTGGACTCCACTGATTCCTTCGACATTTACAGCCGACCAGGTCGCCACTTTTGGCTCGGATACACCAATGGGAAGGGCGGGCCAAACATATGAGCTGGCACCTGCCTATGTTTATTTGGCCTCGGATGATTCAAGCTATGTCAGCGGTCAGACCATTCATGTCAATGGCGGCACCATTGTAGGCGGATAGCACAGGTGCCGCCAATACGGTACCAGGCACCGCCCGAAAAATCTTGTTTCACAGAAATTATCCGTGAAACAAGAAAAATCGGGTGGTGCCTGGCACTTATTTCACTTATTTCATTAAACCTTTTAGAAAGATAGCTATAAATGTTTTGGCTTCGTCGTTTAGATTGAAGGTGTCACCAAAGGAAAGCCAATCGTAGAGGGTACCGCGCATACATCTTGAAATGAACAGGCTTGTTTTATCTATTTCGATTGAATTTGGCAGTTCACCATGATCAATGGCTTCATTCACAAACTGTTTTAAGATTTTATATAAGCTTCTGTCTGTATTGGCGAAAAAATTAGCTTCATTTTTGATTAATCCACTCGTATAGACACTCCGCATCAAATCCTCGCCCAATTCATTTTGTAAAAAAGTCATCTGCGCATCGAAAAGGGCAATCACTTTTTCTTCAAAAGGCAGATGGCTAGGTAAGTTTTGAACAAAATTTTCATAAAATAAATCTATTTCTTTAAATTTCTCGATAAAAATATCATATTTTGAAGCGAAATGGCCATAGAACGCACCTTTTGAGCTTTTACTTTTCCGAACAATTTCATCCACGCTTACTTGGTTAAACCCTTTAGTTTCAAATAATCTTAATGCTGTTTGATAGATTCTTTGTCTCGTTTCTTCTGCTTGCTGTTCTCGCGTTTTCTTCTTCATAACCGAACACCTACTCATTATTCTTCACATCTATATTACCATAATACACCAAAGATACCCAACTGCATTTCTGAATTTACAAAATAATCTGAAAATATCATTGACAATTAAAATAAAACTATATTATCTTATTAATAGACTATAGTCTATGAAAATGTAAACGCTAACAGAAAGGAGAGTTTCAGATGGATATATTAGGGAAAAGAACGTTGCGGTCATTATTAGCGGATAAGGTCAAGCAGCACGAGGATAAAGTGTTTATCCAGTTTGAAGATGCGAATGAATGCCAGTATCAAAAAACATACAAACAATTTCAACAGGAAGTAAACAATTTAAGTCATGCTTTTTTGAAACTGGGGATTCAACAAGGGGATCATGTTGTCCTGCATTTACCAAACAATATCGAATTTTTAACGACTTGGTTTGCATTAGCGAATATTGGCGCCATTATGGTCCCAACCAATATTTTATCCCCAGCTGAAGAGATGAATTACATTATTAATCATTCTGAGGCCGTTGTTTTAATGACTGAAATTGAGTATTTAGATAAGTTTACTCAGATATGGAGTGAATTACCAACGATTCAACATATGATTCTTACTCGCTGTGAGCAAGAGATCGAAGGGATTCTAAATTTCAATGATTTATTAAAAGAGTCCATTAATGATTCAAAAGTCTTCCCAGAGGTTAAGTCAGAGGATGTAGTCGCGATGCTATATACTTCAGGAACAACTTCCAAACCAAAAGGCGTCCAAGTGACCAATGCTAATTATATTTATGCCGGTGAACTACTCTCCAAATCTATTAATCTAAATGAAAACGACCGACCATTCATCGTTTTACCGTTATTCCACGGGAATGCCCAGTATTATTCAACAATGTCTGCTCTGGTTGTTGGTGCAAGTATTGCGCTAACAGAGAAATTTAGTGCTTCTCGTTATTTTAAACAAGCAAAGGCTCTTGGTGGAACGGTCGGTTCACTATTCGCTGCTCCTATTAGAATGATTTTAGCAAAAGAATATGACATGAATGACCAGGATAATTCTATCCGATTAATCTTATTTGCACAGTCGATAGCAGAACACCAAATAGCTAAATTTGAAGAAAAATTCTCAGTGAAGCTCCTGCAAATGTATGGGATGACGGAGACGATTGGCGTTCCGTTAATCAATCCAATCAACGATATTCGGAAAAATATGAGTATCGGAAGACCAAGTATTGGCTATGAAGTGAAATTGATCGATGAAGACGGAAATGAGGTACCTGAGGGAGAGGTTGGCCAAATTGCTGTCAAAGGTGTCCGCGGCCGAACGGTAATGAAGGGTTATTTTAAAAATGAAGAAGCGACAAGGCAAACCTTCAACGGAGAGTGGTTATTAACAGGTGACAATGCTTATATCGGAAAAGATGGCTACTTCTACTTTGTTGACAGGATGAAGGATATGATTAAGCGCTCAGGTGAAAATGTTGCAGCCAACGAAGTCGAAAGTGCATTAGTCGAGCATGAAGCGGTTTACGAAGCAGCTGTCATTGGTATTCCAGATGAGATGCGTGATGAAGCTATTAAGGCATATGTCATTTTAAATAAAGATGTAACTGTCACGGAGGCAGAGCTCATTGAACATTGCCGCGAAAAACTGGCGAAATTTAAAGTGCCAGAGTTCATTGAATTTGTTGATGATTTCCCTCGTACTCCTGTTGGTAAAATCCAGAAACATATCTTGCGAAAGTTAATATCCATTTAAGAAAGAAGGGAATTAGATGAAAAATTTTAGAATACTATTAGCCAGTCTAGCCGGTTCCGTTATTGAATGGTATGACTTCTATCTATATGGAACCGCAACAGGTCTTGTATTTTCTACGTTATTCTTTCCAACAAAGGATCCCTCTATTTCAATTCTAATCGCATTTGCTACTTTCGGAGCAGGTTACGCAGCAAGACCTCTAGGCAGTATTATTTTTGGACATATGGGAGACCGCATCGGCAGAAAGGCCTCACTCATGCTGACGTTGATTGGGATGGGTGGAAGCTCGTTCTTGATTGGATTACTTCCAACCTATGCTCAAGTTGGTTTAGTCGCACCGATCGCATTGGTTGTCTTACGTTTGTTTCAAGGTGTTGCCCTTGGTGGTGAATGGGGAGGCGCGGTACTTCTCGCAACTGAATCCGCAACGAAAGGGGTACGTGGTTTCTTTGGTTCGATTCCGCAATTAGGGGTGCCGATTGGCTTAGTACTTGGGACATTTAGTTTTACGATGATTAACTCGTTAACGACTGAAGCACAATTTATGGCTTGGGGCTGGAGATTACCGTTTCTGTTCAGTGCCGTCTTAATTGTATTGGCTATTTGGATTCGAAGCGGTATTGAAGAGACACCAGAGTTCAAGCAGAAAAAGGAACAAGGTGAGCTTGCAAAAGTACCGATTATTGATGCGTTAAAGTATAACAAAAAAGATATTTTTCGTTTAATTGGTTTAAAACTTGGTGACGGCTTTTTCAATGTATTCCTGATGTCATTTATCTTAGTTTATGCAACAACTTATTTAGGATATAGCCGTGATGTTGCTTTAACAGCTTTGACGATTAGCTGTGCCACTATGATTCTAACGATTCCGTTGATTGGATATATATCAGACTTCATCGGCCGTAAAACGATTTATATCAGTGGGGTTGTAGCGTTGCTATTGTTAGCGGTTCCGTATTTTTCATTGATTCAACAAAGCGCAACTATGTTTACGATTATGCAGGCTTTATTATTAGGCGTGATCTGGGCAGCGATTTTCTCAACACAAGGGACATTTTTCTCGGAGTTATTCCCAGCAAATGTGCGTTATACAGGACTTGGATTAGGATATCAGGTCGCAGCTGCAATCGTAGGATTTGGACCGATGTTATGGACAGAAATGGGTGCAGTTTACGGGGCATCACCATATTTATTCGGTGGATTTATGGCTTTTGGACTAGTTATTTCGCTTGTTTTGGCGATTTTCTCACCAGATACACGCAAGGTGACGCAATACAATGATCAAATCGTCAATGAGGACAATTTTCCAAAAATGAAGCAGATGTAGGTTTTATTTTTTAAAAATTGATAGATTGAAAGCCTTTCAAGCGTTTATGTCGATGGTGGGGCTTATACGGGATATAGGGGGATGTTAGAGGTGGATATATTTGTAAGTGGTGTGGGCATAACACCTTTTGGTAAACACAATGAGTATTCATTAAAAGAGCTGATGCTGCGTGCAGCAAAGGATGCTTTGAATGACGCGGGAAATCCAAAAATTGATGCTGTGATTGTTGGGAATTTTATGGGCGGGGCGATTACGAATCAAGAAATTCTAGGCTCGATGCTTGTGAATGATTTAGGACTTGGGTATATTCCATCATTAAAAGTAGAAGGTGCTTGTGCATCTGGAGGCATCGCGATTCGCCAAGCGGTCATTGGTATTTTAAGTGGTGCTTATGAAAACGTGCTTGTGGTTGGTGGAGAAAAAATGAAGCATGCTTCCACTGAAGTAGTGACACAAGCAATCAATGCTGCAATGGATAATGGCTCAAGTGAAAAAAATGCCGGGTTAACTTTCCCTGGATTCTTTGGATTACTAGCTAATCGATATATGTATGAAAGTGGAGCGACGAAGGAGCATTTAGCCAATGTTGTTTTACAAAATCGTTCCTATGCTGTCAACAATCCAATGGCTCAATTCCAAAAGCCGGCAACATTAGAAGAAGTGATGCAAGCGAAACAAATTACCGACCCACTTGGCTTGTTTGATTGTTCGCCAATCACCGATGGAGCAGCGAGCGTCGTATTAAGTAAAAATCCGAGTGGAATTAAAATTCGCGCATCTGTTCAAGTGTCTGGGCCAACAAATATTCAAGACTTGGATTCGATTCTCCAAATTCCAGCGATTATTGAATCAGGAAAGCTCGCGTACGAACAAGCTAGTTTGGGGCCGTCGGATATCGATGTGGTTGAAGTTCATGATTGCTTCTCTATTACAGAACTGCTGGCTATCGAAGGTTTAGGCTTTTCCAATCGACTCGAAGGATGGAGATTCATTCAGGAGGGACATGCTGGATTAAATGGGAAGACACCAATCAATACAAGTGGAGGACTGTTATCAAGAGGTCATCCAATTGGGGCAACAGGAGTGGCACAGTTTATCCAAATTGTTCTGCAATTAAGAGGACAAGCATGTAATCAGGTAGAGCGGGCGCGTATCGGAATGGCACAAAATCTAGGTGGGACTGGAGCCTACTCTGTTGTCCATGTATTAGAAAGGGTGTGAGGACGATGATGATTTATGAGTATAAAAATAAAAACTATCTAATAAGACCCTTTACAGGGGAGTTTGAAAATCAAGAAGTTCGGGAGCGGGAAATTTCCGGTGAGGGAATCGTCTATTCAGTCACAACCATTTACGTCCCGCCGGCAGAATTTGCCCAAGAAAGTCCTTATACCGTGGCGATCATTCAACTTAATGATGCAGCCCTAAAAGTAACCGCCCGAATGGCCGAACCAGTACAAATTGGCGACACCGTTCATTTCACAAAATTCGAAAATGGTGCATTTTACTTCAGAAAGTAAAATGCGGTGCATGCGGTGCCAGGTACCGCCCGAAAAATCTTGTTTCACATAAATTATCCGTGAAACAAGAAAAATCGGGTGGTGCCTGGCACTTTTTGGGGGAATAATAGCTTTGAGGTGAATGAGTTGTTTAAAAAGGTAATCGGAATCATCATTGTATTTCAATTAATTTGCACCATTGCTTCTGCTCAAACTAATCGGCAAATTGAAATTTTTGATATAAGTAAGGGAAAAGTAATTAGGAATGTTCAATCCAAACCTGAAATACAAGAAGAGGTAAAAGAATTCCTTGAAGGTATAACTGGGGTATATGTCAAATACAACCCAATTCCAAATGAAGGATTTATGATAAGAATTCCTATAGATCGGCCTGTCATGGTGAAAAATAAGTGGTTTAACGATCTTGTGGACGAAGTAACGATCATATTTTCAGGTCAAGAAAATCCTTATTTAATGGTATTTGATGATGAAAACAGAATGCATATCTTTACATTCGAAGGTGACACAGCTAAGTTGCTAAAGTTATTGAATTTTAGACCAGATAGCTTGGGGTAATATTCTTGCGATTGTGCTTTAAATGCTAATTCTTTGGATTGTGGATTTCCTCCTATTCCGTATCGATTTTTGTGGAGTTATGAGAATCCATAAGCGGAGAATTTCCGTCTAATGTAGATTTGGAATGCTATAGAAGTGGATTTAAACGGAGAAATTCCGTTTAACTGCTCCAAATACGCCAAAATTTGATGATTTAGATGAAATGATAAACGGAAAAGCTCCGTTTATTTTAATGGAAATATAGGTATTTCCCAATTTAACCGGAATTTTTCCGTTTATTTTTCAACTGAAATGAAATCAACGCTCACATTCTGGTCCTTAATGGAGCCTAGGGCAGGAATATTTTGTAGGGAAGTCGAAGTTTTGTTTTATAAAATAGCAACTACGGTATTGATTTTATAAAACTATTTATTCACATTGTTAATGAGAATCAGATCATTATTTTTATACACATAAGGAGATAAAACTATGGCAGAAAACAAATTACTAAGAATGGATAATGTCGGCATTGTTGTTGAATCCCTTGATAACGCAATCTCTTTCTTTGAGGAGATTGGCTTGACTCTCGAAGGGCGAGCAACTGTCGAAGGTGAGTGGGCTGGTCGCGTAACCGGACTAGGTTCTCAGTGCGTAGAGATTGCGATGATGGTTACCCCAGATGGCCACAGCCGACTTGAACTTTCAAAATTCCTCACACCATCTACTATATCAGATCACCGTAATGCTCCTGTGAACGCCCTCGGTTATCTACGCGTCATGTTCACCGTTAACGACATTGACGAAATGGTCTCTAGACTTACTAAGTTTGGTGCCCAGCTCGTTGGCGAAGTGGTTCAGTATGAGAACTCATATCGGCTCTGCTACATTCGCGGGGTTGAAGGACTTCTAATCGGTTTGGCGGAAGAACTCGGTAATAATAAATAAGTGATGTTTTATAAAAACCTCCATGGAAATGGGGGTTTCTTTTATAGTAGGAGATATAAAGTGATTATAAGAATTTTTCGAAAAATAAATTTACATTTTATGTAAAGTTAATGTAATATATATATTGAATAAGTAATATATATATTACATTGTTGTCGGGAAGGTGATCGAACAGGTGAAAAATAATGTGAAAATTGCCCGTATCCAAAGGGACTTAACGCAACAAGAGTTGGCCGGGCGAACTGGTGTTACACGTCAAACCATCAGTTTAATTGAAAAAGGAAAATATAATCCAACATTAAATTTATGCCTGGAGATTTGTTATGTACTTAAAAAATCATTAGATGAATTATTTTGGATCGATAAGGAGGAGAAACTATGAAGATTATTAGAGATGAACGTTTAGCCATTCAAAATTTAAAAAATATCCGTGTCGCCTTTATTTTTCAAACAATATCCATTTTAGGAATTTTACTTTACGATGGAATAAGTAATGGAATTTCACGATTTACCGATAATCCATTATGGTTAGTTTTTATAGGAACTTTCGTTGTTATGGGATATCTGAATTTAAGAATATCAGTTGATGAATATGATACTCAAAGTAATAAAAAGCAAGGACCGTATTATATAAATCTACTTATTTCATTGGTTGTAGGAGTTATTTTTAGTGTAATTACGATTCTAACACCTGACGGAACCGCTCGTGATGCCGTTATCATCGGGGGTGTAATGTTTGGATGCTTTTTATTTTCATTTACAGTGGTCTATTTTCTAAGGAAAAAACGTTATGAAGAACATGATGTTGAAGAGTGATTTGAACTTTCCAGCTTTTTTCACCATGCAAGAATGTTGTTAATGGTATGATTTGGCCAGTTTTTAACCCAAAGCCTATTAGAATTCCGTTTAATATTAAAATTTAACATGCTGTGAAAAATTGGGGGTTTAGAAGAATTAGTAAGATTATAACGGTAGGGTAATAAGCAGTAAAAAGAGGTGGATAAAGTGGCGGAAATTAGAAGGAATAATTCAAAATGGTTCAAGTTTGTCGGCATAGGAATCGTACTTCTAGTGGTGGTCGGATTATTCATATGGCAGTCTGTGGACAGATACAAGGAAGTTCAACAAATTGAAGAGAAGTTGGGTTTTGATATTACTGTGGTAGATAGACAGTCACACGATGCATGGTGGGCAGCAACAAGGACGTATCGAGTGAAACCACTGGGAGACGGTAAGGAAAGCAATGTGGAATACCTTCTTTATTTGAACAAAGAAAATAAGGTCGAACAATGGGCGAAGGTCAAAAATAATCGAAGTGCCAAATAATCGAAGTGCCAGGCACCGCCCGAAAAATCTTGTTTCACAGTAACGTGTGAAACAAGAAAAATCGGGTGGTGCCTGGCACTTTTGTTGCTTTTGTTGGCACTTTTTTTAAACTTTATAAAAGGTAAAGCCGCATGCGCCTACGATGATTAGGAGGATAAACAATACAACAATTAGGACAAAATTATTGCAACGATTAGGTGGACAATATGCATAGGCTGGAGTGCAAAAATCATAAGCAGGTGCTGTGCAAGTAGGCATAGGTGCAACAGTTGGCATTGGAGCTACATTTGGCATTGGAGCGACGTTCGGCATCACGTTCGGCATCACGTTCGGCATCACATTTGGCATCATATTTGGAGGTGCGTTTACGTTAGCATACATTTTTTATTTCCCCTTCGTGTTAGTATCTCTATCACTATAGAATACTCTCAAAGGCGAAAATGGAGCCCGTCTAACACAAAATGGGTTAATGTCATAAGTTTGCTTCAATGCTGGACATTCTTTTTAAGGAATAAAATAATTTATCGTTAACCTCTTGTCGCTCACTCTGATAAATAAAGATATTGTGCATATGAAATGGAGCTTTTGTCATGGTGCACAATTGTGTGTTGATTATTATTTGCTCGATAAGCACTTCCACTTCCTTGACTTGCCAATCTGGCTATATGGGTAAAAGATGGCCTTGTCACTAAGTTCGTTAAATATGCGGATTGTTTAGCGTCGGGTTTTCGCTTTGTATTTAGCAGTTCAATAATTTCATCAGCGGTTCTGATTGAAAATCCATGACCAAAATATTTCCCATCAGGAAGAAGAACAGCACTTAGACCATTAAACCAGGGTCCATTTGGGTGGAAGTCAGGATTATTAAAGAAAACAATGTCACCAGGAATAAAATGATTTGTATAAAAAGTATAGATTCGCAAGTCAGAATCAGTATGCCAGCTATATAGATAAAGATTTTGAAACAGAGAATTAAATAAATCGCTGCCGATTGTATATAGAACGGTGTGGTAATAAATGATAATCGAAGCGGTTGCACATTCAAATGCATATAGTGGACCGTTCCGGAAAATGTCTAGAATCGCAACAGAAGGTTTTACTCCAGGTTTTAACAGGAACCCTCCAGCAGCTGTTAGTTGCCAGTATTTTGGATTACAGCGTGCCCTTTTAAAGCTTCTAAATACAGCTTTACTTTTATCCATCTCTTTTGCACTATTTATGATGTTTTTTCGGACGTTTAATTCAAACAATAATTCACCGATGGAATGATAAGAATAGTCTACAGATGCTTGCTGCATATTGCGAATAATCGCTTTTTCAATTTTCCCAAGCTGCCACTTCTCATCTAGATGAAACGGAACCCCTGATATTTGTATCATACAATCCTCCATTCCAACCTTGAGTTTCATACTTCTCCATTGTTATCGTATTCGCATTACACTTACATCATGTTTATAAAATAACTATGAAGATCTATTTGGAAACTGTGACTGCTGATCAGTTTTTTAGGTTCATGGCAACATTTGTTTGGTTATTTGTTGAAAAGAAATAACCCGCGTATTACAATCCGAATATAGGCGTAGGTAGGTCGCATCTTTATTTTTAAAGGATTGGCCAGCATAGCATTGTTGAATAATTACATAAAAACTTGTGAAGGTGGATGTATCATGACCAAACATCGGATTTATACAATGAGTGTTGCAAGTGTTTATCCCCATTATGTTACTAAGGCAGAGAAAAAAGGACGAACAAAGGCAGAAGTCGATGAAATCATTCGTTGGTTGACTGGTTATCGTCAGGAAGAGTTAGAAACTGTCTTGGAAAATCAGACAGATTTTGAGACCTTTTTTACAGAAGCCCCGCAACCAAATCCTTCAAGAGCTCTCATCAAAGGTGTGATCTGTGGTTACCGGGTGGAAGAGATTGAAGAACCAATCATGCAAGAAATTCGCTATTTGGATAAGCTGATTGATGAGCTAGCAAAGGGAAAAGCGATGGAAAAGATTTTACGAAAATAATTATTAAATGGCGATGCTTGCTATATTTTTGTTATAGAATAAATTTTTTTCATTTACAGTCCGATAATTCAGCAATCGGACCTATTACGAAGTGGTCAGAGCCCATTTTTTCAGTTGTCATATTGAAAAAGGGGGCTTTTTTTATTGGATTCAATTTAATTGGCACTCTTGCTTTGGAAATGTTTGAAAGTCTATTGAATTACAATAACTGGTGTTATATATTTATAACATAAGGTTATATATTTCTAACAAAAGGAGGTTTACCTTGAAAATTAAGTTTATCTTATTAGGGTTTATTTCAATAAGTATCGTGTTAGGTATGCTTTTTCAAATATTTACATTAATTGAGTCTATTGATTATTTTTCAGCAATTTTATTGTTGATCGGTTTAATAAGCTTTGTGGGTTATATTTCAATGATCATGAAAAGATTATTCCCGGAATTCAAACTTGGTTTACCCTTCGATGACGAACGATCCAAAAAGGTAAAATACTATTCTGCTGGTAGGGCATACTTTTACTCCTTGTATATATGGATTGCTTTACTCGCTTTCCAAAAATACTTCGATCGTGACGACATTCTCATTTTGGGGTTATTAGGAATGGCTTTGTCATTGTTGGTATCTTGGCTTTTAACAAAGAATCGGCGAGGTCTTGAATAAATGAAGACGAAGATCAAGGAATACAGAGCCAAACACAATATGACCCAATTGGAACTTGCAAAAGCAGTCGGAGTGAGAAGAGAAACAATCAGCTTTTTGGAAAAAGGAGAATATAACCCCTCATTAAAGCTCGCAGTGAAAATCGCTCATCTATTTCATGTTAGTATCGAAGAACTATTTATCTTTGAAGATAGTGACTTTGACTAACGAAAGGAAGTGAAGGTGTATGTTTATGTATTGGTATCACAAAATGAATAAAACTCAACAAAAAATCACAATTGCAGTTGCGATTACTTTATTGGTAGCTGGTGTTGCATTGCTTATCGTATAACTTCCGCTTGAGCTCTCTCTTACAAAAGTCATTGCCCTGGTTTCTACCGGACAGCGAGGCCCTTATTTTGATGGAAAACTCCTTTTCCAACCTCTTGCGGACATAGGAGACCAAATTTAGATAAAAATGATTGAAAAAAGTCTATTGGTGATCAAATAACGTATCTGTTGTCCACTTTACCAGCCAATACCATACTTTTTGTGAAAATAACGAACCAAATGTCCGCAAAAAAAGAGTATCTTCAATAATTCAAAATCAAACCAAAATAAAAACAGTGGGACTCTAGGGCCTCACTGTTTTTAACTTTTTTCAACGGGTGTTTTTGAGATAAATTGTATCGAAGAGTTGAGTAATCTAATTTCACTTACAAATGTCGAGCCTAACAAAAATACACCACCAAGCGTTTGGACCAAAGTCATTTGTTCTTGCAGGATAAGGGCAGAAATCATTATAGCTACAAATGGATCCACATAACTTAGCATTGCGATACTCTGTCCTGATAATCCCTCCATTCCTGAGAAAAATAACCAAAATCCAATTCCTGTATTGATGATTCCAAGTATTAAAATAAAAGGAATGGAGGATCGAGTTCCTTCAAAGATATCAAAGCCTGATGTCAAAAAGACATAGGGTATTAATAGTAAAGTAGTTATTCCAAGCTGGATGATGGTCAGCTCTAACTTTCCTATATTTTTAATAAACTTATTTAAAAGTAACAAAGCAGCATAAAAGGCAGCTGCGATTAGTCCGAAGGAAAGTCCAAGTAGATCACCTGAATCGGACGCACTTACGCCCTCTCCTAGAATCATTAACATCCCGATGATTGCCACACCAATACACACCATTTTCTTAAATGACAATTGTTCCCGAAGTACAACGGGAGAAAGAATCATGACAAACACAGGTGCAAAGTAATAACCCAGCGTCGCGTTAGCAATTGTTGTATGTTCATACGATTGATAAAGAAATATCCAATTTCCTCCCAGTGCAATACCTGAAAGAATTAAACACAACGCATTTGATTTAACTGAATTCCAAGCGATTTTTTTCTTTATCGTGACAGATATGAAAAATAAAAATAAGCATCCGATCAAACTACTAAGTAAAGCTCTTTCGCTCGATGATAGATCAATATTTCGAACAACTAAACCAATCGTACCGAAAATCATCATGGATAAAATAAACTGAATTTTATATTTCATCGGCTTTTTCATTTCGATTATTTTGTAGATGAGACCTGCAATTGTCTGGCCCTGTTTCCAGCCTATCACTTACCAAAAACATCGTTAAACCTCATTTCCTTTTCTCACTTGATTAATTAGTAGTATTAATATATCATTCTCACAAGCATTACAAAAACGAATGTTTATCATGAAATGCATGACAAAAACAGATGAGGTGAAAAGACAGAGTATGAATATCCAAAAATATATGGCATTTGTCAAAGCCGTAGAATTAGGTAGTTTTACAAAAGCTGCCGAAATATTGGACTACTCACAGTCTGGGATTAGCCGGATGATTAACGATTTAGAAAAGGAATGGGGGATTTTCCTTTTTGAAAGAGGACGGACCGGGATCAATTTAACCTCGGATGGTTTAAAGTTACTGCCCCAATTAAAGCGAATTTGCAATGAGTATGAAATCTTAATGAAGCAGATCGAAGAATTAAATAATATGGAATCTGGGATGATTCGGATTGGGACATTTTCTAGCGTGGCATCTCATTGGCTCCCTAATATAATTAAAATTTTTAAGAAGGATTACCCAAAGATAGATTTTGAATTTCTGCTTGGTGATTATATGGAAATAGAGAGCTGGATACTAAATGGGCGTGTTGATTTTGGTTTTTTGCGGCTGCCGTTAAAAACGGAGCTTGAAACAATCTTTTTGGAACAAGACCGATTGCTAGTAGTGATTCCAGAAAATCATCCGCTTGCCAATTGCGAAAAATTTCCCATTAGCGGCTTATTGGACAGTCCGTTTATGCTGTTGGAGAAGGGGGCAAAAGCAGAAATCTCAGAAATTTTCGAAAGGCAGGCTATTTCACCGCAAGTGAATTTTACAACCTGGGATGACTACGCGATTATGTCGATGGTGGAAAACGGTCTGGGAATCAGTATTTTACCAGAATTAATATTACAGCGTATTCCTCATAAAATTTTAGCAAAAGAGCTTGAAGTTCCTGCCTATAGGAATATTGGTGTGGCAATGAGAGAACAGAAATCACTTTCGCTTGCGTCAAAAAGATTTTTAGAATATTTACCATTTAGGAACCGAGAGAGTAATTGAGCAAACTGTACATAGAAATGCGATTTTTTAATTACAGTTTGACCATTATTACTCCAAATTGACAAGTCTAGGCAGTTTGCTATACTTGAATTATCTTGAGGAATGGAGGCTTCCTAATGATTGATATCCTAGCTTTGAACCGTTAATTTCATACGTTCAAAGGCTCTGCTTATGCTCAGAGTAATAGGATTAATCTGTCATCTAATAGGAAACCTATATTTTGCGTTTGTTTATGGTAAAATCTACACCTTTTTTTCTTTTAAAATAGGTAGATTTCCATTGAAATATGCGTTGAACGGGGTACAACAAGAGATTATAGTTATTTTTAAAATAAAGATAAATCCATCCACTTTATAAACAACTAGAGCATGGGCAGATTGCCTGTGCTCTTTATTTGGTTTAAAAGTAGCTGAAAAATTCCATGATGGAGGAGATTGCTTTATGACTACCAAAAATTCACGGGTTTGGTTTATTACAGGTGCAAGCAGCGGACTGGGATATGAATTTGCGAAAAAGGCATTAGAGTCTGGTGACAAGGTTATTGGTGTTGCTAGAAATATAGAAAAATTGAATGATTTAACAGGTCAATTTGAAGGCATGTTACTACCTTTGAAGTTGGATGTTACTGATCGGCAGGCTGTTTTTAACACAGTGGAATTAGCATTCAAGCATTTTGGGAAAATTGATATTGTTATCAACAATGCTGGCAATATGGTCATGGGAATGATTGGGGAGTTTAGTGAGGATGAAGTTAGGTTTCAAATGGAAACGAATTTCTTTGGTGCTGTTTGGGTGGCTCAAGCAGTAATGCCATTCTTCCGGGCACAAGGTTTCGGTCATATTATCCAAATCTCAAGTATTGGTGGGTTAATTTCTGGTCCGATGTCGGGTGTCTACAGCGCAAGCAAGTTTGCATTAGAAGGATTTAGCGAGGCATTAGCACAAGAAGCTGCTCATTTTGGTGTGAAAGTGTCGATTGTAGAGCCTGGCGGCTACTGGACGAATTTATATTTGAAAATGGGTTTTGCCAAACAAAAAAACGAGTATGATTCGTTACGTGAGGAGCTTGCTAAACAAAGTCCAACGGAATCAGTTGATAGTGATCCGTTGCTAGCAGCTGAAGCTCTAATGAAACTAGTGAATTGTGAGAATCCGCCACTCAGATTAATTTTAGGAAGCTTTGTTTATGATATCGCATTGGAAAATACAGAAAAACGGATTTCCACGTGGAAAGAGTGGGAAGAGGTTAGTCGATCTGCGGAACATGGTATTCCTGCACCAGAAGGGTATGGGGTGAGCGAGGAGTAAAACTAATGATATGGAGACGTAAACTCGCTACGATTATGTGGCGAGTTTACGTTTCGCTTTTTAAAACGGAGATACTTTGATTCCCGTTTTTTCCGAGCAAAAGGAAAATGGTCATCAAAGAGGTGCATTGATTCCCATTTTTTCAGCGCAAAAGAAAAATGGTCATCAAAGAGGTTCATTGGTTCCCATTTTTTCAACCCGAAAGGAAAATGGTCATCAAAGAGGTTCATTGGTTCCCATTTTTTCAGCGCAAAAGAAAAATGGTCATCAAAGAGGTGCATTGATTCCCATTTTTTCAGCGCAAAAGAAAAATGGTCATCAAAGAGGTGCATTGGTTCCCATTTTTTCAGCGCAAAAGAAAAATGGTCATCAAAGAGGTTCATTGGTTCCCATTTTTTCACCGCAAAAGAAAAACGGTCACCAAAGAGGTGCATTGGTTCCCATTTTTTCAGCGCAAAAGAAATATGGTCATCAAAGAGGTGCATTGGTTCCCATTTTTTCACCGCAAAAGAAATACGGTCATCAATAAAGTTCTTTAATCCGAATTTTTCCCAGAAATTCGTTGATATTAGAAACACTACTCTCTTTTCAATCCTATACAATCTTCTTCAGGTTTGATCAAAATTTGTTTCCACGCGCCACTTTCAGCTTTACGAAATTGGGCGATTTCGACATCCGTACCGTTTGTTAGCGTGAAAAAAATCATCCAATAATTTGCCCCATCATTGCCGCGAAAGCAAATGTTTTTTATATAACCATTTTTTATGGTTGGGTATCTTTTTTGTATTAACTTACACCACTCACCAAATTTAATATCAATAACATCTTCCCCGGTATGATCCCATCCGTGATAAGGGGCGCACAGAAAGTCCTCCGCAATCTTACTTATATCTGAAATTCGATAACCGTCACTCTCGTGAATGAGTTGAATAAATCCATAATAGTACCCAAAATATTCACCATTTTTTCCTTCAAATCCCTCAATCGTTTCGATTTCATAAAAGAACCTTATTCCACCTTTTAGATCAGGTATGCGACAAAGCTTGATCAAACTTGTATGGCCAACTCCTGCAAACAAATGAACAAATTGGTCAAAACTTAATTTTTTTTGATAATCCTTGGACAAAAAGTTATAGGCAATGGGAAAGGGACTAGTCCCCTGACCGACTGAACCGCAAAGTCGCTCCAGCAAATTTGCTGCTTCGCGCAAAATACTAAAATAGTTCAAAAGCGTATCCTCAGGGGTTTTAGTCAATGCTGCTGGAATTTGGATTTGGTTATATGATTTATCAGAATAAGGAGCAAAGAACTCCCATGTGTCGAACCGCAAATTCAATGCTGGAAAGCAAGATGGCCGAAAAAATCTTTTATGATAAGTAATTTTGTCCAATTGATTTCGCTGAAACACAATCATCACCCCAAAATTAGTGTATGGGTGATGGCATGATAAGTGAAAGACTAGAGCATCGTGCTCTTGCACAAGGAGAAAAATCTGTATATTTTAGATTATTTTTTCAAGAAAAACCGCAAGATAAAAGCAGACATCTTTAGAGAGTTTATTCAAAGCAAGTAATTTTCAAGAAAAATTTGTAAGTAAATGCTTATTTAAGGAAGTGAGCATGTGGAAGCTTTTCCTATTATTCATACTAATTTCTGGGATGCGCTAATTGCTGTCCCTACCGTTATCATCCTTACACAAATATTTAAGAAAATCTTTCCTATCCCTAAACCACTCATTCCGACATTGGCAAATGTGATTGGGTTCATTATCTCTATTTTCTTTGCACATCGTCATAATCTTTGGGCAGGCATATTAATGGGAGCGTTTTATGGAAATGCTGCTGTTGGAATATACGCAGCATTGAAAACACAAATAAAGGCATATAGAAACACCTAGGAGGGCAAGAAAATGATTTTTATATATCACGATTTCGGAGGGACACATAGTACATCTCTCGCTGCTGCCTATCATCTTAAAATTTTGGATAACCCAGAGAAAATTCTTAGTAAAGAGGAGGTTTTGGCTGTCCCATTTTTCAATAAATTAAAAAAGAAAGATGCGGGGAAAATTTTCTTTCACGGAAAGGATCAGGAGGGGAATTCCGTATATACAATTGGAAGAAGATCATCAAAACTTGTCATTCCTTCTCTATTAAGTTTTTGTGAAATCATGTTCAGTCGGCAACAGTTGAATGAGAAAATCATTTTCTCTAATACCTCACCTGTTGTCCCTTTTGCCATGACAATGGGAGGATTCTTTTCTAGGGGCCTTGGAATTAATGTGATAGGTGTTCCATTACTTGTAAAGGGTGCGCAACAATGTTGTAAACATGTGTCTCAGTTGGTAGAGGAGACAAAAGAAACGGCTCGTACATCGGAAGGACAAAGGATTATTTCGATTGAGAATAAAAAATTTCAAGCTTAATGAAAGGATACTGAGTAAGGATTAAATGATGAAGATTCTCCCAAAATTGTTCTTTTGAATGAGGAATTTACATAATTTATCAAAAGATGAGGTCGGGAGATGATTACATGAATAACCTTTACTCAATTGGAAATCAAATCGGAAAAATTTTTCATACTAAATGTAAAATAAAAGCTGATACTTGTTCCGTTGAATTGCATCGAGACTTTAAAGTGTTGGTTCAGGGAAGACCTAGTCAATCGGTTACACCAGTTGGAATTTCATTTGAATCGTTAGATCAAAATGGAGTAGCTTTAAATTTAGCGGAAATTACACTGCTTCAGGAAGAAATTCCAGGCTTTATTAGTGCTGTCGTAAAACAGGGCTTAATTGTCAGTGCCCTTCATAACCATTGGATTTTCACCAATCCAACTCTTTTTTATCTTCATTTACAATCCGTTGAACCTCCTTTAGATTTTGCAAAGAAATTATCTCAGGCGTTTCGGACGTTAAGAAACCATCCTGTTCCGGAGACATAATTACCTTGGAGCTATCCAAGTCTCTTTTATATTATTGAACCGCTATGTCAAATTGTATGGATTTTATAAAGGTTATGTAAAAGAAAACGGTTAGTTCTTGCTATATATAAGTATCTAGTTATATACTTATTTTCGGACATCAAACACAGTTCAGTCAATAAAAATCGATATATAAGTACATAATTATATCGTGATTCAAGGAGGTGTCGAAATGGAGCGAACCATTATTGATTTAGAACGCATGTCTCAACTTTTCAAACTGCTTGGAGATAAAACTCGATTAACGATGGTGGGGATTTTAACACAGCGAGAATGCTGTGTTTGTGAGTTTGTTGAAGTGTTTGAAATGAGTCAACCTTCAATCAGTCAGCATTTACGAAAATTAAAGGATGCTGGACTAGTAAAAGAAACACGCAGAGGGCAATGGATTTATTATTCTCTTAATAAGCAAAATGACTTGTACGGACTCCTTAATGATATTTTGCGTCATTTTCCAGCACAAGATGAAAAAATCAATAAAATTATTCAATGTAACCCGACAGAAAAATGTGGTTGCTAAAACCGAAAAAAATAGTGAAAAGGGAGTGTTGAAATGAGTAATACAGAGAAAAAACGGTTAGGATTTTTGGATCGATATCTTACCCTGTGGATTTTCTTGGCGATGGCTGTTGGAATAGGTTTAGGTTTTATCACGCCAGGATTTGTTGATAGTCTAAACAGTATGCAGGTGGGAACTACCTCTATTCCATTAGCAATTGGTTTAATTTTAATGATGTATCCGCCTCTTGCCAAAGTGCGATATGAGGAGATGGGGCGATTATTTAAGGATGTAAAAGTGTTATTGTTGTCGCTTGTGCAAAACTGGATTATTGGTCCGGCATTAATGTTTTTGTTAGCGATCATTTTTTTACAAGATAAGCCAGAATACATGGTCGGACTAATCATGATTGGTTTAGCACGTTGTATCGCAATGGTTATCGTATGGAATGACCTAGCAAAAGGTGATACAGAATATGCAGCAGGACTTGTTGCCTTTAATTCCGTTTTCCAAATGTTATTCTTTTCCGTTTATGCTTACGTTTTTGTAACGATTATTCCTGAATGGTTAGGGATTGAAGGTGCAATTGTTGATATTACAATGGCAGAGGTTGCCAAATCGGTTTTCATCTATTTAGGGATTCCATTCATAGCAGGCATGATTACCCGATTTACTTTGGTAAAAGCAAAGGGCAGACAATGGTATGAAAAGGTCTTTATTCCTAAAATCAGTCCAATTACTTTAATCGCATTACTGTTTACAATCGTGGTGATGTTTTCCTTAAAAGGGGAAACGATTGTTAGCCTTCCATTAGACGTAGTACGCATTGCGATCCCACTTCTTATTTATTTCGTCGTTATGTTTTTTGTTTCATTCTTTTTGGGAAAGAAAATTGGCGCAAATTATCCTGTTACTACAACATTAGCCTTCACTGCAGGTAGTAATAACTTCGAGTTGGCCATTGCGGTTGCGGTTGGAGTATTTGGTATCCATTCTGGTGCAGCATTCGCAGCGGTTATTGGCCCTTTAGTTGAGGTGCCAGTCATGATCGCACTAGTCAATGTTGCCCTATGGTTTAAACGTAAATATTTTTCGGAGCAAGTGGCATAACTAAACAATTGAAGGTGGAATTAATTTAATGGAAAATAAAAAAATAATCTATTTTTTATGTACTGGAAACTCTTGCCGCAGCCAAATGGCGGAAGGGTGGGCCAAACAATATTTAAGTAGTGAGTGGGATGTAAAGAGTGCCGGTCTTGAAGCGCACGGATTAAATCCAAATGCGGTTAAAGCAATGAAGGAAATTGGTATTGATATTTCCAATCAAACTTCAAATGTGATAGACCCTCAAATTTTAAACAATTCAAGCCTTGTTGTTACTTTATGTGGTCACGCTGATGAACATTGCCCAATGACACCTCCTCAAGTGAAACGAGTTCATTGGGGCTTCGATGATCCTGCAAAAGCGGAGGGAACAGAAGAAGAAAAATGGGCATTTTTCCAACGCGTTCGTGATGAGATTGGTGCCCGTATTAAACGTTTTTCCGAATTTGGAGAGTAATATTAAAAAAGCCAAGGGTTGTAAACTCTTGGCTACACCATTTTTTTATCCCAATAATTTCTCCATCGCCATAACATCAACAAATTTGCCATCTAACTTTCCTTGGTTTTTAAAAACGCCAACCTCACGATATCCCATTTTCTGATAAAGTCCTTGCCCTAGTTGATTAAAAGGAAAGGTAAACAACACGATTTTATGGAAGTCATTAGCCACTGCTACGGATTCGATTTGAGATAGAAGCTCTTTTCCTATTCCTTTTCCACGATATTCCCGAGCAATATATACGGATAAATCAGCGACCCCGTTGTAAGCACAACGATTACTATATGGATTTAAAGAAGCCCAACCGACCACGTTTCCATCATGCTCTGCTACAACTACCTTAAAACGACCCTGATGGTTTGCGAACCATTCCTGCATATACAAATCGTCCTTTGCTGATTCCTCGAGAGTAGCGATTCGGTCTTCAATTCCCTGATTGTAGATTTCTAAAATAGATGAGATATCAGATTCCTCAGCCTGCCGAATGATGATGTTAGCTCCCAAAGTATTCCCTCCCCTACAAACGTTCATGGTATTTTTTTAAAATAGTAATTTAAATACATTCTCTAAGTGCTGTCAAAATTCCTTTTTTCACTAAAAATAGTAATTAGTTAAAAGGATTCCTTGCAAATCATTTCAATAAATGCTATTCTAGAGAAGAATTATTTTTGTTCGGTGTAAAGGATAGTATTAGTAAAACTTTTCGTCTTAATGATCACTGAGAGCAAGGATAGTAATACATTGTGTGTTCAAACACATAGGAGGCAACAAACATGGAAAAAGGTAAAGTAAAATGGTTTAATGGCGAAAAAGGTTTCGGATTCATCGAACGTGAAGGTGGAGAAGATGTATTCGTCCATTTCTCAGCTATCCAAGGCGAAGGGTACAAAACATTAGAAGAAGGTCAAGAAGTGACTTTCGATGTTGAGCAAGGTCAACGTGGAGCTCAAGCAGCTAACGTTCAAAAGGCTTAATTAAAATATCTAATATGGACAGGCTCTTTTTAGAGTCTGTTTTTTATTTTTCTTAAAAAAACAAAAAAAACCCACTCACTTAAGAGTAGGGAATATGAAACAGTATTTCAAATGGTAATCACATTCTAACATATAATTTGCAGGATTCCTAATTTTCTTCAAACTAATTGAAAAAATATAACCAGATGGGTAACTTAAAGTAATAACAATGAGGTGAATGTATGAGTAAAGCTAAGGGGAAAAGCGGAACTGGCAGAGGAACAGACAAAAAAGGTTGGAATCGCTGGCAAGCAAGTGCAAACAAAGCAAAGAGCGCTAAACCTTATAAAAGTAAAGGTACAAAAAATAATACGGATATGGCTAATACCACAAGGAATAGTTAATGTGACATATCCGAAATATAGCGTGAAGAGCCGGATCCTTCAAGACATATCAGGTGAAAAGCTCGGAATGATTTTTTGACTTAGAAAAAACCTCTCTGAATCTCCTTAAATTAAGGCGTTTCACGAGAGGTTTTTTTGTGTTTTGATGGAGTTTTATTCAGCAAAAATACCTGGAAGCCTGATTCAACAAGGTAACTTTAAAAGGTTAATATTTCCAATTGGTTGTGATAGTATATAGATAATTCTTTTAGTTGAGGTGAGTAAAGCTGGATAAAGTTGAGCAGAGCACTAAGTTAGATTTAGAACGGATTATTTTTATAGGTAGAACTTATGAAGAGTATATGGATATGTTTTCATTTTCCAAAGATGAATTACAAGGAAAAAAAATACTTGATTGTCCAGCAGGAGCATGTTCATTTACTGCTGTCGGTAATAAATTAGGTTTAGATGTTACCGCAAGTGATATTGCCTATTTTCATTCGGTGGAAGATTTGAAAAATAAAGGTCTTCAAGATATTGAGCATGCAATGGAACATATGGAAAAGGCTAAAAGTAATTTTAAATGGGATTATTTCAAAGATTTAGTAGGTCTTAGGAGGCATCGTTTGTATGCTTTGAATGATTGTTCCGATGATATGAAGAAATCAAGTGAACGGTACATCCCTGTCACATTGCCCACTTTACCTTTTAAAAATGATGAATTTGATCTACTCCTATCTGCACATTTTCTATTTATGTATGGTGACAGATTAGACTTTCAATTTCACATTGAAACTCTAAATGAGTTATTAAGGGTAACAAAAGAAGAGATTCGCATCTTTCCTTTAGTAGACTTAGAAGGAAAGCGATACGAGCATTTAGAAAAAATAATAAGCTATCTTGAAAATAATGGTTGTACAACTGAAGAAGTGAAGGTACCATACGAATTTCAGAAAAATGCTAACTCAATGTTAAAAATAATAAAAGGATAGATAAGAATGGGGCAAATAAAAATTTATGGAGTAAAGGACAGCTTAAATTCAATTAAGGAGTCGCTGTCGAATGTTATTCATTCGTGTATGGTGGCAGCACTAGATTTACCATCTGAAAAGAGGTTTCACCGTTTCTTCCCTATGGAGAAAGAAGATTTTTATTATGCTAGTGGAAGAACTGAAGCATATACAATAATCGAAATTAGTATGTTCGAAGGACGTTCAGTAGAAACCAAAAAACAATTAATAAAACTACTTTTTGAACGTATGAATAGCGAATTGAGTATATCTCCACAGGATATTGAGATTACCATTTTTGAAACTCCAAAACATAATTGGGGTATAAGAGGGTTACCTGGGGATGAGTTAAAATTGAGCTATAAAGTAGATGTATAAGTACGAGGTGGTCATTTTTTGGCCACTTCTTTTAGATTATTAAAATCCGGTGGCATTGGTATGAGCTGAGAAGTTAATATGAAGAAACACCAAAAAAGGCAAACCAGATTCTGGTTCGCCTGTTGTTTTGACTATGTTTATCTCTTCTAAAAAGAAGAAAATTTTTTAAGGGGGATAATTTTAATATAATATACTAGATAGGCCATAATAAGTCTATATTTTTTTTATTTTTTCCCTAAAATAGAGTGTACCAGCTCATGGAAGGGGTATATTGATGCTTAATCGAACGGAAAAAGAGGAAAGACAGCATCTTGAAGAAGTATTGACTAAGCTTAATAAAGAATTTGATTCTGTTAATGATAAAATCTCTACGATTAATAGAGATGTAATTGAAGCAAAAAAGTATATTTGGGAAAATATCGCAGAGCTTGATGCAGCGGAACAAGCTGCTAATCGTGTTGAGGTTTCACTGGGAATCGATTTTGGCGAAAAAGCGGTGATACAGCGTCGAAAAATTCAAAAGCTGCTGCAATCTCCCTATTTTGGCAGAGTTGATTTTGTTGAGGCTAAAAAAAGCGGTAGAGAACCTTTCTATATCGGAATTCATGCTTTTTTTGAAGAGAATACCCATGAGAATATTATTTATGATTGGCGAGCCCCGGTTTCAAGTTTATTCTATGATTTTGAGCTTGGATCTGCCTATTATCAATCCCCAGTCGGAAATGTTGAAGGCGAGGTTTGCCTTAAAAGACAATACAAAATAAAAAGCGGCGTTATGGAATATATGATTGAAAGCTCCCTTAATATCAATGATGAAGTTTTACAAAAGGAGCTAAGCAGTACTTCAGATGAGAAAATGAAAAATATCGTCGCGACGATTCAAAAAGAGCAGAATCTCATCATTAGAAATGAAACGTCCAGAGAGTTAATCATCCAAGGGGTTGCTGGCTCAGGGAAAACGTCTGTCGCTCTGCACCGAGTGGCATTTTTGTTGTATCGAAACAAAGAAACGCTTACTTCTAGAAACATCTTAATCATTTCGCCCAACCAGGTTTTTTCGGATTACATCTCAAATGTTTTACCAGAGTTGGGAGAAGAGAATATTCTTGAAGTGAGGATGGAGGAACTGGCGCGTAAGGAATTGGTGGGAATTTGCGACATCCAGACTTTTGATCAGCAAGTAGTGGAACTTCTTGCGGATGCGGACTTTGGGGCTGTAAATAGAATTAAGTATAAGGCAACAGTTGATTTCTACGACCAACTAGAATCTTTCGCTAAATCAATCGAAACTGATTATTTTTCACCAGTTGATATAAAAATTGAGTCAGTGTTCATTTCCAAAAAGGATATATTGAAAAGCTATAACTCTTTTAAATGGCTGCCAATCAAACCGAGATTGGAAAAGATCGCCGCAAACATTGTGGCCAATTATAGAAATAAAGCTGGAAAACGTTTGCCGGGAGCTATTTCTCGAAAAATTAAACCAGCGATTAAGAAAATGTTTAAGTTTGCTGATACCCTGTCTCTTTACAAAGAATTTTATCAGCACATTCGCAAGCCAGACTTATTTATTTTTAAAAAAGGAAAAGTACTTGAGTATGCGGACGCCTTCCCATTGATGTACTTGAAAATTTACCTTGAAGGAATTAAGTCTTATGAATTTGTAAAGCACTTGCTGGTGGACGAAATGCAGGATTATACACCGATTCAATATGCAGTTCTTTCCAAAATATTTAAATGTAAAAAAACAATTTTAGGTGACAGCAGCCAATCTGTTAATCCATATTCGTCATCCTCTCTGCAGAAAATAAAGGAAATCTTTCAGGATGCCGACACAGTGGAATTGTTAAAAAGCTATCGTTCCACCGTGGAGATAACAAATTTCGCGAAAACATTAAATCCACATAGTAACCTAATTCCAATTGAAAGACATGGCGAAGAACCGGTCCTGATAAAATCTTTCAGTTTTGATGAAGAAATGAAGAACATTAAGAAGCTGATGGGTGCTTTTCTAAAATCAGGGCACACTTCTCTTGGAATCATTTGTAAGTCACAACCCCAGGCCGAAAAGGTTTATCAAGCAATAAAACACTTGAACAAGAATATTCATTTATTAACTTTCAATAGTAAGGAATACCACGATGGAATCATTATTACCTCTGCACATATGGCAAAAGGGCTCGAATTTGATCATGTGATCATTCCATTTACTGATGAAGCGAACTATAAAACGGATCTAGATAAAAGCTTGTTGTATATTGCCTGTACAAGAGCAATGCATAAAATGATTTTGACGTATTCCTCCGAAATTTCCCCTTTTTTAAAAGATAGGGTTTAGTTGGTGAAAATAATTTTATGTAGAACGGGCACAATTCAGCAGAATGAATTGTGCTTGTTTTTATGAGGGAAATTTCCACAATCGGGCCATATAATGGAATAAGAATCCTCAAGCAAAATTGAATATTTGTTGTAAAGACGGTGTGTAGTTTGTGAAGAATTCCACTTAAACTAATGAGCAGTTTAGTGAAAGAAGGAAAATCAAAATTTTATGTCGAAATTACAGGATTAGGAAGAGGAAAGAAGTGTTTTGTAATCAACAAAGTCATTTCCATGAAAGTCGAGGATAAACATTTGGGTATTCAAAGCTGTGATTCATGTGGCTATCAATTTAGATGGAAAGAAATTCAAAGGGCAAATAAATGGTGGTACAAACCATTAGTTTGTAAACAATGTGGCTTGGAACACTATATCACTTTTCGGTCAAGATTAATATTTGGGCTGATAAATGGTTTATTTGTATTCCTTTCTAGCATTCTTTCAAATGTTTTTTCTGTTTCTTTACATTCCATATCTTTTATCATTCTTGTATTAATTGGAGTAATCCTAATTACAAGTAATTTTTTAATTTTTCCTTATTATACAAAGTATAATTCTTTTCAAAATAATAAATAATTGTTATTCAAGTTAAGGGCGCTTTCCTGTATTGTAAAAATCTAATGAAAGAGTACTTGCTGCTAATATACGAGGGGGGATTTATGTGAACCAAAATCAAAGAAAATCTTCGTGGGAATGGTATGCAGTAAAATTACTATATGAAAGCATCATCTCGGGAAACCCTAATCCAGAAACAATAGACAAAAATTACACCAATACATACAAAACTTTTGAAGAAAGCATAATGCTTGTTAAAGCACAGTCCTTTGAACACGCATATTCTATTGCTGAAAAGAAAGCAAAAGATGAAGAAATAAACTATTTGAATCTATACGAAGAACTCGTTGAAAAGAAATTTGTAGATGCGTTAGATTGCTTTATTTTAATAGATGAAAAACTTCAATCAGGTACAGAATTGTATTCACGATTTTTACATGTACCCAAAGATATACCTAGAGAAAAAGTTATTTCCCACTATTATCCGGAAACAGTTGAGGAATATGTAGTTGACCAAAATTTTGTTTTAAGAAACAGGGACCTTAATACAAAATCCAACTCGAAATAGGGTATATTAGGTTGTATTCTCTTAACGTGCAGAATGCGTTGGCCAATAATGATTCAGATCATATATAAGTTATTCAATTATCGGGCGCTATCCTTCAAAAAGGATAAGCGCTCATTTTCCATTTTAGGGCCATTATCTGGAATAAGACATTAAAAGAAAGTCGTTATGGGTTAAAGATTGTGAGAGACCTCATATTAAACGGAAGTAAATGTAACAATAAGAAACTAATGGCAAAATAGACCATTAGAAAATACATACTCATTCGTATTTATTGATGCTATCCACTACAAAATAAGGGAAGATAAGCAAATAGTTGTTAAGGCAGCTAATGTTGTTATAGGTGTAAATTTAGATGATAAAAAAGAAATTTTAGGTATTTGGGTAGGAGCTAATGAGAGCAGTAAATTCTGGTTAGCAGTCTTGAACGACATTAAAAAAGAGAGAGATGTATTGATATTCTCAGTTGATGGATTAAATGGCTTTAAAGAAGCAATTGTGGCTCGGCAATGATATTGAAAATAATAGTGAAGATTCGAAACAGACATACTTATCAGATGTTGAATTGATTAAGGAAGTAGTAAAATTGTCTTTAGATCCTTCATATCAAGATAAAAAGTGGATTCATAAAAATATCAGAGAGTTAATTGTTGAACATTTATTTTAAAATAACATGTCTAATGTAAAGGAAATAGTTTCGCAGTATATATGTCAGATTCAGCACATTGTAAGAATACATCGAAAAATTAAGTATTAATTTTTATAATTATTAGGAGTAAATGCTAGATAAGGAGAAAAATATGGAAAGATATCCTGAAATTCCACAGAAGCAAAAAGGTTTAGAATTCGATGCAGATTCTTCTCCATTTGCTTGGGAGCATTATATAAAAGTATATACTCCTAAGCATTGGAAACTAATCAACGAATTTAATCTGAATCATATTGATACCTATTATAATTTATACGGACGCTATTCAGAAAAGGGAAATATTAGATATATCGCTGGAATTAACGAAAACAGTGAATATTCTAAAAAAAGGCGATTTTGGTCTAAATTCAGTTTATCAGGAGATTGTGATTTTAATTTTAACTGCAGGAAAATATATCGATTTAAACAGATTCTAAAAGGAAAAGATTTAGATTTGCTTGATAAATGTGAAAAACACCATCATACATTATTAAATTTTTCTCTCATGCCAAGTACTGGGGGGATGAATAAATTCAAAGGGAATCGAGATACACTGGATGGATTTGATCGATTAGACACTTTTGTATATTATCTCAACAAATATCTAAGTATTCCCTTAAAAGATAGAATCAGAATGTCAGATAATAAAACAGGTAATTTTAATATATTCAGCCAATCAGGATATAATTCTCTACCATTGAAAAATTTTTTAGATACTTTTGATGATATATACGACTATTGCCAAAAAATTTATTTTATTGATGATAGAGAATTCGTTAAACGCCTTGTTGTAGATGGAGAAAAACCGCTTGAAAACCCAGAAGACGTAAGAAGATATATGCTACTGGCACAAGATTATTGGGATTTAAGAGAAAAAGCTTGGGAAAATAATTTGTAAATAGAGATTTTGTAAATAATTCAAGGAGACTAAATGAAATACTATATCGCAGATACTGATAGGTAATGCCTCCCCCTTTACTAACTAATGGGTGCTTTGCCTTAATAGGGGGCAAGGCATTTTTCTTATCAAAGCGGTGATACAATTTAGTCTAATTCAATCGGTTAGAGGAGGATATTGGAGGTACTTGTTAGGTCAGCATTTCTATTTCAAATATGTGTGAAATACTGTAATTAAAGTAAACTGCTTTAGTTAAACAAGAATTAAATGGTTTAGGGATAAGAACAATATTTTTGTTATTCCATAATACGAAGGGCGCTATTCCAGTACAAGGGATTGGGTCCTTTTAATTTATAATCTTTGACAAGAGTACTGCACATTTGAACCAAAAGGCGACAGAAAGAAAAAAATGGGTGCAATTACACCCATTTATATAATTCATATTCAACGTCATCTAACTTACTAGTCCAAAGTAATCCGGAAAGCTCCGGGAGAAGAGATCTACGATGTCCCCAATTCAAGATATGTATATCCTGAAATTCTGAGTCTGGGAGTGTAGAAATACTTTTAGAGTTGTTAGCTGGGCTATGAGCATAGATTAAAAATCGTTCAGCTAAGTCAATTTCTAAAGACCATAATTCTTGAGAGGGGTTACTTTTACCATGAAATCTTCCAACATAAATTTTTATGCTATTTGAGTCGTTAGTATCTAGCCAGCCTTCTTGAGAGATTCTTCTTCCGAGTGTTTGACGATCTGCTTTTCCGATATACAGTAACACATCATTACCATAAACGAGATGATTGCCGTAAACCTGATAAATACCATAATCAGTTTCCTCATTCATTAAGTCTGGAAGTTGAGTTAAGTTATAAGGTCCATCCCATTGAATATGAATTATATGGGTCTTAGAGAGTTCCATATTGGTTTCATCCTTTTTATGTAAATTATTTATACTTTTTATTATAAAACAATAGGAAAGCATTGGAGATATGGAATTCGATTTTATTTCTAATTTAATTCGTCTTCCGATGATAATATCTAGCAGCTTATTCCAGAATCAGGCGCATTTCTGCTGTAAGAAATGCGCTCTTTCTTAATGAATTGTGAAAATTTAATGGAATATTTTCAATAGTTAAATGACCTTATTATTATGTTTTTTAGCACAGTGATGTATCTAATTGCTTGGATTATTTGATATTTAAAGTGCCTATACGTATAACTTAAAGGAAGATTTTCAGAAGAAGTAAACGGAATTATTTAAAGCGTATCCTGATCCGGCTTTGTTATAATGTCTTGTATGAGGTGGAAATTATGACAAAACCATTTGAAGGTCTATTTATTACTGAAAACAAATTAATTGATGCAATTGAGGACTATTTTAATAAATACGATTTTAAACTTATGAAAAAGGCAAAAAATAACGAAAGAGGGATTGATTTAGAGCTTTCGAAAAATGGCGCGACTCTTTACATTGAAGCTAAAGGATCTGTTAAAAATAAATATGACACAGATAATAGTATAGGAGCTATGCCAAAAAGCTCAGTAAGAGATAACGTCAAGAGCCAAATTAATAAGTTAATGGAGCGAGAGGATGATAAAAAATATAAAAATAATGCTTTTTATATTGCTGCTTGGCCAGAAACTCCATTGTATAGAGAGCAAGTAAATAAAAAAAGTAAGGCATTATCCAGGTTGGGATATCTTCATTTATGGGTTCAAGAAGATTTATCTATTAAAATAGAGGGTCCTAATAGTGAGAAATTAAATAACTTATGCTCAGTACAGTAATGTTTCATTTCTAATTTAAGCTCTTTTCAGAAAGATGATGTACAAATAAAAAGAGAATTTGTGGGTTCAGCGATTAAGGGCTTTTCAATAGCGATCTTCCGCAATCGGGCGCATCTCTGCAATAAGAATTGTGCCCTTTCTTTAGTATAATGGCCATATTCTTGAACAAAACTTGATGGTTAATTATAATCTTTTTGATTCTTTCACTTAAGCGAATGATACAAGTTAGCAATAAGGCTTATGGTAAAATTGGTTTAATAAGTAATATTGAAATAAAATCATAAATTAAACATTTTTAACGATACATATCATTGGGAAAAAGATCCCTACTGGGAAGAAAACAGAGGGAAATATTTAAATTCTTTTTAACAGGTTCTTTTCAAACGTAAAAAAGGAAAAAGCTGAAGAAATTGAACGTGGTTACTACTTAACGCTTGATCAGTTGAAAAAAGAATAAGGAGATGGATTTTAAATGGAGCAATGGAAACAAGTCTTACATCTTATTAGCGAAAGAATTAGCAAGCCTAGTTTTGAAACATGGCTGAAGAACACAACAGCAGAAATAAAGGACGATGTTGTGATTGTCAAAACAAAGAATGAATTTCAGGCTGACTGGTTGGAAGAACGCTATAAAACAATGATGATTGAAACCATAAAAGAAGTGACTGGGCACACGATGGAAGTAGAGATAACGGGTCAAACCATACAAAAAAATATGGAGTTTCAATCCTCTAAGGAGCTTCCAAAAAGTGCCTTCGATGAATTAAAAGGATTAATTCTAGCTCAGCAGAAAAAGATTCAAGAACTAGAAGACAGAATTGCTCGCCTCGAACAGAAATAAAAACGGATATAGATAGCCATGCGTTTAATCAACATGGCTTTTTGGCGATCAATAATGCGGTCTTCTTTTTATTTTATAACTGTTTTTTTGAATATTACGATAACATGGAGGCGTAAAGTTAGTTATTGAACTATCGTTTAGATATATATAATAAGATTTTTACCGTATCAATTGTAAATAATGAAATAAGGACAGCTACTTTTCTAACTTTGCTTACTTAATATATTTAGTAAGTAAAAATAGTTTTCAACGTAAATAACTATAAGACGTTGCTTGGAGAGGTGGGTATGATACATAGGCTCGTTTGCCGATGTAACAACGTAAGCCCGAATTCAAACTACGCATATAAACAA
Organism: Bacillus sp. DNRA2; assembly: GCF_012843265.1. Taxonomy (GTDB): domain Bacteria; phylum Bacillota; class Bacilli; order Bacillales; family Cytobacillaceae; genus Bacillus_BU. Next base: position 66 of record NZ_JABAIT010000014.1, on the reverse strand, counting down.
GCAGCATCTCCTGGTACGATACACGTATCAATTAAAGGAGGTGCTTTCTTATGCCACAACAAAAAT
>NZ_JABAIT010000013.1 GCF_012843265.1 Bacillus sp. DNRA2 | reverse complement strand
TCACGGACACGCACTACCTGTCAGCTATACACTTCCGCCACAAACGGTGTGTTCGGGACTTTCACCCGTTAGTCCGATACGCTGCCAAGCGCACAAAAGCCTTGCACAATTTCTTGATGTGCAAGGCTTTTTCTATTTTACTTAATAAACATCTTTCCTAACAAACGTGAAAAACGAGACGAAAATACCGCCAATCCCCCAAATCAATAGCACCAGTAGCGTAAAGCCTAAAGTCATTCCTTCAATAGGAGGTGTTCCTCCAGTTAAATATTGCGTAGGAGTTAAATTTACCATAAATAAATATTTGGCAGATTCCCATGATGACACTATGTTGGTTAAAATCATTCCGGCAATTAAACAAGCGAGCATAACGCCCATCCCAGCAGCTGTACTTTTGATTAACGTCGATAACATAAACGATAAGGTTCCCACAACCAATGAAACAAACCAAGCCAATCCAAACACCATTAATAAAAATTGCCATTGTGGGACAAGATGAACACCTGCCGTGCTTAATTCGCCTTTTTCGACCGTAAACCCTGTTAATATGGGTGCTGACCAACCGCTATAGCCGAATACAAGTCCTGAAATGAAGTACGACAGGACGGCAAATGACACGATTAAGAATGAAACCGACAAAATTAAGGTGATGTACTTGCTTAGCAATATCCGCCACCGTTTTACCGGTCTGGTCAATAGGAGTTTCACAGTTCCGGCACTTTGCTCAGACGAAACAATATCTGAAGCGATGATCATCACCAATAACGGCAATAACAACTGAATTGCGTGCTGTAGAAATTCTCGAACAAAGGTCGGTGCGCCCGGTTCAGTCGGATTGATATTATGATCTAAATAATATTGTTGCTGTTTAATCGAAATTTGCAGCTGTTGTTTCCATTCCTCAGAAATTCCTGTGCTGCTTAAACGATTTTGCTTATTTACAATATCCTGCTGCAATGTCGTCCGCCAATCTTTCGTTCCAAGCGTTTCCTGAATTCGAGATTGTTCACGGTATTGCGCATAAGTAAACATTGAAATCAGCACAGTCATAATCATCACAACAACAACTAATTTCTTTTTACGGACTATTTTTAATAATTCATTATGGATGAGATTAATCAATATGATCTCCTCCAGTCATTTCTAAAAATAGATCTTCTAAGCTTGGTAGTTTGCGGTTCATTTCCAACACCGTCACATTCGCTTCAACTAATTTGCGATTCCACATGCCAACACTTTCTTCTATGTACGGTGTAATCACATACTCGCCTTCCTCACGAACAATTTCGGTCAATCCCGCCAATATCTCGATGCCCTTTTCGATGGGCTCTAATCGCCAAGTTAGACGCTCCTGCTGAGTTAACAAATGTTCAACAGTATCGGTTTTTACCATAGTCCCTTTTGAAATAATGGCGACCCGATCACACATTAATTGAATTTCACTTAATAAGTGACTTGATACTAATACGCTTAGACCCTCTTCCTCAGCCAAAAATCGAATAAACTGACGCATATCACGAATTCCCGATGGATCTAATCCGTTAGTAGGTTCATCTAAAATCAACACTTTCGGATTACCCAGTAATGCTTGAGCAATTCCTAAACGTTGGCGCATCCCAAGTGAATACGTCTTAACTCGATCATGGATTCTTTCTTGCAGCCCAACCATTTTTGTAACCTCAGCAATTCGCTCATCACCTATGTTCGGTAACATCCCTGCAAAATGCTTTAAATTTTCCCAACCTGTTAGATAGGGATACATCTCTGGATTTTCGACGATACAGCCAAGAAATTCCATTGCTTTAGTAAATTGATTGGCAACATTGTAGCCGCAAATATGAATCGAACCTGAGGTTGGCCGGATTAGACCGACTAGCATCCGAATGGTGGTTGTTTTACCCGCACCATTTGGTCCTAGGAATCCAAAAACCTCGCCTTTTTTTAATTCAAAATCGATCCCTTTGATGATTTCCTTTTTGCCAATCACTTTTTTGAGTCCTTTGACGGACATTGTAATCTCGCTCATATGTCCCCTCCTTTAAAGCGTAATTAATGAGGCGACCCGTTCGGCAATAAGCTGGTAGCCTTTTGTATTTGGATGAAACTTATCAGAAAACAAATAATCATTAACCTTTAATTGGAACAAATCAAAAGTTGGTACAAATACAGTATTCGGATAGTTCGCACTAATTTCCGCACTCTTATAGTTCCAAGTCCTTACCACTTTGGAGGTTTCGGTTGCATTGTCCAAATCGATGAAAGGGTTATACAATCCAATAAAAAAGATTTCCGCATCTTTGTTAGCTGCTCGAAGCTCTGAAAAGATTGTCATTAAGTTTTGCTCATATGCTGCCTCTACAGGCTGCAAACTTTCAGGACTCATATTAGCTAGACCTTCACCACCTCTGAACAAATCATTGCCACCGATCGTGATGAGGATGATATCAGCAAGTTCAACTTGCCTTTTTATCTCTTCCTGTTTCACTTGTCCTGCCAATTGATCAGATGTCAGTCCTTTAATTCCCAAATTTGATAATGCTAACTTTTGTTTGCTCCTTTCCTCAAGATTACTGACTAAATAGCCAACATATCCTTTCCCTTCCAAATCTCCTGTACCTCGAGTTAACGAATCTCCCAATGCTACAATTTGCACTCTATCATCAGCATTTTCTTTTGGTTTTGTTTTAACAACTTCATTTTTTATTGGCTCTGTTGGAGTGTCAAAGTAATCTACTAAAGTGACTACTAGTCCAACAATACAAATGATAGATGCCAGTATCGAAGAAATCGCAACGAATAATACCGATTTATTTCGCAAGAATAATCACAACCTTTCCAATTGCATTACAATGTTGCTTGGTTTTCTAGATGATTAATAAAAATATTATATCCTTTTTCTTCCTGAAAACAGAAACAATTATGGTAATATTTTCGTCAATTAAAATCAAAAAGAGACCTGACTGTTATAGCCAGATCTCTGAATTAATCAGTTAGATTAGATTTTCATTACGCCGCCAGTGTTGGCTGATGTTACAAGCTTAGAGTAACGAGCTAAGTAACCTTTTTTCACCTTTGGTTCAAAGCCTTTCCAGTTTGCTTTCCGGTTTGCCATTTCCTCATCAGAAATTTCAAGTGTGATTTTTCGATTATTTAAATCTAGTTCGATGATATCACCATCTTCAACAAAAGCGATTGGACCGCCTTCTGCTGCTTCTGGGGAAATATGACCGATAGAAATACCACGAGAAGCACCAGAGAAACGACCGTCAGTAATCAGACCAACCTTGGCCCCAAGCCCGCGACCAACGATTTGTGAAGTAGGTGCTAGCATTTCTGGCATACCAGGTCCACCTTTTGGTCCTTCATAACGAATGACAACAACATGACCTTCTTGTACTTTACCAGTGATAATTCCAGAAAGTGCTTGCTCTTGAGAATCAAAGCAAATTGCAGGACCTCTGTGGTAACCACCAACAGCTGGGTCAACGGCACCAACTTTGATAACTGCACCATCTGGAGCAAGGTTTCCGAACAACACAGCTAAACCACCGCGTTCAGAATAAGGATTATCTAATGGACGAATTACTAGTTGATTTAAAATTTCTGCACCGGCAACATTTTCCTGTAATGTTTTACCAGATACAGTTAAGCAATCTCCTTTAATCGCACCAGGAATTTTTAATAATTCGTTGATAATGGCACTTACACCACCAGCATTGTGTACGTCTTCAATATGATAATCAGAAGCAGGTGCAATTTTTGCTAAATGCGGTACGCGACTAGCGATATCATTAATGCGCTCTAATGAATATTCTATCTCCGCCTCATGGGCTAGCGCCAAAGTATGAAGAACAGTATTTGTGGAACCACCCATTGCCATATCTAATGCAAATGCATTATCAATAGCGTCGATAGTAACGATATCACGTGGTTTAATATCCTTTTTAATTAGTTCCATTAATTGCATTGCCGACTGTTTTACGAAATCTTTTCTTTCTTCTGCTACTGCTAAAATTGTTCCGTTCCCTGGTAAAGCTAGACCTAGGCCTTCAGCTAAACAGTTCATCGAGTTTGCAGTAAACATACCAGAACATGAACCGCAGGTTGGGCATGCTACTTGTTCAATTTCTGTTAATCTAGCCTCATCAATCTTTCCAGATTGGAACGCTCCCACTCCCTCAAAAACAGAGTTCAGATTAAGTGCGTTACCTTGTGCATCTTTACCAGCAGCCATTGGTCCACCACTGACAAAAATCGTTGGAATGTTGATTCTTAGCGCTGCCATCATCATCCCTGGAGTGATTTTGTCACAGTTCGGAATACATACCATACCGTCAAACCAGTGTGCGTTCACGACTGTTTCAACAGAGTCAGCGATAATCTCACGGCTTGGAAGTGAATAGCGCATACCGATATGTCCCATTGCAATTCCATCGTCAACACCAATTGTGTTCATTTCAAATGGAACGCCACCTGCTTCTCTAATCGCTTCTTTCACGATTTTTCCGAACTCTTGCAGGTGAACATGTCCCGGAACAATATCAATATATGAGTTAACAACAGCAATAAATGGTTTGTTGAAGTCCTCTTCTTTAACACCTGCTGCACGAAGCAAGCTACGGTGCGGCGCGCGGTCAAAACCGCTTTTGATCATGTTACTACGTAATTCAGCCAAAGTCATTACCTCCATTTTTACTCTATTCAGTAAATTTTAAGTTTTTACTATTGTACCATTATTTTTAATATATTTATAGATTTAACGACAAATCTTTAAGTTTTCGACTGGATTTTCATTTAAGGAAAATAATATTTGGGAGGAAATTCGAATGGGGATTAGAAAAATTCGCATGATAAAACCTAGTATAAATACTAGGTTTTAGACGATTCTATTAAGCTGAAATTCGCTTTAATTCGTCAGTAAGTTTTAGGAACTCTTCCTTGTTTCCTTGTACCAAGGAGTAATCGATTTCTTTTTTCAGTTGTTGGATTCTAAAATCAATGAGGGACTTTTCGAGTAGCATTTCGGCAATCAGTGAATCTGACGCGCTAATTTCTCCAGCAAGACGTTTTGGGGCATTGTGGTGATTTTGTTTCATAAAATTTGGCATCTTATGATCCATGGAAATCAACTCCTTGTCCTTTTTTAAATTATATAATAATTAACCGAAAATTAAAACACTTTTTTAATTAATTTTTTGAAAATTTTAATATTTCATATAATTTCCAGATTTTCCAATAATAATTGGACCGGAACCTTCCTAGCAACAGGCTTGTCCCGGCTTCCACATTAGTCAGTGGTTTATTATTGAGCTTGAATCAATTCAAGAAAGTGATGAAGGATTCTAGCGGTTAAGCCCCAAATGACCCTATCTTCATACTTGTAAAAATACTCATCTATATGCGATTTGTGCCAATTATAATTTTCCCCGCCAATGATTAAATCAAATGGAAATTCACGTTCGGGTTGTGCTTGTAAATGAACCTTATAAACTTCAGGATCATATTTCTGAAAAAATTCAACAGGGACCGTAAAAACTTCGGCCACTTCTGATTCATTTGGCTTGATTTGTTCAACATTTTCAATGACTCCTGCGAAAGGGTAAATGATTCTCCCTAAGGCATTCACCATATAATTCAACGGAACAACTTGGCGTACATTCTCTGGAGAGATACCTAATTCCTCAGACGTTTCTCTAATAGCTGTATATTGTTCATTCACATCACCGGGGTCAATTCGGCCACCAGGGAAACAAATCTCGCCAGGCTGACGCCGCATATTATAAGCTCTTACCTCAAATAGAATGTGATAACCATCCTCTTTTTCGATAAGTGGTAATAAAACTGCAAATTTCGAATAGTTTTCTGTATCCAGCATGGATGCTTGCCGACTTTCCAGCTTCTTCAAAATTTTTTCAATTTCCATTTATCCTCCCCCGCATCCCAAATTACTTTTTCTATTATTTATACTTCTATCTATACTATCTATATGACAAATGTATCGTTTCTATCATTGAGAAACAACAAATTAGTCTTGTTATATAGTGAAAATAACGATAATGAGTTTCAAGAATAAACATGTCCTATCTCGCATCATCATCGCATATACTGTTCAAGACTTTGATGTGAGGAGGAATAAATGATGTTTCAAATGTTTGAAAAAGCTATAGTTGGTATGGCGTTGTTAAGAATGATTTCAGGCAGCATTGAGCTGAGTGTTGCTTTTCTTATTCTTAAAGCCAATAATATCGAAAAAGCACTGATATTAAACAGTAGTCTTGCCCTTGTAGGACCCATCATTCTCATCCTTACAACAACCATTGGTTTGGTAGGTTTGGCTGAAAAAATCTCATTTTTGAAGGTTGTTTGGATTTTTTCAGGTGTGGCATTGATTTTATATGGTGTCAAAAGTAGTTAATCTTTCTTCATGCTATTTAGGATATTGAGCAAAATTTAGTGGCACTGCTTCCTCAGTTAGCCTTTTATTCCCATTTGCTTGAAAAGCTTGTGGTAATTGAAAAGTATTGATATCAATGACGTATTTTGGCCGTCGTTTCGTTTCAATATACATTTTTCCGATGTATTCACCAATTAGACCAATCGCAATTAACTGCAAACCACCGATAAGCCAAATCGAGGTAATTAGCGAGGTCCACCCTGTCACGGTACTGCCATACATTTTTAACCAGAAGAAATACACTCCAAATAATAAACTAATTAAAAAGGCAGTTAATCCTGAAAATAAAACAAGTCTGATTGGAGTGATTGAAAAAGACGTAATACCATCCAAGGCAAATGAAAGCATTTTCTTTAATGGATATTTCGATACCCCAGCAAGACGTTCTTTCCTAGCATAATAGACTGAGGTCGACCTAAATCCGATTAGAGGAACTATTCCACGCAGAAATAAATTTACCTCCTCGAATTTTTCAAGCTCCTCAAGGGCACGTTTGCTCATTAGCCGATAGTCAGCGTGATTATACACGAGTGAAACACCGAGTTTTTCCATAAGTCTGTAATAGCCTTGAGCTGTATTTCTTTTAAAAAACGAATCGCTCTTTCGAGAGTCGCGGACCCCATAGACCACTTCATATCCTTCTTGATATTTCATGATAAACTCCCGAATAACGTTAATATCATCTTGTAAATCGGCATCGATAGAAATGACACAATCCGATCGTTCTTTGGCTGTTAGCAATCCCGCTAATAAAGCGCGCTGGTGTCCAACGTTACGCGCAAGTTTTAAGCCTTTAATGCGCTCATTTTTCAATCCTTCCTTATAAATCATGCCCCAGGTGCTATCCTTACTGCCATCATCCACAAACAGCAGCATGCTTTGCTTTGAGATTAAATTGTCTTCCACTAATTGGTTTATTAGCTCATTCAATTGATTTATCGTTTCACGGAGTACCGCTTCCTCGTTGTAACAAGGAATAACGATTGTCAGAGTTGGTTCCATCTTGTTGTACCTCCCAAACTTAGCTGACTTTATATAGATATATTTTCCAAGCGGATGTTTTAGTTTCAAACACCTTTTCTAGCAATAGTCCTTTTTCACTCGCATTTATGATTTTTACACTCGAAAATAAGTACTGTCCGCCCATTTTCTTGAAAGGTTCTAAATTGAGATTAATGGATTGAATCGTTTTTTTGGAATGCTTTTTAAACATGTAAGATTTACCGAGCTCGTTCGTGAAAAAGTAGCATCGTCCCCCCCATTTATCAAAATACTTACGGATTTTTTTATTTTTATCTAATTCATTTGCAATTATTTTTCGAAATTCATGCTTATACTTAAGTGGATAAAAATTATTATACGTATCAAGCGTATAGAAACCATTATATTGAGCTATTGCTGGATGCAGCCCGATACTAGCAACGCGGTATTCTTCGACTGGTCGATTAATATACTCTCTAATTTCACGAAATTGCTCCTCGGCATAAAACTGTTTTACGGTTGGTTTTTTTTGATAGACCAATTCATCATTAAACGAAAATAACAAAATAACCTGTGCCAAAAGAAGAACTGATGCTGTATGCCGCAACAGTTTCCAATTTTCCCATATCAGCTTCAGTGCCAGGCCAAAACTCACATATATAATTAACGGGCGCAAAAAATGAAAGCGGGCAAAATTAAACGTATCCATAAAATGAAATCGCTTCGTTAATGGAAGCCACCCTTCATAAAACCAAAATGCATACCATAGCGATAAAGCAAAATTGAGGAAAAAGAAAAACACAAAAGTCCGTTCTGTTCTCCATTGTTTATTCTTCCAAATGATGAACAAGCCAATAAATAATACTGGAAGAATGATTAAAGTATGGACAGTCATGACATGCGTATGTCCATATATGTAATTTTTAAAGGCCAACCGTATCACTCGCTCCAAAGGCAGATTCGCATGAAAATATTCATCACGGCTATTTGGTTCTGCAGTATATAAAAACGAGTAAACTAAGCGATACTCAACTACCATATAGATGGTTGTCATATAGAGCAGCGCTAACAAAAAGCGCAACTGAATCTTTTTTGATTTCACTACATCCCAAATCCAAAATATCCCCATCGCACTAAGGAAAAAGAAAAAGCCCAGAACAATACTGGAGTAGAACGGAAGCAAAGTTAACACTAAGCTATTCTTCCAGGTTCTTATACCATTTCTAATATTGAGAAATGCCCATAGTGCCAATGGCATACCTAACGTACTGAGCATCCCCGATGGCCAAAATGGCGTTATCGCAAAGGTAAGAGCCACTCCAACACGGTATACTTGGAATTTATCTTCACTTAAAAAATGATCTTTAAGTAATAAATACATTCCGATAAAAGCAAAAAGCCGAGTAAGCGCTTGGCTTAAACCGTATGCCACCATTGTAGGAAATATTGCGTACAACCAAACAATCCCACTGAATTCAGACCCGAATGCATTGCGGGGTAAGCCATTAATGATTTGGGGTATCGTCGCATTAAATGACCCGAACAACTGTCCGCTTTTTGCCAATACCTTGTACCAGGCAATGTTTGAGTCTAAATTATCATGGACACGGATGTGAGCGTTTTCTCCCAAAATAAACAACGGTGACAAATACATGCCAATCAATAGCAATGCTATTATCACATAAACCATTTCATTTCTTTGCAGGTTCCCTTTCATCATGCACCTCACCAGTCACTTTAAATTAACCAGTTAGATTAAAGGCTATTTTTAAGGTTTGCTAAAATGGAAATATTATTCCATTTATCTTTGTTAGGAATGTCTGAATAGAAATCATGCTATGTAAACTGATTACACAAAGGACTCACCCGTTTTTAGTAAATTTACTACGAAGGTGATAAATATTTCCATTCAGTTGTCGTACATGCCCTAAAAACTGAATAAACTGTACGAGCACTGTTTTAGCAGGAGGTAAATGCGATATGACAACATTTTTTAGTTTTATATTTTTAGGATTATCATTAGCGGCTCCCATCGGTCCGATTAATGCAGCACAGCTCGAAAAAGGAATTCGGAATGGATTTTTTCATTCGTGGTTTGTGGGCATTGGAGCAATTATCGCAGATGCCTTTTATATGGGGCTTGTTTATTTAGGCTTTGTCCATTTTCTTGAAAAACCGATCATTCAATCGTTTCTTTGGTCGTTTGGCTGTTTCGTGTTGATTTATACTGGTATAGAGAGCATTATCGGCGCCGGAAAAGTCACAACTGGCAATTCACGGCAATCCGAGCCTTTAATAAAATCATTAATGTCAGGATTTTTTATGTCAATATCCAATCCATTAACGATTCTTTTTTGGCTCGGAATATATGGCTCAGTTCTAGCAAAGACCATTTCTAACTATAGTGCTGATCAATTAATCATATATACGTGTGCAATGTTTTGTGGCTTAATGATTTGGGATTTGTCTATGGCGCTATTAGCCAGTACTTTTAGGCGATATTTATCAAGATCTTTGCTTACATCCATTGCTTATATTTCAGGACTATCACTAATAGGATTTGGGATTTATTTTGGCGTTGAAGCTATGAAGACATTATTTTTCTTTTAATACCAATTTTTCAAATACTGGCCTTGGTAAGGTCGAAGCTCCACCCTTTGTTTTGGCTCTGAAGTGAATGATCAATGAAATGATCCCAATAATAACCACAAAACCGATACTCACTAAAAAGCCTGGCCTAATTGAGTCTTGGAATAATGTTCCTGTTATGGCTAATAAAATAAAGACCATCCCAATTAAACGTTTAAAATGATCCCATATAGTCAAGGTTATCAATTTTTGAACTGACATCAACACAAATAGCCAGTTATATAAAAGCATTAATCCTGCTGCCGTGGTGATATACTCATAAATCGAATCCGGCATAACTAATGCTAAGATGATTGAGGTAACTAATCCAGACACGGTTAGCAGCAGGGCGAAAACAGGAACTTTTAGCCTCCCTTTTTTTGCAAACAGTTGTGGTGCATCACCGTCTGAAGCTAACGTAACCAACATGCTTGTTACAGCAAATAATGAGGCAGTCATAGTTGAGAAACCAGCAATAATAAGGGCGCCGTTAAAAATATGTGGAAAAAATTTCAACTGATAATTATCCATGGCAATCACAAAAGGGCTTTCTTTAGCATTAAAATTTTGCCAAGGAACCATTGTTACTGCTAATCCAATCGATAAAAGATAGATAATTGTCAACAAGAGAATCATGATTTTCCCCGCTTTACCAGCGTCGTTTTTATTGCGCAAACGCACAGACATGATTCCCATAATTTCGATTCCACCAAAGGCGTAAAAAGCAAAGATTAACGCAGACCATATCCCTTTAAAGCCTGCAGGAAAATATTCATCCACTTGTTTAGGTGTGTGAAAGACTTCTTTTCCGGCATCGAGTACACCGAATAGTCCAGCACCTGCCAAAACAATAAACATTAAAATGGCTGCAATCTTAATTATTGCAAACATATTTTCCATTCGTTCGAACCCTTTTGTTCCTGTTAAGACAACAATAACACCAAGGACCGCATAAATTGAGGCGAAAACCCATAATGACATATTAGGAAACCAAAATTTCGTGAAAATTGACAATGCAGTGAGCTGGCTTCCCATAATAAGCATTTCCGAAAACCAATAAACCCAACCACTGCTGAATCCTGCCCATCGTCCAAATGCCTTTTTGGCATATGAACGGAATGATCCCTTTTGTGGATCCTTCGTGTACATTTTAGATAATGCATCAAATACGACATAAGTCCCAATCGCCGCAATGATAAAACCAAAAAACATCGAAGGACCTGTCATCTTAATTCCCAGTCCTGAACCTAAAAAATATCCTGTCCCGATTATGCACCCTACCCCAATCAATGAGAGTTGCCACCATTCAAGCAACTTTTCAGAACTCTCACTGCCATTTGCTTGCTTCGCCATAGGAACCCCCTCACTAAAGACACTTTCAAACTTAACACTTTCATCTAAATCTATATTTTCCAAACAATAAAAAAAAACAGCATAATCAGCTGTTTTAGATTAATGGAACCATTAAGATTTTTTCCCACTTTATAGACATAATTTCCCTATTTCCACTTTACATCGTCGAATTTTTCCATTATTATTACATTTAGTGTATCAAACGCACTAAAATCCACAAATAAACCTTTAAATATTCAACAATTAGACAAATTTCGACTTGGAAATAGGGATTTTGTCTTATTTTGCGCTTTCCCGAGAAATAATAGTTGGAATTTTCTTTACTTTCCGACCTGTTTGTTAGGACTTTTCTTTAATTGCATCCTCATATGGTGCATAAAAAACCCCACTTGGTGCTAGGTAGTCACTTTCCTGTTCTCTAATTTCTCCATTTACGCTGTATTCACCTGGAGGGAAATAATCAAATAATCCACTAGTACTATGAAGCAAAATAAAGCTTTCGTTAAGATCACCCATTAGTTCTTTATACGTATCATAATCAACAATATCTCCTGCTTCATCTACTTCGAAATTTTCTTTAATTGCATCGTAAAATTCATCATTATTGGTGGAGGCAATATAAAGATCAACATCAAGACAATCAAGACAAAGCAAAATCTCCTCATCCTTAACCCGTTCATATGAGCGTTTAACCATTTCGTTTAATATAGATAAAACTTCATCCGGATTTTTTAGCTTGATTTTTGTTTTTAGCACAATGTCCCCTCCTTAGTGTTATTCCATATCATTTTCTAATCACCATTCATCTTCAAAGGAATTTGTATCATACTAATAGAAACATACCAGAAAGGATGATTAATTTGAAGATGCCGAAGACATTTATCATCATATTCATATTTTCTGTTTCTATACTTAGTGATTTTGTGCCTCAAGAGGTGGTTATGGCAAGAAATGTGGAATATGAACAAAGGCCCGCACCAGCCTATGCCAAATGGGGTCGTATTGCCATGCAGGAAACAAAGCGGAAATATCCAAATGCCCAAATTGTTGATTATTTGCATGTTGGTCGAAAAGAAAATCCGAAAACCACTACCGAAACCTTTAAGCTATGGTTAAAGCAAGCTGGTCGCGAGTTCGGTGTATACGTCACGATAAAATTTGATACAAAAACAGAAAAATTACTCCAACTCACAATTAAAGAAACAAACCGTTAAAAGTTACCTTTCAGAATTTTAATGCACCTATTATTAATTAATTTATTATTTGACCTGCTACTAGACCTGTTGATTTCCGCTCCGGGTGCTTCGCTTTCCGTGGGCGGTAATAGGGAGGACCTCTGCGCAGTGCGCCGTATTGGTGCTACTTTTTCCTTGTGATCTACTTAAATGTAGCTTCAATGAGCCTTATTGGTGCTACTTTTTCCTTGTGATCTACTCAAATGTAGCTTCAATGAGCCTTATTGGTGCTACTTTTTCCTGTCGTTCTACTCAAATGTAGCTTCAATGAGCTTTATTGGTGCTACTTTTTCCTTGTGATCTACTCAAAAGTAGCTTCAATGAGCCTTATTGGTGCTACTTTTTCCTGTCGTTCTACTCAAATATAGCTTCAATGAGCCTTATTGGTGCTACTTTTTCCTGATAAGCTACTCAATCTTCAAAAACAAGCGCCTGTAACGATAATCAACGCCCTAGAAATATCTACACATAAGAAAAAAAGTCTCTGGTCTTGATACAAAACCAAAAAAATTCTACAATTATTTCTCTTTAAACACTGGTTATTAGCCAGTGTTTATTTGTGTCCGCTTTCAAAGAAAACTTTTCCGACAAAATAATCAGAAAATTTTTCTCCATCCGACAAAACACGAGTTGTAAGGGTGAACATGATAATTTTTTGTCGAGCGTATGTTCTTGATTATCCATTTTATCGGTCATATACTATTAACAATATAACTTGATGTAACTCAAGTTTCATAAGGTTTATTACCTTTAGAAGGATTCCTTCACTAGTTATTAACCACTCTTAATCAATCCTTTTTCGGGCCGATTGGTCCAGAGTATCTTTTCCTCATTTTACGGACATGTATCCGTATCACAAAAAAGATTTTCATTTTCTAAAAAAATCTTTCAAAAAAACAAAATGATCAAAATTAGAAGGGAGTAATGTTTGATGATCAAAGTAACTGTAACTATTAACTATCGGGGAAAAAATTACGTGACGAATGTTTTAACGAATAAAGAAACGGGTGAAGACGCAATTAAACAAATGGCATTTGAGCAAGTGAGAAAACAATGGGACAGATAATCTTTAAAAGCGTGAGTAATTTATATGATTACAAAAATCTTTAAGTTTTGCCTATATGCCTTCTCCCCCACCTAAATCTGTTAACGAATAAACAGATTGGGAACGTTAACAATAACAGGGAGGAGGCATTTTCATGATTTGTATTGAAGATATATTTACAGCACAAGAAAAAATGAACGGGATGATTCACCAGACACCTCTCGATTTCTCAAAAACATTTAGCACACTTTCTAAAAACGAAGTCTATTTAAAACTAGAAAATTTACAAAAAACAGGCTCATTTAAAGTGCGAGGCTCCTTTAACAAAATGCTTTCGTTAAGAAAAGATGAAGTTGAAAAAGGTGTTATCGCAGCATCCGCCGGAAATCATGCCCAGGGCGTAGCCTTTTCAAGTCATTTACTAAATATTCCCTGTACGATTATCATGCCAAAAGGGGCGCCCATTAGTAAAATCCTTGCCACGAGACAATACGGTGCCGAAGTGGAACTACACGGCTCAGGCTTTGATGAGGCACTTAATTACGCACTTGATTTAAAGCAACAAACTGGAGCTGCTTTTGTTCATCCTTTTGATGACCAATTTATTGTCGCAGGTCAAGGTACAGTTGGTTTGGAAATATTAGCGCAGCTACCTGACGTTGAGGCAGTTGTTTGTCCTATTGGCGGCGGCGGTTTAATTGCTGGATTAGCTATGGCAATTAAAGAGCAGAAACCAGATGTTTTAGTTTACGGAATCGAAGCCCTTGCATGCCCTAGTATGAAACAATCGCTCCAATCAAACAAAGTCGTTTCAATTGATTCTTCCCCCACTATGGCAGATGGAATAGCAGTGAAAAAGCCAGGTGAACTACCCTTTCAAATCGTCCAAAAGTATGTGGATGATATTTTTTGTGTAGATGAAATGGAGATTGCCAGAACGATGCTGATGATGCTTGAACGAAGTAAACTGCTTGTTGAAGGATCAGGTGCTTGTTCTCTTGCATCGTTGCTGTATCGTAAACTTCCGATTGAGGGAAAGAAAACAGTAGCCGTTATAAGTGGTGGAAACGTTGATGTGAGCTTTATTTCTAGGATTATCGAACGCGGAATGGTTGAAGCAGGTCGTTTTGTTCACTTTAGTTTATTTTTAAAGGATAAGCCAGGTGAATTGGAGAAACTACTCGGGAATATTACAAATTTGGAGGCTAATGTCTTAAACTTATCTTTAGAACATATTGGCGAAAAAATTTTCCCAGGATATGCTATGCTCCACTTATCATTAGAAACAAAAAATCAAAATCATGTTGAGTTTATTTTCAGTGAATTGTCTAAAAAAGGTTACGAAATTCAAAGCTAGTCAAAAACTACATATTTTTCAATTATTCTCAAACAGAACACTTGTTTCAACCTCCCTTTTTCGGATTATCAAGTATTGATTTAGTTAGTAAATCATATATTGTACGATTAAGGCTTTTTCTCGAAAGGGGAGACTGGTTTGAATCACATTTGGGGAGTTGACACAGCTCAAGCGGTAAATAAGGAATTATATGATTGTGTCCAAAATACTTATGGGAAGCCAGCCTATTGGGGGCGTTATTTGATTGAAGTTCCCAACGCGGCCGCTGGTTTAACACGTGCAGAAATTCAATTTATCAGAAATAACGGCACAAAAATCATGCCGATTTATAGTAATTTTAAAAGTGCAACTGGTGAGCGCGCAGGTCGAATGGTTGCAGGTAACATGATCTATCAGGCTAGGCGGCTCGGTGTACCACGTGGAAAAATTTTATTTGCCAATATCGAACGCTATTTTGCGGTGGATGGGGCATGGATAACAGCTTATATCAATACGATGCGAAATAGTGATTATTTAGCCGGTATATACTTTGATCCATTGGAGAAGAATTTCCAACAAGGCTACTGTGCTGCTGTTAGTGAAAATAATGCGCTTGCTAACCATGTCGTTTTATGGAGTGCTCGCCCAGAAGCTGGTGTTTCAAAAGCTAGTAACCCTCCACGCTTCCGCCCCACAAAACCACCATGTCAGGCAAATGTCTGGGGCTGGCAATATGGCCGTAATGCAAAAGAGTGTCCGATAGATACAAACCTAGTGAACCAAAGGCTTTTCGATTTGCTTTGGTAAAATAACGGATGAATGCCTAAAATCTCCTCGCTACCGGATTTGAGCCGGTGGCGATTTTTGTGCATCGATTTGGAAAAAACAACCCAAATATTATTAAATATGCTATCCTGTAATTATTCATTTCCTATTTTTCATCATCTAAAATCAATCATGTTAAAAGGAGTATCTCATGCAAGATTACAAAATATTATTCTTAGATATTGATGGAACGATTTTGCGTCCGGATCATACAATTGAAGCTTCAACAAAACAAGCGATTTTGCAAATAAAACAAAAAGGATTGGAAGTTGTTTTAGCAACTGGCAGACCTCTCCACGAACTTGAAGAAATCGCGACTGAGCTTGATATACAATCCTTTATTTCGTATAACGGCTCGTATGCCATTTACAAGGGTCGAGAGATATTTAAAAGGTATATCAATACCAATGTAATTGATGATTATATTACGATTGCGTCAGCACATGGTCACGATCTCATTTTTTATACGAATCAAGAAAACCTAATGGTCAATCCTGATTCGAAAAAAATCAAGACCTTTTTAGAACATTTTTGTTTTACAAAAAACAACACTTTTAAGGATAAATATAGAGATCAAATCTTTTCCGCCACACTCATTACCACCCATCAAGATGACCTCAAGCTTTATCCGACTAATAATGGTGTCCTATTATCTCAAATTAATGTTGAGGGGATGCATCACTGCTTTGATATGCTTGTCGCCGATATCAATAAAGGTATTGCGGTACAAGCAATGCTAAATTCTTTGAACATTCCACCTGAATTGGCAATTGCGTTTGGTGACGGCTTAAATGACAAGGAGATGTTGTCAATGGTTGGCGAAGGGATTGCAATGGGAAACAGTAACCCAGACTTATTCCAATATGCCAAACATGTCACTACAGACGTTTGCAATTCAGGTGTATACAATGGCTTAAAATTATTAGCATTACTTCCATAATAGTCTCAAAATAAAACAAGAAGGAGTCGAGTACTCCTTCTTTTTATCCTTATTAAAATCAGCTACGTTAATTGCCTGAAAACTTCGGGGTTCGGTTTTCTAGAAAGGCCCTGACTGCCTCTTTATGGTCCTGTGTTTGCAGCAGCACTGTTTGCACCATATTTTCATTCATTAATGCGACATCTAGATTACTATATCTAGCTCGATTTAACAAATGTTTCACGTATTTATTACTTAGAGGTGGACCATCCATAATAAATTGTGAAAAAGCAACTGCATGTTCATAAAGGTTGCCTTCAACAATTTGATTTACAATTCCTTTTTGATAGGCCTCCTCAACAGTGATGATTCTTCCAGAAGAAATCCATTCCTTTGCAAGTGCGAGCGGCAAATAATCCACTAAATTCTTGGTTAAACCCATATCAGGAATTAATCCCAGTCTCGAAAAGCTTAAAGAAAACTTTGCGGTCCGGTCGGCAATGATAAAATCTGAAGCGAGTGCCAATCCAAAGCCGGCTCCTGTAGCAAAGCCTTGAACTGCTGCAACAACATATTTATCTAAATCGACAATTGTTTTTGCCAGTGATGCAGTCATTTCAATCCATTTAGATGTTTCGCTAGCGTTCTCCAATGCCATCAGCACATCTAAATTAGCACCACCGCAAAAATTTTGACCTTCACCAGAAAGAATAATAACTTTAATATCCGGATCCTCTTCAGCAACTCTTAAAGCTTCGACTACCCTGACTACTAAATCCTCCGTTAACGAGTTTTCCTTTTCTGGTCGATTCAGGATGATATGTCCTATTTGCCCATCTACTCTGTATATAACCGGACTCGACATTTGATTTCACCCTTTCTGGATACAAACATTTATTTTATAAAGGTGGTCATAAAAATGAATGTCACAGTTCACAAATGAAGTTCATTTATATACAGAAAGATTCTAGGAAATATATCCTGTTTCCTGTCCTATATCACAATAATTTCTGACAACTTTATGTCAGATATTTCCACTATCATTACGTTCACTACTATTGTTTTGTAATTGAAGTTAAATTCTATCTTTATATGACATCTTTTAACGGCTGCTTTCGAGCCCATTCCATTGCCACATCTACCAATTCTTCACTAGCAATGATATCATCAACAACTTCTAATTTGAGCGCTGTCATTGCATTAAACACAGTGTGATTGCGTATCAAATCCTTGACTTGCTCCTTAACCATGGCATCTTGCAATCGTTTTGTATGAACTTTTCTGTCTGTGGATTCATCGATCTTTGGAAAAATAAATCTAGCATTCTCTGAACAAATGCGATAATCACATGATAAAGCAAGCTCTAAGCCACTCTCGAGAGCTAAACCGTTAATTGCTGCAACGATTGGCTTGGATACCCTTTCAATTCTAGCAAAAGCAGCGCGTGAAATCGTAGATAAATCCTGTAAGGCGAATTGTTTAAATTGTTGGATTTGCATTAAATCATAACCCGTGACAAATGCTTTTTCACCTTCACCAGTAATGACAATACCAGCAATATCATTTCGAGCTTCAAGTTTATCAATCATCGAAAGCAATTCATGAAGGATTTGTGTATTTAATCCATTAATTGGCGGACGATTAATAAAAACAATCGCAATATCTTGTTCGTATTGAGTCCGAATATATTGATAACTCATATACTTACCTCCTTTACAAAGAAAGATGTTTTAATTTTCTGGTTTTTCAGAATCCTTACTTACAATTATACTACAAGATTTCTATTGATAAATTGTATAAATATAGCGACTTTCAACACGTTTCGGCACAAAAGCCCCTCAACTATTTTGAATTCCTGTAAAAAACGCAGGGTAACTCGAATGAGTCACCCAAGTTTGCTTAATCCTTACTTAAATCCAATTTATAGATTCCATATCCTTGTTCATCAATTTGTTTTGTAAATGAAATTCTGCTTCCAGCTTTAATGTAGGTCTCGCCTTTCGGTGATGTTGTGAAGCTAATCTTGACCTGTTTATTAATTGGCGCAATTGACCAGTTTTGATCAACTGTTGGTACGATTTCTTTATAATGTATGATATACTTCATTAAAATTTGGCGATTTTCAGCAACAGCATCAAGGACTACTTCGCTTCCGCCAACCCCTGGGAAATTTCCCCCTCCACTCGCGCGATAATTATTAGTCACAACTATGAAGTCTTGATTCGGGTCAATCCGTTTGTTGTTATAGGACAGATTTATCACCCGATTAGAGGCTGGATTAATTAATTTCCCAGCAATATCATATTTTGGTGGCTTCGTTACATCAAATTGATATTGAACACCATCCATAACATCAAAATTAAAGACTGGATAATTCGGATTAAGCAACGGTTGAACTTCCTTGTTTAAAGGATCAATCGTATTAAATTGCCCCGCGGACATTTCGAGCCACTCCTTTATAACCGAGCCTTTAACCTTTATTGCCTGAAATGTATTATCATACGAATACAAATCTCCTGTACTTCGTATCGTAAAATTACCTTTTTTAATTTCGGTGTAATCCTCAAATCCATTTCTACCGGCTTTAAATGGTGCGCTGACAGACAGAATTGGCAAATTTTGATATTCTGGTTTTATTTTCTCTATGTGTTTTTCCACGTACCATTTTTGTGCATTTGTCACGACTTGAATGGAAGGATCGTCCTGAACAAGCGCGAAATAACTTTGAATGTCATCACTTGTTTTTCCTATCGGAGTATTGATGTATTGTACTGTTGCTTTATGATCAGATAACACCGCATGAACAATTTCCTCATCCGGTTGCACAATACTTGTATAGTTCATTTTTCCAGTTACCGAATCCTGGTTTTCTAACCAAATTTCTCGTGTATGTGATTGCGAATCCACTACTGTCCATTTTCCATTCAGCTTATTTAGCTGTAAGTCAATGATCCCTAGTGAACCGCCTCCAAAACCCGCCTGTACCGCCGGGACTCCATTTATTGTTCCTTTTCGATTATCAATTCCTGGTAATGGTTGTTTATCTGGTCCGAGCAAAGAACCATCCAATGCAGTCGCAGCTTTTGCAGGAAAAAGCTTATGCGAATGTGAAAAGGCAATCGCATCAATCCCAGGAATTTTACTTAACGGATAAACGGCATTTTCCGAATCACTAATTGTCGGCTTAAAGCCGGTGTGAGCAAGTGCAATGACCAAATCTGCTCCCTTTTCGCGAATTTCAGGGACAAATTTTCTAGCCGTCTCAACGATATCCTTCACGACTACTTTTCCTTTAAGATTTGCCTTGTCCCAAATCATCGCTTGAGGAGGCATAAATCCAATAAAGCCTATTTTTAATACTTGTTTTTTTCCTGTTTCATCGATAAATTTTTTCCTAATGATTTTATAAGGTTTGAACATATTTTTATCATTGTCGGGATTATCATCTTGATCATCAATGTAGACGTTTGCGTTGATGTATGGAAAATTAGCATCATTATATGCTTCCTTAAGAAATTCGATACCAAAATTAAATTCGTGATTGCCTAAAGTTGCAATTGTATAGTCCATTAAATTCATAGCTTTAAATACCGGATGAATCTCCCCTGGCTTTAATAAATCATATTTCGCTTTAAACGCAGCAAGTTGAGTTCCTTGTATTAAATCACCATTATCAACTAAAATACTGTTTTTTATCTCTTTTCTCGCATTTTTTATCAGTGTAGCCGTTTTGGACAGACCAACCTTGTTAAACTCTTCATCTTTATTGTAATCATAGCTTAATATGTGAGCATGCACGTCTGTCGTTTGCATAATTCGCAGACTCAATAAAGAAGGGATCGTTCGTTGATTTTGACTCGCGGTAATAGCCTCCCTTGCGGATACAGTGCTGATTCCAAAGCCACCAGCTCCAAATACCAAGCTTATGGTAAGTACAACTGATAGATATATTTTAATGCGGGTTGCTTCCACAAAGATCTCTCCTTATGAGTATGATGAGCAAATATGTTCAATTGAAATGGATTAACTTGAGAACTGGGGCTCTTTTGATGTAAATATTGTTTCCAATTTCTTGGATTCATACCAAAAAATATTGTGGGGAATTGTGTCGTTGAATAATGATTTTAACTAGGAAAAAATTATGTTAACCTAAAATTATAAAAAGTTTACTTTTAAGGTGAAATTTAGATTGGTGGTGACAAGATTGTATTTAAGAGGACATCATCTTTTATGTGTTCAAGGTTTTCAGGGAATGGGCTATAGCGATTATTTTGTCGTGAAAATGAATGAGATTGTTAACGAACTTCGTGATGAAGAACTTGATTTTCCCATTACGGTAGTGGCTGGCTTTGACAATGCGTGCATGGCATGTCCAAATCGAGGTGAGCGCGTCTGTGAAGCAAGTATTGGTTCTCAAAAACATGTTTTGTCCATGGATATAAAGGTTTTGAACCATTTAGGTTTAATGGTGGGTAAAAAATATCAAAAATCAAAATTAATGGAGTTAGTCGCGATGAAAGTAAAACCAGATGATTTAGATTTTTTATGTAAGGGCTGCTCTTGGCTTCAGTATGGTGTATGTAAACAGGGGATTTTGGAATTGAAGGAAAAGTGGGTATCTGTTCCGTTATTTTGATAATACAATTAGGTAATTTTTCTACGAAAAATAAATGCACCGAAAAACCGGTGCATTTATTCCCTATATTATCCTCGGACTTGGCCGTTTCCGTATATATAAAACTTACTAGACGTTAACGCCGGTAACCCCATAGGTCCACGTGCATGCAGTTTTTGCGTACTAATGCCAATTTCTGCACCATAGCCAAATTCAAATCCATCAGTGAAACGAGTTGATGCATTGTGATAAACTGCAGCTGCATCAACTTTAGTTAAAAACATCTCAGCATTTGCGTTATCTTCAGTAATAATCGCCTCAGA
Source organism: Bacillus sp. DNRA2 (assembly GCF_012843265.1). Classification (GTDB taxonomy): domain Bacteria; phylum Bacillota; class Bacilli; order Bacillales; family Cytobacillaceae; genus Bacillus_BU. The sequence goes on along the minus strand of NZ_JABAIT010000013.1, from coordinate 100,107 downwards.
GTGTCGTGTACCATATTGATTAATATGTGCAATGGCTTCATCTACATTTGAAATAACCTTTACACTCACCTTCAGTGCTAAATACTCTGTATACCAATCTTCTTCCGTTGCTTGCTTCGCTTTACTAAACGTTGCACAAACCTTTTCATCTCCGTAAATTTCAACAGAATGATCATCAAGTGCTTTCAATAGTTTTTCGCCATTGTTAACAAACCAATTTTCATGAATAAGGATTGTTTCGATTGCATTACAAACTGATGGGCGTTGCGTTTTACCATTAATCGCGATGCGTTCAGCCATGATTGGATCTGCTGTTTCATCGATAAAAATATGACAGTTACCAGCACCCGTTTCCAAGACAGGGACGGATGCTTCACGAACAACTTTATCAATTAAATTTTTACCGCCACGGGGAATCAATACATCTAAGTACTCATTTAAGTGGAACAACTCAGTTGCCGTTTCATGACTTGTATCTTCAATCAATTGCACGGCAGCTAAAGGTAAATCTGTTTTTTCCAAAGCTCGATGAATGGATTGAACTAAGGCAATATTAGAGAAACGAGCCGATGAGCTTCCCCGTAAAATAACTGCATTACCTGTTTTTAATGAAAGTGTCGCAGCATCCATCGTAACATTTGGTCTCGCCTCATAAATCATCCCGATGACCCCAATTGGGACACGGCGTTTCTTGATTAGTAAGCCGTTTTCCTTCTCAATTGATTCGAGGGTTTCACCAACAGGATCGCCAAGCTTAACGAGAAGACCAATTGCTTCGGCCATATCTGTAATTCTTTTCTCATTTAAGAGGATTCGGTCAAGAACTGAATCATCTAAACCTTTTTGTTTTCCTAGTTCCAGGTCCTTTTGATTTTCGGATATGATATATTCTTGATCTTTCAATAATTGTTTCGCAATTTTTTCTAGAGCATCATTCTTTTGCTCTGTCGAAATACCAATTAACTTAAAGCTTGCCTGTTTTGCCAATGCTCCCTTTTGTTTAACCTCACTCATTTCCATTCCTCCCCTTTAAGCTTTTACCCATTTATCACGATGGATGACAGCGACAGCTGCACAATTTTCCAGCTCGTCTGTTCGTTTACCCATAATTTTAGATAACTCTTCAGCAGAAAACAAAACCTCGCCTTTACCAAGTAAGCCTGAAGGACCATAAACCTCGACCACTTCACCTTTCTCGAACACACCATCAACATGATATATTCCTGCTGGCAACAAACTCTTACCATTAAATAAGAGAGCCTCTTCTGCCCCTTTATCAACATAAATTTGTCCTGATACTGCAGAATGTAAAGCAATCCACTGTTTGTTATTGTTTACTGTCTGTAGCTCATCACTGCCAATATACGTACCGTCGCCATTACCCTCTAAAATATCAAGTAGTTTTGATTCACCTTTGCCCCGTCCGATAAAAACACGAACGCCTAGCGATAATGCTGTTTTGGCAGCGATTAACTTGGAAAGCATACCACCTGTCCCCACATTCGAGCCTGCCCCGCCAGCAACAGCAAGCATATCGTCGGTAACATCAGTAAGATAATCAAATTTTCGAGCATCTGGATTGGAGCGCGGATTATCACTATACAAGCCATTAATGTCCGTTAAAATAACTAATTGCTCTGCATGAACTAATCCACTTACGAGTGCCGACAACATATCATTATCACCAAAAGTTAACTCTTCAACCGAGACCGTATCATTTTCATTAATTATTGGCAAAATACCTCGCTCCAAAAGCTCTGTTAACGTGGAATAGGCATTTCGGTAGCGATCCTTTTTCGAGAAATCATTGCGTGTAAGTAAAATTTGCGCAGGAACGATTTCGTATTTTCCTAAATGCTCCATATACGATTGAATCAACAAGCTTTGACCTACTGCAGCCGCAGCCTGTTTTCCTTTTAAGGTCACAGGTCTTGATGGATAACCAAGCTTTGTAAAGCCTGCAGCAACAGCCCCGGATGAGACAAGCACGATTTCATGTCCGTCTTCCCTTAATTTTGCAAGGGCCTGAATATGATCGGTGAATTTAACATAATCAATTTCACCTTTAGAATTGGTTAAGGAACTGCTTCCTATTTTTACGACAACCCGTTTTTTTTCCATAATAGTTCCCCCAAGAAATACAAACAGTGTTTACGGACTGAAGAGGCAGGTTTGCCTCTATGTCCTATCATCATCACCTAAATTTTACACATCTTTCTTCATAAGAAAAAGCCCTTTCCGCCTCTAAAAATAAGGACGAAAAGAGCTTTGTTTTCCGTGGTACCACCTTGTTTGGATGTATTTGACATCCCACTTAAACTGATAACGCCAGTTTGCGCCTATGCTTTTAACATAGGACTCTAAAGGCAGGTTCAGCGGCATTACTGTGGCGGGTCTTCCAGCTTTTAAACTCCGCTCTCTGTCACATCATGACTCGCTTACTAGTCCTTTATCAACGTTCGATAATTTGAATCTATTATTACAGATGTCTTGAAATAAAGTCAAGATTGTTCTTTGTTTTTTAATGAAATTTTCAAATAAACCTACACTGGTACAGCGACAAAAAACTCATCATACAATGCTTGTACGGCACGTTTCTCTAATTCTTCTTTAACAGCAAACATCATACTTACTTCTGAAGAACCTTGGTTAATCATTTCGATGTTAACATGCGCATTCGCTAACGCTTTGGCAGCGCGGGCTGTTGTTCCAACATTATGACGCATTCCTTCGCCAACGACCATGATTAACGCTAAATCATGTTCAATTTTTACTTCATCAGCCTGAAGTTCATTGTAAATTCGTTCAACGATTTTTTCTTCAGCGTCTTTTGTCATTTGCTTTTGACTAAGAATGATTGAAATATCATCAATTCCAGATGGGATATGTTCGTATGAAAAACCATAATCCTCTAAAATTTGCAAAAGTTTACGACCAAATCCAATTTCTCGGTTCATTAAATATTTATTTACATAGATGCTGCAGAAACCGCCATCACTGGCAATTCCAACTACAGGACCAGTCGAACCATTTCGTTTGTTCACGATGAAAGTTCCTGGTGCTGTTGGGTTATTTGTATTCCGCACATTTACTGGAATTCCAGCTCTAAATGCTGGAAGTAGAGCTTCCTCATGAAACACAGAAAAACCTCCATACGACAATTCACGCATCTCACGGTATGTCATTTCTTTAATTTCCTTAGGGTTTTGAACAATATTTGGATTTACCGAATAAACCGCATCGACGTCTGTGAAGTTTTCGTATACATCCGCTTTAACCGCATTGGCTAAAATAGAACCAGTAATATCTGATCCGCTCCGTGAGAAAGTTAACACTTGACCGAATTCGTTATATCCAAAGAAGCCTGGAAAAATCACAATTCCATCGCGATCACGAAGAGAATGCAAACGCTGATAGGATTCCGGTAAGGTTTGTGCATTTCCAGGTTCGTTGCTCACTAAAAGGCCAGCATCCTTAGGATTAACATAGGTAGCTTCGACCCCTTTATGCTGGAAAATCGCCGCAATTAGTTTGGCATTGTTATCTTCACCACTTGCTTTAATCGCATCAAGATATCGTTCTGGTGAACTTTGATCACCTTCGAGCAATGTCAGTAAATCTACTTTAATCGTATTAATTATATCTGATGGAACCCCTAATTCATCAGCAATAGTAGAATATCTTTCTACAATTTTATTAACTAATTCATTTGCTTCGCCATGCTTCATATATTCTTCAGCACAAGCAATTAAAAGATCGGTTACTTTAATATCATCTGAAAACCGTTTTCCTGGTGCAGAAACCACAACGATTTTGCGCTCAGTATCACTTGTAACAATATTAAAAACTTTTTCAACCTGTTCACCAGATGCTAATGATGAACCTCCAAACTTCACAACTTTCATAGTAACAACCCCTGCTCATGTAATGTCTATGTCAAATTTATTTCTTATTATCACCTTTTATTCCAAAAGAATCAAGCGTTTTCTTTTGTGTGTGCACATATGTTTTTTCCACAAGGACTTATTTTTTTGAAATAATCAAAAAAAAGCTAGGTCAGCCTCATCGCTGCACCTAACCTATTATTTAACAGGATACGATAATCATTTTAATAAAAAATTATCTTAAAATAAAGAGAAAATTTCATTTTGCCATAATGATTTCATCTTCTCGTTCATTCTGCCTCCTTAATAGTCAGTTCAATATTTCTTCCTATTAATAATTTTTTAAAGTCTTCCCAACGCTGATTACTATGTAGAAATGTATCATGAACAATCTCGGTTAATAGTTCTTTTTTCAGTTGGGGATTGTTTACTTGCTTCAAAATTACGCATCGAGCCACATGTAAAAAATCCAAATAACTTGCATAGCGTTCGTCAAAGTCAGCGGCTAGCTTTTCGGTAATTTTTTTTGATAAAGCTGGACTAGCGCCAGATGTGGATGTTGCGATGATCAATTTCCCACGTCTAACTATCGCTGGAAACTGGACATCTGACAGGTCCTGGTTGTCTAATAAACAAACGAGTTGGTTCGCTGATGCATGCTCTTTGACTGCTTGATTGATTCTTGGTTCATTCGTTGCGGCTATTACCATGAAAGCCCCTTCTATATCCTCTTTAGAGAAATATTTTTGTTTCCATATAAATACAGAATCTAATAGCAGTTTATGAAGCGTCTCGGTTAAGGTCGGACTTACAATTTCAAGGTTTGCTCCAGAATGTTGAAACGATCGAATTTTTCGTTCCGCCATCTTTCCTCCACCGATAATCACTATTTTTTTATCTGTAAACCGAATATTTACTGGATAAAAACCATTCATATCATCACAACCATTCTATCCTTCTAAAACAATCACATATTCTCTTATTTTACCATATGCCTCTGTTAAGGTGTCACTAATGATTCAATTGCTTACATCACTCGAACCTTGTGTTAGACTAAAATAACGAAAGGATTGGGAGATATATGGGAATATTTTCGCTTAATTTAAAATCAAAACCTGTTCAATTTTTGTTTACTTTTCTTATCGCCCTTTTTGGGGGTATAGTTTTTTCTTTACTTCATATACCAGTACCATGGCTGCTCGGACCAATGGCGTTCATTTTAATTTTCACAAAACTGTTTCGTGTTAGTTTTTATTGGCCAAGCAAAATTAGGGATACTGGTTTATTAATTATAGGGTATTCCATAGGACTTTCTTTTACTAAAGAGGTGCTGAAAGAGATTTCTTTGCAGTTACCCGTCATGTTCTTATTTACAACTTTAACCTTATTATTATGTTTTCTTTTGGCATTTATCGTTGCGAAGCTGTCCGGTGTAAATTTTCCAACTGTTTTAACTGGGAGTATTCCTGGTGGCTTAACACAAATGGTTTATTTTGCTGAAGAAACTAAAGGAATAGATGTTTCAATCGTCACATTTTTACAAGTAGTTCGCTTATTTGTGATTATATTTACCGTTCCATTACTAGTTTTTAGTCCTTTTTTTCCGGGAGAAACATCAAATATCGTTAAATTAGGTTCGGAATCGGGAGCGAGTCAATTAATAAACTCTTTACCTGAAGTCCTAGTCTATTGTACAGCTATTATATTGTTTGCAATACTTGGAAAAAAAGCCAATGCTCCTACTCCCTATTTACTTGGTCCGATTGTCGCAACAATCTGCTTAAACCTTACAGGATTACATGGACCTGAATTGCCAGTTTCGTTCATTGATATGTCTCAACTGATGATCAGTGTATATATCGGCATGCTTCTTCAGGTAGATAAGCTTAAACAGCATCGAAATATCTTATGGCTATCATTAATAAGCGGAATCATCTTGGTCACAGCCTCGTTTGTGTTTAGTTATTTGCTTCATTTAATATACAAAATCTCTGTCGTTACTGCTTTTTTAAGCTTAGCTCCAGGAGGAATGGATCAGATGGGAATTATTGCTCATGAGGTTAAAGCGGATTTATCATTTGTTGCTGGCTTTCAAATGTTCCGCTTATTATTCATTTACTTTGCCGTTCCCCCATTTTTACGTTGGCTATTTCAACGAACCACTCATTCCAATAAAAAGACGCCTAATGCTTCCAATTAATTGGAGCTTAAGGCGTTTTTTATTATCAATGTTATTTCTGACAAACATCTCAATAGTCCGACATCCTTCTGCAATTCTGCGGTTTTCTTTAACTTGTGGAGAATCTCGTCTTGTTTTGAGAAGTTTTGTCATCAGGCAGGAATATTAACTAGGTTGTGCTGAATAGTATTTTAAAGCATTTAAAACAGGGGCTTAAAAAATGAAATTACCTGACAATTAATCATAGAGGGAAAGGGTTGGCATAAATATGAAAAGTCCTAACATTAAAACATATACGATACAGGAAATCTGCAAACTACTTGGAATCCCTGTCGGAACCATTAAGCGTTGGGAAAAGGATTTAGATGGCTTACTCACCATTCCTAGAACTAAGCAAGGTGCACGATACTATACTAACCTAGAACTAGCGAAGCTGATTAAGATTAAAAATTTACGAGAAAACAACACAAGTTTGGAAAAAATCAAAGACATATTACTAGAACAAGAACAAAATAAACGAGAACAAGTAAATAAATCGACAAAGCCAAACACAAGTGTCAAGCCTGCAGCGGAATCTGAACTTCAACCCACCGAAAAAACTGTTCCTATTCCAGTATTATCAGATGACAATGAAAATGAGCTGTCACAGACAGTCGAATTTGAAACTGCTGTCATAACAAGACCTATCGCAACTGACACCGAACAAGGTCAAGGTCTTCCAAATCTTGAAGAGTTTTTCAATGTTATGGAGGCCTATAAGCAAAATCTATTAAGTGACATAAAATCTGAAATCAGAAATGGTATACGTAAGGAAGTTATTGAGGAAGTAAAAAAAGAGATTTCTAAGGGATCTATGCATACCGTTAAAACACTATCGAATTCAATTTATAAATTAGCTGAAAACACAAAATCAGATATTCAAGAGCTCTCGCAAACGATTCTAGAGACAGCTGAAAATACAACCGAAAACATCGTTACATTATCACATATCATTACCGCTACCTCAGAAAATACTTCAGAATCAATTGAGGCATTATCAGGTCAATTATATGCCACCACTGAAAACACTAATGACAACCTATTAACCCTATCACATCTCATTAACGAAACGACTGAGTCTACTACAGATTCAATTGAAGCATTAACAAGTCAATTAAATGCAAATGCCGAAAATACAACCGAAGACTTTGTCACATTATCTCATTTTATTACTTCAACCGCTGAAATCACCTCAGAATCTCTCGAAAACTTGACCAACAAAATCGCTGTCTCGACTGAAAATACGAATGACACCATTGCCTCATTAACAGAAAATTTTGCTAAGGCAACAAAGAATACAAATGACACTTTTCGATCAATCTCAAACTCGATTGCCAATTCTTCATTGTCCACTCAGCATGAACTAAGCAGTTTAGTAGAGGCAATTAATAAAGATCGAGAACTCTATCTTGAAACCCTCCATGAGGAACGAATGCATTATAAACAAGAAATTCGTACACGTGAATCCGTGTTTCAAGATATGGTGGCTAGTTTCCGTACAAGTGCAGCCGCAAAAGAAATAAAGGAAACCAAGAAATGGTGGAAATTCTGGAAATAACAACACCTATATCACGTGAAAAATAACCATATTCGGTAATGTTGTACCTGTGAACTAGCTTAAATGAAAAAGGAGGATCTCATTTTGAACACAAGTGAAGTTGCTAAGTTGTTAGGTGTTTCTGTCAGTACAATTAAACGCTGGGTTAAGCAATTAGGTCTGCAAATGGAACGCAATGAACGCGGTCACTATCAGTTTAACAATGAGACTATCGATTATTTAAAGTTTATTCAAAGTCAAATCAACAATGGTATCCTACTTCACGAAATCGCTCCATTACCAGAAAAAGAGGTACGAACTGGTATGGTAAAAACAACTGCGAATGAAAATAACAAGGCAATGACAGAATTAGCTTCAAAAATTGACCATATCGAGCAAAAACTAAATGGAAAAGCTGATTCCGTTACAACTTATCAACTCCTACAGCACCGTCGCGAATTAGAAGATCTGCAAGAGCTTATCTCTACGCTAACCACACAAATGGAAGCACTTGAATCCGAATTGACTGATTTAAAAAAGAAAACCTTGATGGAACTTCCGCTCGTATATGACCAACAAAAACGAGAAAAATCAACAAAAAAGAAAAATATCTTCGCCAGTATTTTTGGATTTTAAGCTAGCGCTATGCTAGCTTTATTTTTTTTATTAAAATGGTGAAAAAGCCCGAAAAATGTAAAAAAACAACTGGTAATATATTTACAATTTGATAAAATGGTAAATAAGTAGAATAGATTGGTTATTTTTAACAACAAGGGGATGTCTGGGGATGTTTCTAAAAAAGAAACGAAATTTAAGTGTTTTGGCAATATTTTTGTTAGGATTATGGCTTTTATACATTAATAGTTTACGATTTAACGATAATCCCATTACGATTCCTAACGATTTCTTTAACTTCTCGAAACCCGTAACCGCAGGAAACATTCCAGTTGTTACTGAACTCCCCGAAAAGCTGACTGGCCTTAAACCATTAGACACTGTTTATAATATCAAAACTGCCGCAGGAATTAGTTCGGAGCCAGGACTCAACACTGCACAAAATAATGTAGTACAAACTAGTAACCTTCCAAATCAAAACCAGGTCGGTGCAATTCAAGCGAAAAAAACAGTTTACTTAACTTTCGATGATGGTCCAAAACCATTTTCTCCTGAAATTCTAGCGGTATTATCGCAATATGGTGCGAAAGCCACGTTTTTTATGATTGAAGGAAATATTAGAGCCTATCCTGATGCGGCTAGACAAATGGTTGGAAGCGGACATACAGTTGGCTCTCACAGTGTATCACATCGAACTGATCAATTTTATCAAACTGCGCAAACTGTCATTTCGGAAATGGAACAAACAAAAAACACCATTAAAGAAGTGACTGGTGTCGATACAACTTTAATTCGAACTCCATACGGGAGTGCCCCGCACATGACTGAGGAGTATAAACAATCAGTCATTGCACATGGCTTTCAAATGTGGGATTGGAATATTGATAGTAAAGACTGGTATTTCCGTGATGGTCGCTTAGTGGATACCGTCATCGCACAGATTGAAGCAAAAAAGGATTCTACAGCACCATTAGTAATCTTACTTCATGAACAACCGGAAACGCTGGCGCAACTTCCCGCACTGTTGCAATATTTAACCTCACAGTCATTTGATTTGCAGGCGTTAAATCCAAGTATCCCTCCTGTACAATTTTAAAATGAATTGATTTACAAAAAAACAAGGCTGCGACTAAAGTCGAACCTTGTTTTTTGTTTAAGCTTTAATTACTACGATCAAAAAATCCTAATACGTCCGTTGTCTGTGTAATGTTAACGAATGATTCCGGATCGACTTCCTTAATAATAGCCTTTACCTCACCGAGCTGATAACGAGTAATTACCGTCATTAATATTTTTCTTTTTTGGCCAGTATATCCGCCTTCTCCATCAATAAGTGTTATACCACGATATAAACTCGCTAATAATTTTTGTTTAAGCTCGTCCCCTTTAGTTGAAACAATCATCAGGGTTAATTTAATATGCTTTGTATGGATCATGTCAATGACTTTCCCAGACGCATAAATTCCAAGCAAGGTGTTTAACGCGGAGTCCCAGTTAAAGACGAATCCGGAAATAACCACTACGATCGCGTTTAAAATTGAAAATAAGACTCCGAGCGGAAAGTCTTTTCTTTTGGCAATTAACATCGCTACTATGTCAAAACCACCAGTACATCCTGAAGCCCGGAACACTAGACCTATTCCTACTCCAGAAATAACTCCGCCGAATAATGACGATAGAATCGGTTCAGAAGATATCGGTACAACGGGTATGAGATATAAGCTTGCTGATAAAACCAATACTGATACAATCGTATAGCTTATAAATTGTCTTCCGAGTTGGTAAAATCCTACAATTAATAGTGGTAGGTTCATTAAAAAATTTAATAGGCCTGTATTGAGTGGGGTTAGAATTCCAAGTAATATTGCCAAGCCACTCAAGCCTGCACTTAAAATATGATGAGGAATTAAAAATAAATTATACGCAGCTCCAACAATGATCGATCCAATAATTATTACCAATATTCTCATTTTACTTTCACCTCAAATGAATCACTTTCTTCATTATAGAGGAGATAATATGATTAAAAAATTAAAAGTAATTTCAGAAATATTGTACAATTTTACCAGTTTACAGGCACAAAAAAGGATGAGCTGAGCAGCTAGCTCACCCATCCATCTTAGTTTATTGATTATAAATGATGTTCATTTTTGATATAGCTGTTTCTGCCCGCTCTCTTGCCAGTTCCACTGTTTCTGCGGCATTTAAAGCAACTGCCATTCTTCTGCCAACCTTGGTCTCAGGCTTACCAAATACGCGCACCTGAGTATTTGGAATGGAATAACTCTCTTCTACTCCGGTAATTTGATAGGATTTGCTTTCTTCCCAAGCCTTTAACGTCCTACTTGCACCAGGAGACAATAGTTTAATTTCTGGAATAGGATAGCCCAGAATCGCTCGAACATGTAGCGCGAATTCAGATAAATCCTGAGTTACCATCGTGACCATGCCGGTATCATGTGGACGTGGTGATACTTCACTAAAGTAAACTTGATCCGGAGCTAAAAATAATTCAACCCCAAATAATCCATAACCGCCAAGAGCATCGGTTATTTTTTTCGCAATTTCTTGGGCATCTGCAACTTGTGCTTCACTCATAAAGTGTGGTTGCCAAGATTCGATATAATCTCCGTCCTTTTGGATATGGCCAATTGGTGCACAATATGTAGTTCCAGATACTGATCTTACAGTAAGTAAGGTGATTTCCGAGTCAAACTTAATAAATTCCTCAACGATTACTCTTGTTTTCTTGCCTCGACCACCAGCCATTGCTTCATTCCAGGAATTCTCAACATCGTCGAGCGTGCGACAAACGGTTTGGCCTTTACCTGAAGAACTCATGACAGGCTTAATTACACAAGGTGTTCCAATTGCTTTAACGGCTGCTATTAATTCCTCTAAAGTGTTGGCGAATTCATATTTTGCAGTTGGCAATCCTAACGTTTCACTAGCAAGGCGGCGAATTCCTTCGCGGTCCATCGTTAAGTTCGCAGCAGTAGCTGTTGGGACAACCCGATAGCCTTCCTGTTCTAGCTCGATTAAGGTTTCCGTCGCAATTGCCTCGATTTCAGGAACGACAAAATCCGGCTTTTCCGTTTCGATTACCCTTCTCAGTTCTACACCATTTAACATATCGATACAATATGAACGGTGTGCCACCTGCATTGCTGGAGCATTTTCATAACGATCTACCGCAACTGTTTCAATCCCTAAGCGTTGTGCTTCGATTACAACCTCTTTCCCTAGCTCCCCTGAGCCGAGCAACAACATTTTTTTCGAACCACTACTATATGGTGCACCTACCATTTAAAGCCCCCCTAATTGTCTGTTATTTGATTAATATAACTTACATTTCTGAATGTTTCAAGAAAGAATCTGGAGTAAAATCCGAATGAAAAGTTGGTATTTCTCCTTGAAAATTCGTGTAGCGAAATTCTCCGAAAGAATAGTATAAATTCTTAACCGTTTGGGCAGCTTTCCCGCTTTTATTATTCGTGCTGATTGGATACAATTTTACTAGAACGGGGGATTTTCATATGAGGCGATTCGTCCAAATACTACTAGTGCTAGTTGTCTTCAGCATTTCATGGCCATTAATTGAAACAAAAATCATTCAAAGTAATTTTGGAGCAACCTACGAAAAAATCACAGGTGGGATTCGAAAAGTTCAGGATCAACCAAAATATTCCGAAGCTCTTGATTCATTTTTCGAGAGTATCCACCAATTTCTTACTGCGCTCGATGAAGATTACATCAATCCATCAGAGAATAAAACCGCAGAAACACCAATTGCAAAGCCTGAGTTAACAAAGCCTAATTCACAAAGCTTTTCCATATATAATATTGAGATTGGAGATACATTGGGAAAAGTTGAGGGATTAGTTGGAGCACCTAAACAATCAACCTATAATGAATACGGTTTGAAATGGTCGACCTACCATCAAAATTATCGAGATTTTTTCATGGTCGCCTATGATGATCATAATCAAGTGGCTGGTATGTATACAAACCAGGATCTCATCTCCTCCACTCAAGGAATCAAACTCAATTCAACAAAGGAAATGGTACGGCAACAACTTGGTAATCCACTTACAAAAATTGAAAAAGGAACTTATTATTACCAAATCGAAGAAAACCGAGACTATGACGTTTATCTGTTAAACGACTGTTATACCACAATATTCTATGATAAACACGAAAACAATACTGTCACTGCGCTCCAAATTATCAGTAAGAAGATGGAAGATCATAAACAAGATTTCTATACTGCTGAAACAGCCCAGCTCCGCGAGGGCTTTGAATATCAGCTTTTCGATTTAACCAATGCAGCCAGAGTTAATCATGGCTTATCGGTTCTGACCTGGAATGAACGAGTGAAGGGAACAGCGCGAGACCATAGCATAGATATGGCAACTAATCACTACTTTGACCATCAAAATTTACAGGGTCAATCACCATTTGACCGAATGCAAGCGGATCAAGTGGTCTTTACAGCAGCCGGAGAAAACTTAGCTTATGGTCAATTCAGCAGTATTTTTGCCCATGAAGGCTTGATGAACTCAATGGGCCATCGTGAAAATATTCTTAGAACTGAATACGAATTTCTAGGCGTCGGTGTCGCCTTTAACGAAGAAAGTCAGCCGTATTACACTGAAAACTTCTTTGCAGATTAAGGACAAAAAGAAAACGTCTCGATTACAAAGCAGAAATCGAGACGTTTTTTTTATATTAATTTTAAAATCTCACTAATTCCATAAGTAATTCCATCTTCGTCATTACTTTTAGTGACAAAATCAGCTTGATCACGAATTTCCATTGGCGCATTGGCCATAGCTACTGACTTTGTGGCCACCTCAAATTGTGATAAATCATTTCCACCATCACCAAATGCATATATTTCTTCAAATTCAATCCCATTAAGCTCTGCATAACGCAATAATGCCCTACCCTTATGCGCTTCTCGTGAAGTTATTTCCACGTTATTTGGAAATGATGAAGCCATCGAAATATTGTCAAACTGAGCTAATGCTTTTTTCACTTCATCCACTCGTTCAAGTTGATCCGGATAAACGAGTGCAATTAATTTATAAACTTTCAAATGGTCATGTGCTAACAATCCGTCATAATCAAAGGATGCAAATAACTCTGCCAATTCGGCTCTAGTTTTTGCATGCAAGGGTGGTAAGGTTGAAGGATAGCCACCCTTGTCTGTATACACGAGAATGCCAACCCCTAATTTCTTTAAAATAGCAATGATTGGTTCGTAAATTGCACGGGTCAAGGTTGCTTCAAATAATAACTCGCCAGTTTTGGAGAAAATGATTGAACCATTGACACATACAATCGGACAGTTTAGCGAATTGATACCTGACACCTTCAAACAATCGCTAAGTGCCCTTCCGGTATTGATGATCACTTCATTCCCTGTTTCTTGAAGCTTGACAATCGTAGCAATACTTGCTGAAGTAATTTCAAATTGAGAATTTAATAATGTTCCATCGAGATCAAGTGACACACATTTCACGCTACAAATACACCTCTATATCTAATAGTTCAACTGCTTAAAATACTTTTGATTAAAATCATCATATATTAGTTCTGATACTGGAACAATCTTTATTTTTTTATCTTGATAATGATTCATTGAAGCGAACACTCCTTTTGAGCAAACCTTTCCTGTCACACCAACATGGCCAATCGCAATACCACGTCCATTGATTTCTGTTATTTTTGCAAGCCTTCGCATTTGCTTGGCTACATACGAACTTGATGATATATCATCTAAAAATACATCACGGGACAAATATGGGACCCCTAATTCTGTAGCAATTTCCGGGATTTTCGAATGAGGACTTGTCCCACTATCAACCAGATATAGTTTATTTTCCTTTGCCACCTCAACAATCGCTCGTACGATTTCTTCATCTTCGATTGCCAATGAACCCATATGATTATTGAGACCTCTTGCATATGGTACATCCTTGATGGCTTCTCTGACCCGTTGTTTAACCTCATCCTTCGATAAATCGACAGTTATCGGCTTTGGGCCAAGCCACGATTTTTTGCCTTTCTTTGGCTGCATCGGTAAATGAACCATTACTTCTATCCCGTTTTTGTGGGCCCATTTAGCATGTTCTTTAGATTTATCAGTAAATGGCATGACAGCTGCAGTTATTTTAATATCTCCTTCTAAAAATTCCTCAACGCCACCTACACCACCCCCAAAATCATCAATAATGATTGCAGCCTTTAATTGCTTCGTTACAGCGTTCGCTTTTAAAGAAGGATTCAAAATCAAAAACATCATTATCGATAAGCCAAAAAGGAAAATTCGCTTCATCATAATCCCCCCTAAGATTAAGTATTTCAGTTAATTTATCCTAAGGAGCATGAGTTAATTCGTTCTCTAGAAAACAAAAAACCACTTCGAATGAAGTGGCCAGATTGTCAAGAAAAGGTACTCATCTCGGCAATTTTCATTTTTAAAAGCTTTAATATACCTATTTCTATTTTTTAGCCTGCAAAATGGCCAGTTGAATTCCGTTCCAGGTGCTTCGCTTTCCGCGGGGTGGGCGGTGAGCCTCCTCGGCGCTATAGCGGCTGCGGGGTCTCACCTGTCCCACTTCTCCCGCAGGAGTCTTCGCACCTTCCACTCCAATCAACAGGGTGCTAATCAAGAACAAAAACAAGCTCCAAACCCGTTAAAATGCACTCACGAACGGTCCATGAGAACAAAAACAAGCTCGTTTGAATCCGCCGAGGTGTCCTATGAAAGGTTCATAAGGACAAAATGGATGTAGGAACTTGCCAAAATGTCCGTATGAAAGGTTTATAAGGACAAAATGGATGTGGGAATTCGCCAAAGTGTCCGTATGAAAGGTTTATAAGGACAAAATGGGTGTGGGAATTCGCCAAAGTGTCCGTATAAAAGGTTCATAAGGACAAAATGGGTGTGGGAATTCGCCAAAGTGTCCGTATAAAAGGTTCATAAGGACAAAATGGGTGTAGGAACTTGCCAAAATGTCCGTATGAAAGGTTTATAAGGACAAAATGGATGTAGGAACTTGCCAAAGTGTCCGTATGAAAGGTTTATAAGGACAAAATGGGTGTGGAAATTCGTCAAAGTGTCCGTATGAAAGGTTTATAAGGACAAAAAGCGAGTTTGAACCCAGGAAATTGCTTTCATGAACGGTCCATGAGGACAAAAACAAGCTCTAAACCCATGAAAATGCACTTTTGAAGGGTTCATGGTATTAACGCGGTGAATCATCACGAAATTTGAACGATATTAGGCTGACGAGACTTTCTCGACAGCCCGACCACCTCGAATGAAGTGGCTATGATAAGATTATTGATGAATGTAAGCAAGTACTTCTGAACGTTTCGTAGCATCTTCTGCAAAGACTCCGCGAACAGCTGATGTTACTGTTTTTGCACCAGGTTTGTTAACACCGCGCATGGTCATACACATATGTTCTGCTTCGACAACGACCATTGCACCATGTGGCTCCAGTGTTTCCATTATTGTATCGACGACAGTTGCTGTAATACGCTCCTGCAATTGGGGACGGCGGGATACAGCCTCGACGGCACGTGCAAGTTTACTTAAGCCGGCAACGCGGCCATTCCTTGGGATGTAAGCTACGTGGGCGACTCCGTAAAATGGGACAAGATGATGTTCGCACATTGAGTAGAACGGAATATCCTTAACTAGGACAAGCTCTTCATGATCTTCACTGAAAATAGTCTCAAAGTATTCTTTCGGGTCAATCGTTAAACCCGAAAACACTTCCTCATACATTTTTGCGACTCGTTTTGGAGTATCAAGTAATCCTTCTCGATTTGGATCTTCTCCAACTGCTTCTAATATTAAACGTATCCCTTCTTCAATTTGGGCACGATTTACCTTTGACATTTTACTTCCTCCTACAGACATCTATTTCAGCTTTCTTTTAAAAACATCTTTAATGATAGGTTACAAATTCCCCTGAATGTCCTTATACTCCACGCTTATTTCCCCAAATATAGGTATGTAACTGTGGTAGCACTCTTACATCCTTCAATTGATGATCTAACATCACCTTGTTGATTAACCACTCATATTTTTCAAGCAGTTTGGCTACCAATTGTTGATTTTCGATGGTGTTTATGTCATCATTCCCCGTTTGCAGAAAAAACGGGACATGAGGATAGCGAAGATGGATATCTTTCGCATATTGATAGTCTTTGACATCAAAAACGACAACCTTTAAGCTCATATGATGGGTTGGGGAATCTTTCGTTAATTTCTCTATAATTGTATCTAAAGAGTTAAAATCGGTTTCCATGCCAGAGCTAGGCGGTTTTGGTGAGATTGTCAACTCATCAATATCATAAAACCAATCTTGCCACTTGCTACCCTGAGTTTCTAAGCCGATTTTAATATCCTTAGCTTTTAATATTTGGATTAATTCATGTAAATTCTTTAATAATGCAGGATTCCCACCGGAAATGGTGACAAATGAAAAGCCATCACCACCAAGTTCTTCAAGCTTTGCCCAAATTTCGTCTGCTTCCATTTGTTTGACTAACTCTTTTCCGCTCCCATCCCATGTGAACGAAGAATCACACCAGGAACATGAATAGTCACATCCTGCAGTCCGAACAAACATCGTCTTTTGACCAATCACCATTCCTTCGCCTTGGATGGTCGGTCCAAAAATTTCAATCACGGGAATTTTACTCAAGCTCCATCCACTCCCGTCTTGCTTCAGCGTAACTAGTTGGGGTTTCAAATAATCGGACAAACTCAACTCTTGCACCTAAATATTGCTGTTGTCTTTCTTCTGTCTGTAGTGATTTCTGCATCTTTTCATAGATCCATACCACCATATTCTCAGCGGTTGTATTCATTGGTGGTAATGTTTCATTTAAATAGCGGTGATCAAGAAAAATTTCAATTTCCTGTTTCCAAATCTCCTTTAAATCAGCGAAGTCCATCATTAAGCCACGCTCATCGAGATAGCCGCTTATCCCGAAAATCACCTTATAAGTATGACCATGGAGATTTTTGCATTTACCTTCATACGCATGTAAGTGATGTGCCGCATCAAAAGTGAACTCCTTGCTGATCATCACGCGCTTTTGATGGTATTTCAATTGGTCACGTTTAATGTCTTCATCGATTTTTTGGAGCTTATCCACAATACGAAAACCATACATGTATTATAGCTCCTTTCTTTCGTGTAAATATTCTTCAAGCCCATTTTGACGGAGCTTACAGGCAGGACATTCACCACAACCATCGGCAATAATGCCGTTATAACAGGTTAATGTCTTTTCACGAACAAAATCAAATGCACCAAGCTGATCTGCGAGCTTCCACGTCTCCGCTTTATTTAACCACATAAGTGGTGTGTGAATCACAAATTGACCGTCCATTGCCAGATTTAATGTCACGTTTAACGATTTTACAAATGCATCACGGCAATCCGGATAGCCACTAAAATCAGTTTCGCAAACACCAGTAACAATATGTTTTGCGCCAACCTGATATGCTAGTACACCAGCGAATGACATAAATAACAAGTTTCGTCCTGGCACAAACGTCGAAGGTAGTGCTCCGTTTTCTCCAGCTTTTACTTCAATATCAGCTCTAGTTAAAGCATTGGGAGCTAATTGATTTAATAATGACATATCTAATATATGGTGTTGAATCCCAAGTTCTTTCGTAATATTCTTGGCACATTCGATTTCGGTAATGTGGCGTTGATTGTAATCGAACGTTACTGCGATGACTTCTTTAAACTGTTGCATTGCCCAAAATAAACAGGTTGTACTGTCTTGGCCTCCACTGAAAACTACTATGGCCTTGTCGCTTTTCATTTTTTCATGCTCCTTTACATAAAAAACAGCACTACTAAGAAAGCAGTGCTGTTTTCCTTAGTTTTTTTGAGAGGGTAGCTAGAACCTCTTTATGAAAATAACACATTAATATTTCAACATAATATGAAACCAATTTATTATATCATAATCTTTATGATCGTACATTATAAAATATATTTAATTTGTGGACTAATCTACGATTTCTTTTGATGATCAGAAAATAGAAAAAGCTGATGAACGAATTGAAAGTTCATCAGCTTAGCAAATATTAATTATGAATGATTGTATATTACTGTTTTATATTGCACAATGCTCAATTTCAAAGCCTAGGTCTTCAATCATCCCCCAGTCTGCAGTTGGCTCTTGGCCTTCTGTTGTTAAATAATCACCCACAAAAATCGAGTTGGCAGCATATAGTCCCATCGGCTGTAAGGAGCGGAAATTCACTTCTCGACCACCACTCATCCGAATTTCTTTAGTTGGATTCACAAAACGCATCATCGCTAATAGTTTCAAACATTTACGTGGGTTCAATTGCTTTTGTCCTTCTAAAGGCGTACCTTCAATTGCGTTTAAGAAATTACACGGAATTGAGTCAGCGTCCAATTGGCGTAATGTAGTTGCAACTTGCACTGCCTCAAGATCTTTTTCGCCCATGCCAAAAATCGCCCCAGAACAAGGAGACATTCCAGATTCCTTTGCCTTTTCCACCGTATCAACTCTGTCCTCATACGAGTGTGTCGAACAAACGTTTTGATAGTTCCCTTTACTTGTATTAATGTTGTGGTTATAACGGTGAACTCCTGCTTCAGATAGTTTTTTCGCATGCTCTTCATTCAAGAAGCCCAGGCAACAACAAATTTTCAAATCAGTGGTTTCACGAATTTGTTGCACGGCTTCAATGACATGATCAATCTCACGATCAGTTGGACGTCGTCCTGAAGCGACAATGCAGTATGTACCTGCTTTGCGGCGAATAGACTCCTGAGCTCCAGCGACAATTTCCTCTTTTGTTAGCCAGCCGTATTTTTCGATTGGCGCATCTGAAACAATGGATTGTGAACAATAACCGCAATCCTCTGCACAAAGCCCTGATTTTGTATTAATAATCATATTTAATTTTACTTTATTGCCAAAATAATGATGGCGTATCATATAAGCCGCGTTCATAATTTCTAGAATTTCTTCATCTTTCGCTTGAATAATCGCCAAAGCCTCTTCTTCGGTAATGTGGTAACCATCAATAATATTTTGTGCTAGCTTTTTCCAATCTTTCTTAGTCGTTACTTCCATCCTTCGTTTCCCCTTTTTCATAAAATAAATATAACGTCGTTGTTTTTTGTAAACCTGATTTTTATTTTAGTTAACATATAGAAAATTACCATATAATGAAAAGAAATACAATTAGCAATTTTAAAAAAATACACAAATACCACTTTTTTGTAAGGAAAAATATACATCGAATCAGGTGCAAAATTTCGGAGAAATTAACGATGAGCTAATTTTTTAGCTCAAATTTTTTCGGCGGGAGTGATGGATCATGGCTAGAAACAAACTTTTGGTTCCTGGATCAGAAAGCGCACTAGGGCAAATGAAAGAGGAAATTGCCAATGAGTTTGGAGTTCAACTTGGTGCAGATACGACCGCAAGAGCAAATGGTTCTGTCGGTGGCGAGATGACAAAACGACTGATCGCCCTCGGCGAGCAATCATTGCGAAATCAACAAAATCAATAAATGGTTGTTATGGTTTCACTGGATTGGACCCGCGAATGGGTCCTTTCCTCGTTTTTATTACGATGGGAGGTCTTTAGATGACGAATAAAAATAATAACCGCGAACGGATGAATAAATACCCAAATACTAAACGACAGGATACTGAATTCAACAAGGACACTGACATAAGAAGCGCCATTACGAAGCAAGATTTAAAAAATAAACAATCTTGACTGGTTCATCATCGGTTTTTGAAATAATCGCCGTTTTTCGGATTTAATCGCCGATATTAAAAAGCGACCAATTATTTGGCCGCTTTTTTATCTTTCATTTGCCACTAAAGGCGTTCACTCGTTAAAATTAAAGAAAAGCTTAGTTAAGGAGCCAAACATGAACGATAAAATAGCCATCATTACGGGTGCCTCCAGCGGCTTTGGCCTGTTAAGCGCCATTGAACTCGCAAAACAAGAATTTCAAGTTGTCGCAACAATGCGGGACCTCAAAAAAGCAGATTCTCTCCTAGAACTAGCCAATCAAGCTGGTGTAGTTAAGCGAATCCACCTCCACTGTCTAGATGTCACTTCAATCGAAAGTATTCAACAATTTTCTGAATATTTACCACGTTTTAAAACCATCGATGTTTTGGTCAATAACGCTGGTTATGCTCTTGGCGGCTTTAGTGAGGAAATTTCAATTGATCAATATCGGCAGCAATTTGAAACGAATTTCTTTGGAGTGATTAGTGTTACCAATGTCGTCCTCCCAATTATGCGCACCCAAGGTCATGGTAAAATCATAAATATGAGCAGTATCAGCGGAAAAATTGGCTTTCCTGGGATGTCTCCATATGTTGCCTCAAAACACGCCCTTGAAGGATACAGTGAAAGCTTGCGTCTTGAACTTAAGCCCTTCGGAATTGACGTTGTCCTGATTGAGCCTGGATCCTATTCAACCAATATTTGGTCGATTATCGACACAATCCCTGTTAATCAAGACTCCCCCTATCATGAATATCTGAATAGAATTTTAAATCAGGTGAACACCGGAAAAGCAAAACATGGAAATCCACTCGATGTCGCCAAACTTGTTGCTGAAATAGCTTCCATGCAAAAATCACCAAAGCTTCGTTATCCGATTGGTAAAGGGGTAAAACTGAACATTATACTGAAAAGTCTCTTGCCATGGCGAACTCTTGAAAATATCATTCTTAAACTGTTATTAAAATAATGAATAGGTTTCTTAAATTAAGTAAATCCTAATCTTACATATTGGTTTTTTTATTATAGGCTGTGTTATGTTGATTATTCGCAAGTTGCTTGGAGCGGAAATCAACATAAACACAGCGTTGTTTTTAGATTAGGAGGTATCTGAATGGATCGACAGCAATTTGAACAACTCGGTGATGAATTGCGAGAGATTGGTCATAAACGACGGAAACTTGCTGAGCAAGTATTTCAGGAGGTACAAGAAGGTGATGGGCACGCTTCAAAAGAGCTTTATCAAGAATTGAGCCATGTATCTGAGCAAGCGATTGACATTATCATGAAACAAAAACAAATCTTTGACGAACAAGTTCAAAGCCTGTAAATTATTAAGGCATAGCTTTCAGTTGCTATGTCTTTTATATCGCAACAAATTATCCATTTTATGGATAACGTTCCGATTAATGGAGAGAATACTTATGTAACTATGTAAAAATAAAGGAGCAAAATAATGTTAAAATTAGTTAACGATATGGAGTTTGAAATTACGAGTAGCTTTGTCCCGAATATTAGCAAAGCTGAAAAACTGAAAATTATTGAAGTGACACCAGAGAGCGTCGTCGTCCAAATGCATAACTCAAACTGTCGAGGCGTTTTTCCGATGGATAATTTCCAATATTGGGTTAAAAGAAGCTCATTAATCCACATTATAGATGAGGACTATGAACAACAAACATCATAAACTGTTATGAGTTCATTTCTCAGTATAATTCTCCGAGTTTTGAACTCATGAGCTCTTCATAAGTTCATTTCCGTAAATTATTCTCCGAGTTTTGAACTTATGAACCCATTATGAGTTCATTTCCGCAAAATAATTTCCGAGTTTTGAACTTATGAGCCCTTCATGTGTTCATTAAACCAAATTTTCCTGAGTTCAGAAGCCTATAAGCACGACAGGAGTTAATTTCATAAACGAAGGGGCTGTCCGGTCATCAATCGAACAGCCTCGATTTATTATCAGCCCTATTTTTGCCCCCATTGATCTTGAAAAATCAACTGGTCCAATTCTTGTCGTTTTTCCCAATTGGCAAGTTCCAACAACGGCCGCTCTGGATAATGGTCCGTATAGCCAATTGAGATTAATGCTAATGGATCAATATGCGGTGGAATTTGAAGAATATCACGCACATCGTTCTTTTTATAAAAGCTGACCCAGCCCATTGCCAGCCCTTCAACACAGGCTGCCAACCACATATTTTGAATCGCACAGGCGGTTGAAAGTGCATCAGTTTCAGGTATCGAATTACGTCCCAATACATGGGAGCCACCTCGCGTAGGGTCACAGGTAACACAAATGGTTAGTGGTGCTTCCTTTAATCCCTGAATCTTTAACCCTAAAAACTTCGATTCCTTCTCTTCGTTTTCTTCATAATGAATCGCAAGTGCGCGCCGCTCTTTATCAGCAGCCCATGCCAGTCTTTCTTTTACCTCATCAGAAGAGATAATAACAAAATTCCATGGCTGACTAAAGCCCACTGACGGAGCATGATGTGCAGCATGTAAAATTCGATTTAACGATTCCTCTGGAACCGGATCTGGTAGAAACGTGCGGATATCGCGGCGATGATAGATTGCTTTATATACCGCTTCCTTTTCTGCTTGTGAAAACATGATTCTCCCCCTTTTTTCTATTTGCCAACGAACTTAACCTCAATGACCATTGCCTCTGCTTGGGTACCGATTCGAAGCGGTGGTCCCCACAAACCAAACCCAGATGAAACGAGGGAATGAAGCTCACCTTTTTTTAAATATCCATAATCGTTTTCATAAATGAGATGCGTGAGCAGATTGGCCGGCCAAAGTTGACCTCGGTGGGTGTGTCCTGATAATAAAATATCCACGCCAAATTCCTCTGCTTCCTTGAGGTCCTTCGGTTGATGATCCATCATAATGATTGGTCTATTTTTATCCAATTTATTAAGATAGTCATTAAGTTTTATTCGACTGTTATCCGTGTGTTCCTTCCTGCCAACAAGATAAAAATCTTGAATTTTAATAAAATCGTCCATTAACACGTGAATTCCTAGCTTGTTCATCTCGGAAATGATATCATCCTTATCACCACCGTAGTAATCATGATTTCCAAGTACAGCATATACACCAAGGGGCGCATCTACCTTACCGAGAACTTCCCCCATATTTTGCTTTAGATAAGGTTCAATATTGTCATTGATAAGATCACCTGGAAGTAGCACAATATCAGGCTTTTCCGTATTGACTAAATCAACCAAACGCTCCAAATGATTCTTTCCGACTAATTGTCCCAAGTGAATGTCTGAAGCCATGAAAATTTTCAAATCTTTAAGGTCTGACCTTTTATTGATTTCTACAGTATAGTTCCGAACCGTAGGAGTCCATGCATTGTATGTACCATAGAGAAAAATAAAAAAGTAAACACCGATGACTCCGATCGAAATTGGTACCAAATATTTCTTTTTTAATAAAAAATAAAGCAAGTTTGCAAGCGGTAAAATCAAGATACTATACGAAAGGATGGCCATCCAATAGCCGCTAATCCATTGTAGCGGCCGATATGGAAGCATAATTTCGAAAAATAAGGACAGCGAAAGAAAAACTATTAAGGTAATATAGCTTTTTTTGTATTTAGTTAAGGTGGTATTTTTGATCAGAATCCAGCCGTTTCGGCCGATATAATAGCAAAGCAGTCCATAAATAATAATGGTCAGAATAACAGCGAGGATGATTGTAATTTTCATGTCAATTGCGCACCTTTTTGTTTTATTTTTACCTAAAAAAATCTTACAAGGAAGTCAAATATATTTCAAATATTGAACTTTCTCATTTCGAACTAATTCTTGAACATCTCGATTGGCTTTTTATCCTTTTCCCATTGTAAAATAGGTTAGAAAGGATGTGAAAGCATGGCAATTACTTTACCGCATATTGAAACTGCCAATACAACTCACTACATTCCGCCAAAAGGTGAATACATACATTTTTCTGATGAAAAGCACTTTGCCGAAAAAGTTCGGGAATGGGGCTTAAGTAGTGCGAAGGATGTTAAGAAAGAATTTTGGTACAAAGAAAGAACGCTACAACGTCTCGTGACGATCAAAGGTTACGAATCCTACGGAGTCACCGGAGAATTTGACACGTTAGTCATCCAATTTCAAGATGGCAATCTATCTTGTATTAATCCAGCCCTATTAAAAGAAATGCAGTCTGCGAGTTTCGCCAAGGAATTGATGATTCAAACGACAACAGAACAAATTGAAGCTTTGGAGGATTCCAATCGAGCGAAAAGCAGTTCAATTGACTCCACGACATCTCCTGAGAGTCAATCTTCTGATTCCGGGGAAATTACACCAAAAGCCGCCCAACCAAGCAAAGTAAAAAAAGAAAAAGCACCGAAACTTATTCTCCCAGAGGAAAAGGTTCATTTTACCGCCCAAGTAAAGCAATTTGCGCTAAGCTGGAACCATTTTAATGAGGAAAATGATGAAGTCGTCATTCTGGAAAATGTTAGGATTGACTCTGAAACACCAGTTGAAGTAGGTCTTGCTTGGTGTGCTCATAGTAAAACACTGAAGAAATTTGAGTTAACACCAGCAGAAACGCTTGAATTTGACGGTAAAATTGTCAAAAAATCTCTACCAAAAGGCAAAGACATTGACGATGAAGCGCTTCGTTTCGATGGGACTGTGGCATACAAAATCAATAATCCATCTAAGCTTAAAAAGCTTTAAAACATGATCCTGTGATAATTTATCACAGGTTTTCTTATTAGATATACTAGTTCGTTCAAATTATCTACAATTCCCAAAGTTATGTAAATTTCATAATGTGATAAAATATGTTTAAGTTACTATTATTATACTGATATATTATCGCTTTAGGAGGTGGAGCATGAAGTATAAAGGTCGATTAGTAGGAATAACCCTTGTAATACTCCAATTAATCATGTGGATTTTCCACCACAAG
Source organism: Bacillus sp. DNRA2 (assembly GCF_012843265.1). Classification (GTDB taxonomy): domain Bacteria; phylum Bacillota; class Bacilli; order Bacillales; family Cytobacillaceae; genus Bacillus_BU. Next base: position 75,071 of record NZ_JABAIT010000013.1, on the reverse strand, counting down.
CTCCATTTTACCGAAACAGGAAATAAAATCTTTGAGATGATCATGATTGTATTCTACATCCCGATTTTTTGGATTCTGGGTAAAATATACGACAGAAATAAACATCATACAAAGGAGCTTAAAACAAGTAACAAAAGGTTTCAGACGATCTTCGAAAAAGCTGGAATTGGCGTTGCTCTCATTGATCAAAATGGCCGCCCCGTTATGGTAAATCCAAAGCTACAAGAAATGTTAGGATATTCTGAAAGTGAATTAACAAAGTTAACATTAAATGACATTAGCGTACCAGAGGATGCACAAATAAATTACGAACAGTTACATAAACTAGTTAAGATGGAAATCGAATCCTACACATTAGAAAAACGATATATTAGAAAAGATGGACAGATTGTGTGGGGTGAAGTGACTTCTTCCTTATTCCCAAATAACCAAGGTGATTTTTCTTATGTCATTGGTATGGTGAATGATATTACTGAGCGTAAAGCCACTGAACAAAAGCTTATGAAATTAAACCAGGAATTAGAATATCGTTCTAATCGTGATGGATTAACAGGGATTGCCAATCGCCGATATTTTGATGAGCAGTTCGATTTTGAATGGACAAAAGCCGAAAAGCTGAAACAACCACTTTCCTTAATCATGTTTGATCTCGACTTCTTTAAAAATTACAATGATACATATGGTCACATAATGGGCGACAATTGTCTTAAAAGTGTAGCTCGTTTACTCTCTGGGGTAACTGATTATCCCATTTGCTTGCCTGCTCGCTACGGAGGCGAGGAATTTGCTATTATCGTACCAAATTCTACGCTACGAGATGCAGAAATAATAGCTGAGCAAATTAGACTCGATGTTGAGGAACTTAAACTTCCACATAAACAATCTGTGATCAGCCCTTTTGTTACAATTAGCGTTGGGGTCGCTTCTATAATACCTGATTCGGGTTCAAATTCGGAAACCCTGATTCACTTTGCCGATCAAGCATTGTATCAAGCAAAGCTTAATGGACGAAACCAAATATATTGTCTACAAGCAGTTGAACTAGTCCACTAAAAAAGCTTGCCTCAACTCCTATAGAGTGGAAGCAAGCTTTTATTTATTCTCATATTTTTTCTTCATTTCTTCGCCTTTTAACGAATTAAACTTATAATGAATAAATACTATGTTCTTGAAACTTTCTGCAAGATGAATCGTACATAAAACTATGACATTTCAGAAGGAGAATTTTTATGGGAAATATTTTTCTTTTTTCGCTTATTGCCAGTCTAATATTTTCGCTATTACTCATTCCATTTTCGAGTGGAAAATCGAAGGCAGCAAAAAAACCGACTGCAACCTTTCTGCTTGGAGCCATTATTGTTTTCTTCATTCTCATTACTGCAACGTTTTATGTTACTAATCTAGATCGAAACTTCACGATTCTGTGGGCTCCGGTCATCATCCTTTCGTTGATTGGGACTATTTTCTCGAACGGCTTTGAACAAAAAATCAAAGGCATCGTATTTTTAGCAAGCCTTGCCTTAGGCGTGTATTTCCTAACCGCCTTTATTTTTAATTCCAATGAAAAATTTGATTCTGCAAAAATGACACAGAAAGTTGAAATCGAAACCTTTGATGAAAAAGAAACACCTGCAAGCGTTCCACCGCAATTTGCCCGTAATAAAATGAAAAAAGCATTCGGTCAAGTACCGAACACAAGCTATTACGAATTAGGAAATCTGCAAATTCAAAAAATCGATGGAAAATATGTATATATTGCACCTGTAGAGTTTTCTGGTTTCTTTAAATGGATGAACGGTGACGTAACACCAGGCTACTTTATGATTAGTGCAACCGATTCCTCAGCAAATCCAAAGTTTATTAAAGCAGAAATGAGCTACACACCTTCTTCATTTTTCAATAAAAATATTGAACGACATATGCGAATGAACTATCCAAACGCGATTTATTATGGTGATGTTCAGCTTGAGATAGACGAAGACGGAAAACCATATTACATTCGATCATATGGAGAATTCATTTCGGCTCGAAATGGGTTTGAAGGAAAAGGAATTGTCATGGTCGATCCGAAAACTGGAAAAACAGATTCCTACACTTTAGATAAAGTACCCGATTTCATTGATGGAGCAGTATCTCCAGAAGTCGTCAGTTTACAAAATAGCTATTTTGGAAATTACATTCATGGGTTCTGGAATAGCAAGTTTGGCAAATCCGATGTAAAATTGCCATCTGATGAAGGAACTGAAGCCAATGTAAGTCCGATTTTTGATGAAAATGGAGAAATGTATTATTTTACTGATTTTACAAGCCCTAAAGAAGGCGTCGATTCCATGCTCGGTTACTCATTAACTAATGCACGCACCGGTGAGGCGACCTATTATACCGGTAACATGGAAGAATCGTATATGGATTCACAAGGTGCCTTGCAAATAATTGAGAAGAAATTCATTGAGAAGAAATGGTTTGGTGCAATGCCAGTGCTTTATAACTTCTACGGCGAAGCTAGCTGGCTCTCACCAGTTTTGGATACAAATGGATTTTTGCAAAATTACTTCATTGTCTCGGCGGCTAACCCAGAGATTTCTGTTTATGCTAGCACACCGAATGAAGCATTAAAGCAATACAAAACAGCCCTGCAGCGTGGTGGAAGCACTGTTAAGGGTAGTTCGAAGGCAGACGAAAAACATGCGAATGGCACTGTTATTCGTGTATATAAGGAGAAATCAGGAGAATTTACGATTGTTAGTTTCCTTTTGGATAATAACAAGAACTATACAATCTCCTCCGAAAATAGCCCACTTGCGATTTACTTAAAAGAAGGTGACGTCGTCAAGGTAACCTACATGGATACCGAAGAGGACTTTCTCCCTGCAAAAAAAGTTATTATTGAAGGATTAAAATAACCATTTAACACAAAACCACAATGAATTTATTCATAGTGGTTTTGTTGCTTTAATTATGACAAAAAGGCCTTTGTAATAGTCTTTCTTTTCCGTGATTTCCAAACTGTGAGATTTCAAAAGTTTAATTGTATTGCGATTTAAACAGCACCCATCGCAAATTCGTTTCCAGGCTGGGGTTAACCAGTCCTGTAATTGAGCTAAGAAACGATTCTCCATTTTTACATGTTCAAAGAATAGGATTTTACCTCCTGGTTTCAGGACTCGTTTAATCTCGTTTAGCGCTGAATCCACATTCGGAATCGTACAAAATACAAGAGTTGCGACAACAGTATCGAAGCAGTTATCCATAAACGGCAGCTGTTCTGCACCAACACCCACAATTTCGATTGGGACTGCTGCTTTTTGCTTTTTTATGAATGATTTTTCTATCATTGCCGGATTTGGCTCAATCGCATAAACAGCTTCAGCAAGATCAATTTCATATAATGGGAAATTAACTCCGGTCCCCGATCCTATTTCAAGTACCTTTCCCCTAGCCTCTTTCAATAAATCTTTCCGGATCGCCTTGAATTTTCCCTTCTCAAGAGGGTTCATAAAAAAATCGTACCATTTTACAAATTGTCTACTCAATTGTTTCATCTCCGTAACAATATATGGAATTTCTAAATTAGGAAGGAATATAGACATGTTATGCTGAATATTTAATCAGCAGCAACCTTCGATTAATTAACAAGGGGAATCGTCATGCGCAATCAGATGGACCAGTTCTCAAGCAAAGTTTCATCATTCATACCATACAATCACCGTCTCAGCCCCCTTTTGATAAGGGATGCCTTATATTCCCTCATTCCAGAAGGGACTGAGCACATTTATGTTGCGGGAATTGGCTCAAACCGAATAAGTGGTGATAGTCTTGGTCCTTTTGTTGGCACCCTTCTAGATGATTTATTCCCAAACCACTTAACCGTATTTGGGAATCTTAAACTTCCGTTAGATTGTATATCGATTGAATCAGAAATCTCCAAACTTTCACTACCCGGTCATTCCTTTGTCGTGGCTATTGATAGTGTACTTGGCAATGATAATACGATCAATTCGATTGTTGTCCAAAATGGGCACATTAAGCCTGGTAAGGGACTTGGATCTGACCTCCCACCGATTGGTGATTGCAGTGTGATGGGTGTAGTTGTCAAAAATGACTGTGATTTAGAAACGGAATTACTATTTTCTGATCTTCACCTGATTTATACGATGGCAAACAACATTGCCAAAGGAATTTCACTTGCTGTTCGGCAATATTTTCATTATCCATCGACCCATCCTATTTTACAAATCGGATAAACTTCCAAGTCGTTGTGTCGATTTATTTTACGAATAGCAAAAATAACCAGAATCATAGAATGATTGAGGATACTTAAGGAGAGGACGGGATTTTATGTTTAAAAAAATTGCTGCAGATGCACTAGGTTTATCAGATATCGGAAAAATTATTGACCCATCAGATTATGATAAAGCAGATGCTGATGATTACGTGATGCATGAAGATCAAGAAAAGATTTACTTCCTGATCAAAACGAAAAAGGATGAATATTGCTTTACTAACTTAGCATTGATTCATGTAGATGGCGAAAGTGCCGTTTCGTCTAAACGGACATTAAAGCGCTATCCTTATTCCCGGCATCGCATTTCGAACGTTTTGCTTGAAACAGCTGGAAAAATTGATCTTGATGTTGAAATCAAATTCAAGATGGGTGAAGTACAATTTGATATTGATGTTCAGAAAAACCAAATTGAAAAACTTAAGGATCTTTATAAATCGTTAACGCGAATTTCAGAAATTACCCATGAAAATACAGTAATCACGCGAATGGCTGAATTAAGTCTTGATAAGGCGAATAATATCCTCCAAAATTCTCGTACTGATGTACAAACAAATTTAGCAACTTCATATCAGGAACTCACAGAATTTGGCTTCAAATGGCTAACTCAAGTTCGCGATCAGTATCATGAAAAAGACTTTGGCAAAGTGTTTGAAAAATACATTAATAATTAGACTCTCGACAAAAAACTTGGTTGAATTATCAACCAAGTTTTTTAATGGATATCTACTAATTCCTTTAATCTTAATAAAATCTTTAAGAATATCTGTTCCTGATAGGCGGTCTCCCACGCACCATCACAATAACGCTCAGCGCGGACATAATAGGTTAATATGGCTGATAGTAACTCTACGTCTGCTGCAGATATCGCAGCCCGGTATTTCTTATCAGGAACCCTTTCATTTATGATTTCAAAATAATTACCATTCAATAATTGAGCATCATGGACGGCATCGATGAAGTGAGTAAACTCACGGTCATATTCAGGATAAGGTAATATTAAACTGCCATCTACGGTATCTTGACCAGTTGTCCATTTACAGAAGTTTGGGTTTTCTTGATTAAAATATGGTATGTAGGCAATAATTTCATCGTAATTAGACATTTCTAATCACCTCAGTGTGTTTTGGAGCCATCGCTTAAAAAGGTCGAGCATGTTTGATCTTCGTCTGATTTTGTCAGTGAAAATTGCTTTCGAATTTCGATATTCTGCTAAATAATGATGCAACTCCTCGCCTAATTCTTGGATAACGAGACGCTTTCGAATATACGCAGGGAGATTAATCATTTCATCAAAAGCCAACTTCTCATCGCCAACGATGATTTTCGTTAATATGTAACCCTGATAACATTCGACAGGAAGTGGTACTTCCCACCTTAATCCGATTGTTTCTTCAAATAGGATAGCTGCCCTCTGATAATCACTATTAAAAACATGCATGAGTGCGTCATTATAAGTTTGATAAATCTTCTGATAAAGCGGAAGCTTTGCTTCAACGGTTTCCATTGCCTGCATGACCCCATTGCAGTACTTATCTGTTATTTCAGACCATATCTGTAAAGCCTTGGCTGGGTATCCAGTAAATACATAGGCTAATCCAGTCACCCACCTTGCCTGATCAAATGTGACATTTTCGTTCACCATGTTCTCAAGGATAATCAATGCCTCATCAAATAATTCATCCTTCATATAATCAACCGCAAGATTATACGATTCCTGCTGATTCATCACAATCCCTCTCTACCTTTATTAATCCGATCTTCTATCCTCCGCTTGCAGTTTTCTTTTTTGAAAATCGATTTCTCTTTCTTCCTCGTTTCTTTCTAAAAGAACAATAGGTTTTAATTCCAATAACTTTTGCTTAAATTCCTGTATATAATCGCTTTCCTTTTTCATCTATTTTTCCTCACTTACTATATATGAAAAATATTTATAGCATTATTTTAACACAACGCTGTTGATACCGAAAAATTAAACCTCACTACACAAGGAAGCTGTCTCAAAAGGGTTTCATTAACCAACTTCTGAGACAGTTTCTTTTATTCAGTCTTTTATATCAATGCGGTTTCAATATGACCTTAATGCATCCATCGGTTTTCGTGTCAAAGACCTCATAGCCCATTTTCGCTTCATCTAATGGCAACACATGAGTGACAATATCACTTGGATCTACTTTACCTTGCGCAAAAACATCATATAGAAATGGCATATACGGAATCACTGGTGCTTGTCCCGTTCGAATGTTGACGTTGCGCTGAAAAATATCCCCTAGCGGAAATGCGTTATATCTCATCCCATAAACACCAGTGATTTGAATAGTGCCCCCTTTACGCACAGCCTGTGTTGCCGTTACAATTGCTCCCATTGACCCTCCGTGAAGTTTAAGTCCAGTGGCCAAATACTCCAAAGGTGTCATTTTTCCATCCATTCCCACACAATCAATGACAATGTCTGCTCCCCCTTGAGTGATTTCTTTCAAATACTCACCAACATTTTCAAGCTTTTCAAAATTCACAATTTCCACATGATTGGTTCGTTTTGCATGCTCGAGCCGGTAATCAATGTAATCAACTGCTATGACTCTTTTTGCCCCTTTAAACCAAGCAAATTTTTGTGCTAGAAGCCCTACTGGTCCGCATCCAAGTATGATGACTGTAGATCCGTTTGTTACGCCTGCATTTTCAACTGACCAATACGCAGTCCCTGCGGCATCTGCTAACAATACCAATTTTTCATCCTCTACTTCGCAATTTTCAGGAATTTTAAACGGGGTGAAGTTTCCATACGGCACTCGCAAATATTCAGCTTGTCCACCTGCATATCCCCCCGTTGTTTCTGAATACCCTAAAAAGCCACCCATTTCACCATGAGGGTTAGAATTATCGCATTGGCTCGTTAAATCATGCTGACAGTACCAACATTGACCGCAACTCATATTGAACGGGATAATCACCCGATCACCTTTTTTCAGCTTCGTAACATCAGGTCCAACCTCTTCGACAACCCCCATTGGTTCATGACCAATTACATAATCCTCCGGCGTGTTAGGAATCATCCCATGAATTAAATGAAGATCGGAACCGCAAATGGCTGAGCTCGTGATTTTTACAATAATATCATCTGCTTTTTGAATCGTCGGGTCTTGTACCTCTTTTACGGCAACGTCTTTTATGCCTTGATAGGTTACTGCTCTCATCGCTAACTCCCTCCAAACATGCTAAATATTCGGTGTTGCAAAGGTTCCCCGTCGGTCCGTGTCAATTGGGAACAGTTCCATATCGGCAATACTAAGAGCCATATCTGCTGATTTTATGTCTAACTCAATTTGCTTATTTACATCGTGAGGATATAACCAACCCTTGTTTAACATTAACTCGGTCACTTCACTATGTAAATCAATAGCCTGCTCCATTTGCTTATATAAAACTTGCCGAAGCTCTGGACTTGCTGTTTCGGTTAAAGTAACCGCATAGTAGCGAATGCCGGTTTTAATTCCCAATAAAAAGTCCATCGCAAATGCTGAGTCAGCCATATTGGGCATGCCCTCTGAGTATTTCGGATCTAAATAATCCTGGTTCATGATACCTCTCCTTATGTTAATAGTCAGTACGCGCTTGCTCGTACAAGCCTTTTAATTCCTGAAGTGCTTGAACAGATTGCTGGACATCTTTTTGCATTAACGCTTTAAGGTCATTATCGAAACAAATACCTTGCATCAGCTTTGATTTCATTAAACAGACTGTTTTAAAATTTATCATTTCATGTGTATCCATCGTTTCATGGTAACCAAGCACAGGATTCTCCATTATTTATCCACCCTTTTGTCAGAATCTAGAGTTAATTTGCCATGTTTAAGTAATAGTATTCAGTTTCGCTTGATTGAAAAAATAACAAATATTTCTTTGAGGGCTTTCTAATTATTTGCACACAATGAAATTAATCATATGATAAAGGAGTTTTTCCGCATGACAAAATTCATGGCTTTACACGAGACACTCGAAATTCATGAACTGTTAACATTCAAAAATTTATGTTTAACCAAAGCTTTTGTAATGGGTAAGGTAGCACAAGATCCTGAACTAAAAGCAATTTTAAATGCTGATGTCGATTCGGGCATTCGGGATATTAGCAGACTCCAGCAATTTATAACAGATGGGAGTGATATCCAATGAATAATATGATAAAAAGTTTAATGGGAATGGGTGGAATGACCGATCAAGTCATTGCCTCGGATTTTCTTATCTCTGCGAAGGCTGGGGTACGAAATTTGGCGTTCGCAATAACTGAATGCACCACTCCTGAGGTCAAATTTTCATTACGTGAGCAATTGCGAACTGCTGTTGCGACACATGAAAGCATATCGAATTACATGGTTGCTAATGGAATGTATCATCCTAATAATTTACAAGAGCAGCTCCAATTGGATTTAAGTATTACTGAAACAGCGCTAAATCTTACGAATGATTAGTATATAGTGGTTTTGGTTTTGATATAAACAATTGATTAAAATAATCCCATAAATAAAAATACCTTGCGAAATAAAATCGCAAGGCATTTTTTTAATTTAAGAATTCAGATGAATCCATGTTCTTTTCTTGGTTCATCCAAATATTTACTGACGGAGTATCGTTTAATTTTTCCAGTTCATCAAATACTGCTTGATAATGTTGTTGATTATCTGCTTTGAATGAAGTATTTATGTAAGTCAGCAATCCATCCTTGTTTACGACAAACACTGAACGTATCGCAGTCCCTCCCTTTGGATTAAACACATTATAAGCTTTAACTGTGCTATTATCCCAATCTGATAATAGCGGGTACGGCAAAGTTCCCATACTTGCTTCAAAAACGCGATGGGAGTGAATATGATCAACACTTATTGCCAAAATATCCGCGCCAAATTGTCCAAATTTCTCATAATCCTCTTTCCAAGAGGCAATTTCCTTGATTCATCCCGGTGTAAAATCCATACCATAAAATGCAACGACTAGATTCTTTTTACCATAGTAGTCTGATAGTGAAATTTTTTCCAGTTTGGTTGCTGGCAAGGTAAAATCTGGTGCTGGATCTCCAATTTTCAACATCGCATCCATATAATTTCCCCCTTTGTTTGTAAATCTTCTCTATTAGACTACCCATTATTGGATATTTTTATTAATAACAAATATCAATACAAATTCTGTTAGACATAAAACCCTATATATGCTGGGGACACTTTGTTTAAGCAGATTAATTTAAATGAAATTGAAAATTATCAGCAAAACCAAAGGGTGCTCAATATCGACACCCTTCGGACTTCTATACTGTTCTGTTAATTCGAACTACCTCTTCTGCGTGATCTTCTCGAATCTCTTGAGTCTCTAGAATCATTAAAGAAACTATCAAACGCTGAATAGTGTGAATCGGATTCTTTGTCCCGTTCTTTTTTATCATATTTATCGTACTCTTTATTCCGGCCTTTATGATAATCTTTCTTGTATTCGTCATAATTTCCTTCATGCTCATCTTTACTTTTTTTCTTTTTATCATCCTTACGAATAACCTTCAATTCAACTCTTACCTTACTATTGCTACTACTACTGCTGCTTTCATCTTCACATCTTTCTTCTTTTTCGTGATGATCGTTTTTATTTTTTTCTATTTCACATTCGTCCAAATTCCTCTTATTGATCTTAATGACCTGCTTCGATTGTTCTTTTTTCGTCTCCTTAACTGTATCTTTTTGCTTTTCTTTTGTTTCTGCCTTCTTCTCTTCTCTTTTTGACTCTTCTTTATCATGATCTCTTTTCATTTTTTTTAATAATTCTTTAATACCATCTTTATAACCGTCACTATAACCTTCCCGGTAACCATCTTTGAAACCTTCATAATAGCGATTTTCGTCGTGATGATCTTTTGAATTATTACTCACTCTATTCCATCCCCTTTATATATGACTTGTTAAACGTCTTATATAAGGTATTCCAAATCGTACATTTATCTTGTATTTATACCCATCTATATCGGAATTGGATGTTTGTGCCAGATAAAAAGCAAAAGCATGTCCTCATAATAATGAGTGACATGCTTTTTCTAGATCTTTTATAGTATATAAGTCTACTAATTTAGGATAATAACTTTTACGGTTTTTCGGCCCCATGATAGTGCAGCTGCCTTTGAAGGCATTAACACATCAATTTTATAACCTTTAATAGCTGAACCAGTATCTCCCGCAATCGCTTCACCATAACCTTCGACCCATACTCTGCTTCCAAGAGGAATAACTGAAGGGTCCACGGCAATGATTTTCAGATTAGGATTTTCATGAATATTGTAGCCTAATCTTGTTGTTGGACCAGCCTCTTCTGGGCTATATGCAGTTGCAGAAACGAACAATTCTCTGCCATCTCCAGTAGGTGCAACTTGTTTAACTCCTTGGTTAGCAGTAACCGCCGCTGAGGCCGCTGCCTGTTCTTGGCGAATTCGTTCTTGTGCTGCCTGTAGCTCAGATTGAATCCCGGCTTCTTGCTGTTCGATTTGGCTATATTTTGCCTGCATTGCCGAAAGACTTTCTTGACGAGCTTGTAAATTTTGATTCAACTCATTTTGTTGCTGTACAAGTGTGTCTTGTTCTTCATTTAATATTTGTTGTTGTTCATCGATTTCTTTTTTACGTTCTTCAATTTGCTTTAAGTCCTGTTTTTGCGCTTCTAGAATATCATTATCTGCATCAAGAAGAGCATTAACAGCGCTTGCCCTTTGGATAAAATCATCAAAACTCTTAGACTCGATTAAAACCTTAATAACTAAATTAAAATTATTATCGTCACTTTGAAGGGCTTTTAGTCTGTTTTTCATAACCTCTTTTCGATTATGAATTTTATCCTCGAGAATGACAATCTGCTCTTTATTTTGTTCAATCAGCTGATTCATTTCGTCAATTCTCTTTTGGGTATTAGCCATTTTTGTCTTATTCTCTTCAATAAAGTTATTTAACGACTCCATATCTTGTTGTATGTTGGCTATTTCATTATTAATCGATTGCTTTTCTTTAGCCGTCTGGTCTAACTCTTGTTGTATGTTTTGTATCGTTTCAGTGTTTGCTTTCGCATCACCAATGAAAGTCCCTGAAACACATAACATCGTTGTAAAACTTAAGAGAATCATACGCTTAAATTCTGGCATGCACTTCTCCTCCTCGACAACTAATTATAACAGAAGAAAACAACTGTTATGTTACAAAAGGATTAAAAGTGCTGTAATCTTAGGTACAATAATTACCAATTTAAGCTGATTTTTGTTAAAAACAACCAGATTGAAGCGTTTTCAGCAAACTATTGTTACAAAAAAAATACAACAGCATTTCTGCTGTTGCATTTTATGAACGTAATAGTCTTAATCCATTTAATATGACCAATATGGTACTTCCTTCATGACCAAGGACCCCAAACGGTAGAGCAAGAGCTTGCAAAAAATTTGAAGCGATTAAAAGCATAATAACAGAAATTGAGAAAATGACATTTTGTTTAATAATGCGATTCATTCGTTTCGATAACCTTACAGCTTCTGCAATTTTCGGTAAATCATTTTTCATTAAGACCACATCTGCTGTTTCTAAAGCTACATCAGTACCTTCACCCATTGCAATTCCAACTGTTGCAGTGGCAAGTGCTGGCGCATCATTAATGCCATCACCAACCATGGCGACGGTTTGATAGCGTTCCTTTAATTTTTTCATCTCATCCACCTTTGTTTCAGGTAAGCACTCTGAGATAAAATAATCAATTCCTGCTGCCGTTGCTATCGTTGTCGCTGTTTTGTTACTATCACCTGTAAGCATGATAGTATGAATACCCTCCGCCTTTAATGAACGGATAGCCTGAATTGCCTCCTCTCGAACACAATCACTTAATGTTACAATACCAGCAATTCCTTTATCATCACTTGCGTAGACAATCGTTTTTCCTTCATCTTGGAAACTTAATGCAATACCATTTTGAAATCCCTCAGCTTCAGCGCGACCTACAAAGTCGGCCTTACCAACCTTCCATTGAACAGAGTCGAGCGTTGCCTGCACACCATATCCAGCAAGATCCTCCATGTTTTCCGGTTTCAGTAATTCTTGCGGATTCCGATTCGCATATCGAACAATGGCTGCTGCAAGCGGATGATTGGAATATTTTTCAATTGATGCTACATGTAATAAAAATTGATCTGTACTTACATCTTCACGTACCACAACATCCGCTACCTCAGGTTTTCCTTTCGTCAATGTGCCAGTCTTATCAAAAGCAATCGCTTGTAGGTTCCCAAGGTTTTCTATATGAACGCCACCCTTAAACAAAATTCCATGTCTGGCACCATTGGAAATGGCAGATAAAGTGGCCGGCATTACCGCTGCAACTAAAGCGCATGGTGAAGCAACTACTAATAATATCATCGCACGATAAATGGTTTCCGTCCAACTCCACCCTAATGCGAAATGGGGAACAAACATCATCAAACCAACAACAATTAATACCGTTTTAACATATCTTCCTTCAAACTGTTCGATGAATTGCTGAGATGGAGACTTCTCACTTTGTGCTGATTGAACAAGCGTTATGATTTTTTGAAATAATGTTTCACTGCTAGGTTTAGTCATTTCAATCATAATGGTCCCACGTAAGTTAACTGTCCCTGCAAATACTTCATCGGAAATGGTTTTACTTACAGGCATCGATTCACCTGTAATAGCTGCTTCATCTAAATTCGTCTGTCCTTCAATGATTCTTCCATCGGTTGGAATCCGTTCACCTGGCTTAATAAGTATGTTATCCCCAACACAAAGCTGTTCGAGACGAACTTTTTCCTCTATCCCATCATTGATACGAATTGCTTCTTCAGGCTGCAAATCCATTAACGACGAAATTTCCTTCTGACTTTTATTCAAGGTGTAGGTTTCAAGTGCTCCACTTAATGCAAAAATAAAGATTAAAATTGCCCCTTCATTCCAGTATCCAATAACCGCGGAACCGATCGCCGCTAAAATCATCAGCATTTCCACATTTAGTTCTTTATTGGCAATAGTATCTTCTAATCCTTCTTTCGCCTTAGAAAAACCCCCAATGATATAGGCTGCAAGATAAATTACAATTGCAGCAGTCTGCCAATCGGTTTTCATGCAGAGCCAGCCTGCTAAAATAAGCACTCCACTGAATAAGGCAGCTATTAATTCAATATGCGGTCTTACTTTTTCTAAAAAAGGTGCCTCGATTTGTACTGGCTGCTTTATCGTTTTTACTTCAGCAAGCATATTTTTACCTCCCCTTTGATTACACATCTTAGATTCTCAAAAATAAATTTTAAATGAGAATGAAAATCTCGTTCATTTTTGTAAAATAACAATAAGGTGTACTACTTAACTAAATTTATCCCTATTAACGTAATGACATCATAACACAGGTGATTTAAAAAATAAATAGTAATAATTTTAAATAAATAATTATTATTGATAATGATTTTCATAATCATCAGATTATTTTCAATTACTGAATAGTTTATGGGAAAATTTAGGGATGGGTCACAATTCCGATAAAGTGTGAAGTAAGTTGGGAATTAAGATAAAAGTTTTAATGAAAGATAACCAGAAAAAAAATCAATGTCAGATTATCTAACAATACAATATCTTTCAAAAAAATTATGAAGTAAACTTAATTTACTTAAGACCTAGGAGGTAATAATATGGTAGTAAACGACAAAGTATTATACTCAGGCAATGTGTACAGAATCTTCTATGATTATCGAAATGGACAATATGAAATTAAAAGCGAGAATAATCCTAGAAAAGTATTATTAGTATCAGAACATGAAATTTTAAAAATGTGAGTGAACATAATCGTTCCCTCACATTTTTTCATTCATATATTCTTTTTTCCGGTATGACTCCTCTGACTCCACCTCTTGGATCGTTAATATCACTAGTGAAACGGGGAATTAAATGAACATGGACATGAAAAATCGTTTGCCCAGCAGCTTCGCCACAATTTATTCCAATATTATATCCATGCGGGGCACTTACATCATCCAGTATGTTTTTGCATTGGTCCAATAGATCATTCATAGCACGTCGTTCTTCGACACTAGCATCAAAAAAACTGCTAAAATGTCGTTTCGGGATGATGAGTATATGCCCATCACTGACTGGATATTTGTCATAAATAGCATAAGCAAGATCATTTTCAGCAACTGTATTAATTTTCTCACTACAAAAAGGACATTCCATTTATGTTTCACCTCACGTTTGTTAGGTTTTTAAATCCTATTCGTTATTTGAGCAAATCTTCTAATGCTGATTTAAGCGTAGGAAAAGTAAATACAAACCCCGAATTTTCTAGTATTTCAGGAATAACTTTCTGTCCTTCTAACACAAGGGCACTTTTTTGGCCTAAGACAAACTTCATAGCAAAGTCTGGAACGGGTAACCAGTGCGGACGATGTATAACCTCCCCAATTGTCCTACCAAATTCATCCATCGTAACTGGAGAAGGTGCTGTAATATTTACTGGTCCCCTTACTCGCTGAGATTCGATAACAAAGATTATTGCCCTTACAACATCCAATACATGGACCCACGAAACCCATTGTTTCCCTGTACCAACTCGCCCTCCAACAAAAAGTTTATAGGGAAGAACCATTAACGGGAGTGCTCCGCCTTCTCTACCAAGGACTACACCAAATCGCATAAAAACGCAACGAATCCCATCGGCCGCCACTCTACCAGCTTTTTCTTCCCAATCTTTAACTGTTTTTCCAAGAAAATCATTGGCAACTTCATGATTAGTTTCTGTATATTCTACTTTATCTGAAGCAGGATAAATTCCAATGGCACTAGCATTAATGAACACGGAAGGTTTAACGTGCAACGTGGCAATAATACTTAGAAGTTCATCGGTTGACTTCATCCTACTTTCATAAATCTGTTGTTGATGTTGCTTTGTCCAACGCCCTGCGTTAATTGAAACTCCTGCTAAGTTAATAAACACGTCCGCCCCTTCAAGCTCCAATTGGGGATTTGAGTCAGCAGTTAGCCATTTCACATATGAAATGTTTCCCTTTGCTTGTTTGGGGTTTCTTGTCAAAATCACGATATGATGGCCTTTATCAAGTAAATATCGGGTTAATATTTCTCCAATAAAGCCAGTACCTCCAGCAATCACGATTTTCATTTTATCTCCTCTTCAGCTTCGGATAGTGTTGTTCCGGTTTGACCGAATCCTTCTCCGAATTTTAATGAATGCAGTTTGCCGTTTGAAGCCCAATTTTCACGCTCATATTCGTCAAAAAGTACTGTCACCCATTCCGCTTGCACGTTTAAAATGTTCGCTGCTTCTTTGGTAATTGCCTCTACAAATTTCTGCTTTTGCGCCTCGCTTCTTCCCTTTGCTAATTTAATTGTTATCACTGGCATTTTGATATCACCTCTTCAAAACTCTATTACTATGTATTTCTGGTAAAAATTAGCGAAACCTTTTTTAATAATAAATTTTTTTGAAGGAATGAGATTTCATAGGCGGATACTAGCAAGCTTCATTCTTTCTTGTTCATATCAATCAAATTTATTTTTTCTGTTTGATTTGCACCTTCAACCCAAACGATGAAAAATATTAATGTTTCATTTTTTGAGTAATATCCGCAATCATCGGTACATTGATAAACAATTTCACCATTTATAAGTTTGGGTTCCTGTTCACCCTCGAAAAATGGCTTGATGTGATATTCCCCAACACGAATCGATTTTTTCCCCTTATATTTGATCCTGATAGTATGGGTACCATTTAGACCGGTGAGTTTAGCTTGAACCCGAACTTGCCAATTTGCGTTTTCACCTTGATAAGTTACCGTTCTTGTCCGAAAAACAACTAGATAAAAACAAACTACGATAAGCAGTAAGACCATGAATCTAAGATGATTACGTTTCATAGAAAAAAACACCTCATTATCATTAGATGCTAAGTTTCTAGAAAGTATGTAATTAAGCAAAGTACTACGAACAGAGCGCAACTCAAGAAAATATGAATAAAGTATACTATCAACAAACTGAAGGTGGATTATATGCCTATGTGGTGGTATCCAAGCAAAAGAACCCCAGCAAACCCAATAATCGGGCAAGCGTGGATGGGAAAACATGTAGTAATTGTTCAATGCACACCAACCAACCAATTCCTACACATGTATCAAAGCAAGCATGCTCCCATTGAACCTCCGCACACAAATTGTGCCGAAACTCTTGCACAATTACTAAGCATCGGTTATCAAATCCATACCATAACACCGATTAACCCCAACACCATCCAATACATTTTAATGCAGTAAAGCGATGGGGGACTGTCCCCCATCGCTTTACTGCATTAAAATATCGAATAAAAAACGACTAACATATGCTACGATCATAGATTGACCTAGTCCACATATTAATCCAGTCCATAATCTCAAGAAATTAGTACTCGTATGTACTCCTATCCTTTGTAGTGTCCCATCAATAACCATCGGAAAGTTGAGCACGATCGCTAACCAAAGCGGAAAGGAAAAATCGATGAAGAGCAAAAACGGCAAAAATAGATACCCTAGTAATATCGCCATGCAGCGATAACATAGCGGGAATTGTTTCCCTCTTATTATTAAAGACCGTTCTTTTTTACGATGGCATGGTACAAATTGTAAGGTGAAGATATCCCTAATAACTTCATTAATCACAATTTGGTCCTCCACAATCACAATCTGGTTTACAATCCGAACTACAATCCAATCCATCACAATCGCAATCAGGTACAGCGCAATCGAGACAATCCCACTTCCACGAGTTATATTTCCGCTTAGAAGCATAATATGCGATGGTAAAAATCAAACTAACAGCACTAGCAACAATAAAAATCGTCCCAAATAATTCATTGCCTGCTGAAAATAAATATCCTCCTGTTACTCCGAGAATAAGTGTAAAAGTGAATAAAAGAAAAAACATCGACAACACACCCAACAACATTTTTTAAACATTAATAATTATATGATATCAAAATTCGAAACTTGACATGAAACCAAATGGTTTTATATACTGAAATACGAAACCAAACAGTTTTACATTTCATTATCGAAAGTAGGAGCATATATGGAAAATACACTACAAGATATTCAACAGTCAGTAATCATTAATGCACCAATTGAAAAGGTATGGGAAAAAGTTTCATCAGCAGAAGGCATCAGTGCATGGTTCATGCCTAATGATTTCAAACCAGAAGTCGGATATGAATTTCACATCCAGTCACCGTTTGGACCATCACCTTGTAAAGTAACGGAATTATCTCCTCCGCACAGATTATCTTTTACTTGGGATACTGATGGTTGGATTTTGACCTTCATATTAAAGGAGTTAGGAGAACAAACTGAATTCACGGTCGTTCATGGTGGCTGGAAACAAGCGGATGAAATTATTGGCAAAGCTGGCGAAAAAGCTGGAACAGTTCGCGAAAATATGAGCAAGGGCTGGATGGGAATCGTACAAAAACTGCGTCAGCAAATGGAGAATTAATATGTCTTCTCCTGCCAAAAAGCATGATGTCTTTCAGGCAATTGCTGATCCAACAAGACGTGAAGTGTTAAGGCTATTGGCAGAAAAGGAATTACCGATTTCAGAAATCACGTCACACTTTTCGATTAGCCGCACGGCAATTGCTAAACATTTACAAATCTTAACTGAAGCAAATCTGGTCAGTGGTCGAAAATCAGGTCGTGAAAAAATCTTTCATCTTCAACCAGAACCATTAACTGAAATTAAACAATGGTTAACATTTTATGAGCAGTTTTGGAACAATAAACTTTCGATTTTAAAATATATTGTGGAAGACGAAGAAAAACGCTAGGTTATGATAACCCAGCGTTTTCTTCATTAATCACATTATTATTCACTTGTCTCAAGTACTTGATTTCCAACCGTATCTTCTACCTTCTTTTTAAAAAGAGGAATCAGAAGGATTGCTCCAATTAAAAATAACAAGCCTGAAAGTAAATAAACTCCAAATAACGTTAACGGCACCTTCACCACTCCTGAAAGTGACATTCCGACGACCATCATTCCCATGAACAATGGATTAAGTACACCATTTACACGACCAACGAAATCCTCAGCCGAATTTTTAAGAATCAATGTATTAATTCCGATGTGAATACATGGGAAGAACAATCCATTAAACACCTGTAAAATGATTGTAAGTGTTGAACTTGTCGACCAGCCAATGCCGATTGTACCAATCATATTGGCAAGGATCCCGATAGACAATAGCATTTGTGGTGAGATTTTCCGTGAAATGGCCATGATAAAACCGCCGCCTACGAGCATTCCAACCCCATTGGCAACCAACAACCACTGTAGGAATTCTTTTGTCATCCCTAAGTTTTCTATCGCCACAAAAATCCCAAGAGGTTGGATCAATCCGACAGCTAATCCTGATACGGCAAACATTCCGCCCATTACTTTTAAGACTGTACTAGACAACACATACCGAAGTCCATCGACTAATTCCTTCTTAAAGTTGTTATCGGCTTTGCCCTCTTTTTCAATATCCTTCGGAAGCCTTGTTAATACTAATGCAGATAGGAAGAACATGACTCCCATTACCGCAATTGATACATTAATGCCGAACTTCTGATAAACAAATGTGCCAATCATCGGTCCAACCACCATAAAGATGGCCATTAAGGATTGAAACATCGCCATAACCGACTGCAGCTGCTCTCCTGGAACATGTTGTTTAAATAATCGCATTGCAGAAGGCATGGAAAATTGTGATAACACTGCAGACATGAATGTTGCAAAAAATATCACATGCCATGAACCGTAAATCAATGTAAGAAGTACTGCAAACACTGAAATTCCTGAAAGTAAATCACACCACACCATTGTTAATTTTGGCTTCCACCGATCAGCAAAAGTCCCTCCAATAAATGAAAAAATAAAAATAGGTGCGAACTCGGCAACCGAGATGAGGGAAACATACAACGGATTGTTGTTTGTTATGTCAGTTACATAAAGAAGAATGGCAAAATTTCTTACCCATATTCCTAGCTGCAGCAAGAAATTAGAGGACATAATTGCCAGAACAATTTTATTGGCAAAAATACTACCACCAGACTGTTCTGGATTTTGCGGAAAACCTTTATTTTCGGATATTTCCATTAGCATCACCCTTTCCATAACCTATATAATCTTAGGATTTATATCTGAAGTCAAGTAAATAAATGTTTTTTTATAAAAGATTATGCCATTTGTTTGAATTTACGAAAGCTTTACATCGATTAAAAATTGAATTAACACTTATTTTGTATAATTTAGTCAAAGGAGGTGGAAGCATGTCAATTAATGATAAAGTGATTTTTTCAGGAAAGATCTACAGAATTATTTATGATTACCGTAACGGGCAATATGAAATCATGAAAGATGATTTGTTAAGACAAGTCGAATTAGTAACTGAAGATCAAATTACAAGGGTTCATTAAAACGAATGAATCCTTTCTTTTTTTGTAATTAATTTCCTCGTTATTTACATCATCTCACTAATCTCCATTTGTAAGAAATTCCCCATTTAGTTCAAAATACAACAACCATCATTGTCGTTTTTTGCAAAAATAACATACAATTACTCTTTTCATATAATTATATGAAGATAAATGTTGAGAAGTTTTTAACACAAGCGGCAGGAAAAACCTACCCCTTTCCCAAAATATTAAAGTAGATGAAATATTGGTCTACGATTGATGGAAAGGTGGTAATATGCGTGGCTACAGAGTTATCTCTTAAACAAATCGTTGAAGGTATCCCTAGTTCCTTATTAAGTGCATCGGACCGAGATTTGGAAGGATTTCAAAAAATTATTGAAGAAACTATAAAATTAAGGGAATCCCATCGCAATTTACAAAAAATGATTAGAAATTTCTCTGCATCCACAATCAAAAGCTCTTAGAAATGTAAAATGAAGATCTTTTGGGAGGGTAAAAAACCTTCCCATTCCTATTTTTCAGGAAGTTTACACTACAGATACGTTATTAAAGTTCAAATTATTGTCAAAAATATTTGTAAAATGCTAGTTTAATATAATGTAAAATAAAGTAAAGAATATACATATGTTGAAATGAGGTATATTTATGGAAGGCTTATTAACAGCTTCTAAGATTGAGCTTGAATATAAAATTGAATCTTTAAAAAGCTATATGATTGATACCGGCATGAAACTTGGGTTAACAAACGATAAAACGATTGCCATTAGCCAAGAGTTAGATACATTAATTTTTAAATACCAACACTTAAAGAACTAGAATAAAAGCGATTGCCTATTTGAGTAAGTAATCGCTTTTCCGTATACATCGAAAATTTATCTTTTTACGCAAACTCCCCAATCAATTTGCACGAGATGGTTTTTCAAGCCTGCCATACCTTATTAGCAATTCTGCACCACCCCTTCATATGACCTACCTCACCCAAAAATTTCGTTTATTCAAGTGCAAGATCCAGACGTTGCGATACAGCTGCACCTGCGTCAAAGTATAAGGACTTCTACTCAACCACATATGATAAACTAATACTAGTTTATATTTTTACTGAAACAGGTGGAGTGACACTATTGAAAAAAAGCAGGTACAAATTCATGTTAATTATAATAATTAGTTTGATACTACTATATATTGGATATCTTCAAGTAAATATGCTTCGTTACAGTTTTGCAAAGCCCGATAAAAATGCAGATTATATAATCATTCTCGGAGCACGTGTTCATGGTACCTCTCCTTCCCTTACATTGCAGGAAAGGATTAATACAGCCTCCAATTACTTAAAGAAAAATAAGACTACGATAGCGATTGCCTCTGGTGGCCAAGGTCCAGACGAGGAAATCTCAGAAGCTGAATGCATTAAAAGAGAATTAATGAAACAGGGAATCTACGAATCAAGAATTATTTTAGAAGACCGCTCAACAGATACCTATGAAAACCTTAATTTTTCAAAAAAACTACTCCCTATTCACGCAAAAATCGGCCTAATTGTCACGAACGATTTTCACATCTATCGCTCAATTCAAATTGCCAAAGACTACCATTTGCAGGTTTCAGGTCTCCCGGCAAAAACGCCTTTAATTGCGATTCCAAAATCCTATAGTCGCGAATATTTGGCACTTACGAAATATTTTTTAATAAACATCCTAGACAGTTAAAATACACCTGCTTGATAAAAGCTTACGTTTAGGTATGCTTCTTAACTTGCAGATTTAATTTGGTCCCGTGATTTCATATGGAAACCAGAAGATTGGTTCCGATAATTGATTTGATAGTCTTGTAATTGTGGTTGAGGTTGTATCATTTCCTGTTTCAACAGATACGTATGCAATTGCCCAGCATAAACCTGATGTGTTACTTCAGATTCTGCTAAATCACAAGGCCTAATGAGATTGGCTGGTTTACTATTAACCTTAACACCTCCATTTTGAAGGATAGTTGCAACAAATTGTGAACAAAAGAAAGCTTTTTCTCGTTTGATTTCTTTATTAAAAATCACCCCGAATAAACCTAAAAAGTTATACTTAAAGTTTTGTTTTTGATCTTCCATTTGTCTGATAGCATTTTGCATTTTCTCAAAAGCTACTGCTGAAACATGACAGCGATAAATAGCGCATGTTGCATTTTGAAAGAGCTTGCTATTTAAATCCTCCTTAACAAAGCCGCCAATGAATGGATTATTAGCGCGTTTCCTGCCAAAGCTAAAGGTTTCCTTAAGGTTTTTAGAAAAAGAAATAGATGCATGATTCAAAGGACTTCTTGTGAAACATTTTATCAATTTCGTAAACCATGTTCCTGTGTCAGTTAATACAATATACACCCACATGCCTTTCTCCCCCTAGTGAATGCTTATCAAGCCGGCATTCAATCTTTCCGCTTCATCTCTACTAGCCTCATTGTCTTATAAATATCGGAATATCTAAACTATCCAAAGGTTGATTTTACTATAAGACTTGAGACTGATAGACGTTAGATACTTGAGGGAGTAAAGCTTCTTTAATATTAGCGTGACCCTAAATCAATTCTAATACCTCTTCGATTGTTCTCACTTGATAAGCAGCCTCGGAAAGATCAAGCGTCCCAGATGCCGGATTTTTAAAACCAATTGTCTTCATTCCGGCAGCATTGCCCGCTTTAATACCGTTTTCCGAATCCTCTAACACAAAACAGACATCGGGACTCACAGCAAGTCTTCGTGCAGCCTCAATATAAATATCTGGAGCTGGCTTTCCTTCTTTTATATCATCACCGCTCACGACAACATCGTAAAACTTCGAAATTTGAAACTTATTCAGTACTGCTTCAATAAAAGGCTTAGGTGATGAAGAGGCAAGCCCTATTCGATAATCTAATTCCGTCAATGTTTCTAATAATTCCTTAATCCCATTAATTGGTTCAATCTGTTTGGTGTTTATATATTGGACTTTCCTTTTATCAGCCAATGTAAGAATATTATCCACATCAAAGGAAAGCTGTCGCTCAATTTTTACAGACTCCCACATATCGCGGGAACGCATCCCTACATACTTCTCCCAATTTTCTCGATCAAATTTTATCCCTAGTTCAGAAGCGACTGCCAATTCGATTTCTTCATGCATAGGTTCACTATTTATGATGACACCGTCCATATCAAAAATAAATACTTTATCCATTTGCAACTCCTCTTATTGATGTAGTAAATAATCTATCTTTCGTCATCATTATATTAGAAAAATACATATATAAGAAGAACTCAAAAAAATAGATGGCTTTCTCCAAAGGGAAAAATCCATCCATTTTTACAAAACTATTCTAATTCACGTAGCTTCTTTGCTGCTTCAGCCATCACTTTTAATTTCTCAAAGGCAATTTGGTCGCTGTTCATAGGTCGTTGCGCAAATGTACCAAAACCGCAATCTGGATTCAAGAAAATCTTCTCATCCGGAAGATATTGACGAAGTTCCTGAACCCGAGCAACAATTTGGTCCACCGATTCGACTGTCTCAGTCCGAGGGTTGACGACCCCAAAACCAAGTTCTTTTCCACAAATGTCTGAAATCGCATCTAGTTCCCCTGCACGAGGCGTAGCATATTCTAATGTCAGCTGATCAACATTTACATTCTTAAAATAAGGAATCAGTGGATAGTAGGGGCCCCTTAGGAGAATCTCATCCTGAGTGCTCCAGTTACCGCGACATACGTGAACGGCAATCCGAGTTCCTCTTCCCAGCATTCCTTCTGTCACCTGATTCATCAAGCTCAGCGCAAAGGCAATCTCTTCCTCAGCGTCTGCTTTTGCTGTGAGTGCACCACACATAAACGTGCGGTTTGCATTTTTCTTGGTAAAGACCACTTCAGTAAGAACAGGCTCATCGAATTGTACAAATTCCACACCAGCAGCAATTAGATCCTCTAATTCCTCGCGTAGAATCTTAATGATATCGATAGCCAGGTCCTCCTTTGTTGGATAAACTTCAGTCGAGAGCCCTTCAATCCACATGGATCGAGTTAATAAATAAGGACCAGGAATAGCCACCTTGACTGCTTTATTGGTATGTTTTTTCAAGAATAAGAAATCATTCAGAGCAAGCGGTTTCTTACGACTTATTTTTCCTGTTGCTGCTGGATTAGACATTGAAAATGCCGGTACATCTAGCGTACCAAGAATTTCCTCAAAGCTTGCTTTATCCTCGACATACTCAAGCAACTCAGAAACACTTAACATTTTCACATTCTCAAGATGATCCGCAACAAAGGAAATATAGTTATCACGACGTTGCTCGCCATCCGAGACAAAATCAATCCCAGCTTCTTCTTGCCACTTTAAAACTTGCAAAGAAGCTTTTTCTGTAATCGCAAGAAATTCTGTTTCACTAATCCGACCAGCCCGCTTATCACGCAAAGCACGAAGGACTTCTTTTGACCTAGGCCAGCTCCCCATTACTGCAGTTGGAAATTTTGGTAATGTCATAGCTTAAGCTCCCCCTATTAATATACAATTGCAAATTGCACATCGATATTTACAGCCTGCTTTAGGGTTTGATAGATTGGCGAACGAAGAAGAGTACTTGACCAAAGCTTTTCTAGCTCTGCTTCATCACCAGGTGAGGAAACGTAAAAAGTCCCTTTAATTTCCTTAAGCTTTGGACTTCCCTCATCCTCAAGCTCCAAATGAAACAACACATTTTCAAGGCCAGCTTTTAAAGATACCTCTAAATGGTCAATTTCAATATTTCGTTTGGATGCCTGGGCCTTATAGCCTACAGTCAAGCATCCTGCAAGGGAACCTAGCAAATAATCGATAGCGCTCGGAGCAATTACCTTTGGGCTAAAATCTGCTGGTTGTCCAACAACAAAAGTGTGGTTTCGCGAGTGTACCTTCGCCGATAAATCAGATTCCCCTTGTACACGAACACTCCATTGATAGCCTTTGGCTGCCTCGAGCTCTGCCTTTAGCTCAGTTTGCTCTCTACCCTTTTTAATAAAATATCGAGTTGTATTTTCGCCTGGCTCTGAACCAAGAAACTGGTGATCGACCATTCGGCACCATGCTGGTAGGTCTTCTGAAACCGTACGTTCACGGCTGCGCACCTCTAAAATCTCTCCGCCCAATAACGGGTCCATCGCCTTTTTAATAATTAATAATAATCCAGAACCACAATCTAAATCTCCACCATCACAAACTGCCTGTGGATTATACATTCAAATCACCACTAATTAATAAGTAATCGATGCAGCACCTTGGCTGAGGAATTCAACAACCTTTGCTCCGCCAACGATAGTTGCACCACCAACTAAATTTTCTTCGTTTAAACCACGCTTTTTAAAGCATGGGCTGCACACCCAAATCGTTCCGCCAGCTTCAACAAATTGCTCCATTAATTGCTTTATCGGTGCAAAACCCTCTTCATGAATATCATCCGTATAGCCATTTTCAGCTAAGTAAGCACCCTCAACGTTTAGAAATACTACTGTTTCTTGACCAGAAGCTACCGCTGCATTAGCTACGACAAAACCAACAGTTGCCTTATCAGCATCATTTTTCGCATTTGTTAAGCTTACTAAAAATTTTCCAGCCATTCTTCTTTTCCTCCTAAAATTCATGTGTGTCCCGGATGAACGGGCAAATTATTATGTAAAAGGTAATAAATCAACCTTTTTCAATAAAATAATGACTGATTTTTCCATTATCTACACGAGCTAATAAGGGATTGTTCTGCATCCGGCACCAAGCAGGTAGATCCTCACGAGCACCGGGATCGTAAGAAACGACCTCAATCATTTGACCTTTATCCATTTTCTTCATGGTTAAAAATAAATTCATAATCAATTCCCCACAACCAGTTGGACCAGCATCATAAGTAATATCAGGTTTGTATTGAAATGACATCGGATTCTCCCTCAGAGCCAGTTTAGCTTTACTTTGTGATAGTATTCTTCTTTTTCCTAAAATATCCAAAATAACCATCTCTTATATTATAAAGACTAATTATATTAATATAAATTCAGATTATCGATTCTATTTATCATTATCTATCTATTTTTTCAATACCTGCTTGTTATTTGATATTCAAAAAATAACCTAGTTCTGTATTGTAAACTTCTGGAATAAATATGAGATGGACAATGTTTTCGGAGGTGGACAATGCAATTTTATTATGGTAATCAATTGCCACTACGGGTACTAGATGAGGCTGAGTTTTGGAAACATCAAGAAGAAGAACATACAGTTGTGATTCGGGAGTTAGTAAAAGGCTTGGAACGAGAGTATGTGGAAGCGTTACAAAAATGGGAGCTTGATTTCGCAGAAACCCATCAGCGCGTAGTGCGATATATCGAAACAGTGAATCGTTCAGGCGGACAGGTAAGCCCCTCGCTTTATCAAGATATAATGCAATTAGTAAATTATTGTCTGCAACAAAGTGAAAGCTTTACAGAATTTTGCCGGATGTTGATAAAAGACAGTGTACCAATTAGAACTAACCCAACCGCGAAAACCGTACTGAATCATATTATCCGTGAATCAGAATATTTCATCGGGATTGCGCAAACAATTTTGTATCAGAAATAATAAATTATTGAAGACGCTAATCCTCCATAGGGTTAGTTTTTTTATAGATTTGTTGTAGTAAATAATGATAGCGTTTTTGGATAAATTATTGTATTATTCTAAATATTAAGACATATGCTCAAACGGAGGAAACTATGAAAAAACTTATTCATTTTTTATTTGGGAAACCCTATAAAAAAGAAATGACCTTTTTATCCAAATATTTTAGGTTTGCCTATTGGGGCATGATAACTTTTTATTTTTTCTCCCTAGGTATCATTGGAATTAGTGCTGTCTACAACGATCAAGCCATGATCAATTTTATCATCTGGGCTATTTTCATCCCTGTCTTATTTCGATCAACATATAGCCTTGTTGGAAAAATCAATAACTTAGAAAAAGAAGGATAAAATCAGGCGCATCTCTGACGAGAATGCGCCTTTTGCTATATTTTTACTTATAATGTATATTAATGTCTACCGCTGATTAGTTATTACTTTTCCTCAAGTACAATCCGATGTTCAACAAGTGCCATCTCTTTGATTGTCGCTTTAATATGTTTTCTTTGACTAAATATATTTTCAATGAGCAGACCGTCTTCGGTTGGAACCACTTTATCAACGGATTCCAACAAAAGCTTCTCATTCCCATCCTTATCAATCACATACACATTCGCTTCACACATTTCGATCACCTCTATGAGCTATCACAATATCAATCGCATCATCAATATAATGTGGCAGCGGCTTGTTTTCAACACCGGCGATATACACTTGACACCGATTCAAAGGAATTAATACTTTTTCCGCTGGACTATCAGCAATTGCAGTAGCCATTTTCGGAGTCAATTCGCCTAGAAAAGCATTGGCACTAATAATGCCTATTGTTCCAAGAATAATATCGACTTTCGGAGCATTATACATGATTGCATTTTCCCCTGTTGCTCCTTCATTCGCTCCAGCTTTTAACATAAGCGAAGTTGCCACTGAGTTCGTTCCAAGGGCAACAATCTCAATCGAATCTTCAAACTGCTGGCGAAACTTCGCAACGATTGCCTTGCCAATCCCTCCACCTTGTCCATCTATCACTGCAATTCTCATGATAATCCTCCACTCTATAAGCTCACAGGTACATTATACCAAAAAAGCTCATCCCGGTTGTCCGATAATTTAGCGAGTGGAGAATTGTTTTGATTTTTCCTAGACTCACGGCTTTGTCGAACCACAAGTGGGGCAATTTTGCAGAGAAAGAGGAATTTCAAGTCCGCATTCGTCAAGTAAGTCAGCATTAGCAAGAATCTCCATCGTATTACCTTCTGCAGCAACTTTTCCATCCTTTATCACAATCACTCGATCACAGGTGTCCAACACCATATCCAAATCATGACTCGTTATGATTTTAGTGTGATTAAATTCGTTTAATAAGTTAATTAAGCGGCGGCGCGATTTTGGATCAAGCGCTGAAGACGGCTCATCCATTATCAGAATGTCTGGTTCCATCGAAACTACCGAAGCAATCGCTGCTGCTCTCTTCTCACCACCTGATAATTTAAACGGTGCACGATCTTTCAAATGCGGAATTCCCACCATTTCCAACGCTTTATTAACCCTACTTTCCACCTCTGACTCCTTTAACTGAAAATTTCGCGGGCCAAACGCTACATCATCGTAAACAGAAGTCATAAATAGCTGATCATCAGGATCCTGAAACACCATTCCCAAGCGTCTACGGATGAGCGGAAGTGTTTTTTTGGTAATCTGTACATCCCCCACTAATACCTGTCCGTTTTCTGGAAAAAAAACCCCCATTAATAACATCAATAATGTCGATTTTCCAGCGCCGTTTGCACCAATGATACCAACTGATTCTCCATGGTAAATTGTAAACGACAGATTATTTAAGGCTTCGTGACCATCTGGATAGCGAAACCGAACGTCTCTAACCTCAAGCTTATGATGACTCATCCTCATCACCCCCCTGTAAACATTTGTCCTAATAATAATGGTAGATTATATAATCTAGATAAAATAAACAACAAGCTCCAACCCGCAAAATAGACTAAATCTTTCATGCCAAACTTTGCTGATGTACCAGTATAGTACTCTCCGGTAAACCCCCGCAAATTCATAGCCTGATAAACTCGTTGAGCGCGCTCAAATGTTCTTAATATGAGTTGTCCAGCGAACGGTCCCCAAGCATTTCGCTCAATCCCCTTTTGACCAGGTGCCCGCAAGGAGTAAGCTCTCAGCATTCTCCCAACCTCTTCGATTAACACTGAAATATATCGATAGGTTAAGAGGAGCTGCATGACAAAAAGCTTTGGAACTTTCAGTGTCCTTAACGCAGCAGCTATACGCTCCATTCCGGTTGTTGCGATCAGCAATAGGCTTGCTGTTACTGTTAACAGACCTTTCACACAAAGCGAAATAAAAGTAAGCCAACCTTGTGCTATTTCAATGCCCAAAATAAAAACTGAATGCTGATCAAACATCGGGTTAAATATCCCAATACCGATGATAAAGGGAGCAACTAGTAGCACTCGTTTCAGGATTGGAAGTAAAGGTATCTCAGCGAGCGTAAAAATCAGAATGGGATAAAAGAAAAACGGGATTAATCTAATGATTTCCGTCTTTTGAAACGACACAACTGTAACTAAAAATACAATCGTAGTAAGTAGCTTGATTAGCGGGTGAAGTTTGTGAATGAATGAGTCCAGGTGCGCTAAGTCATCCAAAAGTCGTAAATTATATAATGAAGATTTGATATTTTCCATCGGCATCAATTCCTACTGATAGTCTCTTTTGCTGCATTTCCTATTGACTCGTTGTTTTTTTTCGTTTTTTAAGAAATTGTATGGTGAATCCTGTTAGGACTGCCAATCCAAGTGTTAAGACACCACCTACAACACCTGATAGGCTTGTTCCTGCGTTACTAAACAAGTCATCGTTTTTCTCAGATGTTGCATCTTCACCGTTCGAAGTCACGCTATCCTTAAACCCATAATCCGGAAGTACCGCCATTTTTTTCTGCAATTTCGTTAATGAATCATATATCGCCCCTGTAGTTTCCAGCTCTGCCGTTCCCGTTGTTTTTTCGATCGACCATTCCAAACCGTCTGGATTTGCTGATGCAAACAAGGAAACTCCTCCTCCAACAAGGAAAGTTGTAAAAACAAGTGTTATTAATACTTTTTTCATAGAAATCAGTCCAAGCGCCTGCTCAGAACGAACATTCTCAATAATTTCTGGACGTGCCTTCCAGACAAACGTAACCACAGCAGCGGTAACTAAACCTTCAACTATTCCAATGACCAAGTGAATTGGCTGCATCACGAATAAGAAGGTCGTAAACGGAAGTTCTGTTTTTCCTGAGAATAACGTTTGCAATACAACGCTAAAAGAACCAAACTGTAGTCCGACTACTGCCGAAATGATTGTGCTCACAAGGATGCGATTGGCACTTAGCCCTTTCTTTGTCAGCACTTTATATATAAGTGGGTATGTAATAAAACAAGTAAAAAAGCCGAGATTAAATACATTCGCCCCGTAGGCCAGCAGGCCACCATCACCGAAAAATAATGCCTGGATAAGTAATATTGAGGCCATTGTTAAAAAACCTGCATACGGACCTAATAGAATGGCTAGAAGCATTCCACCGCCTATATGACCACTAGAACCTGTAGCAGGAATCGAAAAATTAATCATTTGTGCTGCAAATACAAAGGCCCCCATCACACCCATTAATGGTATTTTTGTTTCATCTAAATCTTTCTGGACTTTCTTAATCGAATAAGCCGCAACTCCTGTAGTGACAGCTAGCATTGTTCCGCCAACCGCTGGCGATAGTAATGCATCAGCCATATGCATCGTAACAAGCCTCCCCAAAAATAAAATAACCCAAAAAAAGGTAAGTGGTTTAGACTTATCCCCTTCATGGGTTTCGTTTACATTTGCTAGATTTTTAAATCAGGAACCTTCATGATTCCAAGTTTATATGTCTAATATAGCATAAACAAAGGATTGTCTGAAAACCAAATTTCCAATCCTTAACAAGAATTCATCTTGAAAAGTGACGAAAAAATGAACTTCGTTAATTAAATCCTAATTGTTCTATTTAAGAAGCAGCTCTATAACTGGATTCAAGTGAAAAAAGATAATCTACATAGATCATCCTACGGACTATCATTTACCTAGAAAAGATTTTTGGACTCCAGGTAAATGCATTTTGATTTTGCATTTACCTAGAATGGATTTTGGTTCATTTTCATTAGGCTAACTATCATTTTTTTAACTAGATAACAGAATTGACTTAGTTTACTCTCCTTTTATTCCATTATCATATAACGGCATTTAACCCTAGTAGACAAACATACATTTAGACAAATCTGGTCAATTATCTATTTCCTTTTCTTTGTGGACGAATATAAATATAAGCAAACGGACATGTAGGGCATGTAACTCCATGCCGAATAACAAGGAAAGGAGGAGGAAAATGACCTTTCAGATAGGAATCACAATTTTTGTATTCCTAGCAACTATGTCTGTTATTTTTTGGAGACCAAAAGGGTTAAATGAAGCCTTTCCAGCAGCAATCGGAGCATCGATTATCTATTTATCTGGAATCGTGACAAACACAGACATTTTGTATATCGTCGAAAAAATTGGTGGTGCATCCATTACAATCATTGCAACAATTGTCATGGCTGTGATCCTCGAAAGTTTTGGCTTCTTTCACTGGTCAGCAGCCAATCTAGCGCGTCTAGCCAAAGGCTCTGGTTACCGCCTATATTGGTACATCCAAATACTTTGCTTTTTAATGACCCTTTTGTTTAACAATGATGGTAGCATATTAATCACTACTCCTATTCTGATTTTATTATTAAAAAATCTTCGGCTAAAACTCCATCAGCAAATCCCATATTTATTAAGCGGTGCATTAATAGCAACAGCATCTAGTGCTCCAATTGGTGTCAGCAATATTGTTAACTTAATCTCATTAAACATTATCGATATGTCACTTTACCGCTATACAGAAATGATGTTTGTTCCAGCCACACTTGGGTTAATTTTTATGTCCGTGCTGATGTTTTTCGTTGTAAAAAGAAAGTTGCCCAAAAGATTACCGGATATCGTTTATGATATTGAAGAAAATATTTTTTCGTCACATTTCCACCCCTTGAAGGACGGAATCGTTCCTTTAGAGGTAAGAAAGAAACGGTCACAGTTTATGTTTACTGTTTTGTTATTTGTTTTACTCATGCGCGGTTTGCTTTTTTTAGCTTCGTTCTTGTCCATCCCCATTTCAATCGTTGCCGTTAGCGGATCCATTATTCTATTACTATGGCGTTGGTACAAACTCCATATAAATCCAACAGATATCATCAAGAAAATCCCTTGGCATATACTGGTGTTCGCTTTTTCAATGTACGTCATCATCTACGGCCTGCACAATATTGGACTAACTGCCCTTTTGGTGAATTACTTTGAACCGATCGTAAGCCAGGGCCTTTTGTACGCAAGCTTTGTTATGGGTGGCTTAGTATCCTTTCTATCAAACTTCTTTAATAATCATCCTGCGTTAATGATAGGAACAATGACTTTAACAGATATGGGTCTAGATACCATTACGCTTCAGACCATCTATCTCGCCAATATCATTGGGAGCGATATCGGATCTTTATTATTGCCGATTGGTACACTGGCCTCACTAATCTGGATGTATATTTTAAAACAGCATCACGTCAAAATTTCTTGGAGGGATTACTTGAGTGTTTCAATAATCGTCATTCCACTAAGCACTGTCGTTACCCTACTATTTTTATTTTACTGGGTACAATTATTCTTTCGATAAAAAAAAGAAAGTGACCCTCTTCCCAAAGATCAATATACAGAAACCGGACCACACTGCTTATGTGAGGTCCGGAATATTCATCGCTCCCAAAATCGTCTACTTGTGATTAAGACTTCCTCAGCTTCATTTGGATTATCATACCCTTTATCCATCTAATTGCTTAATGATTTTAGCAGGATTCCCACCAACGACGACGTTATCTGGAATATCCTTCGTTACGACAGCGCCAGAAGCAATCACCACATTGTTCCCAATCGTTAATCCAGGGTTTATTACTGCTCTACCTCCGATCCAAACGTTGTCACCAATCGATATGGGTTTGCCATATTCGGCTCCAGATACACGTTCAATTGGATTCAGTGGATGTGTAGCAGTATATATATGTACACCAGGGGCAAGCATGCAGTTATCGCCGAATCGAATTTCACACACATCTAATAAAACGCAATCATAATTTGCGTAAAAATTCTCGCCAACATAAATGTTATAACCATAATCACAGCGAAATGGTGTCTCAATGTTAATCGTTTTCCCGATTGTGCCAAAGAGCTCATTGAGCAATTCTGTTCTTAATTGGTTCTCTGTTTCTTGTGTTTGATTATACAATCTGGTCAGCTTACGGGCATTGATTCTTTCTTGGAATAACTCAGGGTCAGCGGCATTATATAGTTCACCCTTTAACATTTTCTCTTTCTCGCTTGTCATCGTTACCATACCTGCCTCCTAAGAATGAATTGTAGAAATAACTCCCCTTTAGAATTTCCTATTTTTTACATTTAATTCTTTTCCTTTTCGAAGAAGACTTCAACATCGCTAGAATAAATTCCAAACTAATTTCATAAAAAATAGAAAAAGACATATTTTGGAGGTGTAAGATGAGCAGAACCTATCATTTAGACCATGGTTATATCACCATACCTACAGCAAGTAAAATAGTTCATAATACTTTAGGCATTATTCAAGATGAGCAAAGTCATTATTTAAAAATCTTAAGCGGTGCCAAAAAGGGCTGGTTTGAAGGAAAAATGCACGGTAGAAGAATGTTTCAAGTACGTAAAGATGAAATCATTAAATATGCAGAAGAATTGAAACGTAACGAAACATATAATTTGTTTACATATGAAACTGTGAGTATCCATTCTGAGCACGTTTTAATGTCAAATTAACAATAGCCTCAAGCTGGCTTAACATTCATCTCATATGATAAAGATATCAAAATCAAAACATTGAGGTGTTGTGCTTATGCTTGAGAAACTGACAAGAGTATTAATTTGCACATTCTTTTGTTTTGTTAGTTTTTAGGATTAGTAACTCGTAATAGATAAACTTTCATTTGGAAATGACGGGGATGACTTGTGCAGCCATCATCATCCCCTTGTTTTAGCTATTCTGCTTTTGATTTTGCTTTTGGACAGCCAATAACTCTTTTAAAGTTTGGTTAATATTGTTTAGTGCGATTAAAACAATCCCCAGCATAATAAACGTAACCAGTTCCTTCGTGTATATCGCAACAACTCCAAGGATAAACAAATATACGGTGTTTAAAATATTATTCATCATTTCATCCCCTTACATAAATATTGATTTTCCATTTCAATTTCGTTTTTTAACTTAATAAGATAATCATAGTAAAATTATAAACAAAAAGAGTTGTCCTTAATTAGCTTAAATGTTAAATGTTTCTAAACGATTAGTTTACATAATATTATTACCGTCGATAAGGTGATTCATTTCATCAAAAACCTCTACCAGCAAATTTACAAGTGTATATTTGAAAGTTTTATGAACCTTTTTAATAAACATTTGAAAAACAAAACATCCTTTCCACTGTCGAATTGACGTCACAACAGGGCATTGCTAGAATTATCCTGACATAACATTATAGATGCTGATAAAACTTGCAATCTATAACTATATTTATTAAAGGAGCAATACATAATGAAAAGAATCGTAACACTTAGTACACGTAAACTAACAGACACTGTAAAACATGGTGGCTGTGGCGCATGCCAAACCTCTTGCCAGTCAGCATGCAAAACCTCTTGTGGAGTTGCAAACCAAAAGTGCGAGAATTCTTTACACAGCTAGACCACTCAACATACCGCCCACTGACTTCAGCTGGGCGGCAATTTTTTGTTAAGAAGGAGCTTGACTTTACACCATGATTCATCAATACCAATTAAATGGATATAATATTGTGCTCGACACTTATAGTGGGTCGGTCCATGTCGTCGATGACCTCGCCTATGACATTATTGCCCTTTTTGAAAAGAATTCAGCACTTGATATCGTAACTAAAATGCTAGAAAAATATAAAGGAAACCCATCCATCACAAATCAGGAGATTCACGAAACAATTGCTGCAGTTGCTGAGCTCAAAGGAAGCGGTCAGCTATTTAGCGATGATGAATTTAAAGACCTATCAATTGACCTTACGAAACGTCCAACTTATCTAAAAGCCCTCTGCTTTAATGTTGCCCACACCTGTAATCTATCCTGCGAATACTGTTTCGCAAGTCAGGGCAAATATAACGGCGACCGTGCCGTGATGAGCTTTGAGGTTGGGAAAAGAGCCATTGATTACTTACTGGAAAACTCCGGACATCATCGCAATCTCGACATCGACTTTTTTGGTGGCGAGCCGCTAATGGCTTGGAACGTAGTCAAACAAATCGTGGAGTACGCTAGAAGCAAGGAACAGGAATACAAGAAAAAATTCCGCTTTACTTTTACGACAAACGGCATGTTGCTAAACGATGAAGTCACAGAATTCCTAAATAAGGAAATGTACAACGTCGTGTTGAGCCTCGATGGACGTAAGGAAGTTCATGATCATCTTCGAAAAACCGTTACCGGTAAAGGAAGCTATGATCATATTGTTCCAAAATTCCAAGAATTTGTTGAAAAACGTGGGGAAAAAGAATATTACGTTCGTGGAACATATACGCATAACAATGTTGATTTTACCAATGATATATTCCACATTGCCGAGCTTGGCTTTGATAAACTTTCGATGGAACCGGTTATTTGTGACCCACGTGAGCCTTATGCCTTAACAGAAAAGGACCTTCCGCAGATTTATGAGCAATATGAAGTTCTCGCACATGAAATGCTAAAGCGCAGCGAGAACGGCAATGGATTTACGTTTTACCACTACATGCTCGATCTTTCTGAAGGACCTTGTGTGCAAAAAAGACTAACTGGATGCGGCTCTGGTACCGAGTATTTAGCTGTAACACCTTGGGGCGAGCTCTTCCCTTGTCATCAATTTGTCGGCGATCAAGCATACAGTATGGGTAATATTTGGGATGGGGTTACCAACGTCAAACTTCAAGCTCAATTTAAGCAAAGTAATTGTTACTCAAAACCTGATTGCGAAGATTGTTGGGCAAAGCTTTATTGCAGCGGAGGATGCCCTGCTAACAATTTACATGCCACTGGTTCACTAAATGGAACCTATCAATTTAGCTGTGATATCTTTAAAAAACGGATCGAATGCTCAATGATGGTTAAAGTCGCTGAATCACTTCGAGCAATGGAACCGGTTGACTGAGTTTGGGTTGATAAATTCATATTGAACGAGGGCACTTTTGGTGGATCTATCGCTTTAAGTGCCCTCTTTTTCTGGAAATCTGGAAAATAGGTAACTTATCGACCTGTTAAGTGCCCCCTTTTTCTGAAAATCTGGAAAATAGGTAACTTATCGACCTGCTAAGTGCCCTCTTTTCATACAAAATCTTAAAAATAGGCACTAAACATTCTCTCTCAAATTAATCTCCGTCAACCATACTAGTAATTAAGTCTTTTACAGTTTGATTTTTCGCCAACCTCGGACTTTGGCCTGACCATAACGACATAAATTCCTGTTGATTTTGGGCTGCAGACGCCTTTCGAATGGCTTGAGTCAGTGTATTTTGAATTGGGTAATCAAGGATTTCGCACTCATGAGTCTGCATTTCCGAAATAAAAGTGTTGTTTATCCCTCTAGCCCATTTACCAGAAAAAGCACGTGTGAGAACAATTTGATCCTCACTTGCGCATTGAATCGCATCTTTATGTACCTTATGTGCTCCGCTCTCCTGACACGTTAAAAACGCAGTACCCATTTGAACAGCTTTTGCCCCCAAACAAAGTGAAGCCTTTAATCCCCGTTTATCCATAATTCCTCCTGCTGCAATTACTGGAATCTTAACGTTGTCAACAACTTGTGGGATTAACGACATTAAGCCAATTTGACTGTCCTGAAAATTGTTAAGGAAATTTCCCCGATGTCCTCCCGCTTCAGACCCTTGTGCCACCACAATATCCATACCGATCTTTTCAACTTCCATTGCTTCAGAAACCGTAGTGGCCGTACCGATAACGACAATATCATGCTGTTTCATATCAATTACCATTTCAGGCGTAGGAAGTCCAAACGTAAATGAACATATCGGAACTTGTTCTTCAATTACAACTTGAATTTGCTCAATAAAGGATTGATTAATTGATTGATAGTCTGGGAGTTTTAGTCCTTCTTCATTATGAATATTTAAATGCTCACGGAAAGGTCTCAACAGAAGGTTAGCAGTTTCGATGTTTGTGTTTGATAGAATGAATTCGTTAGGAACAAACAAGTTAATTCCAAAATGATTAGAAGTAAGTTGTTTTACTTCTCTAATTAATTCACGTGTTTGCTCAGCGTTTAAGTAACCTGCTCCAATCATGCCGAGACCCCCATTATTTGAAACCGCAGCAACTAATATCGAGGTTGTCACGCCTCCTGCCATTGGTGCCTGAATGATGGGATATTGTATTTGCAACAGCCTTGCAATGTCCTTTTTCAACATAAACCACACCTCTATATTAGAATTCGGATACATATAACAATTCTTTACCCAAACGAAAAACCCTTTAGACTTTAAAATCAATATCAATTTGAACTCTTCGTGACATCCTACCAACCATATGAAGAAAATTCATGTTTTTCGGTATAATAGAATATATTGGATATATATCAAATGCTGAAAAGAGTGATATAAACGATGAAGCCAATAGCCTTTAAAGCATTCGCACTAACTAACGAAATTGATTTAAACAGTATCGCAATCCATTGTGGTATTCCCAAGAAATTCACCTGGGAGGAACCTCTCATCCTCAAAAACGACTTACTGGAATCCATCCTTCATCAAAAAGTTGAGCCATCGCAGCAAGTACAAGTTTTTTCCTTTGGTAGCGTTGTCTTCATAAATTACTCCAGTCTTGATGAAATCAAACAATTTTTATCGTTTCTCCATCACTTTGAAAAAGACATCAACCTCGGAGATTTTGACCGGTACACTGATGATTATTGCCTTCATGTGCGAGAAGATGAAGAATTAGT
This sequence comes from Bacillus sp. DNRA2, assembly GCF_012843265.1. Classification (GTDB taxonomy): domain Bacteria; phylum Bacillota; class Bacilli; order Bacillales; family Cytobacillaceae; genus Bacillus_BU. Next base: position 37,492 of record NZ_JABAIT010000013.1, on the reverse strand, counting down.
GCTAAACGATGAATTTGTGGTCGTCCCTGAATATGAAAATTTCCAACCTGAATTAATCTCCACGGTCTTGGCTAAATCTGTTGCACTAGAGAAAACGGAAGAACAGCTCGGAACCATTCTTGATAAATTAGAAAATATGGTTGACCGTCTTGAAAAAGGCAAACTTCGAATTGGTAACAAAGAGCTCGCGCGAACAACTGCCAAAATTGTTCGCCACGAATACAACACACTTTCCTATATCATGATTCTCGATAAACCTGACATAACTTGGACAAGTAGCACAGCTGGTGAATTTTATGACAGTATGTTTGATTTCTTTGAGTTAAACGATCGTTATAATATTTTAAAGAGCAAAACTGAAATTCTTTATAACATCATGGATGGCTTTTCCAATATCAGTCATTCCATTCGTGGCCTTTTCGTTGAATGGATTATCGTCCTTCTCATCGTATTTGAAATCGTTCTAACTCTTTTGGAACTAGCTGGTGTGATTCATAAGGGCTAGTAATTTTGAAATAAAAATCAGGAGCGGTTACTCTGATAAAACACCAGAATAACCACTCCTTCATCCTACTCTCCGTTGTTCAATTTCCCTTTTGTACTGAACTGCTGACAATAATTTCAAGCCTCTTAATTTCCTAATAAGACTATCTAGTGTATTCATAGCTTGCTGCGTTTCGCCAGCACGAACTTTCTCTTCGATTAATAAAAATGAACGATTCAGTTGATCTTTTACTGATGATAGATTCTCTTGATATTCTTGAAAATTCCCTTCTTCAAGAGCAATTGCCGCACTATAATAGGCCTTATACTCACCGTTTTTCAGCTTAGAAAGATAGGTTTTGCCTTCCATCAGCTTTTTTTGTTGATCCAATAATGCTAATTTAGCATAATATTGAAGCTGTTCATTTTTAATTTCTTTTACAGCTTTTGCAGCTTTATCCAAATTCCCATGATATAGATAATAAAGGAATTGATTATGTGCATTCTTTGATTTTTGTAAAAACTTTAATATTTTATCAACCTTTTTTTCATATAATACTGGATATAAGCTCAAGTACATCACTCCGCCAATAAATAAGACGAAGACAACAAAGATCATCCACATCGGTGCATTAAATAGTCCTAGCAAAAAAGAACTAAATAGTAAAAATACAAAAAGCCAGGTCACAAAAATCCCCCTTATTTCGATATATAAGAAAATCTTATAACATTATTAGTTAAAAATAAATAAGATTTTTCTAATTTTTCTATATTTTCTGAAACAAAAAACACGAAATAGACCTATTCTTCTGAAGAATAGGTCTGTCTAATTGTCTTGATTTATACTAAATAAGCACCGAATGCTTCTAGCGCTCTTTTTAAAGCATGTTCATAGGCCTTATCTTTTCCAATCACCAGATGGAAATTTTCACTATTTTTAACAGTGGATCGCCCTTCCACTTCATAACCGTTTTCAAAGATTAATAGACAAATCGTCGATCTATCGCTCATTCGTTGAAATTTCTTCTCGACAATCATTTCCTCCAGCAGATGTAACTTATCATTTTTCAATTCTGCTGTTCTAGAATAAGGGATTACAACGTGATCATAAACGTGTTTGTGCTTACAGTTAACAACTATAACACTTTCTCCATGATGCTCCATGTTGGTAATCTCACCACATTTCGGACAAACACTTTCTATAAACATGTTTTTCACTCCCAGTTAAACAACCTTTTTCCCATGAGCTGGAATACAGTGATTAATGAACTGATAATTCGAATACTTGTCAGCGTAAAGCTGTTCAGCTGCTTGTAGATTCTTCATCTGCAACCACCCTCCATCCCGCTTCAATGTTCCTACACCTTTAAAGGGGGTTTCGGTCATTTTTTCTGTAAAGATACACACTTTATGTAAGGAAAATCTCTTGGTTGGATGATCAATATTAACCCATACTTTTTGCTTTTCAACAAAAAGAATACCCATTTCTCTCACCCACCTGTATTCATTTAATTTTTCCCCCAAAAGTCAGCGACATCCCACTAATTTCATTATAGTGAATCTATTGTAAATTGAAAATAAAAACGCAAATTCCAGAGTAAAAAGCTTACTTTATCAACATACCTCATTCATCAACAAAAATCGCATTCAATTCTTCTTTCGTACTTTCGTCACTTAGCAACAAAATATAATCATTTGCTTCAATGACAGTGTCTCCTCTTGGGATTATTACGCGTTCCTCATCTCGCAATATGGCAATCAAGACACATTTTGCAGGAATGTTTAACTCCTTAATTGAATGAGCAATAGCTTTTGAATTTGCATTCACATTGACCTTGGCAATCGATAGGTTACCGCGATTTAATTTCAGCAAGGTTGAGATATGGTCCATATCCATTTCGCTAACCACCATTTGTGCAAGTAAATCTGATTGGTTTATCGAAACATCTACTCCCATTTCTGCATTATAAAGCCACGAATTATTAGGATTGTTCACCCGGGCCACGACACGTGGAATCGCAAACTCAAACTTGGCAATAGTCGATGCCACAAGATTAACCTCATCACTGCCGGTTACAGCCAATATGACATCTGCTTCCTCAACACCTGCTGCTTCAAGGGTGTCAGGATTGGTACCACTTCCTAATATCACTGCTGCAGTCGAAAACTCGCTTGTTAATTTTTCACATCGGAGTTCTTGAGATTCGATAAATTTAACATTGATGTTATGATGTAACAATAGGTGTCCGATATGCGAACCCGCTTGACCTCCTCCGACTATAATCACATTCATCTGCCTAACCTCCCCTCATCCCAACATCGCTTTTAGCTTATGTAATGCAGAAGTGGCAACAACTAAATATAAAACATCGTGGGCTTCAATAAGCGTTCCAGAAATAGGTATGAACGATTTATTTTGTCTGGTAATCGTCACCACTTTTATTTCTCCTAAGCTTGATATATCTCGGACTGGATGACCAATCAATAATGTTGGAGCATCTACGCGTATCATTTCGACATTACCGTTATCAGCAATCCAAATGCTGTCTAATTGGTTATAGCTCAGCAATTCAGTGCTCCTTTGGATTCCCCATGTAATGGGGGAAATTGTTTGAATGCCAAAGCTTTGATAAATAACAGCCTTACGTGGATCGTAAATTCTAGCGATTACTCGTGGAACGTGATATTGATTCTTTGCAATTCTTGCAAGCAAAGCATTCGTCTCATCATTATCTGTACAGGTTATAACAGCATCAGCCAAATGAATTTGTACAGATTCCAAAATTCGTTTATCTATGGCAAAACCAACAACCGTTTGACCATGAAACACTTGGGGTAATTTTTTGAAAGCATCCTTGTCGCGGTCAATGATGGTGACTTCATGCCCTTTTGTTTGTAAATTCATTGCCAATCCAGCACCCATATGACTACATCCAACAATTATGGACTTCATATTTTTCACTCTTTCCCCTTTTTTAGAATTACATCGTTCGAGCCCGTTTTCTGGAAATTGCTTTACGAAATTCCTCAATTGCCAAAATTATTGGTGGAACGCAAATAAGGAATAACCAGTCTTTCATCTGAATTGGTTTCGTTCCAAACGCAGATTGTAAAATTGGCACATACATAATGATCATGAGAAATATGATTTCTGTAATAATGCCTAGGTTGATCGTCCGATTTTTCCATAAACCTTTTTTAAAAACAGATTCATTTTCTGTCCGACAATTCATAACTGCTCCAATTTGACTAAAAACAATTCCTGCCAATGTCATAGTTGTTGCAATAATATAAATATCACTGCCTTCTTTTGCTAAATTTCCCATTGAATAGCCATTGATGTAGTTTACAAAGAAATAAGCAAACATTGAAACCACCGAAGCTAAAACCCCATACCAGCAAAATGCCTTCAAGATAATGCGTTTATTCAATAGTGGTTCATTTAAATTCCGTGGAGGTTTGTTCATAATATTTTTTTCTGGTTCTTCAGATCCCAAGCCAAGTGCCGGAATTAAATCAGTTCCCAAATCCACAAATAAAATTTGCATAATTGTTAATGGCAAAGGGATTGCTCCTTTGGAGACAAGAAAGAATGCTGATGGAACAGCCTCTGGCATATTACTGTTTAAAATATAGAGTAAAAATTTACGGATATTATTGTATACAGCACGCCCTTGTTCAACCGCGTGGACTATTGAGGCAAAATTATCATCGGTTAAAATCATATCGGCTGCTTCTTTTGCCACATCTGTTCCTGAAATCCCCATGGCAACGCCTATATCCGCTCTTTTCAAAGCAGGAGCATCGTTCACTCCATCACCAGTCACCGCGACGATTTCCCCCATTTTTTGTAAATTTTCAACTACTCGGTATTTTTGTTCTGGTGCAACACGAGCAAAAATTACTTCACCCTTTAATGCACTCTTTAGCTCTTCATCTGTCATGTTTTCTAATTCGATTCCAGAAATTACTCGCGGATGCTCACCTACAACAATACCAATCCGTTTAGCAATGCTCTCTGCAGTTAAGCCATAATCTCCAGTAATCATGACAATTCTAATTCCAGCTTTATGAGCTTTCGCAACTGCCTCGGCTACTTCCGCTCGTGGCGGGTCAGCCATCACAACAAAACCAACAAACATCATGTCTTCCTCGATTAACTCAGGTGTATAGGCACTTAAACTAGCTGGAACAGCTTGTTCATCTCCACCGAGATACCGTACGGCAACTGCTAATACTCGCAAACCTTGCCGAGCATACTCATCATTTGCTGCAAGTGCCGTTTGCTTCATTTCATCTGTAATCGGAGAGATTTTACCATCGATGAACACTGAGCTACACAATTCAATTAATTCTTTAGGTGCTCCCTTTGTATAGGCAACCCGATTTTTTCCATTAACAGGCTCTGGTAATTGATGAATTGTTGTCATTCTTTTTCTTCTCGAATCAAAGTGTAATTCACGAATGCGTGGAAATAGTTTTGCTATCTCATCTGCTCGTATTCCTGCTTTTTCTGCAACAACACCTAAGCAAGCTTCAGTAGGATCGCCAAGCACGGTATAGGTGCGATGCTCTTCGTTTGGTGGTATAACCCTGGCATTACTACAAAGACTTGCAGCTGTTAAAATCATTCTTAATGCAGTGCTTGACTCAGCCGAGATTACTTCACCTTGAAAAAGAATACTTCCCTTAGGTGCATAACCAGTTCCAGTTACCTCCAATTCTTTGTCAGGAAGCCAAATATGATTAACCGTCATCTCATTCTGGGTTAAAGTTCCTGTTTTATCTGTACAGATAACTGAGGTACATCCTAGTGTTTCAACAGCAGAAAGATTTTTTACAAGTGCATTTTTCTTCACCATCCGCTGCACACCTTGTGCTAACGCCAATGTAACAGTTGGCGAAAGACCCTCTGGAATAAACGCAACAATCATTCCAAGGGCAAAAATAAATGATTCAGCAATTGGATTTTTCACAAGAAAAATTGCTAACAAAAAGAAGGCTACGCCAAATCCAAGAGCAATGATTGAGATTTGCTTTGTCAATCGGTTAAGTTCCTTTTGCAAAGGGCTTAGTTCATGGACAACATTTTGCGTTAACGTTGCAATTTTTCCAAATTCTGTTTCCATCCCTGTTTTTATCACTACAGCTTGGCCAGAACCACTTGAAACGGTACTTCCGGTAAAAATTAGATTAGAAGTTTCAAAACCGGTTAAATCATCCCGATATATGGCATCAGCAAATTTTCGGACAGGATTAGACTCACCGGTTAGCGCAGATTGATTGATTTGTAAATCGCTAGACTTTATTAATCGAGCATCTGCCGAAATTTTATCGCCTTCCTCTAGGAGGATTACATCCCCAGGAACAAGTTCATCCGTAACAATTTGCGCTTCCTTCCCATCCCGAATGACCCGAGCATATGAGGCAAGCATTCCTTTTAATGCCTCAGTCGCCTTTCCTGCTCTATATTCTTGAATAAAGCTAAAAACACCATTAATCAAATTTACACACCAAACAGCAACGCCTAATTCTGGCATTTTGGCAATGAAGGCAATTCCACCGCTAAACCACAACAAAATTGCCATTAAACTTGTAAAATTGGCTAAAAACTGCTGATAAAGCGGTTTTCCTGGCTTTTCCTTAATCGTATTTTTTCCATAGTGCAAAAGCCTTTTTCTAGCTTCCTCTACTGAAAGACCACCTGGACTAGTTTTTAACTCCTCAAATACCTGTTGTGGTATGAGTTTTGAAATGATTTGTTCAGCATTCAACACATTACCTTTTAAGCTATTTATTTTAGGCCTTTCACGAATTTCACTCATTGTTTTTGCCCTCCATTGATCCGATAAATAAAGCAGAAAACCAGCTGCTCCATGAATCTCACTCCAGCATGATAGATAATCAGAGGCTGAGAAATTTCTAATAATCTACACTTTAATACTACTCCCGATTATTGCAGGTGTAAATTTTTTAGAGGAATTTTGTGGAAAAAGCCACCATTCATCATTCTAAGATCAGAAAAAAAGATAAAGAATTCAATAATGGACATGCGAAAGTTTGTTCGTGTATAATTCAAAAAGATAAGGAGTGGAATTTTTTCATTATGAATATCAACTTACAGCTAAATTTAAATATAGATGGGAATCGTTGTAGTTGTGGAGGGGATTTTAAAGTTTATAGGGAAACAGAGATTCCACAGTTGGCTTATCAATGGATTCAACAAATAAAAAAGGACACTGGCTACCGGACCACTTTGATTGAAAAGGTGATTTGGAATAACGAAAAGGATATCACCGAGGAGGTTAATAAATTAGCCAAAGCTTCCATACCTTTTGATGACCTGCCCTTTTAACTTAAAAAAATGGCAGATCATCCTAGTAACCAGGATAATCTGCCTTAAATCAATACTATATTTTAACAGTTTAGATTGTCTAATTTTGCAAATTGATTTAGTTGTTAACTGTTAACCAATTTATTGAATTACTTAGGACTCTTTTCAAATGATTTTAGGAGGTCTTTCATTTCCGGTAATGATATTCCTTGTACGACCATTTCATATTTATAATCCCCAGAACGCCCAACAAAGTGAAAATCCGGAGTATTTTTCACTTCAAATACACTCCACTTTATCCCATTAATCGTGAAAGCATCGAGTTTTTTTCCTCTATTTGTTGCAAAATCTCCTGTTGATCTTACAACTGTATTTTTTTGATACGATCTTACATAAATCACGCGGGCTGTAGTATTTATTTCAACATCCTTATTATAATAATAGACAAAATACGCATGATAATCATCTATATACTTTTCCATACTGGCTGAGAAAAGTTGAAAATCAGGATTTGTGAATTGATATAATGCTGGGAATTTTGTTCGTAGTGATTGGACTACTTGATCAACTTCTTCCTTGTTTGACTCGGCATTCTCAATAACTTTAATTTCCTTCTCTTTTGGATCTTTATAATGAGGCCCTCCGATTTTCCATTCCTGATAGCCTTCTAAAGATGGTACGAAGTTTTTTGGGTCAATTGGTACATTTACTTTGAAAACCTCTGGATGAAAATAGCTAATAATTTCTCCACTAGAATTGTAAAGTTCACGTTTTAATAACAATCCAGTATCCTTATCAACCCAAAAACGAAAAGTATCAGCTTGTGGTTGCATAATATTCTCCATGCTTTTATCAATTTTCCCAAATAGGACAATCGTGTTATGCCCTAACAACTCTTCATTTTGGTTTTCAATGTTCCATTGGTTTGCATATCTCAAATATTTAGCTGTTTCTTCATAAGCAAAAATGCCTACTGGAGGTCTTTCTCTAAATTTGTCTTGTGAATCGTAAATTTTACTTGGGCTAATCGTAAAAACATCTTCAGGTTTCACAATCTCTTTTTTGCTTTTACTATCATAAATATTTTTTTGATAAATTTGTTTATCTGGATTTACTATCCAAATTGCCTTATCATCATAATACATTTCATTCGTTTGAACACTTAATCCAGTTGTGCTTTTATCAGGAATACTAACATATTTTTCATATCCCCCTATCACATCGTTATTGCTAATTTGAAATTCGGAACTAATCGTACTTGTTGAATTATCATAATAAACATCATGAGTTTCATACTTTCCAATAATGGTATGAAAATAATCGACTGAGTTTAATAGCTTTAGTGCTACTTCGTTTTTAGACATATCCTTGAAATCCTCTTCCTGATGTGGAGGTGTATAAATAGTGGTATTTCCGACTTCTTCCTTTCCTTTTTGAACAACAGTACTCTCTTTTCCAAACCCTTCCTGCTGTTCATTTCTAACTTCTGCACTCGTGTTTAGAATCGAAAAAATCGAGACAATGACAACTGCAAACACACCTAACAAAGACCACTGATAAGATTTTTTATCAAAATTTTTTATCAAAATAATCCTCCGCTTAATACTTTTTTTATTTTTACTAAAGTTAGCCAAGTTGGGGACTGGATAATGATTGGCGTATCTCTCTAGTTGACTAATAATTGTACGTCCATAAGATAATCTTTCGTTTTCATCCATCACGGTAAGCGCAAGAGCGTCACAGGCAAGTTCCTGATCCTCTCTCATCCGAATATACGCCCACCATAGAATGGGGTTGAACCAATTGAGGATTAATAATAGATGCATTACCCAATTTAGGCCTACGTCATTCCGTTTAATATGGGCCAGTTCGTGTAGGAAAATGTGTCGTAACTGTTGTTCACTAAGTTGATATATGTACTCATTTCCTAGCAAAATTTTCGGACGAAAAAATCCAAGAATTGTCGGACTTGCTATTTTTCCAGATAATAATATTGGAATGCTTTTCTTTACCCCCATAATTTTCTTACATTCTTCAAAAATCCCGACAATGTGCGTTTCAGTAACGGAAGGTTGCTTTTGAATATAATGATTTAAGTTTCGAACAATTAAATAGGTTAAGGCGCCAAACATAAAAGTACCAGTTAACCAAATGAAATAAGCAATTACATAAGAAGAAATCACACTTTCATTTTTTGTTTCTGTACTGGGTGCGCTTTCAGTTGCGTTACTATTTTCTTTTGTTTCTTCCTTATCCTTAACACTTGATTTTGATGTACGAATATCGCTTGCTGTTTCTGCTCTTATCGGGCTTATATTTGAATTAGTCAATACTTGTTTGTCCGCGTTTTTTGATATGATATCCTGTTCAGTTTGAATAGAGACCTTCTCATTAATACCTTTAACAAAATATGAATAAATGCCATTTGTACTAATGGGAGACCAAGGGAATATCATCCTAACGATTAATATCATCCAAAGGAGATAATGCCATCTCGGTGTAAGTTTACTTTTTAATACTGATTTTACAAAAATTATCATAACCACAAGGAAACTTGCTGAAATCGACGTTTCAATGATCCAATTAAAGAAATCGAGGAAGTAGTTATTCATGAGGAACTCTTTTATCATTAGCTTTCCTTCCTCTGAATCTCTTCTGACTTTTCATCAAGGATGCGTTTCAGTTCATTAATGTCTTCTTTAGATAATTTTTCTTCCTTTAAAAAATTTACAAGTAACGGTTTTAATGCAGCACCATAGAATCGTGTTAACAAAGATTTTGTTTCTATTTGCAGATAGCTGTCCTGAGTAACCAACGGATAATAAGCATACATACTGCCTTTCTCTTGATGATAAGAAATTGCTCCCTTCTGTACCAATCGATTGATAAGTGTACGAACAGTTTTAGGTTTCCAATCCATCATTGGTTCAAGTTTTTCGATAACTTCATTAGCTGTCTGTGGTGCATTAGCCCAAAGTAGCTTCATGATTTCCATTTCTGCATCTGAAATTTTTGGCAGAATTTGCGACATTTTAGTTGATACCTCCGATATTACATTCGTAATCTTGAATATATATTACAAATGTAATCTCTTTCTGTCAACCATAATTTGGATAAAACTGTTTAAAAATGCAATTTGTGATGCATATTAGCCTCATACTTATCAAAGAATATCTTAGACGGGACTTTAGAAGGAATCTTAAATTAATTAGGAGAATTACTTGTGGTTTTAGCTATATATGCTTATCTATTAGTGCTATTAATGATTATCTTTTGTAGCTATAAAAAAAAGCTTCATCTCTTTGAAATATTTTTCATTTGGATGACTGTTTGGATCATTACACATTCAACATCATCCATTCTTACCACCAATTTGCAGGTTCTAGAAATTCCAAAAGATCCTTTCAAGTTTAGTATGCACTTTCTAAATAGAACCATTTTATATCCTTTGATTATTATCATCTTTTTCGATATTTACGTACGGCTACAATCACTTTTTTTAAAGATAATGTTATTATTCATCAATATCTTAACTCTCACCATCTCAGAAAGTATATGTATCCATCTAAGGATCATGGTTAGCAGAAATTATTACCTCTATGACGTTTTAACGGAATGGATCATAACGTTATTGATTACATTATTCGCATGGATTTGGTATCGAAAAAAATTGCTGTTGAGGTAAAAATCATGTTACTTTACTTTCCAACAAAGTTCGATGAAAATGAGTGGACTGTTATATTGATTATTATATTTAATATTTTGTTGTTTCGTTTTCTCCCAAAAAGACTTCCAAAAGAGATAACACCTCTCATTGTCCTATTGAGCATCTCTTTTCCACAAATTATTGATCACACGATTGGAGCAGCCCCACATAATTATTACGATATAACTGATTCAAAGAAATTAGAGCTATTTGATATACTTTTATATGCTGGATATCCAGCATTTGGATATTTGTTTGTTTATGTTTTTGATTGGTTCCATTTCGAAAAAATAAAACTAATTTTATACTTCATTACTTGGTCTGTTTTTGCGGCTATGTTTGAATTCTGTTTAGTAAAACTACATGTTTATCAATATAATGGCTGGAAGTTGATTTTTTCCATACCCATTTATTTAATTGTGCTGTCAATCACATACCTATTTTATCAATTTGCGATCTCATACAATCAGAAAAACCACAATTAATTAAAAAGTGCCATCCTTCATTGAAAGGACGGCACCCATATTCATTACCCATTTACCATTTCTCTTTTAGCATCTTGAACTTTTAATAAATATTGACTAGCTATTTGACTAATTTGATCATAATTTCCGTGTTTTGCTGATGCAGTTAAGCTGTCACCAATCCCAACTGCAACAGAACCACTTTTGAACCAATCATCAATATTATTCAGTCTCACTCCACCGGTTGGCATAATATTAACCTGTGGAAGCGGTGCCTTAACTGCCCTTACGAATTCCGGTCCAAATGAATGGCCAGGAAATAATTTTATAATATCTACGCCATATTCTAGCGCCGTCTTCATTTCTGTTACCGTCATGCAACCTGGTAAATATGGGACTTGGTATAAATTACACAGTTTGGCAGTCTGGGCATCAAAGCTAGGACTGACGATAAACTGGGCCCCGGCTAAAATAGCGATTCTTGCTGTTTCTGCATCTAAAATGGTTCCAGCCCCAACCACCACCTCAGTGGAGTGGCAATATCGAGCAGCAAGTTCCTGTATCGCTTCATTGGCACCAGGAGTCGTATACGATATCTCAACGCTTGTTATACCCCCAGATACCAATGCATCAAATATCTTAACGGCTTCTTCCTTTGATTCAGTACGGATAATCGCCACTATTCCACAATCTTGAATATTTCTTAGTACTTTTACTTTTTTCATATGTACCATCTCCTTTACTACTCATTTTATTATAAATCGTTTTTTAAGAATAAACTCTAAAGTTACATAATTTTCAATCTACTAAAAAAAATCGAGTTTCATCTAATGAGCACCCGATTTCTATTATCCATATTTTAAACTAAGAAGCGACATCCCGCTTAGCGAACACAGTAAACGAGAGCATATGGAACGCGAGGAAATACACGATAAGCATAACAATTGAAAAGGTCAGTGTCATCGATTCAACAGGTGGTACCCCATCAAAATATACCGTTAAATTTGTGTTGGCGAATAAAATGTACTTAGCCCATTCAAATTTTGCTGCAAGCAGCATTGTTGCTGTCTGGCCCATAAACATTAAGAACAGAGCAAGACCAATCGCTAAATTACTGTTTCGAAATACAGCAGAAATCATGAACGCCATCGTTGCTAACATCAACAAATCGATCGAACTTAACAAATATTCCACGATGAGCTGTACAACAATATTCCGCTCAACAACTTCCCCACCGACATAAGCTAGATGTGAAGTCGTACCTTCTGGTAATCCAAAGAAAATTACCCCTGCTATCCACGAAAGAATAAAAAGACACGCCAACAACATCAGCCCGAATAATATTACCGTCAAATACTTAGATAATAAAATTTTCATACGACTAATTGGGCGAATTAACAGAAGCTTCACCGTGCCCCATGAAAATTCTGATGAAACCATCCCCGCCGCAACAACTATTACGAAAATCCCGACAAAACTAAGAATTTGTTCTGCGTCACGTACAAATAGCCATACATTCTTATTTGAATCAGGTGCAATATTGTGTTCAACCTTGTATTGATTAATCGCAATGGTACGTTCAAGATACATTTTCATATTGGCATTTTTCTTACCTACTCCTTCAAGCGCAACTGTATCATCTTTGATTTGCTGCTCAAGCGCCTGTTTCCACTGCGGATTTTCTTGGGGAGGGTTTTTAATTTCATCATATTTAAAAACACCTGCAACACCAAACACTAATAAAACCACTAGGCCAATCATTACAAGTGTTCCTGTTCTCCTGAATAATTTCGCCCATTCATTTATGATTAATTGTCCCATCATTTTTCATCCCCCAGTCTATTTGTGATTTCCAAGAAACGGTCTTCCAAAGATTTCGAAAGCGCTTCAACAGAATACACATCAACATCCTTGTTGACCAATTCTCTTAAAATAGCTGGAATATCGTCTCTTTTGGCTTGCACAACAAAGCCCCTATTGGTGATTTTTGCTTTCCAGTTATCCACAAGCCAACTAGACGCACATTTAAGCGGACCAGTTTCAAATTCATAGTCTGTGTTTTCTTGTTGGACAAAGTCATTGACTTGTTGAATATCAATTAACTCTCCACTTTGAATAATCGCAATCCGATCACACATTAATTCCATTTCTGAGAGAAGATGACTTGACACGATGACGCTCATACCTTTTTCACGGGCCAGCATCCTCAGGTGATCACGTATCTCTTTAATACCAGCTGGGTCCAAGCCATTAGTCGGTTCATCCAAGATTAGTAATTTTGGGTCATGCAATAAGCATTGAGCAAGACCAAGTCGCTGTCTCATTCCGAGTGAATAAGTTTTAACTTTATCATGAATTCTCGCCTCAAGACCAACTAGCTTTACGACATCATTGATTTTTTTCTTCGAGATTCCCTTATGCATTCGCGCATACTGAAGCAAATTTTGATAACCAGTTAAAAATTTATACATTTCTGGGTTCTCAACAATGGCTCCAATTTGTTTTACAGCACCTTCAAAATCCTTCTTTATACTTTTACCGTTAACGAAGATATCCCCTTCGCTTAAACGCATTAAGCCAACAATCATCCGGATTGTCGTAGTTTTCCCAGCACCGTTTGGACCAAGAAAACCAAATACCTCCCCCTCATTAACCGTAAAGCTCAAGCCTTTAATAATTTCCTTACCACTTATCGTCTTTTTCACATTATCTAACGTTAAAACTGCTGCCATTATTGTCCCTCCTCAGCTTTTATCAATATTCCCTTAAACCACTGTAGCACTGATAATCCTTGTTTTTCTCGCAAAGCCTCAACGTTTTCATGACCTATCATGATTCCATTATGAATGGCGATTACTTCATCTAATAATGGCTCAATTTCATTAATCTCATGTGTTGCAATCACAATGACTTGGTTCTCAAAATCAATATATTGCAGCAAACTTTTTACAATTGAATCCCTAACCATCGGATCTAATCCAGAAAACGGTTCATCTAGCAAAATCACCTCAGCATCTCGAGCAAGTGTCGTAACCAACTTCAGCCTGCCACGGTTCCCCTTTGACAAGGAACGTACTTTTTTAGTTGGATCAAGCTTTAACTCATTTAGGAGTAACAGTGCTTTTTCCATATTAAAATTAGGAAATTGACTACGGACAAACTCAACCGTTTCACGCACCGTAAACGCATCATAAAACATATCAAGTTCTGTTAAATACGCTACTTTCAAACAGGTTTTTCTAGATACAGGTATCTCATTGACAGAAACTATGCCTTGATCTGGAAAAACTAAACCGGTTATTAATTTCAAGGTCGTCGATTTTCCACTTCCATTTGGACCAAGCAACCCATAAATTCTTCCTTTTTCAAACATTAGATTAATATTTCGTAACGCTTCTGTCTTTCCATAATGTTTATAAATATTCTGAAGCACGATTCCCATTTAGTGTTCACCCCCAATGTATTTTTGGAGCAGCACCAACATTTGTTGTTTTGTTATTCCGATTTCTTCCATTTTATCAACAAAGGATTTGATAATTTCATCTTGTATTGATTCCCTTATTTGGGTTAGCATTTCTATGTTTTCTCTAACAAATGTTCCTTGCCCTCTTCTGGTTTCCACAATATTCATCCTTTCTAACTCGCTATAAGTTCTTTGGATTGTATTGGGATTAACCCCCATTGTGACTGCCATTTCTCGAACTGACGGTAATTTGTCTCCAACCTTGCGCTGCTCCTGTAGTATCTCGATGATTAGTTTATCAACGATTTGCATGTATATTGGTTTAGATGACTGAAACTCGACCACATCTTACACCTCGACTTTCCGTTCAAGAACTTTTGCCGAAATGAAAAATAATACGATGGTTAATAAGATGAAATGAACAAGTGGAACTACTGGTACCTCTGTTACACCTAGAATCACGGTCCAATTTTCATCCTTAAACCGGAGAACTGCATCCGAAAAAACATCCAATTTATACTGAAAAATAACATCTTTTAAACCCTTAATCCGCAAGATTAAAGACTCCATAATGTTATAGCCCGCCATTATTAGTAAGACAATTACCGAACGCAAGGGTTTACCATTAATCTTTTGTTTTAACGCATGAAAAATTGTCCAATAAAAGGTTAACCAGCAAGTGAAATATATTCCCATTATTAACAAGCCGATATTCATTACGGCAATGGTCCGGGAAAAATCAACAAAACTAAGTTGGTCATAAACCGTTTTTCCAAACCAGTACAAACTGAACCCGGAAAAAATAGTAAGGATGATTTGGGTGATTATTTGATAAAAAACAATAACGAGTAGCTTTGACAAAAGCAACTGAGCACCATTTTGTGGAGAGTACAACCACAGCTGATTTTTAGCTTCAATGTTTAAGAGCGCGAACATCAACACTGGAGCAAACACAAAATGGCCAAGCGTTATTAACACAATGACTGGATATGTACCAGCGGGTTGTTCTGTATAAGATGAAATGGCGATGCCAATTAACATCATTAGAATGATCGCCATAAGCCAGGTCAAAAATAGGACCTTTGAAATCCGAAAATCTTTCATTAACAATCCCTGAAAAGGACTCATTTACGATTCCCCTTTATGAATGTATTAGTGTACTATCTACATAGTACACTAATACATTCATGAACTCAACAGTCTACTCGTATTTTTTTTGTTAACCTAGAATCGTTTCCATTAAACTCCATAAAAATAAGCCATCATTTGAATGACGACTTAATGTAAAGGTTCTATCGTGTTTATCGTTTTGATTGTATGGCCACCAACAGACTCTTTCAGAGCTTGATGCTATTGATAACTATCTACAAAAACATAGTGCTGGATTGCATCTGGGACTTCACGTAAAGATTCTAACTGAAAATATGCTCCTTTTGGTTCCAAATTAACTTCAACTTCATTATATTTCCACTCAGTTTCTGCGGGGATATAAATCGCATTAATTTCCATTTTAAGAGCAGGCATGATATCGGTCCGCAAAGAATTTCCCACCATCCAAGTAACATCCGGATTTGCATCAATTGTCTTTAAAATATCAGATAATGCAGTCGTGTCTTTATTTTCCGAAATGAAGATACGGTTTTCAAAGTAGGTTGTTAGTTCTAACTGCGATATTTTACGCATTTGATTGGCTTCATCACCGCCGGTGTGCAAATATAACTCGTGACCAGCATCCTTTAATTGGTCCAAAGTTTCATTCATAAACGGCACTGGCTCAACCGGAATAGCAAACACCTGAAAACCCAGTTCTCGTAAATAATCTATTTCAGATCTTTTCTTGTCTATTCCTCTAACGTCACAATAGTATTGATAAGTCTTCACAAAAGATTCCGGGAATCGGTCAGAACGTAAACCGTGCACCGAAATAGCATCTAAATCAAATTCAAGCTGCTTCTGCCTGATTTCCTGCCTAGTTAATCCATCAAACCATTTGGTCATTTGACTGACAAAGTCATCAACTACCTTATTGAAATATCGATTGCAATACGCTAAAGTATCATCAAGATTAAAAAGAATATTTTGTTTTTCCATTATTACACCGACCTTTAAAAGTAATGAAGAGTTCTCATTATTTTTCCACAGGCTAACAAAATTAGTCTTTTAACTTAATTAAAGGTCAAAGAAAGTAGTCATATGCATTTTTTGCCAATAACAAAAACGTTACCGAGATGAAAAGAGCTCGTACATAACCGCTGCCACGACTGATAGCAAATTTTGACCCACATATCGAGCCAGCAATTTGAGCTATACCCATAGCGAAACCGTATCCGAAATTTATCTTTCCTAATAATAAAAACATGATTAACGCTGCAATATTACTGCCAAAATTCAAAAATTTTGCCGAGCCGGCTGCCTTGATAAAATCATGACCAATCATTAAAAAAGTGAAAATAAGAAACGACCCTGTACCTGGTCCAATAAACCCATCATAAAAACCTATTATGGATATTAACAAGACAAATACGATAAAGGTTCGTGTCGATAATTGTTTTTTAGTGGAGATACTGCCCCAGTCCTTTTTAAAAACGGTGTAAATGGCCACCCCCGCTAGCATAATAAGCATTAAAGGTTTTAATATCAGAGGATCCAACAAATGGACCGTCCAAGCCCCAAGCATCGAACCAAAGAAAGCTAGAGGGAATAATTTATATACCGCCTTTAAATCAAGCTTTCCAGAACGATAAAACATAATTGTGCTGGTAAGTGACCCGATTGTTCCAGCCAATTTGTTCGTGGCAACTGCTGCGGCTGGCGTTAAGCCGGTAAACATTAGTGCTGGTAAGGTAATCAGACCTCCTCCACCAACAACTGAATCGATAAATGCACCCAAAAAACCAAATATTATCAGTATGATTAACATCGAGATATCTATATCCAAAAAAACACACCTCTACCCTTCACTTACTAATTCGATAACCGCATAAAAGTTATTATATCAAAATAATAAGATAATGAAGGGTATTAAACGCGACATTTTCCCCAAAAAAACAGGATGCATTCTTCTGTCTGTAGAAGAGTACATCCTGCTTTATTTTTTATAAATGATAACTAAACTCGAATAATGGACTAACTGGGTTTTCATTGTGGATACGGCGGATAGCCTCAACAAGTAATGGAGCGACTGATAACGTTACCATTTTGTCCAACTTTTTATCGTCTGATAATTTAATGGTGTTGGTAATCACTAATTCTTTGATTGGTGATGCTTCGATTTTGCCAATTGCTGACTCTAAGAAAACAGCATGAGTACAACAAGCATAAACTTCTTTTGCTCCCCCAGCAACTAATGCATGCGCAGCTGTAGTAATTGTGTCAGCAGTGTTAATTAAATCGTCAAATAAAATAGCCACTTTCCCTTCAACCTGACCAATAATGTTGATTTCCTCAGGTGAATCAGGTTCAGAATCACGTTTATCAATTAATGCTAATGGTGTGTGTAGTTCACTCGCCATTTTCCGTGCTCTTGTTACGCCACCTTTATGCGGTGCAACGACCACAATATCGTCTAACCCTTTTTCTTCATAGTAGTGCGCGAGGATTGGTGCACCACGTAATTCATCAACAGGAATATCAAAAAATCCTTGAAGCTGTGGAGAATGAAGGTCAATGGTAATAACTCGTGTTGCACCAGCTGCTTCCAGTAGGTTTGCAACTAGCTTAGCAGTGATTGGTTCACGCGGACCAGCCTGACGATCTTGGCGAGAATAACCAAAATAGGGAATGACCACATTGATTTCCCGTGCTGAAGCCCTTTTCAAGGCATCACATAATATCAAAAGCTCCATAACATGTGTATTTACTGGCTGTGAGGTTGATTGAACGACATATACGTCACATCCGCGAACACTTTCATCAATATTAATCTGAATTTCTCCATCGCTGAATTGCGTGACAGAGCATTCACCTAGCCTACATCCCAGCAACTGTGCCATTTCTTCTGCTAGCTCTCTGTTTGAATTTAAAGCAAAAAGTTTAAAATCGTTTTTTAATTGAGTGTTCACCTTTTTCCCCCTATAAAGAAGTACTAATCTTTATCTAATAATCCTATTTTACTACATACTGAGCGATCGTTCACTGAAAAATATGAAAAAAATCAAATTAACCAGAAGGATTGCTTTGATATTTTACTTCATCATCATTCTTTGTGTTTATCTCGCTTTTCCTTTCCGTTACCGTTACCATTCCCTTTACCATGCTGTTTTTCAGCCTTTTTCATTTCTTTTTCCTTTTTCTTTTCATCATTATTTTCCTTGTGATTCATGTCCTGTTTTTGTTTTTGGCTATTTTCGTTCTTCTTCTGCTTTTCAATTTTCTTTAGTTCGTTACTAATTTGCTTTCCAACTGTATCTAATTCAAATTTTTTCTTAGAAAATTCGGAATTGGCTCCGGAAAGAACTTCTTTAAAAATCCTCGGTGCCGTAGCACCACTCGACCCAACTAGGTAATGGCTATCATCAGTTTGGTCGTAACCAAGCCAGACAGCACCTACAATTTCAGGCGTATAGCCGACAAACCAATGGTCCTTTGTACCACTTGAATTCGCAAATGGAAGTTGGGTTGAACCCGTTTTCCCTGCAATGTCCATACCAGATACTTGAGCCTTTGTCCCGGTCCCTTCATCGACAACCCCCTTAAGCATATAGGTCATCTTCTGAGTAATTTTTGAATCGGTAACCTTTACCACTCGCTCTTTCCATTTAGCTAGGACATTCCCTTCGGCATCCTCGATCCTTTGAATTGCATGAGCCTCTACTCTTTCTCCATTATTTGCAAAGGTAGAATACGCCTGAGCCATTACTAATGGTGAGACTCCTTCATTCATTCCCCCTAGCGCCAAGCTTGGTGAATGATCGCTTGCAGTCAATGGTATTCCAAACCGCTCAACAGCGTTGGTGCCACTATTGACACCGATTTTATCCAACAACCAAACCGGCGGAACATTTAAAGAATCAATAACGGCTTTGTACATGCTGACATCACCACGGTAAGTTTTATCAAAGTTTGTCGGCTGATAGCCATTAATATTTATGGGCTGATCTTTCAAAGTATCAGTTACCTCATAGCCCGCTTCTAATGCTGGTGTATAAACAGCAAGCGGCTTCATCGTGGAACCTGGTTGCCTTTTCAGATGTGTTGCTCGATTGAAGCCACGGAACACATGCTCACCTCTTCCGCCAACTAGTGCGGAAATACCACCGGTGGATGGGTTGATAAAAATCGCGCCACTTTGAATTAACTGATCAGGTGAACTCGAAGGAAACATCCCCCCATTGGCATAAACCTGTTCCAGCGAAGTTTGGATGTTTGGATTCATTTCTGTATAAATGCGAAGTCCACCAGAAAGGATCTCTTTTTCAGTTAATCCGTACTTTTGAATTGCTTCTGCAATGATGTGATCAATATAATACGGATATTTCCCTTCGTAATCATCCTTTTCAGTTTCAACTAATTCAATCGTTTCCCGCTTGGCCTCGCCCATTTCATTTTCTGTAATATAACCTTCTTTTTCCATTAAGGAGAGAACCAAATTCCTCCGTTCAATGGCCTTCTCCATGTTTTTAAAAGGAGATAAGACCGACGGCGCTTTTATTAAGCCTGCAAGTATCGCAGATTCGTTCAGTGTTAATTCGCTGGCATCTTTCCCAAAGTATGTTTGAGCAGCCCGCTGAATCCCCCAAGCTCCCTCACCAAAATAAATTTGATTTAAATAACGTTCAATAATCTCATTTTTAGAATAAGTCCGTTCAATTTTTTTCGTTAATATTAATTCTTTAAGCTTTCGTGTATAGGTTCTTTCATTCGTTAAAAAGGCATTTTTTGCGAGCTGCTGGGTAATGGTGCTTCCACCAGCTACTATCTCTCCGCTAAAAATATTTTGGGTCATCGCTCGAGCTATACCTAAATAATTGAGCCCATGATGCTTGTAAAATTGTTGATCTTCCGTGGCGATCACTGCATGAATCATTTGATTTGGAATTTGCTCTATTGGAACACCTTCAATATTCGAACTGGCAATTTTACTAGCAACAGCCTCATTTTGGTCGAAAATTATCGTTGGTTGCGGCGCTGGCTCCTCTAGCTTCGTGACATCGCTTGTCCAAATAAAAATATTTACAATTAAAATGCAGCTTAGTGCTATCACAAGGCCTGCTAAAAGAATTCTTTTAATAACCATTTTTGATTTTAAGAGACCTAAAAACTGCTTAAATGATCTGCGTTGTTGCCTTCTTTCCATTCTTCCCACGACTACGCTCCTACTTTCCACCAAAAAAATAACGCCAATATATAGGCGTTTACGAAAATCACAATTGAATTTCCTCACCATATAACATTCGCATTACCTCTCCCATTTATGACCATAAAACTAAAATTAGGTGACAGGCACCACCCGAATTTTGTCGAATACAAAAAGAAAGTGTTACCAATAGATGTTATTGGTGACACTTTCTCTATTTCTTCTTAACCGCATCATTGTCCATATAAGCTTAACAAAAGACATTTTCCGAATTCAATAGGTTAGCTACTTGTAAGCTACGACTTAAATACTTATTTACTGCCTCATACACAACACGATAAGTAAATTGACTAATTGATTTTCCGATTAATGATCCATTTCCTATATTAACTGCTTTTTCTCCCATTTGTGTAAATCCTAGCAGGATTGAATCATTACATGAAGCACCTTCGGCATCACAATATGCTAAATCATTTAAAGCCTTCACCTTCGCTTGTGTCGCTGCCATTAATGCAGTAATAAGGGCACCATCTGTTAAATTAGCATCAACGAATAGCATCAAATGAACTGAATTATGCGTAATGGATATTCCGCTAGAAAGCGTTTCACCATGATCATCTTCAAAAACTTGCACTCCAATTGTCACTACCGCTAGCATCTGTATTCCATCGATTTCATCGTGAAAAATTACCGAATTCTCTTGCACATAATCAGTTTCTATTCCAAACGATTGTTCATGAGGAATAGAATGCTTAGCAAAATGCTCTTTCATTTTCAAATCATGTGGTAAACCAGCGATATGTTCACCAACAGGAAAATAGCAAAAATGTTTTAACCACCCAATTCCGTCTCCTACTGTTCCATTAGATATTGTCCGTAGTGACTGATTGAACTCAACATGCAGTAAGTCATTGGTATATTCAAGCCAATAGGAGTCTTCAAATCGCACTGATTCATCATTATTAGATAAATTTGGTGTCATTAACACTTGCGGTTTTGGAAGGATTGGATGTGATTGTGAATACAACTCTACCTCATACACTTCCTTTAATTGCTGCACGTTTCTTAACGTGTCAACACCACCGACTTCCAAAAACTTTCCATTGTGCAACAAAGCGACTCGATCTGCATAAAGTGAAGCAAGATTCAAGTCATGTAAAATTGCAAAAACTGTTAATTCCAGCGACTGTTGTCTTTCTTTTAATAAATCCAACATTTGCATCGTATGTTTTATATCAAGATGATTAGTAGGTTCATCTAATAGTAAAATTTCAGGTTCTTGTGCCAACGCTTTAGCCAGGAGGACCCTTTGTTTCTCCCCACCACTTAACATGCGGAACGGTGTTTTTCGATAATGGCTGATATTGGTGATTTCCATGACCTCTTCAATCACATTCCAATCGGATTTCGAGAGCTGTTTTAGGATTCCTTTTTGATGTGGGTATCGACCTAAGCTTACGATTTCTTCGATTGTATAATCAAACGAGACCTGAACTTCCTGGGTGAGAACTGCCAATTTTTTCGCTTTTTCTAGTTTGGAAAAAGAAGAAATATCTTGCCCACAAAGTTTAATTTTACCCTCCATAACTGGCAGCTGACCTGTTACAAGACGAAAAAGCGTGGATTTTCCACTGCCGTTTGGCCCAAGAAGAGCAAAAAATTCACCCTTTTGAATCTCAAAATTCAGACCGTTTATAATGGGACAATTCATGTAGCCACCAATTAAGTTCTCAACCTTTATCATTTATGCTCCCTCCGCCCAATTCTTTCTCGTATCAATAACAGAGCAAAAACCGGTGCACCCACCAATGCCGTAATCACACCTATCGGCAACTCTTTAGGTGCAATGATAGTTCTGGAAAGTAAATCCGCTAACACCAGAAAAGCCCCACCGACAAGTAATGAAAGTGGCAATACATGACGATGGTTTGGGCCTGTTACTAAACGGATTAGATGCGGAATGACCAATCCGACAAAACCTATCGAGCCAGATACCGCAACAGCTGCTCCTGTTAATAACGAGGCTCCAATTAGTATGTACATTTTTCCACGTTTTACATCAACACCTATATGATCAGCCGTTTCCTCACCGAGAGCTAGCGCATTTAATTCTCGAGTATGATAAAACAAAATAATTGAACCAATCAACATGAACGGAATCATTAAGCCAACGTGATCCCATCCCCGCATGGCAACACTACCATATAGCCAATAAATAATTTGAGTCATGGAATCTCGGTCACTTAATGAAATAATCAGCGAAACTACAGCTCCAATAAATGCACTAACAATGATTCCAGCCAAAATAATTGTTTCAATTGCCAAGCTACGACTACTTAAACGAACAAGGCCGAAGACAATAAATAATGCTAAAAATCCACCTAGTATAGCCACAACAGGAAGAGTAAAGCTTCCTAAACCGATAATTGAAAATTGGAAGAACAAAACCATTACTGCTCCGAGTGAAGCTCCCGAGGACACACCAATTGTATATGGATCAGCCAAAGGATTTCGTAGAAGTCCTTGGAAAGCCGCACCCGCCAACGAAAGTGAAGCGCCAACACAGAAGGCTAGCAAAACTCTTGGCAGACGGATATTCCAAATAATCATCTCTTCATTTCGAGGAATACTATCAAGCCAACCAAGCCCAAGGGTTTTCTCTAAAATAATATGTAATATAGTAGGTACAGGAACTTGTACACTACTAATAAATAACCCAAGGAGGGCTGCAGCAAGTACAAGCCCTCCACTTATAAAATAAAACCAAGTAATCTTATTTATCAAAAACTTCCGGATAAATGAATTTTGCAAGAGTCTCGACTCCTTCTATTAAACGAGGGCCAGGTCTAGTAACGGTATCATTTTCGACGTCAAAAATTTGGTTATTCTTGATTGCCGGCACCTCAGCCCATCCCTTACGAGCTAATACTTGTTTACTTGGCTCATCAACATAGTAACCATATGTTGTAACAATAACATCTGGATTTAATTTTACGATTTCTTCCTCCGTCAATTTTACCCAACCCTCTTGATCTGCAGCAACATTAACGGCTTGAATAGCTTCAAGCATTTCATTCATAAATGTTCCTTTGCCTGTTGTATAAATATCTGGAGCAGGTGCTACTTCAACCCATACTCTCTTTTTATCCTTAACTTCTTTTTTAGCAGTTTCTTTAATTTTTGCTAAACGATCTTGCATATTAGTTACAATTTCTTTAGCCTTTTCTTCAGTTCCAGTTGCTTTCCCAATCATTTCAATTTTACCATAAACATCTTTAAAGGAAGTGGCATCACCTACAACAATGACATCAATTCCAGCATCTTCAAACTGCTTCAAAATATCTCGATGTGTTTCATAATGATAATCTGTCACAAACACCATATCTGGTTGTAAGGAAAGAACTACCTCAGTGTTAATATCTTGTGCACCGACTTTTTGAATCTTCTTTACTTCTTTAGGATAGTTATCATAATCCGAAACCCCAACAATTTTATCGCCTAAACCTAAGGCAAATGCAATTTCAGTTGGGCTAGTTTGAATGGAAACAATGCTTTTTGGTTCCTTGTCAATTTTCACCTTACGTCCTGCGTCATCTGTAATCGTGACAGGGAAAGCCGCTCCGTTATCAGCCTTTTCACTTGATTTATTATTATCTTGCTCCTTAGTACCGGATTCATTTGAACTGCAACCAGCAATCAACCCAAGCGCTAACAAGAGTACAATGCTAAGCAGACTCCATTTTTTTATAAAATTTCTCATTTTTTAATTCCCCCTTCTATTTTTGAACACAAAAAAACGCTATTCCAGCGGAAAGCGTCGGATAAAGGCAACATGAATAACATGAAGATACTTAACATATATGTAGTATGTTAAACTAGTAATCTAAAATATGTATGAAAACTCGATTACTTGCACTTTAAACTTTCCCTTTCCACGAGGAAGCCTAAAAATCACAAATAGGCAGGTCTCCTGACTTGCGTATTAACAGTCGGTTATTCCTTCCCATGTTCATTAACACAGTGGAGTATTCCTAACCTTCCTACACGCATACAGTGGCGGGTCCGTGTTGGATTTTCACCAACTTCCCTCTTCGTCTTTAAACTCTTCTGTCGAGCTTTTCAGAAACCTATTCGTTTATATTATTTTTTTGTATTCTAAAAAATTATAGTACACTCTTTTCTAAATGTAAATTAATAATTCAAAATTGGTAGTCATTATTCTGATAATCTCTTTTACTATGAAGCAAGGTACAAGAAGAAATTTTACATATTATGTTCTTCCTTATATTTATCTAGGCAATTTTTACAGATGCAATGTTTTTTCTGACTTTCAGCTGGAACTAATTCAAAAACACCACTGGGAAATGTTTCAATGTTACACCAGCAATGACCGTCTTTGGCACCAGCCATACAACCGTTTTCTTCACCACATATAGGACAATATTTATTAGCCACTTTATCCCTCTCCCCCTAAGCCTTGACAATTTTCCTTATAATCTAAATATTTTTTCTCTCATTATCATTCTAACATTACTTTTTACGACAATGCAGAGTCGATTTGTTTTTTAAAATTTCTAATCTGCCAGCTTTCGAATAATACCCTCATGCTGCGGGTAGATTGCTAGCAAATCCTTCTGTGCAAGCAGTTCGAAATCTTCAAAGTCAAAGCCAGGAGCAACCATACAGCCGACTAAAGAAAACGTACCTTCTTCCATCACCGAAGATCCAAAAATCGAGTTCTTTGGAACCAAAACTTGTGGTACTTCCCCTGCTTCAAGATTTAAGCCTAGCTTGTGCTCATGATAATCGCCAAACTCATCAATAACATGAACCGTCAGTGAGCTCCCGCCATGATAATACCAAAGTTCGTCTGATTTTAATCGATGAAAATGCGAAACATCTTGCGAGCGGAGTAAAAAATAAATACTCGTGAATAACATCCGTTGTTTGCCACTAACATCAATTTGAATCTCCGAATTAACAGTGCTTTTATAAAACCCTCCTTCCGGGTGTGGACTTAATTCTAAGTGTTTAATATAATAGTCTGCGTTTTGTTTGTTCATTTCGCTCACCTTCATTTTTTTTATTAAAATTATTCAGCATGGCTCTTTAAATCTGGTTTACCCATTTCAATCAAAGCTTTATTTGTACCGAGGAAAAAAGTTAATAAGATGATCAGGAGACCTGTGCCAATTAACAGCCATTCGATATCGATTACATCTGCGATTGGTCCAAACAATAACATTCCTGCTGGCATCATGGATGTCGAAATCATTCCAAACACACCGAAGATTCTCCCAAGATAATTTTCATCAACTGATTCCTGCAAAAGCACCATAGTTGGTGTATTAAAAATCGGCATGGCGATACCAAAAATCGCCATCGGGATTAAGTAGACCCAAAACACAGGTATAACACCAAGCGCTACAGTGCATATTCCCATTATGAAACTTGAGAAAGCCATCGTATGTACCTTGTTTTTAAATCCTCCCCATGCAGCAATTAAGCCGCCTCCTGCCATCATTCCAACTGAAAAGGCTATTTCAATTGCCGTTAAGCGCCAAACATCCTCGCCAAAGCTACGCGTGACTTGTAAAGGTGTTAAGAAAGCACCTGGCGCTAAAAGTACAAAGAAGACAGCGAAAAACATGAAGAATTTTTTTAAATAATCATGTTCCTTGATGTAAATAACCCCTTGTCTAAAATCATCCATGTGGCTGGTTGTTTGTTTTTCAACAGCCTTTGTATGTACAGCAATTTTCAAAAATATAAGTAAAATCAAAATGGCAATTGCTGCAGTTACAACATCAATAAAAAAGATAGTGTCGATGGTTGAAACTGTCAATAGTGCTGCACTAACCATTGGTGCCACGAACATATTGATCGCCTGCAGACTCCCATTAATGCCATTGATTTTCGTCAACTGGTCTTGTGGGACAATTTGCGGTAAGATCGCTCCAACCGCTGGAGTTTGAATGCCGGTACCAACTGCTCGCACCGCTGCCATTACAAATAACAACCACACCGAATCATACCCCATCAAAAAGACGATGGCTAAAATAAGTGTGGCTAAAGCAATCATCCCATCTGATAGCATAATCAAAAGCTTTCGATTATAGCGGTCGGCCCAAACGCCAGCAACCGGCGACAACAAAAATGTCGGAATGAAGCCACAAATGATAAACAATGTCATCATTAATCCAGATTCTGTCTCGAGCGTAACATACCACATGATTGCATATTGAACTAAAGAAGTCCCAAACAATGAAATCATCTGACTGCTCAAAAACAAAATAATATTCCTCTTCCAATTATCCATCCTAACCTCCAATGGTGCCTCTGCTGGTGCCAGGCACCGCCCGAATTTTGTTGTTTCACAGAGTGTTTCACAGGCTATTTTTTTGTTGAGTGGTAGGGGCATGTTATGACGTGGTCATCGATGATTCCTACGGCTTGAAGGAAAGAGTATATCGTGACGGGCCCAACAAATTTAAAGCCTCGCTTCTTCATGTCTTTACTTATTTGCTCGGATAATTCACTTTTGGCTGGAAGCTGTTCCGTCGCAGTCCATTGATTGACTTGTCGTTTAAAATCAGTAAAATGCCATACATAATCTGCAAAATTTCCATATTCTTCAATTACCTTCTGTGCTGCAATGGCATTTGATCGAACAGAATTTATTTTTAAGGGATGACGCACTACTTCGCCATTTTCAACAATTTCCGCAAGTTCTTCATCCGTCATTTCGGCACAAACGCTTATGTCAAATTGATGAAAGGCCTTTCGATATCCTTCTCTTTTTTTCAAAATGGTCAACCAGGAAAGTCCTGATTGTGCTCCTTCTAGATTCAACATTTCAAACAAGTAGTTGTCTTGATAATTCGGAACTCCCCACTCTTGGTTGTGATATTCTCTCATGAGGGAATTGGATTGCGCCCAAGCACATATTTGATCTGAATGGTCCATTTGATTTCACCTTTCTATACGTCAATTCTACCTAACCATACCTGATGCTAGAAGTCGATTCAAGTTGAAAGTCCGTACCATTGCTACTTTCTTTCCACTTCTATTTAAGAAATTTTACATCTATGGTAAAATATAAAGAACATTTGTTCTTTTGTAAATTCACGACTTACAAAATATATTGAGTTGTTTCAAAATTGGGGGGAAATTAAATGGCCATTTCATGTTTACTAGAAATTACACCCGGCAATACCTTTGAAGGCTATTGCTTGGTAAAAGAAGTGAAACCGGAGAAGACGAAAAAAGGCGATCCATATCTAAACGTTACTGTTGCCAAAAAACACAAAATGGTAGTCTGTAAACTATGGAATAATGGATTTGGCGGTCGCACTGTTGATGAACTATTAACAGTATTTGCAAATGGAACAATCCTTCATCTCACTGGAGATGCCTCTGAGTATAATGGGCAAACCCAAATGACCATTAATAGTTTCCGAGTAGCTGAAAAAGAGGAATATGACCTTCGCGAATTTATCGAAGCAGCACCAGAAACCGTTGAAAGCATGGAGGCTGAAATTCGTTCATTTATTAATGAAATCAAAATTCCAATCCTTCAGCAAATTACCTCTGAACTATTTGAAGAAAATAAAAAATATTTTATGGACCATGTCGCAGCTGTCAAAATGCATCATAATTTTAAAAGTGGACTTGCCTACCACACTCTTTCATTGCTACGAATCGCCAAAAATATTTGTGATCAATATGGTGAAATTGTAAATCGGAGTAAGATGTATGCTGCCTTGACCCTGCATGATATGGGGAAAATTGTGGAAATGTCCAGAGATTATACAGCGCCAGAATATACTCTCTATGGCCAATTTCTAGGGCATATTCAAATCGTTAACCAAATGATAGACCGAAAACTCGTTGCGATTCGCACTGAACGAACTGTAACTAAAGATGAAGTAACGGCTGTTTACGAACTGATGAATATTATTTCCAGTCATCATGGTCCACTTGCTAATGGTTGGGGAAGCACCGCTGAACCAATCACCCTTGAAGCTCACCTTTGTCACATGATTGATCATATTGATGCCAAAATCAATATGATCTCAAAAGCAATGGTAGATATGCAAGAGGGTGATGTTCAAAAGGTATGGGGTCTTGGTAGGATTTATAAGCCGAAAGATGTGGAGTAAACGCAACAAAATCACTGTAAAAAGCTGTCAATGGACAGCTTTTTACGTTATCGAGAAAGTCCCTAAACCAACCAATTAAAGTATTTCAATAAACCCTTCTGTTCCATTCACCCTTATCCTTTGCCCATCCTTGATGATTTTCGTAGCATTTTCTACTCCAACGACTGCTGGGAGGCCATATTCGCGAGCGATAACCGCTCCGTGAGTCATGAGTCCACCAACCTCGGTGACAAGGCCCTTTATTGAGACAAACAATGGGGTCCAGCTTGGGTCAGTAAAAGAAGTAACTAAAATATCTCCCTCTTCAAAATCAGCTTCTTCCATGTTTAGGATAACACGTGCGCGTCCCTCGATAACTCCAGAAGAAACCGCTAAGCCCACAATCGATCCTGCTGGAAGATTTTCTCGTTTGTAAGAACCGAAAAGAACTTCACCATCAGATGTAATTACTCGTGGGAGCGTTAGTTTTTCAAATAATTTGTACTCGTCTTTTCGTTTGCTGATCATCTCGTAATCCAGTTTATTTGTTCGTACGACATCATGTAGTTCTTCAATTGTGAGATAATATATATCTTCTTTTTCATGAAGAACGCCCACACTTACGAGTTGTTCGGCTTCTTTCAGCAAAGCTTGCTTATAAAGAAAATAGCGATTAACCATGACATATTTTGGATATTCACGATAACCGATAAAATTACGAATAAGGTCGATCATTCGTATTGCTTCTATGGCTTTTTGTTCACCATCGGGTAATTGTTTTAATCGATGTATTAGCTCTTGTTTCTTACTCAAAGCAATCCGCAGACCTTGCTCAAATTTCCGCTGGCTAGCACCTGCCTCAAAGTTTTTGACGTTACTAAGAATGATGTTAATAAGTGTGGATGGTTTTTCACTCCACCGAGTTTTCGTAATATCAATTTCTCCCATACATCGCATTCCATATTTGTTAAGATAGGCTTTTATTGCAGCTCGAATTTCTATTCCTCCATCAAACTTTACCAATTCATCCAAAAAGTTATCATCATGAACAGTTTGTAAATAATCAATGACTTCTGGATAAGGACGAATCACGTCTGCCACATCCAATAGCGCAAGACCCATTTCCGAAGTAATATTGTTTGGAACAGATAGCGAAATCGTATCCGCTGCGTTTTTTTCACCTAACCACTCATACATTTTTTCATTGATCCATGACGATGCATTCATAGCAGTCATATATACAGCTTGACTTTGGGGGTCAGATAAAATTCTCTTTAACTCCTTAATATCCTCGATAATAAAATCAAATAAATCCGATCCAGATTTCGTTTGAATAGTTTGTTTTAACTCTTCGATCGATGTTTGACTACTCTTAATTAACTGAGTAACAATTGACGGATCGTTTTCGATTTGGCCTTGAGAATTCAGAGGCGGCGCACTCTTTTTGCTATTAACAGAACTCGATTCTTGTACGGACTTGATGAAATCTCCTCGCTCCAATATGGTAACGAGTGCGTCTTTCATGAGAGGATCATGTTGGCCCATGCCATTTAATAAAGTGTTTCTACCGTCTAGTGAAGCCAGGATCTGTGCGACATCAACAAACAGCCTTCCTGCTGCTTTAAATCTGGGTCCAAAAGAAGTTAACTGGTATATCGACAATCCCAATGGTTTTAGGGGATTTGTCATCATTTGTTGATGGCCGACTGATAAGTAAACGTGATTTCCACCAACATTCGGTTCAGGAATCGGGAAAAGAGTCGTGATAGGTCGACTCTGGACTACATAAAATGTATCATCAACTAAACACCATTCGATATCTTGTGGACAACCAAAATATGCTTCAATTTGTCTTCCAATGTGTGCTAGTTGTAATATTTGTTTGTCAGTAAGAGATTGAGTTTTTTGTTGTAGAGGATCTATTTTCTGTGGCACAGTTCCGCCTTCGTCTCGCGGATTTATCGCCATTTTTTTAGTAGAAATGGTTTTTTCTATAATTCTTTCGTCTACCACTTTATAGTTATCTGCCGTTACTAAGCCAGACACAAGTGCTTCACCCAATCCGAAGCTGGCATCAATTGACAGCACTTTGCGGTTTGAAGTAAATGGGTCAGCAGTAAATAGGATTCCAGAAACTGTTGGAAAAATCATCCTTTGAATGACAACAGACAAATAGACCTTTTTATGGTCAAATCCGTTTTTTATTCGGTAAATCACTGCTCGGTCAGTAAATAGTGAAGCCCAGCACTTACTAATATGTTGTAAAATGACTTTCAGACCTTTGATGTTAAGATAAGTGTCTTGCTGTCCAGCAAAAGAGGCATTTGGCAAATCTTCAGCAGTTGCACTTGAGCGAACTGCGTAAGCATATTCATTTCCCACCAGGGAGAGATAGTGAGTAACTTCATTCACAACGTCGGAAGGAATCTCTAAATCGATTATGATTTGTCGGATCTTCCTGCTGATTTCATTAATTTGATCTCGATCCTCGACATTTAACTTTGTTAGTCGATCCAACAAGGCGTGGTACGATTCATTTTGTTCGATGGCTTTTTGGAATCCTGCTGTAGTAACACAAAATCCTTCAGGAACATGTATTCCATCAATTTTTGATAATTCCCCTAAATTTGATCCTTTGCCACCAACAAGCCAAAGCTGTGTTTTTTCCATTTCCTGAAAACCGAGAACCAAAGAATTCATTCACATCTCTCCTTATCATTCATGTCCTAACTGATTTTAGCAGTAGAATTTGAAAATAAATAGTCTATAAACGCTTGTTTTGAAATGGTATAATTAACTTAGGAAGAGAAAATTTATAACAATTAGTGTCCACTGACCGACCGTCGTCACCCCTGATGTCTCACTATACATCAGGGTTTTTTAATGGTGTGCCCGCTAATAAATCTAAATATTTCGTCATTTCCTTGATCGAGTTAAATTGCAGCAATAGTTTATGATTTAGGTTACCCAAAGCAAGTTGAAAGGATTGCTCGATTTTTTCAATATGATGTAGCTCAAGTTCGTTTAGGAGTTTTTTCATTGGTTCGATAAAATAAATCGTTTTCCTCAAGCTGCTAATTACTAAAACTTTCTTTAATTCATTTTTACTATACATCCGATAACCGTTTTCTGGGTTTCGTTCTGATTTAAGCAGCCCTTCGGATTCCCAATGGCGAATGGCAGAAGTGTTTACTCCAGCAATTTCAGCGACAATTCCAATTGACATATGTTCTTTGATTTTAATATCTTTATAAACATCAAAATCTGCGTTTTTTATTAAATTCAGGATTTCCTCGACTCTTTGTTTTTCAATTTGCAGCAAATATTGTTGATGATTGACCAGCCACAGGGCTTCTTCAACCGACTCAAATTTTATCTTTCGCATTGCCTTATACACAACTGAATAATCGTATCCCTTTAGCATAGTTCGGATTGTGATAAACGCTTGATAATGTACCTCTGTGTAAAGTCGATGCTTACTCTGTGTTCGGGGCACTTCTGGAATTAAATCTAAACTTTCATAGCGTCTTAAGGTTGTCGAACTTATTTCTAATGCTTGTGCAATCTGCTTCGGTGTAAATCTTTCATCCATTGTCATCTATCACCTTTACTTTAAAGTTAAACCTTAAAGTCCATCGTTAATTTATTAGTCCCATAAATATGATTATATCAATAATTTTGTGTATCATAACCGAAATATTGCTTGAATGTTATATGATAATACTGTATTCATATTATTTGACTAAAAGCAAAAGTTAAAATGATTAAAGCGACAATAGAGTAACATCTGAGGAGGAGGATTTTATGAAGCAAGAGTATATCGAAATAGTAAATGGCAGAGAAAACAACCTCAAAAACATTAATTTACGGATTCCTAAGGGTAAAATAACAATATTTACAGGAGTATCCGGTTCCGGTAAGTCATCGATCGTTTTTGACACAATTGCTCAGGAAGCAGGCAGACAATTAAATGAAACGTACAGCAGCTTTACCCGATTGTTTTTACCAAGATACTCTAGACCTGAAGTTGATGAAATACATAATCTATCAACGGCCATTGTTGTCGATCAAAAACGTCTGGGTGGGAATGCCCGATCAACCCTTGGCACTATAACCGATATCAATCCCCTGTTGCGCTTGTTATTTTCACGTTTCGCAGAACCTCACCTCGGCTACGGCAATGCTTACTCATTTAATGATCCTAGTGGCATGTGCCCCACCTGTGAAGGGATTGGTCGGACTATTACTTTAAACATTGATACTGCGTTAAATAAGGATAAGTCTTTAAATGAAGGTGCGATTTTACTGCCAGGATATGGAACGGGAACGTGGCTTTGGAAATCATATGCGGAATCCGGTTTCTTTGATAATGACAAAAAGATAAACGACTACTCAAAAGAAGAATTTGACAAGCTGGTATACGCTGAGCCTGAAAAAGTCGTAGTCAATTATCAAAATGGCGAAATCAATACAACCTACGAAGGCTTGGCGGTTAAGTTTATGCGCCAAAATGTAAAGAGAGACAAAGACACAACAAAACAAGGTGAAAAGAAACTACTTGAATTCACCACAACAGGTACGTGTCCAGCCTGTGCTGGTAAGCGCTATAACGAGCAGGTACTAACCTCCAAAATCAATGGTTATTCAATTTATGAACTGACTGCGATGCAGTTAGATGAGTTATTTGATGTCCTCTCTAAATTTAATGATCCTAATGCTAAACCAATTGTAACTGGCATTATGGAGCGCTTACGAAATCTCTGTGACATTGGCTTAAATTATATGACTTTAACTCGGGAAACTCCTACCCTATCCGGCGGTGAGTCTCAACGGGTTAAAATGGTCAAATATTTGTCCAGTACCTTAACAGGTCTAATGTATATTTTTGATGAACCAAGTACAGGTCTTCATCCAAGGGATGTTCATTTGCTCAATGAATTACTCATAAAACTGCGTGACAAAGGGAATACCGTTCTGGTCGTCGAGCATGATCCCGATGTTATTAAAATTGCCGATTATGTTGTTGATGTCGGACCGCTCGCTGGTTCTGGTGGTGGAGAAATTATGTTTAACGGCACTTACAAGGACTTCTTGGCTTCTGATACACTTACTGCTAAATTTCTAAATAATAAAATAGCCATCAAAAAGCTGTCGAGACCCGTTTCTGATTTTTATGAAAGTCGGAAAAGCTCCCTCCATAATTTAAAAAACATCAGCCTCCACGTACCAACAGGTATTTTCACTGTTGTGACTGGAGTAGCGGGGTCTGGTAAGAGCACCCTGGTCAACGAAGTCTTTGCCAAGGATTATCCTGAGGCAAATCTAATCGACCAAAGCCCAGTACACGCCAACAGCCGCTCCAACCCAGCAACTTTCACTGACATAATGTCATCAATTCGCAAAGTATTCGCTACTGAAAACAATGTAGACAGCGGATTATTTAGCTACAACTCGACAGGTGCATGTAAGGCGTGTAAAGGAACTGGAACCGTTGAACTCAATTTATCTTTTATGGATAAAATGGAAGTGGAATGTAGTGAGTGTAATGGGACTCGTTATCGACAGGACGTACTCCACTACTTATACAAAGGGAAAAATATTGTGGAAATCATGGAAATGACTGTTGCAGATGCTTGGGATTTTTTCGAAGCAAAAGACATTCAGATGAAACTAAAAGGTCTCAGCACAGTAGGACTTGGTTATCTTTCTATCGGCCAGCCACTCAATACCCTGTCAGGTGGAGAGTGCCAAAGACTAAAACTTGCTAAAGAACTTAATAAAAAAGGTAATATCTATATCCTCGATGAGCCAACAACTGGCTTGCATATGTCAGATGTTACTAACATACTTACGATCATTAATAAACTCGTTGATAAAGGGAATACCGTTATTGTTATCGAACATAATTTGGATGTCATTCGAAACAGTGATTGGATTATCGATTTAGGGCCAAATGGGGGAACAGGCGGCGGTGAAATACTTTATGAGGGTCCACCAGAAGGTATTGTATACTGTGAGCGGTCTGTCACAGCACAATATATTTAATTACAAATCTCAAAATTCATTGTGTATTCCTCATTCAATAAATGGAAAATAACGTAATTAATTACTGAAGAACCGTCTTATTTAAGACGGTTCTTCGATTTTTTAAGGGTTCAAGAATCGGGTCCGTAACTACTTCACTATTTACACTCTTTTCTCAATATCCGTTACAATATCCTCGATAGTTACGGTCCCCAAAACCTTTTCCATTGCAAGTTGGGCTGCTGCCAATATCGGTTCTATTGTACTTTGGATATTTTTACCTACAGGACATTGTGGGTTTGGATTTTCATGTAAACTAAACAATTCTTTTTCCTGTACCACATTCACCGCTTTGTATACATCCAATAACGTAATTTCAGATAAATTCTTTGCTAGTTTTGCCCCCGCAATACCAGGATGTACCTCAACTAATCCAGCCTTTTTCAGCATTCCGATTAATTTTCTTATCAAAGCTGGATTCGTATTAACGCTCGACGCTATAAATTCAGAAGAACTTGTTCCCTCTTTATTAAAATCAATCAGAGTTAAAATATGAATTCCTACCGCAAATCTGCTACTGATGGACACCAACTTCACCATCCCTAGTTTCTGTTGAAATATTTAGTGATAATCATGTAATTAATTTAATTACAAGTACATTATATCAAATTAAGGACAATATATATAAGGGTATTATCAGTTGACAAACGAACTACATGTAACTAAAATGAATACATGTAACCAAAACGATTACAATTAACATCAAAAGGAGTAATGTACTATGAAATATTTAATCACTGGAGCAACCGGGAAATTAGGTTCAAAAATAATTGCATCATTATTAAATACACTTCCTGCAAGTCAATTAGCAGTAAGTGTTCGAAATCCGAACAAAGCTGAAAATTTACGTTCCCTTGGTATAGAAGTACGCCAAGGAGATTTTGATCAACCAGACACTCTCGATATTGCTTTTGCTGGTATCGACCGTTTATTAATCATCTCCGCTGATGGCGATAATGAAACAAGAATCCGTCAGCATACAAATGCGGTAGAAGCCGCTAAACGGGCAAATGTTAAGTTTATTGCCTACACCAGCATTGCTAATGCTACAGAAAGCAAAAATATCATGGCACCTCCACATGTGGCAACAGAAGCAGCCATCATTCAAACGGGAATTCCCTACTCATTCTTGCGTAACAATTGGTATTTAGAAAACGAAATTGGTAGTATTCAAGGAGCCATAGCAGGTGCACCTTGGGTAACTTCAGCAGGTCCAGGAAAAGTTGGATGGGCCATTCAGCAGGATTACGCAGATGCTGCAGTAGCCATTTTATTAGGTAACGGTCACGAAAATACGGTATATGAATTGTCAGGACCTCTTTTAACACAAGAAAAATTAGTAGCAGAACTAAGTTCAGTGATTGGAAAAGAAGTACCTGTTCGACAAGTTAATGATGAGCAATACGCTGAAACAATGAAAGGCATTGGATTACCTGATTATGTTATTCCAATTGTCGTCGGGATCCAAGAAAGTATTCGCAATGGTTCACTTGCTGTTGAAAGCAATGACTTTGAAAAAATACTTGGTCGTCCGCTAACTCCGATAAAGGAAGCTCTTGAAAAAATCGTAAATGAAATTCCACACGCATAACAACTAAAAAACTCGCTGCGGCGAGTTTTTTGCCTTCCATATTTCCAATTCACCAATCGTTTTATTAAGGTTACTTTATGTGTTTATATCAGAATATTATGAAACTAATTCGATATCAATTCGTATACCTATTTAACGAATCGTTGAGAAACTTTACATTGGGAAGGTGGAGTAAATTTGAATCTAGAGGAAGTACAAAACAAGCTATCTGTCAGGGGTAAAAACGGTATTGGGTTTTTATTGTCAGGTGCAATCATTTGGACAATTATTACAGTGGTTTTTACATTAGACATTGAGATTAACTCAAAAAATGTCATCATGCTGTTTGCAACCGGAATCTTGTTTCCATTGGCAATTTTGATTTCAAAACTTATTAAAGCTGAGTGGATTTTTAAAGATATTCAACTAAGCGGTTTGGGTGTTATATTCAATGTGGCCCAATTTATTTATTTTCCAATTATGTTTTGGGCATTCGCTAAAGACCCAAATATGATGGTTTTATTTTTCGCCATCATTACTGGGGCCCATTTCTTCCCATATGGGTGGCTCTATAATTGCAAACCTTTTTACATTATGTCTCCTGTATTATCAATTATCATTACTGTAATCGGATGGTCGCTTGTTCCTTCCCAGTTATGGATAATTCCGTTCTCGATGGTGATTCTGCTACTATTGTTAATTTTTATGCTTTTTGCAGACTATAAGCGAAAACTAACAGTTAACTTAGACATCTCAAATCCAACTCATTCTATTTAGCAAGACTTATGATATTTTATCATTCATTGACCGCCATCAAGAAATAAAAAAGGCTACCGAAAAATGAATAAGCTTCTAAAATGGCACCCATGTCAAGGACACAATAAAAAAAGAGGTTAAGCAACTAGAAGATGATTCCTAAATTGAATAGGGGTCATCTTTTTTAAATTCCATT
>NZ_JABAIT010000012.1 GCF_012843265.1 Bacillus sp. DNRA2 | reverse complement strand
TCCTTTTTGTAATGGAACAATGCGCCAGGCGAGAAAAGACCCAAGTGAATAACCTTCACTTGGGTCGTGGGTATTAAGTCGCGTTAGCGATTTTGTTCTTTTTATATTTTCATTGCTCCGGTCCAGACCTCAAAACGTGGCCGCTCAATTATTTTCCCGGCATGTCGTTCTCCAGGCTGATAAATAATCGTATAGGTGAGATTATTCCAAGAGGTAAAGCCGGTTTTAGATGTGGTCTGATAATAGGCTGGTCTCCAAGTTCCAGTATTAAGATAAAGCTGCTCCTTGTTTTTCTCGGTAATGTTAATGGCTTTTTGAAGCGGCTGGTGGGTATGCCCATATAGTAGATATTGGTAATCCTTCGCATCATTGTTAAAATCATTTACTGCTCCTTCGAGATAATGATCATCAGTAAACAATTTTCTTACATATTTAGACTTTTCCCACAATGAAAGCTGCCATTTAAAGCTATTAATATTAAAGGTTTTTAAAATGGAGATGAGCATTTGAACGATATCAGCTTGATCGATTGGATTCCATAATAAGTCATTTTGTCTAACCCACCGCTTTACAAAATCAAGTTCTACGAATTCGTTACCTACCTCCTGGAACGCCAAATTGATTTTTTCTTTCACTTCCTTGTCATATTTCGTGCTTTTCTCAACTTGATAAAACAGCCATTGAATAATTGATGTTATTGGACGAATATCAAATAGATTACGGAAATGATCGCTAATCACTTGAATATCCTCTTTTGAAAGACTTGTGTTACTTAAGTGTTTTTCAATGACGATAGGCAATTTTGAGGCGATTTCGGCAGCAATGACATCACCAATTGGAGTTTCTTCATAAACATCAGCGTAATTAAATGAATCATATTCATGTCCGTGGCGTGCGAAGACCCCATGTTGTTTGTCGGCAAATAAATGTGGGAAATGATCGTAAGGTGATACATCGTTCATTCCTAAATGATTGATGACACGTTCGCGAAGGGATGGATATAGATTGCATAAGCGGTCATGGTTACCGGGGATATAAACAATTTCAGGTTTTATTGGAAAACCTAAATCTCTCCAATCCTTACAGGAAATAATATCGATAATTTCTTTGTTTTCCTTAATAATTTGATCGAATATTTCACATGCCAGCGTCTCAGTACGTTTGGAATTACTTCCCCAGGGGCG
Organism: Bacillus sp. DNRA2; assembly: GCF_012843265.1. Classification (GTDB taxonomy): domain Bacteria; phylum Bacillota; class Bacilli; order Bacillales; family Cytobacillaceae; genus Bacillus_BU. Next base: position 132,116 of record NZ_JABAIT010000012.1, on the reverse strand, counting down.
GTCATCTTTTGAGATGATTTCAATGACCTTTCCGTTTTGTTTTTTGACAAACCAAGCCTCTGTTCGAATGAGATCAAATATATCTCCTAAAAGAACAATTTTTAATTCTGTAGATTTAGAGTTTCTGGTAATGCCTGCATCAATAGCCTGTGTCGCTAATTCCTTAAAGATATCTTTAAAGGTTTCAATTCCTAAATAATGCTTCCCGGCTGTTCCATCCATTAGGTGCAAATCACTAAGGAAAATAAGCATGGATGAGATTCCTCCCTTACTCAAACTCGCATTCTGTCAAACTTCCTATTTAGTTTATGAACCTATAATGGAAGAAAGAAGTAATACGTACTAAAAGATAAGTAATGAGTAGGGGGTAAAGAAAAAAGCAAAAATTCCGCAAAAGGAATATAGTATTGTATGTTACGGAAAGAAAACCGTATAATGAACATCGATTACATTTTTATCATGTACGGATGCAAATCGTTTCAGGAGGTTCATATGAAGAAGCTTTTATTAATTGCAACAGGTGGTACTATTGCTTCAATCGAAGGAGAGGAAGGTCTTGTACCTGGTCTTTCGGCTGATGAATTGCTCCAATACTTTCAAGCTGGAGATCAAAATATTGATGTAACCTGTCAAATCTTAATGAACCGTGATAGTACAAATATGCAGCCTGAGCATTGGGTTAGCATGGCCGAAACAGTTGCACAACATTATCCCGATTATGATGGTTTTATTATTACACATGGCACTGATACTTTAGGTTACACATCAGCTGCATTATCTTATATGCTTCAGGATTTGGGCAAGCCCGTTGTCCTTACAGGTTCGCAGGTCCCAATCAGTTTTAAAAAGACGGATGCCAAGAAAAATCTTCAAGATGCCGTTCGCTTCGCCTGTGAAGAAGATATGGGCGGAGTGTTTGTTGTCTTTGATGGTCGTGTCATTATCGGTACAAGAGCAGTAAAAATGCGGACCAAAAGCTTTGATGCCTTTGAAAGCATTAATCATCCTTATGTTGCAAAAATTTCGGGAGATGAGATTAGCTACTCGTGGAAACCAACTACTCCTGCTGGGGAATTTAAGGTTAATACGAAATTATGTCCAGATGTATTCTTGTTGAAGCTCTATCCTGGCACAAAACCGGAAATCTTTGATTATATAAAAGCTCATTACAAAGGCGTTATTATTGAAAGCTTCGGCAATGGTGGAGTCCCCATTGAAGAGAGAAGTCTCCTTCCGAAAGTCAAGAATTTAACTGAAAGTGGCCTGGCTGTATTAATATCAACACAATGTCTTGAAGAGGGACATGATTTGTTTCTTTATGAGGTTGGCAGAAAGGTCGCTCAATACGATGTGATTGTTTCCGGAGATATGAACACAGAAGCTATTGTGGCAAAACTTATGTGGGCACTTGGACAAACGAGCGACCCACAAGCAGTTAAAGCGATAATTGAAACTCCAATCGCCTGGGATCTCTCAGTCGACTGGGGGAAAGAAGACTGAGAAAATCGGAAGCATTCTTTGAATAAATTAATAAAAATAAACAGACTGTCCAAATGATATGTGGGCAGTCTGTTTATTTTTGATGTGATAAAGCTAAGTATTGATTTTATCGCAAGTTAATTGGAGCGGAAGGCACGAAGACTCCTGCGGCGGAAATCAACACTCATGACAAATGAAACATTTTTATTGCGGGATTAATACCGTTATTACTATTTTAAAATGGTTTATTGTTAAGTAATAGACTGAACCTTCAGGAAAGAATAAAATGAAACTTGGGGATAATCAATAGGGAGGGAAAACGATTGAATACTGTGCTTACGAAGGAGGAAAACCAATTGCTTTTCAATGAAGCAAAGGAGTTTGTTACCATTTGCTATCAAGAATTGGGAAAAACTGCAGAAGAAATTGAACAAAGATTGATCGATATAGAACAACAAATACATAAGTTAGGTTATTATGAACATACTTTTGAAGAACTTGAGCATGGTGCAAGAATGGCTTGGCGCAATAGTAATCGCTGCATTGGTAGACTTTTTTGGGAAAGCTTACATATTATCGACAAACGAGAACTTGAAACGGAAGAAGAAATTCGTGATGCATTATTTGATCACATCGACTATGCCACGAATAATGGTAAAATCAGACCGACGATTACGATTTTTAAACAGATGATTGACAACGAAGCCCAGGTTAAGCTTTGGAATCATCAAATCATTCGCTATGCAGGGTATGAGACCTCTGATGGGGTTGTTGGTGATTCGCACTCACTCCCGTTTACAAAAATGTGTCAAGAGCTCGGCTGGGAAGGAGCGGGCACTCATTTCGATTTGCTCCCGATTGTGATTCAAGTAAAGGACAATAAACCAAAATGGTATCCAATTCCTAAACAAAAAGTACTTGAAGTAGATATTCGTCATCCACAATACGAGTGGTTTGCTGAGCTTGGCTTAAAATGGTACGCAGTCCCAATGATTGCTCAATTGCGTTTAGAAATTGGAGGAATTCACTATAGCGCGGCACCATTTAACGGGTGGTACATGGAAACTGAAATTGGTGCACGCAATTTCGCGGATGACTATCGCTATAATATGCTACCGAAGATTGCTACCTTAATGGGGTTGGATATTAATACGAATACCTCACTTTGGAAGGACCGTGCTCTCCTTGAATTAAATCAGGCAATCCTAATTTCGTTTAAAGAAGCTGGAGTTAGTATGGTTGACCATCACACTGCCTCACAGCAATTTAAGCTGTTTGAAGAAAAGGAAGCTGAGTGTGGTAGAGATGTTACTGGAAATTGGGTTTGGCTTATTCCGCCTGTATCACCAGCAACCTCCCATATCTTCCATAAACCGTATAATAATGAAATCAGAAAACCGAATTTCTTTTATCAAAATAAATTGTTTCAATCATAATGAAACTGACGCCATCTATTAAAGGTGGTGTCTTTTTATGCAAAATAAACCGATGAAAACTGTCGAAATGGAATAGGTCAAAAGTCTCCTTTTTGTTCTGGATGGTAAAATCAATACAGAAGAACTATGAAAAATTACAAATTTTCAGAAAATATACAATATTTTTCAGAATGATATTGACAAAAACCCACAAAAAGATATAATTTGAAATATCAAAAAATTCTAAAAAGGGTAAATTGCAGAAAATAGTAGTTTGCAGTTGTATTCAGCGATGACATGCTTTTGTTAAACAACAAAGAGTAAACGCTTTCTTGTCTAACAAAAACATATCAAAAAAGACCATTATAACGTAAACGCTTTCTTGCAGGACCTGTGGGGGAGGGACGCTGCGAACATTGTTTTCAAACACAGCTTGAATGGACAAACTTCATCAATGAATTGCCGAAACGAAGGGGTAGTGGCAGTTCTTGTTTTACACAATATAAAGTAGATTCAAATTGTGGAAAAGTAAGTAACTCAAACAAAAGACAAGTATTTTTTATTGAAGTAGGGGGAAGAAACAAATGGAAAACAATACACAAAATGTAAAAGTTCAAGTGGCGGATCCATCAGCACTTGGAATGTTCGGTCTTGCAATGGTAACGCTTGTCGCATCTTCACAAAAATTAGGAATCACTGAAGGTCTTTCTTTCATCATTCCTTGGGCATTTTTCTTAGGTGGGATTGCACAATTATTCGCTTGTGTTCAAGACGCTAAGCATAATAACGTTTTCGGACAAACTGCTTTCGGTGCATATGGTCTTTTCTGGATTGGTGTAGGAACTTCATGGTTAATTCAAATGGGCGTATTTGGTAAAGAACTTGCAGCTCAAGTCGATCCAAAGCAACTTGCATTTGCATTTATTGGTTACTTAGTTTTAAGTCTTTTCTTAACCGTTGGTGCTATGGAAACAAATATGGTATTATTCTCTATCTTTGTGTTAATTGATGTATTATTCGTTGGACTTATCCTTTCAACTTTTGGTATTGCTCCAGAATTGGCGCATGATGTTGCAGCTGTTTCCGAGTTTTTAATTTCTATCATTGGTCTATATGGCGCAGGTGCTAACGTCCTTAACAATCATTTCGGCCGAGTTGTATGTCCTGTTGGTAAGCCGTTTGGAATCTTCAAGCCACAAGCAAAAATGAAGCTTGTGAAGAACGCTTAATTCATATAATCCAAACCCGATTGTCGGAATGCTTTCCTAATCCGCCAGTCGGGTTTTTTATGTTTAATGCTTCATGCAGGAATTTATCGGCTTAAAAGAATAAAATAATTGTAAGGAATAGTAAGGCCTCCTGATCAGGATTGGAGTGGTTGTATGGGAGCAACGGAGAAATTTCTAGTATTTGTATATGGTACGCTAAGGCGTCATGAAGCCAATCATCATCTATTAAAAGGGGCATGCTGCGTTGCCCAACAAGCTTGGACCAAGGGATTGCTTTATGATACCGGATTAGGATACCCAGCCTTAAAGGCTGCTAACGAAGGCATGGTTTATGGTGAATTATATGAGCTTGATTTTAAACACCTTCAAAGCCTAGATAAGCTTGAAGATTACTTTGGTCCAGGTCAAAACAATCTATATAACCGAAACAAACAAACTATTTTAACCGATAAAGGTGAATATGAAGCCTTTGTCTACAGCATCCACCCTGACCAAGAAAGCATCCTGAAGCAATCCATACCACTCGGCGATTGGACCGTCTATCATAGCTTTAATACCCAACCAACCTTTTATTATTTTGCCTATGGGAGTTGTATGGACGAAGAGAGATTTGTCAGTGCTCGCGTTGATCAATATTTTCAGAACATCGTCGGTAGGGGCGTTCTTAATGGTTACACTCTAGGTTATACTAGACGAGTGTCAGACGGAGGTCGGGCGGATATCGTTGAATCAGGTGGAATTGTTGAAGGGGTAGTGTATGAAGTACAAGAACAAGGCCTTCACTATCTTTATCGCCGTGAAGGCGTGAAGTATCGAACCTATCGCCCAGCTCTTATCGATGTCACAGTGGACGGCAATTTGTTGAAAAATGTTTTAACATTTATTGTCGTCAACAAAGAGGAAGATACAGCTCCTCCATACGATTATGCAGAGGAAATTATCCGTGGCGGCAGTCGCTATCTCAGTCCTGAATATATCGAAAAATTAAAACAGCAACTAAAGGATCAATTTAACATGATCCTTTAGAATGATAATTAAGCTTAAATCGTGAATTAAACTCGATTTTGAATAGGATAAAAGTCGTGAGTTATAAAAATATAAACAATTTTGTAAATAAATGGTTTACAACGATATCATGATAGGTTTATAGTTAGTTCAAACATTTTGTTATACAAACTAGGGGTGTCCAATTAGTTGGGCTGAGAGAGGAACACGTTAAAGTGCCTTAACCCTCAGGACCTGATCTGGTTCATACCAGCGTGGGGAAGTTAGAATTCATAGATTAAAAAGTGTCGATGGTGACACGATAAATTTATGCTAACAACTGCCGGGTCTTCATTTAGACTCGGTTTTTTCATGCTGTAAACGAAGTTGATCTTGTCCTTTAGTTAAAAAAGGAGAGATGATTGTGGAGAAGAAAACGATTGAGGAAATTAATCATGATATTATGTCCAGCTTTTCAGGAAGTAGGAAGGTTTATGTTAAAGGTTCGAGACCTGACATTCAAGTACCAATGCGTGAAATCGTGTTGAGTCCAACCTCAAATATGCAAGACTCAAAGGAAAACCCACCAATAAGGGTATATGATACTAGTGGACCATACACAGATTCAGCTTATTCTGCTGATATTCGAATGGGATTACCCTTGTTACGCAACAATTGGATCAAAGAACGTGGTGATGTTTGTGAGTATGAAGGCCGAAAAGTGAATCCAAAGGATGATGGTTATTCATCGCAAGCACCTATTGCCAATATTGATGTTTTTCCTGGTTTAAAAAGAAAGCCATCACGTGCCAAAGACGGGAAGAATATTACACAATTACATTACGCACGAAACGGTATCATTACACCTGAAATGGAGTTCATTGCCATACGAGAAAATGTAGATCCGGAATTTGTACGAGATGAGGTAGCACGTGGTCGAGCAATTATTCCAGCCAATATCAATCATCCTGAAAGTGAACCTATGATTATTGGTAGGCATTTTCATGTGAAAATCAATGCGAATATAGGCAATTCGGCAGTGAGCTCTTCGATTGAAGCGGAAGTTGAGAAAATGAGGTGGGCCACTCGCTGGGGTGCTGATACTCTAATGGACTTATCTACAGGCAAAAATATTCATACAACCCGAGAATGGATCATCCGCAATAGTCCCGTTCCTGTTGGTACTGTGCCAATCTATCAAGCTCTTGAGAAAGTAGATGGGATTGCCGAGAACTTAACTTGGGAGGTATATCGCGATACGCTTATTGAACAAGCAGAGCAAGGGGTCGATTATTTCACAATTCATGCAGGGGTGTTATTACGTTACATACCACTAACGGTTAATCGAGTGACGGGAATTGTTTCTCGAGGTGGTTCCATTATGGCGCAATGGTGTTTAGCACACCATCAAGAGAATTTTCTTTATACCCATTTTGAAGAGATTTGTGAGATTATGAAGACATACGATGTTGCCATTTCATTAGGGGATGGTTTGCGACCTGGCTCGATAGCAGATGCTAATGATGAAGCACAATTTGCTGAATTAGAGACATTAGGGGAGTTGACAAAAATTGCCTGGAAACACGATGTTCAGGTGATGATCGAGGGACCAGGTCATGTACCGATGCATTTAATTAAGGAGAATGTCGATAAGCAAGTGGACATTTGTGGCGAAGCACCTTTCTATACATTGGGACCGCTGACGACCGATATTGCACCCGGGTATGATCATATTACTTCTGCAATTGGAGCAGCAATGATCGGCTGGTTTGGAACGGCAATGCTTTGCTACGTTACACCAAAAGAACATCTTGGATTGCCAAATAAAGAGGATGTTCGTGTCGGGGTGATAACTTATAAGATTGCTGCGCATGCAGCCGATCTGGCTAAAGGTCACCCAGGAGCAAGACAGCGTGACGATGCACTTTCGAAAGCGAGATTTGAATTTCGCTGGCGTGATCAATTTAATTTAGCACTTGACCCAGAGCGTGCCATGGAATACCATGACGAAACGCTACCAGCTGAGGGGGCCAAAACAGCCCATTTTTGCTCGATGTGTGGCCCGAAATTTTGCAGCATGAGAATTTCGCATAATATTCGAGAACTTGCTGAGCAAAAAGGGAGTACTTACGCGACTGAAATCAGTGAAGGCATGAAAGAAAAAGCAGTTCAATTCCGAGAAAACGGCGGTCATCTTTATTAAAAATAAGCCTTGATGTCGTTTGTGATAGGGAGTAGTCAATTATGAAGGAAAAAATTCTTGATCAGCTACACTATATCGAACAATCCCATGATGTCAAAATCATTCTGGCAGTCGAGTCTGGTAGCAGGGCATGGGGAATTCCTTCGGAGTCGAGCGATTATGACGTTCGGTTCATCTATGTTCCTAAAACGGATTGGTATTTATCAATTGAGGAAAAACGTGAGGTCATTGACCTCCCGGTGAACAAACAACTTGATTTACATGGTTGGGAGCTTAGAAAGGCACTTAGGCTAATTAACAAATCAAATCCGCACTTGTTGGAGTGGCTTCATTCGCAGATTGTGTATCATCAGAATGAAAAATGGGTGGAGGCTATTCGCGACGTCGCTCTCTTGGCTTTTTCTAAAAAAGCAGCCCTGTTTCATTACATCAACATGGCTAATCGCAACTATTTAGCTTTCTTACAAGGGCAAGAAGTAAAGATTAAAAAATATTTTTATGTGTTGCGGCCAATTTTAGCCTGTTTGTGGATAGAGAAAAATTACAGTTTCCCGCGACTAGATTTTTGTGATTTAGCGAATAGTACGTTAAGTTCCGGTCCAATAAAAGAGTCTGTGAATTCTCTAATCCAACAAAAAAAGGCTGATGTAGTATGCGGTAAAACGGAGCAGTATAAGGATCTACATCTCTTTATCGAAAAAGAAATCGCACGGTTATCAGCATTTGCTAAATCATTACCTGATGAAAAGATTTACCTTGTCCCACAATTGGATATGGTTTTCAGAGGGATTTTACAAGAGGCCTGGAGCATTGAAACTTCTTGACCTTTTGTATGTAGAGGTTGGAAAAACAAACAAAGAGCAGCATTTCGCTGCTCTTTTACATAGCTGTTATTATTTTTCAAGATTTAAATCAGTTGCTGGAATGGGAATAATTTTTCCACCAATTTGGACATGAATTGTATCGTTAAAGATGGCTTTGACAAATCCTTTTAAAGTTACTGATGAATCTACGGAGATTTTCTTGTTTTCTGGTTTTTTAGCCATGTTTTTCAACACCTTTCAAAGTTAATAAGATTAAAAAATGGAAAAAATTATTTATACAAGCTTGATAGAATTATTGTACTCAAAAATGTGTCCATTTTGCAAAGAAAAAGTATTAATTATATTCATATTTTCGTTGGTAAAAAATATGATACTTTCCAGTTACATTGGAGAAATTTTCAGCTTGTGTTTAGTAGGTGTTAATGGTATATTAATTGAGCGATGAGCTAACTTGCATAAGTCAATAGATATGCTTAATTGCTAAACGTATGAATGTGGTCATACGGTCTATTGCCGCAAACGCATAAAAAAGCGCCTGTTTTCGAACAGGCGCTTTTTTCGTGTTTAGGAGAGTAATCGAAATTATGCAAATCGGGTTCCGATAAATTCCGTATAAAAAATATCGAGTAGGTCTTAAACTTTAACGATAAGATGTATTTGTAAAGGAGGGAAATGAATGTTACAAGAATTCAATCATTTAATGAATTACATTGAAACCCATTTAACGGAAGAAATCTCTGGAAAAGATATCTCAAAAATTGTAGGGCTATCTGATTATCATTTTAAAAGAATGTTTTCGTATATGGCTGGAATGTCATTGAATGAGTACATCAAAAATAGGAGATTATCGGTTGCGAATGTTGAATTAATTAACGGAGCAAAAGTGACAGATATTGCCTATAAATATGGCTATCAATCAATAGAAGGATTTTCAAGAGCCTTTCGTGACTGGAGTGGTTTTTTACCTTCAGAAGTAACTAAAAACAAAATTCAAAAATCATTTCCCAAATTTTCATTCTATATAGATATACGAGGAGGAAATTCTATGGAATTCAAAATTGAAAAGAAAGAGAAATTTAATGTAGTAGGTGTATCGAAACGAGTGCCGATTCAATTCAAAGGTGAAAATAATGCAATCATTGAACTGGCCCAGTCCATTACAGAACAGCAAAGAAATGAGATGCATCAATTAGCTGATCTATATCCACATCAAGTCTTGAATGTTTCTTTTGATTTCGATGAAGGCTACCTAGAAGAAAAAGGATGTTTAACTCATATGATTGGGTTTGCAACCACAACAGAAAATCCATTTGAGGATTTAGAGCAAATAACGATTGAAGAAAGTTTTTGGGCGATTTTCCCTAATCAGGGACCATTTCCAGCCACCCTTCAAGAAACGACCGCGAAAATTTATTCTGAATGGTTGCCATCTTCAGAATACGAACTAGTTGAATTACCGGGAATTTCTTTTACAAAGTTCAATGGTACAATGGAAAATGTATATAGTGAAATTTGGGTGGCAGTAAAGAAAATTGATAACGGTAAAATTGGATAATTAACAAAAAAGGTTGGGGTTTGACCCCAACCTTTTTCGTATGCTAACAGATCTTCTGAATCAGTTCTATGGAGTTGTTTTTTGGTGAATTCACTAAAGAACTGACTTCATATGCTTCCATTAAGTCAGGGTCCAGTGGTTGTAATAATTGAGTGAGCTGCCCGAGATCATTGTTAGTTGGGTCGAGCCAGATTTTTTCATCCTCTGGTTTAAGTATCACTGGCATTCTGTCATGAATTCTTTCCATTAATGTATTTGGGGTCGTTGTAATAACGGTGCAGGTAAATATTGACTTGCCATCAGGTGTCTTCCATTGCTCCCAAAGACCGGCCATCCCAAATAAATCATTAGATTTTAGCCTAATGCGCATCGGTGTTTTTGTTTTGGCATCGATTCGCTTCCACTCATAAAAACTATCAGCGACGATCAGACAACGTTTCCTCCGGAATGGATCCCTAAAACTCGGTTTTTCTAAAATTGTTTCTGAACGGGCATTAATCATTTTCGAACCTAACGTTATATCTTTTGCCCATGGCGGAATAAGGCCCCACCGCAAATATCCCATTTTATTTATCGTACGATTATTAATAATGGCTAATACTAATTGAGAAGGTGCAACATTGTAATTTGGGAGAAAATTTTCTTCATCGAAAAATTCTTCTATATCAAATCGGTTCAAAATTTCCGTTAAAGTAGCTGTTAATGTGAATCTGCCACACATAGAATCACCTCTTATTTTACTATTTTAATTTTAGCAAAATAATCGGCATGACACAAAATGTTCATTGACTTCGACTTATTTCGACAATATACTTCATTAAGTGGAATTATTTTGATAATTTTTTATTTATAAAATTTGGGGGTTAAAATGAGCAGTTTATTACGTAAAAAGTCATTAAGCACCATGTTTGCTCATAGTCAAAAAGCAGGGTTAAATCGAAGTTTGAGTTTGTTTGATCTTATTTTACTAGGTGTTGGTTGTGTTATTGGAACAGGAATCTTTGTCGTAACTGGTGTAGTGGCAGCCCAGAGTACTGGTCCGGCGATTATCGTATCGTTTATTATCGCAGGAATCGCCTGCGCGCTAGCCGCATTATGTTATGCCGAATTTTCATCAGCCGTACCAGTATCAGGAAGTGTATATACGTATACATATGCAACGATAGGGGAAATTTTTGCCTTCTTAATTGGTTGGGACCTAATGCTGGAGTATGTGTTAGCCATTTCAGCAGTGGCAACTGGTTGGTCAGCATATTTTCGTTCATTAATAGAAGGTTTCGGAATTAATTTTCCGAAAATTCTTTCATCCGCCCCTGGAATGGGAACTGGAGGAATCATTGATTTACCTGCAATATTAATCATTCTTCTTGTAACAGCATTGGTAAGTATTGGAGTTAAGGAAAGTACTCGCTTTAATAACGTTATGGTTTTTATTAAGCTAGCGATTATTTTCGTGTTTATTTTTGCCGGTGTATCGTATGTGAAACCTGATAACTGGACACCGTTTGCACCATTTGGCTTCAATGGAATTATTACTGGAGCAGCAACCGTGTTTTTCGCTTATATTGGCTTTGACGTCATTGCGACTGCATCTGAAGAAGTGAAAAATCCGAAACGGAATATGCCCATTGGGATTATCGCATCATTGGCAATTTGTACGATTTTATATATCGTCGTATCACTTGTGCTTACTGGGATGGTACCATATACAATGCTAAATGTTGGTGACCCTGTTGCTTTAGCATTAGAGGTCGTTGGTTTGAATTCTGTTGCGGGCATCATTTCGGTTGGAGCTGTTGCCGGAATTACGACCGTTTTATTAGCGCTAATCTTTGCACAGGTACGTTTAACGTTTGCGATGAGCCGGGACGGATTGTTGCCAAAGCGTTTAGCAAAGGTACATCCAAAGTATAAGACTCCATTTGGTAACACTTGGTTCACTGGGTTCATTGCCGCTGGAATTGCTGGATTTATTGATTTAACAACGCTTGCGCATCTCGTTAATATGGGAACCTTAGCCGCATTTACTTTGATTTCAATCGCGATCATCATTTTGCGTAAAAAATATCCCGAATTACAAGCGAGTTTTCGAGTTCCATTTGTCCCAGTATTGCCATTGATTAGTGCAGTATTGTGTCTATATCTCGCGTCAAGCTTACCTGCGATTACTTGGATTTCCTTTTTGATTTGGATTTCTATCGGGACTGTTGTCTATTTTCTTTATGCGAGAAAGCATAGTTTATTAAATCAAGAACAGAGTACAGAACATCGTGTTGCAAAATAAAATCACTGCAGAAGAACCGGAACTTTGTTTCGGTTTTTTTGTATTGGGCAATTCTAACTTTCTTAATACTTCAGGATAAAAAAAGAGGTGGGAAATTTCCCCCCTCTATTTTGTCGTAATAATCGGACCGTTTTTCGTAATGATAATCGTATGCTCATACTGGGCAACATAGCTTTTTTCGGTAACAAACGTCCAGCCATCATCCAATTGAAGAACTTCTTCTTCTTCCGTTGAAATAAACGGTTCAAAAGCAATGACCATGCCGTCTCTGAGAAGTTCATTGTCATATGGATCATAGTAATTAAGAATATGGTCTGGTGCTTCGTGAATCGTCCGACCAATTCCGTGTCCTGTTAAATTCATAATGACAGTTAACCCATGGTTTTTCGCTGTTTGGTGGACAACCTTCCCGATATTGCTTTTTTTTGCACCTGGTCTGATTTTTTTAAGACCCGCTTCAAATGCTTCCTTGGCAACGTCACAAATTTTAGTTAAAACCTCATCGCCACTTCCTACGACGAATGAGACGCCAGTATCGGCAAAATAACCATTTTTAGAACCGGAAACATCGATATTTACAATATCTCCTTCTTCAATCACGCGTTTGCCTGGAATCCCGTGTGCGACTTCTTCATTGACACTGATACAAGTATACCCTGGAAAATCGTACTCGCCTTTAGGTGCTGAAATGGCACCAGACTTTTCAAATAATTCCCCAGCTAGTTCATCAAGTTCTTTTGTTGAGACTCCTGGTATACATTTACTTACTAATTCGTCGCGGATTTCTGCGACGATTTTACCAATTTCTTTTAAACCATTGAAATCTGCTTCCGTTTTTGCAATCATGTTAATCCCGCCTAAATGTTAGTTTCATTTGCTAGTATACCACTTTTTAGCGATTAGGAATGTACAGATGCAGGCGGCTTTTTCTTGGAATTTAAAAACTTGACAACATTCAAGACAATGGTTTTGATGACTGCATAGGTTGGTATAGCTAGTACCATACCCAAAACACCTGCTAAATTTCCAGCAGCTAATAATAAAATAATAATCGTCGCTGGATGCGTATCCAAGCTTTTCCCAAGAATAAGTGGTGAAAGAACATTTCCTTCGATTTGCTGGGCGATGACGATCACGAGTAATACAAGCAAGGCCTTAGTCGGTGAATCGAACAAGGCGACAATGACAGCTGGTGAGCCACCAATAATTGGACCCACATAGGGGATGATATTCGTGATAGCGACAATTAAAGCCAAAATAAGGGCATATTTTAAATCAATAATCATATAGCCAATAAACGATAGCGTTCCCACGGCTAGTGCGACTGTCACTTGACCTTGGATATATGCCGATAGCGTTTCGCCAGTTTCCTTTAGCACAACTAACCCCTCATCACGATATGAGGCAGGAAGGAACTTTGTTAAAGCTTCTGGAAATTTATGACCATCCTTAAACATATAAAAGAGCAGGAATGGAACAGTAACGAGAATCACGGTAATATTGGCAATGACACCAACGATGCTTGATATCGATGCAGTAATTCGGTTCGGTAAGGTGTTAGCAAATGCAATCAGCTTTTGCTCGGTGGTGTCTAACAAATCACTTTGTTCATCAATAACCCACTGATATTGGCTGGAATGGGCAACGTCGTTAAAAAAATCGAGCGTTTTATTTGCATATCTTGGCAGGTCATTAGCGAGTGCTGTAAACTGATTTGAAATAGCCGGGACCAAATTGCCGATTGCTAAGACAAGTAAGCCCGTAAATGCTAAATAAATGACTAAAATGGCGATGATTTTCGGGACTTTTTTTCTTGTTAAAAAAGTAACAACCGGGTTGAGGAGAAAATACAGAAATCCAGTTATTAAAATTGGGAAGAACACTGTTGAAAAAAAGATACCGATTGGTTGAAATAAAAACGATATTTTCGTAGAGACAAAAATGATGGTTAAAATGAGCAGAATTTGAATTAACCAATATTGAAGTTTGTTTTTGGTTCGCAAAGTATGTACCTCTGTTTCATTAGATTGTTACCATTAAGTATAGCAAATCTTGCTGGATTAAAGCAGGATACGTTATGATTTATTTAACGATTTGATTGTTAAAGGAGCAAACTACTAGGTGCAACTATCCAAAGTGAAACCCGATTTAGATTCGATTCAATACTTCTTTGATGAGCATCATCATTTTCACACGACTGTTGATGTTTATTTTTCACATCAACAACAAAGATTACGAGCCCAATTAGTCTTCCCATTTCAGCGAAAGGGTAATTTTGCTCTAGAAAAAATTGAAGTCTTCTATAATGAGCAGTGGCATGATAAGAAAGGGAATATCGAGCAATACGGCTTGGCCTTAGCCAAACATGTCATGATCGTGTTATTAGGAAACAACATTATTGAAATGGAACAAACAGCAAAACAGCAACTAGAAATAAGCTTTCAGCACTTTGTGGTAACGGTATCGCAGCGTTTGGTGAATTTGCTTAAAGGTGTGCTTGAATTCGAGTGTGAAGCTAGTGAGGATTATTTAAGTTTAATGACGCGTATGAACCTAAACGGTAAAGTGATTGCCGGAAAAATTGCCACCATTGTCCATTTTAGCAATCATGTGAATGTAAACGTTTTGGCAGAAGAGGTAGCGGAAAAATATAAAACGGAGATTCTTGTTAATGTTAACAAACTTCAAGAGTTGCAGACAGAAATAGGGGAGGACCAAACGGTCTATGTTACGACAGTCCCCATTGTAAATCCGGTGTCTAGCGACCGCTCGAATGGGAGAACGTTAGAAGTCGCTGTTCAATCGACCGGTTATTGTGAGAGATGCGCTAAAGTTCTTGTTAGCCAAATGGGGACAAATGTGAAAATTAATCCGTTAAAGTTAGCGGAGCATAAGGATGATTTACTCATTTTAATTGTTGGACGCACGCTTCAATGTGACGAATGCGGACGTCTAATAAAAAAAGAAAAAGTACTTTTATGGGAGCAGCAAACAGAGCAGTTACTTGATGAACGATTAATAGATGAATTAATGGTGTTAGGACAGTTGCAGGAGTACGAGAGCATACAAATGCGGCTCGATGCAGCCGTGGAGCATGAAAGCTATTTTTATGAGCGGGCTGAACCATTTTGGAATGCTTATACTTTTGTTGCGCTTACCCAATGGGAACGATTTTGCCAGGAGTTAACAAGAATTGAACTGATTGAAGGATTAAGGCATTTTTCTGATGATCTTCTTGTGGATTCTAGTAAGGAAATGTTATTAAAACGAGTGGAGAGGCTTGTCAAATCTGAGACTGATAAGCGTGTTTTTTGGCGGAAAGCGAACGAAATCGTGATAAGTCATTATTTAAGGTTAACATTGTTTGGCTGGGACTTATCAAAGGAACTTTTGATTATTGGCGAGAAACGCGCAGGGTTTATTTTTCAATATCTTCCTTTTCCAGAGGTGTTAAAGCCCTTTTATGAAAAGCATGCAGATTTCTTTTCATTAAATGCTACGACTGATTTGAAGCAGCAGAATATCATTGAAAAACAGCAGCAACTCATCAGGCAGCTCCAGCAAGAAAACGGGATATTATCGGAAAAATTAGGAAGTGCTTACTCACGTATTGAAGAAATGGAAAAAACATCTTTTATGGTTGTACAGGAAAACCGAAATTCGAAGGATGTCTTAAAAATCCAACAGCTTAAGGGTTTGATTGCTGAGCTGAAGGAAGAATTGGTGCAGTTGCCTACTTTGGAACAAGCAGACGATGTTTCGAAAGCTGAAGTGATCTTAACAGAGGTATCAGAGACAAACGATATTATTCAACTTGAAGAAATATTTGACGGGAAAACAATCTTGTTGCTAGGTGGGTTTCGAACGAAAACGAGTGCTTCGGAAGGAACTTGTAAGGTATTAAGTCATGAGTCTAGAGTGTTAGATCCAACATTTTATGAGATGTTGAAACGTGCTGATATCATTGTTGTGCTTACTCGGTTTATTTCTCATCGAGCGATGTGGGAGGCGAAGGAGTTTGCGATATTAGAGGAAAAGGAGATATATTTTTCAACATATACAAATGTCGCTACTATCTTAAATGAAATTGCAAAAAAGATGTCCTGAAAGTTCTGGGACATCTTTTTTGCTTTGGTAATAATGCTACTTATTGAACTGGTAATTCAGGTGCTTCATATATTGGCACTTCTCCACCTAACACCTTTAAAAAAGCTAATAAATCTGCTTTTTCACCGTCAGTTAAGCCAATGGGTGACATGAAATTTTTTAAATAAAAGCTCTTATTTCGATGCTCTCCACCGCCCTTATTATAATAGTCGATGACATCTTCAAGGGTATTGAGGCTGCCATCATGCATATAAGGTGCAGTATGTGTAATTCCGTATAATCCAGCAGTGCGGAATTTTCCCATATCTCCAGCTTTTTTGGTTATGGCATATAATCCTTCGTCTTCAGATTCTAGACCGACATTATAAAAGTTGTTATCGGATAAATTGGGCCCATTATGGCAGGTTGAACACATGGCCTTCCCAGCAAATAAATCCAAACCGCGTAGTTCTTGCTGTGTTAAG
This sequence comes from Bacillus sp. DNRA2, assembly GCF_012843265.1. Lineage (GTDB taxonomy): Bacteria > Bacillota > Bacilli > Bacillales > Cytobacillaceae > Bacillus_BU. The sequence goes on along the minus strand of NZ_JABAIT010000012.1, from coordinate 115,572 downwards.
GCATCGGTATCGCCCTCCATAAATTGATCAAATCGTGTATCGTTCACAACGATTTGTCGTTCGAACGCTGCAATTGACTTGGCGATATTGGTGCTCGTGATTCCATCCGGAAAAGCAGCAGCAAAATACTCATTATAGCCTTCCACAGCTTTTAGTTCTTCCACCAATTGATTGAGATCTTGATTCATTTCATTTGGATTTTGAATTGGGCCGAGAGCTTGCTCTTCTAAAGACTTTGCTCGACCATCCCAAAAATTTGACCGATAATAACCAGAATTGATTATCGTTGGACTGTTCCTCGCCCCAGGTTTACCATTTATCATTTCTAAAGTAGCCTTTTCATCACCATAGCCTTTTTTGGGATCGTGACATGTCGCACAGCTTCGATCATTTGCCCCAGATAAGCGCTGATCAAAGAACAGAATTTGCCCCAGCTTTACCACATCAGCAGCCATTGGATTGTCAGCAGGGATTGGGACCTTACCTAAAGGAACTAATGGGCTATCATTTTTAAGAGTTTGAAGTAACTTTTCAGGATCTATATCTGCTTTAGACTCCTCTTTGTTGGTACAACCAGATAGAGTAACGATAGCCAATAACGCTGCAAACATTAAACCAATTTTTTTCATAAAAATGGCCTCGCTTTCAAAAATATCTCATTAAAAATATTTTTATAATATAATTATAATTCTTATTATTAAAATAACAGGTGTAGATTTTGACTAAATTATTAACAAAATCGCCTTATCTTGGAAATTGGTAACCTTGTTGGTCTTGTCAAGATTCGCAAAAAAAATGAACATAATATAAAAAGTTGTTGACAAAAGTTGTATTTTTTAGCATTATTAAATTCATAAAACCAATGAGTTTACTTGGTATTAAATTGAGGTGAGGATTCATGTACTTAACAATCGATGGAATTGAAAAAAGTTTTATAAATGATAAAAAAGAAAAATTGAAAGTACTTGATGGAATAAATTTAGGTGTTGAAAAGGGCAGCTTTGTTTCAATTGTTGGTCCATCAGGCTGTGGTAAGTCTACATTGCTTTATTTAATCGCTGGACTTGATAAGGCTGATGAAGGCGAAATCCGAATCTCTGGTAATCAAGTCACAAAGCCAGGACCCGATCGTGTGGTTGTATTCCAAGAAGCAGGTTTATTTCCATGGTTAACCGTTCTTGAAAATGTTACATATGGTTTAAAGCTGAAAAAGATCCCAAAGGAAGAAGCGAAAGAAAAAGCGCTCGAAGTTCTTAAAATGGTTCATTTAAGTAAATATGTGAATTCCTATCCACATCAGCTTTCCGGTGGAATGAAACAGCGGGTTGCGATTGCTAGAGCACTAGTGATGGAGCCAGATATTTTACTAATGGACGAGCCGTTTTCAGCGTTAGATGAACAAACAAGAATGGTTTTACACAAAGAATTATTAGAAATATGGCGAAAAACGAAGGTTACGATTTTTTTCGTTACACATAATATTCGTGAGGCTGTACTACTGTCGGAAAAGGTTGTCGTATTTGCTACTCGCCCAGGTAAAATCAAGGAAACGGTTCACATTAAAACGATGCAGGATGGAATTATGCCTGACAGTGTGACCTTAAACAAAGAGCAAAGAATCCTGACGATTTTACAAGAAGAAATAGAGAAGGTTTTGAAGGAGGAGATGGGCGATGACTACAGCTTTAAGACGAATCATATTCATCGCGGCGATAGCGATGATATGGGAAGTTACATCTAGAACTTCCGGGCTGCCGGAGTTTATGTTTCCAAGCCTGTCGCAAGTGTTTGAAACACTTTTCAATGGACTTGTCAGTGGGCAAATTACCGAAGCGGTTGGGAAGAGTATTGGACGTATTTTACTAGGGTTTTCCGTCGCAATTATTCTAGGACTTATTATGGGTTATTTCATCTGGCGCTATAAATGGGTGGAAGACACTCTAGGATTTCTTGTCACTGCCTTGCAGTCTATTCCAAGTATTGTCTGGTTCCCACTCGCGATTATCTGGTTTGGTTTAAATGATTTTTCAATTTTGTTCATCGTCACAATTGGCGCAACTTGGACGATGACAACGAATGCAACAAGTGGCTTTAAAAATGTCCCGCCGCTTTATCAGCGGGTGGCAAAAGTATACGGATCATCCGGCTTTCATTTCATCCGGACGGTGATATTGCCGGCCTCAGTGCCACAGCTTATTTCTGGCTTGCGAGTCGCATGGGCCTTCTCGTGGCGCGCATTAATGGCCGGAGAACTGTTAGGTGGTGGCGGCGGTCTGGGACAGCTTTTGGAAATGGGGCGCTCATTAGGTCAAATGGACTTGGTGTTATCGGTGATGTTTATTATCGCCATTATCGGTACGCTAGTTGATAATGTTGTCTTCACACGTTTAGAGCGTAATGTTCAAACAAAGTGGGGCGTTAAACGTTAATATAAAAATGTTTATTAAGGAGTGTAAACTATGTTGAAAAAATCTTGGTTATATCTTATTGTTGCAGCATTATTTATTGGTGTATTAGCCGGCTGCGGTAATGGTGATGATGCAAAAGAAGAGAACAAAACTGGCGGAGAAAAAGAAAAGCAAACGGTTAAAATCGGCTACTTCCCGAACTTAACCCATATCGCTACAATCGTAGCACTAGAAAAAGGTTATTTTAAAGAAGAATTCGGTGAAAAAGTAACAATCGAAACAAAAACCGTTGCTAACGGTGGACTATTTATGGAAGCTATGTCAACAAAAGCAATTGATGTTGGTACAGTAGGTCCAGGTCCACTATTAAACTTTTATGTGAAAAATAAAGAATATCATTTAATTTCTGGTGCCGTTAACGGTGGTGCTGTGTTGGTTGCTCGCGATGGTACAGGAATTAAGGAAGTAAAGGATCTTGACGGCAAAAAAGTAGCGATTCCAGTTATCGGAAGCACACAGGATGTTATGCTTCGTAAAGCGCTGAAAGAAGCAGGCCTAAAAGCAAAAACTAGTGGTGGAACTGTTGATTTATATGCAGCAGCTCCAGCAGACACCGCTGCGCTTTTTGTTCAAAAATCAGTAGATGCAGCTGCTACACAAGAGCCTTGGGGCTACGTGCTTGAAAATCAAGCAGATGGAAAGCTCATTCTTGATTGGGACGAGTTTGCGTGGGGGAAAGAGTCAACGAACACTGTTGTTGCAGCACGTAGCGATTTCCTTGAAAAAGAAGACTTAACCAAAGCCTATTTAACTGCCCACAAAAAAGCGGTTGATTTTATTAAAAATAATCCTGAAGAAGCACAAGCAATCGTGATTGCTCATCTTAAAGAATTAACAGGCAAGGAATTAAATAAAGATGAAGTAAAAGCTGCATTCTCACGTCTTGAAGTAACAACTGACGTGAATGAAAAAGTCATTCAAGAAATGGCTGATATCAGCAAAGAAGCAGGTTACATTCCAAGCAACAAAATCGACGGATTAGTTGATTTAAAGGTATTAAAAGGTTTAGCTAAATAAGCATAATAAAGGTCTGATAGATCACTCTGTCAGACCTTTTAGTATTTATCGCCAATTTCTTGATCGGAGTACACTGCTATGAGGATGACAGCTTTTTCTGGGCCGATATTTTTCACAAAATGCGGTACGCTCGCATGCCAACTGAATGTATCACCTTCCTCTAATTCTGCAAGATCTTCACCTTGGCTAGCGAGGATCTTTCCTTCCAAAACAATATGACACTCGATGCCTTCGTGGGCATTTTCCGCTCCCATTGATGCTCCTGGTGCCATCGCGACACTCATCATTCTTAAATTTCCAAAAGCGCCTAAATGTTCGATTGTTAATTCGTTATGGGTTGAATGAGTTCGTTCTGCCTTTTTTACAACTCGCATATGCTGCTTCTTTTCTAAAAGTAAATATGGAAGTGGAACATCAAGAAAGTTAGCGATGGCTTGTAATGTATTGATTGAAGGAGAAGTATTATTATTTTCAATATTACTGACAAAGCCTTTTGAGAGACCTGTTCCCTCACAAAGCTGGGCAATTGTTATTTTCTTTCGATTTCTAATTGCTTTAATTTTTGCACCGATATCCAATTTGTCCACCTCGTGTTTTCTAATAAAAAACTTATTTTTATATTAGCAAAAACAAAAATGACAATCTAGTGCAATCCAGAAGCTGACATACACAATTCGGCTGATGAAATTTTTTGAGATAGAGTTTATACTATTTCTATATGTTAAAAGAGGTTTGGACAGATGAGAGGAGAGAATAGTATGAACCAGAAACTTGACACAACTGAATTTGCTCCGTATTATGCACCATACGTAAATCGTGTCCCAGAGGGTGACATTATTGAAATTTTATCATCCCAATTGGAAAAAACGCTTAACTTCATACTAGCTTTTAGTGATGATGAAGCTTTATTTCGCTATGGAGCCGGGAAGTGGAGTGTGAAAGAAGTCATTGGTCACATCATTGATACAGAAAGAATCATGGCTTACCGCTTGCTTGCGATTGCAAGAGGGGAAACAGTCTCTTTGCCAGGTTTTGATGAGCAATTATATGTGAAAAATGCCCAGTTTGACCAATTATCAGTGAAGGAATTAAGTCGAAGTTACGAAATTGTTCGTCAATCAACGACTCAACTATTAAAATCGATACCGCATGATGCGTGGACAAGAAAGGGTTTAGCTAATGGCACTGAAACAACGGTCCGAGCATTAGCATATATTATTGCAGGTCATGAGCTTCACCATCTAAATATAATTGAGAAGCGCTATATCTCAGGCAAAAAATGATGAAGCTGTATTGACCTAAATATCATGATGGTCATGTTAAAAAAGCCCTTTAACATGACCATTTTTTCTTTAATGCTTGAATAAAGATATTGACGTTCTTTTTTTCCTGCATAATCGGTGAATAAACATAGGAAAGTGTTCGCGTAAAAGATTGATTGTTAAGCTTTATGACCTTCAAAGTTCCTTGTTGCAAATCACGTTGAATGACGCTTTGCGATAACAAAGATAAGCCGAGACCGTTAATTAAAGTTTCCTTAATCCCCTGCGTACTGCTAATCGTGAGTAGCGATTTCACCTTTAGTCCATTGGAACGAATCACATGTGAGAGATAATCACGTGTGCCGGATCCGGTTTCCCTCGATAACCATGTTTGGTTTTGTAAATCTTCAATCGTTACTTCATCCATACTAGCAAGCTCGTGATTGGTTGAAGCAACAATAACTAACTCATCTTGGAGAAAAGGTTGAACGGTTAGGCTTTTTTCATTCGTTTGGCCTTCAATTAAGCCGATATCCACTTCATACATCTTCACACAATGAACAATTTCCTCAGTATTGCCAATCATTACTTTAAGCTCAAGCTCTGGATATTCTTTTTGAATATCGATTAAAAGAGTAGGTAAAATATACTCGCCAATCGTAAAGCTGGCGCCAATTAGTAATTCTCCCTTAATCGCATGATGATGCTCCAAAATATCTTGCTTTGTTTGTTCATAAATCGTGATGATTTGCTTGGCCCGCTCGTAAAGCAACTCCCCGGTTGGTGTAATTTTTACTGTTTTCGGTGAGCGTTGAACCAATTGGGTTTGAAATTCTTTTTCTAAATTTTTTACGTGAAGGCTGACACTTGGCTGTGACATTAACAAGATTTCTGCAGTTTTCGTAAAATTTTTTACTTCAACGAGTGTCACAAATGTTTTTAATCCATCATAGTGCAAAACTACCCCACCTAATAATTAGTATTTTTAATGGTTACGATAAATTATATTTATTTTACTAATACGAGCTTATCAGGTAAAGTTGAAATTAATGAAATTATTCGGAAAAATCGTTAGGTGCGGATGTTATCGACAACAAATGCGTGATTTTTAAAATTTTCAATAAAACCTACTTGAAATATCGGAATAATATAGATAATATTAAATTATCAAATTATTATCGATTCAACATCTAAAGTAAGTAATGAAAATATGGAATTGACGCACGATAACGATATATTCCTATGTGAGGTGGATTTTGTTGCAACTGCAAGTAATGAACAGTCCGTTTAATCAGGAGCAGGCAGAGCTCCTAAATCGTATTCTGCCAACATTAACCGATTCGCAAAAGGTATGGTTGAGTGGATATTTGGCTGCTTCCGTTAATACATCCGTTTCAGCAACACCTGAAGCTGTGGTTATTGGTGCCAATCAAACAGCACCATCTTTTGCTGAAGCACCAGTTTCTAAAGAAGTTACAGTACTATTTGGCTCGCAAACCGGAAATGCCCAGCGTCTTGCTGAAAAAGCCGGTAAGACTTTAGCTGAGCAAGGTTTTAATGTAACGGTTTTATCGATGAACGATTTTAAACCGAACAATTTAAAGAAGGTTAAAAATCTGTTAGTTGTCGTGAGCACAAATGGTGAAGGGGATCCCCCAGATAATGCACTCAGTTTCCATGAATTTCTGCATGGCAAACGTGCCCCTAAATTAGATGAACTCCATTTTTCCGTTTTGGCACTAGGAGACACCTCTTATGAGTTCTTCTGTCAAACTGGAAAAGAGTTTGACATTCGCCTAGCAGAGCTTGGTGGAACACGTTTGTATCCTCGTTTTGATTGCGATCTTGATTTTGAAGGACCTTTCTTAGAGTGGCTTCAGGGGGTTACTTCTAGTCTCGGTGAAGTGAAGGGGACTGCGACTGAAGAAGCTCTAGCAACAGTTGGAGCAGCGGCGCTGGCTACCGCTGAAAAAGCATATTCTCGTACGAATCCTTTCTACGCAGAAGTGTTAGAAAATCTTAATCTGAATGGAAGAGGCTCCAATAAGGAAACTCGCCATCTAGAACTTTCACTTGAAGGCTCTGGCCTTACCTATCAGCCAGGAGATAGCCTAGGAGTATACCCTGTAAATGATCCAGAATTGGTTGATGCCTTACTTGATTCACTAAAATGGAATCCAGAATTAACGGTAACGATTAATAAAAACGGTGAGACTTCTACTTTGAAAGAAGCATTCTCAAGACATCTGGAAATTACCTTACTCAATAAATCGATGTTGTTAAAGGCTTCTGAACTTACTGATAATGAGGACTTAAAGCGCTTATTAGCTAGTGATAAAGAAACGATTAACGCTTATACAAGCGGCAGAGATTTGCTTGACTTAGTCCGTGATTTCGGACCATGGAATGTTTCACCGCAGGACTTTGTTTCAATTTTAAGAAAACTACCACCACGACTTTATTCAATTTCCAGTAGTAATGCAGCCAATCCGGATGAAGTACATATGACGATTGGTGCAGTTCGCTACGTAGCACATGGCCGTGAGCGTAAAGGTGTATGTTCAGTATTAATCGCTGACCGTTTAGAGCCAGGTGATAAATTACCAATCTTTATTCAGCAAAATCCAAACTTTAAACTGCCGGAAAACCCACAAGCTCCAATCATCATGGTTGGACCTGGTACAGGTGTGGCACCGTTCCGTTCCTTCATGCAAGAGCGTGAGGAAACTGGGGCAGAGGGGAAAGCTTGGATGTTCTTTGGAGACCAGCATTTCGTGACAGATTTCCTTTACCAAACGGAATGGCAAAAGTGGGTCAAAGATGGTGTGTTAACAAAAATGGATGTGGCATTTTCTCGTGACAGTGCTGAAAAAGTGTATGTTCAGCACCGTTTGAAAGAACATAGCCGCGAAGTGTTTGCTTGGTTACAAGAGGGCGCTTATGTGTATATCTGTGGCGACAAGGATCGAATGGCCCGTGATGTTCAAAATACGTTAATTGACATTATTGAAGCTGAAGCCGGTCTAAGTCGTGAGAAAGCCGAAGAATATTTAAATGATATGAAAAAACAAAAACGTTATCAACGCGATGTATATTGATTTTTGTCTGAAAGGAGTACAAACAAGATGGCCAATCAAGTTTTAAAAGCGCCGGCAGGCCCTCCTAGTGATGTTGAGGAGATAAAGGAAAGAAGTAATTTTTTACGCGGTACCTTAAAAGAAGTCATGCTTGACCGTTTAAGCGCAGGCATTCCTGAGGATGATAACCGCTTAATGAAGCACCATGGCAGCTATTTGCAGGATGATCGTGATGTGCGGAATGAGCGCTCTAAACAAAAGCTAGAACCAGCTTATCAATTTATGCTTCGTGTTCGCTTACCAGGAGGCGTAGCAACAGCTAATCAATGGCTGGTGATGGATGAGCTTGCTGATAAATACGGTAATGGGACTTTGAAGTTAACAACTCGTGAGACATTCCAAATGCATGGAATTTTAAAATGGAACATGAAGAGTACCATTCAAGAAATTAATGGTGCGTTAATGGATACAATTGCCGCCTGCGGAGATGTTAATCGGAACGTCATGTGTGCATCCAATCCATTCCAATCTGAAATTCATGCAGAAGTGTATGAGTGGTCCAAAAAGCTAAGTAATGATTTGCTACCACGTACACGTGCCTATCACGAAATCTGGCTTGATGAAGAGAAGGTTGCCGGAACACCGGAATTCGATGAAGTTGAACCAATGTACGGTCCGCTTTACTTACCTCGTAAGTTTAAAATCGGAATCGCTGTTCCACCCTCAAACGATATTGATGTCTTTTCACAAGACCTGGGCTTCATTGCGATCGTTGACGATGGAAAACTTGTTGGTTTTAACGTTTCCATCGGCGGCGGTATGGGAATGACGCACGGTGACAAAGCTACTTATCCGCAATTAGGCAAAGTGATTGGTTTTGTTAAGCCAAATCAGCTTTATGATGTTGCTGAAAAAACCATTACGATTCAACGTGACTACGGGAATCGTTCCGTTCGAAAAAATGCCCGTTTTAAATATACTGTTGACCGCTTAGGTCTTGAAAATGTGAAGGCTGAATTAGAAAATCGCCTTGGCTGGAGCTTAGAGGAAGCTCGTCCGTTCCAGTTTGATAACAACGGCGACCGATACGGGTGGGTCAAAGGAATCCAAGGAAAATGGCACTTCACTTTGTTTATTCAAGGTGGTCGTGTTGCTGATTTTGATGATTACAAATTGAAAACTGGTTTACGCGAAATTGCCAAGGTACATACTGGTGACTTCCATTTAACTTCTAATCAAAATGTAATTATTGCCAATGTCTCAAGCCAGAAAAAGAAAAAAATAAGTGAGTTAATTGAAAAATTTGGCCTAACAGACGGAAAGCATTATTCGGCACTTCGCCGCAGTTCCATTGCTTGCGTCTCCCTGCCAACATGTGGCTTAGCAATGGCCGAAGCAGAACGTTACTTACCAACGTTACTTGATAAAATTGAAGAAATCGTAAACGAAAACGGTTTGAATGATAAAGAAATTACGATTCGGATGACAGGTTGTCCAAATGGTTGTGCCCGCCATGCTCTTGGTGAAATCGGCTTTATCGGTAAAGCACCTGGAAAGTACAATATGTATTTAGGTGCAGCCCATGATGGCAGCCGTCTCAGCAAAATGTATCGTGAAAACATTGGTGAAGCGGAGATTTTAAAAGAACTAGCTGAAATTCTTCCACGTTACGCCAAAGAGCGTGAAGAAGGCGAACATTTCGGTGATTTCGTAATCCGTGCCGGTATCGTAAAGGCAACAACTGACGGTACAAATTTTCATGAATAATTGAGTTGTATGTAATTGAAAGTGTCTCAGCCTTTTAGTAAGCTGAGGCACTTTTTTGATTTTTATATGGCTGAATGGTTACAGTTGTTGCGTTACGTTACCTTACCTTACGTTACCTCTAGCATGCATTAGATACACTTAGGGGTAACGAAAGAGACCGAAACGTGCCCCTAAGGTAATATTTGATGCGGCTAGGGGTAACGAATGAGTCGCAATCGTACCCTCTAGGTGATTTTTTATGTGCGTAGGGGTAACGAATAAATTATCGCCCCCACATAAATTAAGTCAGGTTACATAAAAAATGTTGTAAGTAGCACAATACATTATGATTTTTCAAAAACTGAACAATTTTACATAATGATAAAATTTATGAGGAGGTAGTGGTGATGGACTTAAACCTAAAAGGCAAAAATGCGTTGGTGTTTGCATCAAGTCAGGGACTGGGTAAGGCTGTTGCTGAGCAGCTTGTAATCGAAGGGGCAAATGTCGTGATTACTAGCCGTGATGAGGGCAAACTTTTGCAAGTTCAAGAGGAATTAACCAGAATCAATCAGGGCCACGTGCTCTACAGTAAGGCTGATATTACGAAACAAGAGGAGATTCAATCGTTGGTCCGATTTGCGAGTGAAACGTTTGGAGGAATTGATATTCTCGTCAACAATGCTGGTGGACCACCTGGAGGCAAGTTTGAGGAATTATCCGATGCACAGTGGCAGGATGCATTTGAACTGAATTTATTGAGCTATATTCGTTTGATTCGTGAAGTGCTACCAGTAATGAAGGAACGCGGAGGAAGAATCATTAATATTGCCTCAACTTCAATAAAACAACCGATTCCCGGTCTGATTCTCTCCAATACATTCCGGCTTGGTATCGTTGGACTAACGAAAACGCTGTCCGTGGAGCTAGCACCATATAACATTTTAATTAATACCGTAGCGCCTGGACGCATTGCGACAGCGCGAACTGAGCATTTGGACCTACTGAATGCTGAGCGACAAGGTATTTCTCCTGAAGAGGCCACTAATCAGTCGAGACGGATGATTCCACTTGGAAGATATGGAACGCCTGAGGAATTTGCAAAGGTGGTAACGTTCCTCGTTTCTGATGCAAGCACTTATATGACAGGCAGTTCATTTTTAGTGGATGGCGGCATGGTGACTTCGATTTAAGGAGCTATGTAGAAGAAGGGTGCAGGCATAGTGACTGCTCCCTTCAAAACGATATCAAGTTTATTTTCTAAAATCAAAATGACTAGATTAATAGAGTAATTTTAGCCCATCTTCACGAAATGAAGTATCTGCTAGTAAATCAAGATTAGACTGCCCGCCTTGGTAACTCACCACTGATACACTACAATTTTCAAGCTTTGGATATTGGTCGAGCTTGTAGGCTTGCATAAGGTAATTTCCAATCGTGACTCCATGAGAGAAGATGAGAATATTACCGCCACTTTCATGGTGGCGAGCCACTACATCATCAATTGCTGCTTTTGTTCGAGCAAAGACTTCGATAAAAGTTTCGCCTTGTGGTGCAGCCAGATGTAAATCTTCCAAACTAAATATTCGCTTTAGCAGTTCCCCATCACTCCCCTTAATTTCAGGAATGACTAATCTTTCAAAAACACCAAAGCACATTTCTTTTAAACGTGAATCGGTAATAACTGGTATTTCCCTTGAGTTAAGGACATGTTTCGCCGTGCTAATGACCCGAGGGCTGTCGCTGGCGTATGCAGCTTCAAAGTGAATATGCTCCAGTCCACGCCCAACGGCTTTGGCTTGCATGATTCCATTTTCAGTTAGCGGAGAGTCGGCGTGCCCCTGTAATCTTTTTTCCAAATTAAATTGCGTTTGACCATGACGAACAAAATAAAGCCTTACCTGATTCTCATTTGGCAACCAAAAACACCTCTTTGATTTTATAAAAATATACATTCAATTATATAAGGTAATCTTGGACTGCACCATCATTAAGCTTGTAGAAGAATTATATTTGCCATGCAAAGTACAAACATTAGGCTATTTATCCAATCAAGACAATTGTCCCATGAATACTCTTAAATAAGGAGGCGATGCCATATGAGTGTGAGAAAAGTAAAGCTTTCACAACTCCAACAAGAGGGAAGAGAGTATTTGCGAAAACAAAGGCTACTTAAAGAAAGCCTACAAAAACAAAATAATCAGCTAAAGGAGGAGGAGCAAGTGACATCACCCAATCAGGAACCGGTAGCACAAGAGCAGCCTCAAGCACAAGTTAAGGAACAAGTTGTTCAGAGTGCTCAATCAGCGCAACCCCAACCACAAGCACAATTAATTCCAAAGGGACCTGCTCCGACAGCTCCGGAACAAGTTATCCATCAGCAAAAGAATCCAGTTATACAAGAACAATCGCAATCAAAGCTAACGGGTAGCAAAAAAATTAAACGAATGGTCACTAATCAAAAGGAAATATTCCATAACAAAGAACGGCAGGTAAATCCGATTCAAGTAAGCAAAGGCCAAGTTGCTCCATCAAAACAACAACTAATTTCTGATCATCCATCGCCGCAACAGGAACAAATCCCTCTAACCCTAATGAGTGAAACAGATGGGCAAACTACATTGCATCAGCCTGTACTGGCCAGCAAAACTACAGTATACGAAAATTATCTGGTATCAACTGATGAAAGTATTGCTGAAGAGTCTGTATTGGAGGACGGGGTAAGTCAACTTGAACAGGATTTATTAGAATTGAGCAATGCCGGAAGTGTTATTTATAAAATACCGGTGTTTTTCAGTCATCAAGATTTGGCGACAATCGGCCCAGCGGAAGCACCACCGTTATCTAGCGAACAGCAATTTGTAATTCGGATGTTTAAGGAGATCAAAAACGTTCTTCTTTTTCCAAGAACATTACCGCATATCAATCAATTTTCGGATACGAGAATCGATAATATCCAGACGATTGTCAAAGCAAGCTATGGTACAGCCGCCGTGCTGGTAGAACCAGCTGTGTCATCATTTGCAGAGCCCTATAATCCGTTTTCTCAATTTGAACCGGCCATGGCCTATAACAACAATCATCCATTGCTGTTGGTTATTCAAGATACGATGACAGAATCAGCTGGCGGAGTGTGGGGGGGCAAAGGGAATCTAGTGCCATTTGGTCCGCTTGTTTGGCATTCCCGAGCGGTGAGCGTCGATGAATTTTTTGAGGGTGTAACGTGGAAAGAAGCATTATTCAATTGGGCCAGCAAGGTTCGTAATCACTATTTTACGCAAACAGGTCAAAGGCGTTAAATGTTTTGAATAATAACCAAAGCTAACTGGTCTCTGACTGGTTAGCTTGTTGCAGTTGTATTGAAATGATGCTTCATTGATTAACATTTACACACCACAATCGGTTCGGTCATACACTAGGTTATAACTAAAAAAGGGTGATGGTAATGCAAGATTATAATGGATTTAGGCCCCACCAGCCTAGCCAATTAAATAACAAAAGTTCTTACTATCAAATGACTGTGCGTGGTCACGGGGAGGTCATGGTTAAACCTGACCAAGCAAAATTAACGATTGGCATCGTAACGGAAAATCAAAATGTTGAAGCGGCCCAGCAGGAAAATGCAGCAACCGCAAATCGTGTCATTAGTGCATTAAAACAGCTTGGAATCGACGACCGTTCAATTAAGACAAATCATTATTCAATTCAACCGCTTTACGATTATGTTGGTGGCAAATCAGTATTTCGAACATACCAGGTTGACCATCAGCTCGAGGTTACCGTAAAAGACATTGCTCGAGTTGGCTTGGTATATCAGGCTGCAATAAAGAATGGGGCTAATCGGGGCGGGAATATTCAATTTTCTGTCACCAACACGGATGTGTATTATCGCCAAGCTTTATCAAAAGCACTTCAAAATGCTCGTAAGAAAGCGGAAGAAATTGCAAGAACGATTGGAGCCGTTCTAAATGAGCTTCCTATCAAAATCACGGAAGAGCAAGAGCTATCCGTTCGTCCAATCCCCTTTAATACGTTTAAGTTATCTGCAGCGCAAGCTCAAGAAACACCACCAATTCAACAGGGCGAGTATACGATTGAGGCGCATGTTTCGGTTATTTATCAATATCAAAACCGTTATCACTAATTCTCAGTATTTAAATCGGATTAATTAGAAAATGTTGCTATTATCTCTTCCCAAGCCCAATATTTTCGTATATAATAAATCTATAAATTTAATAGTATCTATCTTCGGGGCAGGGTGTAATTCCCGACCGACGGTGTTGAGAAGAGATTCTCTAAGCCCGTGAGCCTTTATTAGGCAGGATTTGGTGCGATTCCAAAGCCGACTGTATAGTCTGGATGGGAGAAGATGGAGGTTTAGTGACGTTTATACAGGTTAGACGTTTATTAAGCATACCTTCATACTGCATTCTCCCTCAAGTTGATCAAGCTTGAGGTTTTTTAATGGAATGAAAGTTTGGTAGCTTACTAAATCTCCCCTCTTAGAATGATGGATCCTAATTGGAGGAGAACAGAGTATGAAGAAGAACAGAGTAAGAATTTTAGTTTCACTGGCGATGCTGAGCAGCATTTCCTACATTCTAATGTTTGTGAATTTCCCTGTACCACCATTTCCGGCCTTTCTAAAAATTGATTTTAGTGATATTCCAGCATTAATTGGAGCAATCATCTTCGGGCCAATGGCTGGCGTTGTGATCGAGCTGATTAAAAACATTTTGGATTATTTCATAAAAGGCAGCGAAACTGGTGTTCCAGTTGGCCATGTTGCGAATTTTCTTGCTGGAATTTTGTATATTTTGCCAACTTACTACGTTTATAATAAATTAACATCGAAAAAAGGGATGACTTTCGCCCTTGTACTTGGTTCCGCTGTCATGGCCATTGTCATGAGCGTGCTAAATTACTTAGTTATTTTACCAGCTTATACGTTTTTCTTAAATGCGCCAGCCATGAGTGGTGCAGAAGTCAAAGAGTATATCGTTGCTTTAATATTACCGTTTAATTTAATTAAAGGTGTTGCCATGTCAATACTGTTCATGATCTTGTTTACAAAAATGGGAACATGGTTGAATAAGCAAGCAGCAACATTTCGTTTGAACTAAAATGAACAAGCTCCGAGCCTGATGAAAAGGCCGGAGCTTTTTTGATTTTTTAACTTACTCATTGTAAACATGATCAATGTCCTTGCTTATTTCTAATGGTTTTGCGATGCTGTTATCCGTGAAAACATTGTATATCTCAACAAAATCGGCACGATTTTTTCCGCCATACAGCTTAATGCCAGGACCAGCATTTAGGAAATTTCTAATCGAAATTTGATTTAACACGACATTCTTGGCGCGATATTGAATCGCACAAATAGGATTTCTTTTAAAATCAAGATTAGGGTCACCGATGACCGTCAAGCCATTTATCACAACATTTCGATAGGCAGATACAACTAAAGCTCGCGGTGAGGAATCCATATATAACTCGCAAAAACTTGGCTCCATACTAATGAGTTGGTTCGCCAGAATATTATAAGCCGATTTGGACTCAGCGTCGGTATGTTTATGATGTCCAATATGGCGAAAATTGTACGAACGGTTATCATGGAAGGAGAGGTGCCCCACAATTTGGACATTGGAGGCTGCTGAAGAATTACCATGAGCTTTGATTTCAACCCCGCCAAAACAATATGCAGTCGAATTATAGGCAAGTAAGACATTCCGAGAGCCATCGTCCACTTCAATCCCGTTTGAATTGGAAAAACCTTTTTGATGGGAGCGGCCACTTGGGCAACACATATGGCAACGGGAAATGAACAAATAATCACTATGGTGGGTTGTAATGCCGTCATCGCCAAAGCCGAAGCCGCTCAAACCATCGAGCCATACATAGTGGCTCGAGCCACGTGCCCGATATCCATCACCTGCGTAATTATATTTAGTTGCTGATATATCAAAGCAATGAAGACCAGGATTAATGCCTTCGACATCCTTGACCCAACCAAAGGTCACGTTCGCAAAGGTTAGGCAGCTCGATTTGTTGCCACCAGCACTAGTATTTTCAACAGGACCAAGCCTTTCAACATTCCAGTCAAGACTCATCGACTCGACACAAATATGATGGTCACCTAGCCAATGATGAGCATTTGTTAGTAAGCGAGTACTTTTCGGCGCATCGTCATGGAGCTTTAGCGTTGTCTTTCCTTTACCAGCGCCAAGTATAACTGTATTAGATGGAAGTTTGACTTCCTTGACAATGTATACTCCTTCTGGAACGATAACTTTTACCCGACCCTTGCCAATGGCACTCTTAAAAGCGGCAGTACAGTCGGTTTTACCATCAGCTACGCCCCCAAAATCAAGAACATTGACCTCTTTTTCGATTGTTTCTAATAATTGCTTGTATTCTTGTTCTAATTTTTCAATCCAATCTGGTACAACCTGACCATCTGAGAAACATTTAATCGAGGTTCTTTCCAAAACCGTTGATGTCTTAGCGGTGAGACGCCATTTTCCTTCGCTCAGCTTTTGACTGAGTGAGCGAGGTAGGCGTGACTTATCGGGAGTTTTCTGTGTATCATTGGTACAAATGCGGGAGAAAAACCTCTCTGTTTCGAGCAATGCTGTTTCGATGTGAACTGAAGTACCACTAAGTTGTCTAATAAGCTCCTGATTAGTTTTCGGGTTATGTGATTTATTAAAATGCATAACCATCAAATTCCCCTTTTTCTACCACGCGGCGGATTTTATCCTCGTCCATAATTGAAAGAAAATCCACAAACCATCAACTCCTCACTTTATTATATAGAAATTCGTTATAATATAATGATGAAAATGTTCATCTTTAGGAGGTCAAAATGTATAAAATTGCCCTAGTCGAAGACGATCCAGAGCTTAGCTCCATCATTTCTAAAATGCTTCTTCATTATCAATATGAAATTGTAGTGGTAGAGGATTTCACCAATGTGGTTGATCATTTAATCGAACTCAACCCCGACGTGATTCTCTTAGATATAAATTTACCATATTTGGATGGTTTTCATATTTGTAAAGCGATTAGGAAAAAAAGCAACGTTCCGATCATTATAACATCTGCCCGAAACACAGATGCAGATCAAATTCTTGGTGTGGAACTGGGTGCTGATGATTATGTGGTCAAGCCATTCAGCGTTGAAGTTCTTCACTCAAAAATTAAAGCCAGTATCCGTAGAGCCTATGGAAGTTTTCATGCTGATAAAACCAATCAGGTGATCGGAGAATTTCAGCTTGATTTTAATACGTTCACGCTCTCCTATCATAACAAACGGGTTGAGCTAACGAAAAATGAATTTAAAATCATGAAATACTTATCAGAAAGACCGAATTGTTTTGTGCCACGCGAAGATTTATTAACTGAGCTTTGGGATGATGTTGCGTTTGTCGATAACAACACGCTCAATGTTAATATCTCTAGAATTAAGACCAAATTAGCTGATATTGGCATTCATGAGGCGATTCACACGAAACGGGGCTATGGTTATCAATTTGTTCCGTATTGGCTGGAGAGTCAACATGAATAATAGACAGATTATGTTGGACTTTTTGAAGGATCAATTATTTTTTACGTTCACTTATTTTGGCGGGATTACACTGGTCATTGTTTTTTACAGCCTTGAAGTTCAGGGAGAGCGGGAGGTGGTCTATCCAATTTTGTTAGCAAGCTTTATTTATCTATTGTTTATTGGTGAGCGGGCTGTCCGTTATTGGCGCTACCGTCAGTTGTTACTTAGTTTTCAAGGTGGCATTGGCGATCGAAAACCATACAATAATTCCTTCACGTGTGAACAGAAGCAAGCCCTCGAGACCATTAGCCAACTGGAACATGAGGCGTTAACAAAATTAGACCAACTTGAGTTGCAAAATCATGATAAATATAAAGTCATCTCGCAAATCATCCATAATATTAAAACACCGACATCGGTTATTGATTTGTTGATTCAAAATAGCAAACAGGATGGTCATCCGACGCTTGTAGTGCTTGAAAAGATAAATAAAGAAAATCGTTTGATTAACGAAAACCTTAATCAGGTGCTTAGCTATTTACGTCTAGATTATTTTCAGCACGATTTTTCAATCGAGGAAACCAATCTTGTCCAAGAATTGCGAGATCTTATTAATAAAAAGAAGGATCAGTTTATTTATAATGGCGTATTTCCGCAGCTGGATGTTCATTTGGCCTATGTTCCTATTTTGACTGATAAAAAATGGAACAGGTTTCTGTTGGAACAACTCATCTCCAATGCGATAAAGTACACTGCCATTGGTGATGGTGAAAAAGTGGTCACATTTCGCATTCAAACTGATGACAGCCATACGAAATTAATCATCGAGGACACTGGGATTGGAATCTCTCCTTTTGATATCAAACGTGTCTTTGAACCGTTTTTCACAGGCGAAAATGGTCGGAAAACGCGGAATGCCACGGGAATTGGTTTGTATATAGCAAAGAATATAGCTGATTCACTTAATCACAAGCTTTCGATTACCTCATTGGAGGAGAAGGGAACAACCGTGGTGATCACCTACCTCACAAAATCCTCATAGCTTTCCTTACAAAATTGTAATGTTACTGTAAGTTAGCGTAATTGTGTCATCGATATGGCCTGACTATAATGACAATACATGGAGCTAAGCTTAGGAGGTAAACATGAGTATGATAAAGGCAAGCAACATTAAAAAAGTTTACGGAGGCGGTAAGGATTTTGCAGAAACACTCGCCTTACATCATATTAATTTAGAAATTGATGCAGGTGAATTTACAGCAATCATGGGTCCATCAGGTAGTGGCAAATCATCGTTATTAAAAATACTAAGTGGCTTTGATCAACCAACATCAGGAGAGGTCTTTATCAATGGGAATCCTCTCGGTAAAATGACAGGTGATGAACTATCACTTTTTCGCCGGTCGAATATCGGCTATATTTTTCAGGAATTTAATTTGCTTGATAGCTTAACGATACAGGAAAACATCATGCTGCCGATGATTCTAAATCGTGAAAAGAATTCGGTGATGACCGAAAAAGCGGAACGATTAATGGAGCTTCTCAACATTTCTGATTTGAAAAATAAATATCCTTATCAGGTTTCAGGCGGTCAACAACAACGTACTGCAGTTTGCCGGGCATTAATCAATGACACGTCCGTGATTTTTGCTGATGAACCAACCGGAAATTTAGATTCGAAGTCTTCGAAAGCGGTTTTGGAATGCTTGAAAAAGACAAATGAGCTGCTAAAGACAACGATTTTACTTGTCACACATGATCCATTTGCAGCTAGCTTCTGTGATAAGGTCTTGTTTTTGAAGGATGGTGTAATCCGCACACAGTTGTATAAAAAGGAGTCACAGGATGTGTTTGCTAAACAGATCCTCGATCATTTGGCTGTGTTGGAGGAAGATGATTATGACCTATAATCAGTTCATCTTCAAATCACTGCTGTTTAATTACCGAAAATACTTAGGCTATTTTTTCTGTATCACGTTTTCAATGACGGTGTTTTTTCTGTTTTCGGCAATCTGGTTAGTGCCTGATTTTTCAGAACAGGCCTCTAGAGGGACAAGACAAATTGTCCAAATCGGAGGAGTGATTTCGGTTTTATTCTCGCTATTTTTAATCACTTATTCGTATCAGCATTTTTTTAAAAGTCGAACTAAAGAAATTGGAATTTTGCTTTCTTATGGTTTATTGCATCGCGACTTAAAACGAATGATTACCTTGGAGAATACGGTCATTTTTCTTGTCGCACTGCTCGCTGCATTTATAAGTGGAGGAATATTCTCCAGACTTTTTTTCATTTTGGCCACCGCAATATTGGGTCTTGATGACATCCATTTTTCGCTTACGTATAAAAGCTTCGTTTATACAGCAGTCATGTTTCTCCCGCTTTATTTCCTCATCGTTGTGATGACGATTGTTAAAATCAAGAAGATAAGCTTGTCTTCACTTTTAAAAGAGGGACAAGTTTCCGAAATGAAGAAGCAGGGCAGCGTGATTGCTGCTATTTTAGGCTTAGTCCTGATGGTAAGTTCATTTGTATATTTATATAACTACACGAGTAATTTTACTCATGTTGCATCCATGAAGAAGGTCATCTTGGTTTCATTGCTTGTTTGCATTTTGGGAATTTATCTTTTTTTAAGCCATTTACAGAGTCTTTTATACCGTTACTGGAATAGCAGAAAGACTGTGTATCAGCGAAATATTCTGACGTTGTCTGAATTCTCCAGTCGGTTTGCACAAAACCGTTCGATTATATTTATGATCAGTCTGCTTAGTATGGGAATTGTGTTTTTCGCAACTATCTCTTATACGCTGTATCAGCAAAGCTCTGCGATTGCCGATAAAGAACAGTGGTTTGATGTCATTGTGAAGGATAATCAAGCTGTTGAATTAACGAAGCAGGTTGATATCGATAAAATCATTCAGGAATCGGAAGTAAAGCCAACCGAGCAGCACAACTTACATGTGGTCTATACTGAAGCACCGGAGATGAAACATACAGCATGGCGAACCAACAAAACGGTCATGATAAGCTCCGTATCTGAATATAATCAGGTATTTTCAGCGCGTTTAATAGTAGCACCAAAGTCTGCTATCGTTGTCGATTTTAATCAAAGCAGTAAAGGCGAGTTGCATTATTTTAATAAAACGGTTGACTTAAAGAATGGAGATTCCACCTATAAGTTTATCCACCAAAAAACGGTGCAAAAAAAGCTGTTTGATCGATATGTCTTTGCTCAGCCTGTTATGGTGATTTTAAACGATGAAGATTTTCGTGTGTTATCTACCAATGCTCAGCCTGAAACAGTTGGAAGTATCGAAATGTTTCAGTTTAAAGATTGGCACGATAGTGGTGAATTTGTTACCAGCATGAAGGATGAAATGAAAGCTGCACAGACAAAATTGACTGATCGTCAAAAGCTTGCTTTGAAGTCGGTAATGGGGCAACAAGTTATGCCGATCATTGTTCATTCGAAATATGATCGTTATGTACATGTAAAGCAGGTCGGCGGATTTGCGCTGTTTATTATGTCGTTTATTAGTGTGTTATTCTTTTTGACCGTATGTGTGGTGCTTTATTTCAAGATTTTCACAGACCAAGAAAACGATATTCGCAAGGTTCAATTACTGCACACGATAGGCATCACTAGCGGAGAAGTTAAGGGCTACTTGTATCGTAAAATTAAGCAGGTAATGGTGCTACCAATTTTACTCGGAAGCTTGACAGGTTTGGTGTTATCGGTAGTCATCAATATGCAAAACGTAACGGAGATGGAAATGGCAAATAGTACTATTTTTGCCAATGGCTTAAAGATTTGCGGGCTGTTATTGATTTTCTTTACTCTATACTATCAATGGTTGAAGCTAAAATATCGCCGCGCGATAATCGTCTAATTGTTTGATTTGAGCTTAGGACTTAAAAGGGTTCTAAGCTTTTTTATTTGGGTTCATCTTTATTGTATGAAAAAAATGATGATGGAAAATGTTATAAGAGTGTGCAGATTTGCGGGTGCGGAAAGGTTTGACAATGATGAGAATTCGCTTTGGTTATGTTGCTAATGCTTTAGGTTTATGGAACGCTAGCCCTTCAAAATCGTTAACCTTTGCAAGATACTCTTCACTTGAAGAGTCTGAACGGCTAAATAAGCTTTATGAGGTCACCTCGGAAAATCTCGAGCATACAAAGCGGATTCTCCATTATAACATTGCTCATGAAATTGGGTTATATCGCTTCTCAAGCTCACTTGTGCCATTGGCGACACATCCGGAGGTAGAGTGGGATTTTGTCACGCCGTTTAAAGACAAATGGGCCGAGCTTGGGCGAATGGTGAAGGAGTTTGGAATTCGGCCAAGCTTTCATCCCAATCAGTTTACCTTGTTTACGAGTCCGAGACCTGAAGTGACTGTAAATGCCATTAAAGATATGGAATTTCATTATCAAATGCTTGCGGCGATGGGGGTCGCTGATGAAGCGGTGATTAATATCCATATCGGTGGTGCGTATGGTGATAAAACAGAGACGTTGCTGCGTTTTCATCAAAATATTGCAGGACTGCCGAGCCAAATTAAGAAAGTTACCACACTCGAAAATGATGATAAAACTTATAATGTTGCGGAAACACTTGCAGCATGTGAACGAGAAGGGGTACGGATGGTGCTCGATTTCCATCATCATCTAGCAAATCAAGGGGAATCTGTGCTGGATGCGCATTTTTTAGAGAGGATTTTTAAGACGTGGAAGGGTTCTGTACTTGTTCCTAAAGTGCACATCTCATCGCCAAAATCACAATCAGCATTCCGGTCACATGCTGATTTTGTTGATTTAGAGTTTGTCCTTCCTTTTTTGAAAATCGCTAAAGAGCTTAATCAGGATTTTGATATTATGATTGAAGCCAAGCAAAAAAACTTAGCCATGCACAAGCTAGTCGAAGATATTGCTGCGATTCGTGGGGTAAAGCGGATTGGAAGCTCGGCAGTAGAGTGGTGAATTTGTGTGTTCTGAGTTGTTGAAATGCATTTGCCTAAAGTTCGAAATGTTGCGCCAGGTAAATGCAAAAATGAAATGCATGTACCTAGAGTGTCAAAACGAGGTCCAGGTAAATGCAAAGTTAAAATGCATTTACCTAGGGCAGCAAAAATCCCTCCAGGTAAATGCAAAATGAAAATGCATTTATCTAGAGCACTAAAAAGGCCACTAGGTAAATGCAATCAGAATTTATATTAACTTAAACGTGCTTCCGTCAATAATTTCTACATCTTCACGTTCTCTTATCTGCTCCATTAAGACAAACAGTGCCTCATCTTTTTTCTTTGCCTCAATCATACAATCAATTTGTGGAACGCTTCCTTGTATTTCTTTTAAAAAATGAAAATACATCTCGATGTCTACATAATCGGAATGATGACGGAATTCCTGCTCACTTTTCGGACTAGAGATATGAACCTTGAGCGGTAGAGGCGAGTCGCTCCATGTTCCTACCACACGATCCCAATTTTTGACCCAATCAGAATCTTGATGATAGGCAAGATGATGATGATAATCAAATACTAATGGAATCTGGAGTTTCTCACACAAATACAAGGTATCGTCCAAACTAAATGAAGTGTCGTCGTTTTCGAGCATCATCATTTTTTGAATCGAGCGAGGCACGTCCATCCAGTTATCAACAAATCGTTCGAGAGATGTCTCGGTTTCTTTATAATTGCCACCAACATGCATCACACAACGATGTGTAGCATCAATTTTCATCGCATTTAATAAACGATAATGGAGCTTTAAGGTTTGAATTGAATTTTTGAAAATGTGCTCCTGCGGGGAGTTGATTAAGACAAAGTGGTCGGGATGAAAATCAACTCTCAAGTCATGCTCCTTAACAAAATTGCCTATATCCAAAAGCGCTTTCTGCAAAGGTTTTAGGTAATCCCAATCCAGTAGATCGTCATGATTAGCTAGCGGAATGAGCCGCGAAGTTAATCGATAAAAATGAATCTCAGATGCAGCATTATGCTTTAACAGTCGAAGCGTATTATGTAAATTTGACAGGGCGATGCGTTCCAGTTTCCTAAGAGCAGCCTCACGATCATCAATTTTTTGAAATTGAGCAAAGGTCATCGTTTGCGAGGGAGAGGAGTTTTTCACTTCCATGCTCATTGCCACATAGCCGAGTCGGATAATTGTCATATTTTCA
Organism: Bacillus sp. DNRA2; assembly: GCF_012843265.1. Lineage (GTDB taxonomy): Bacteria > Bacillota > Bacilli > Bacillales > Cytobacillaceae > Bacillus_BU. Next base: position 92,268 of record NZ_JABAIT010000012.1, on the reverse strand, counting down.
CCACATTTCACTAGCATGAGCAGGACTTGAGGATAGTACCGCTCATGCTGCATTAGATTAGCAATTTTCGGTTTTAAAATGATGAAGTGGCGGTGGAATCAGCCAGCCTTTATCCTTGCTTAGCCGGAGTGCTTTCGCCCCAATTGCTGCTTTTTGAACATGAAATTGCCCAAACAATAATGCGATATCTTCGCGAATAGACTGCCCAATTATCGCACTGCAAGCTACTAGACCTGAGGCAAGATCTGCAGATAATTTGGCAGCAATTTCATTGTCCATAAACCGTGCCCCGACGGGAATATCCTCCAAACATGCCTCAGGTCGTTCTGGTGGTGTCGGAGGAAGCCCTACACCATTTGCTTTTAATAATTCCTCGACTTGTTTTCGTTCAAGTTCACATTGTTGAATTGTCTCTTCAAGTAATTTTTTCAAGTCTACATCACCAGCGTGATTAAGTAGGGTTTGGTACGCGGCCTTCATCCCCTTACCAACGTGTAAAAATGACCAGGTACTAAACACCTCGCCATAGTGCATCGGTTCGTCTTTTGGATTTCCGCTTAATATTCCCATTGTCGTCCTCCTTATAAATACGCAATTTTTGTGCCAACTATAATAAAACGCACAAAATTAGCATGTCCATATCTGGATTTGAAATGCTACACGAAGGTTGGTATTTAATCTGGAAACATGAATTTGTGGTGAAGAAGAGGATAAATCGCTAAAAATTATATTAATAAAATAAAAATATGTACATATTTCTGATTTTACTGTATTCTGTAAATTATAAAATCATATATGAACACGATGATGGGTTTTAAGTAGTCTTTTTATTCATGTTTTAGAGAGCTAGTGGTTGGTGCAAACTAGTACAGATAAGGAGATGAATTTCACACCTGGAGTATCTTTTTCGACCTAGGCCTAGGGAAGGATAAGACGGTTTGTCTCGATATTGACTAAAAAGCCGGAGAATTTGAATTTATTATTCTCAAATAGGGTGGTACCGCGATTAGTTAAGTCGTCCCTACGTTTATGCGTAGTGACGGCTTTTTTTATTTTTTGAGGAGCCATCATGATAAACGAAATACTGCTAGGAATTGGAAGGAGTTTGCATTTTGAAAAATACAGAACAATGGTCATCGAAGATTGGATTTATCATGGCTGCGGCTGGATCTGCAATTGGATTGGGAGCAATTTGGAAGTTCCCATACATCGCTGGTGTCAGCGGCGGCGGGGCATTCTTTTTTATGTTTGTTATTTTCACCATTTTCTTAGGTCTCCCGTTACTCATCGCTGAGTTTGTTGTTGGACGGAAGACCCAAAAAAATGCAGTGGAAGCCTACCAGGAGCTAGCACCTGCTTCAAAATGGCACTGGATTGGATATTTAGGAATCATCACTTGCTTTATTTTGTTATCATTTTATAGCGTTATCGGTGGGTGGATTATTAGCTATATTTGGAAAACAGTGACTGGCCAGCTAAGTGGATTATCACAAGAGCAATATGGTGAATTATTTGGTGCAACAATAGCAGACCCATTTGGCGTTGTTTTTGTGCAGGGAATTTTTATGTTGATTACGATTTTTGTCGTCGCAAAGGGTGTTCAAAAAGGAATCGAAAAAACAAGTGAAATCATGATGCCGATATTATTTATTCTGTTTATAGCATTAATCATTCGTTCATTAACGTTGGATGGGGCAATGGCGGGTGTAAGCTTTTTATTCAAGCCTGATTTTGGTCAAATTACACCTGAAACGATATTGTTTGCGTTAGGTCAATCATTCTTTGCCTTAAGCGTAGGTGTTTCAGTGATGGTTACCTACAGTTCTTATTTATCAAAACAAGAAAGCTTGCTTCGTTCTGCAGTTTCAATTGTGGGTTTGAACTTATTTATCATTCTTCTGGCAGGACTGGCAATTTTCCCGGCGGTGTTTTCATTCGGTTTGAAGCCAGATGCAGGGCCTGTTTTGCTGTTTAATGTATTACCAGTTGTTTTCAATCAAATGCCTTTAGGGATGGTGTTTTTTGTCGCATTCCTTGTATTGTTCCTGTTTGCAGCGCTGACATCCGCTTTCTCTATGCTAGAAATAATTGTTTCTGTGATTGCAAAAGGAGACGTTAAGAAGCGTGCTAAATGGTCCTGGATCATCGGACTGGCGATTTTCATATTCGGAATTCCATCAGCATTATCGTTTGGAGTGCTAAGTGACGTGCAGATAATTGGAAAATCCATCTTTGATGTTGCTGATTATTTGGTTAGCAATGTGTTAATGCCAATTGGGGCGTTATTGATCTCGGTTTTCGTCCCTTGGAAAATCAAAAAATCTGCTTTGTATGAAGAACTTTCATTGGGTGGGGGATTTCCTTTAGGCCTATTTAAGCTTTGGTATTTTTTAATTCGCTACATAGCACCTGTAGCGATTATCGTGGTTTGTTATCATGTAATTCGTGGATAAGATATCACCTCGAAAAAGTCTGATTAGAATGAGATGGTTTGAAGTAGTTAGTGCTCTCTTATTTTGATTCTAGTGAAAAAGAGGGCACTAAAGTTTTCATTAGTGCCCTAATTTCCCACTCGATGATTAATAAAGGTAGTTAAACTTTAAATTAGTGACCTGTTTTGCAACTCAACATAAAAATAGGACACTAATACCATATTATGCAAAAACAAAAAAACGCTTGATTCCCACCATCATCAGTAGGAATCAAACGCTTTTTTACTATCATTAATCTTCCATTGTAGATAAGTCGCCAGTTGGAAGGCCAAGCTCCCAAGCTTTTAAGACGCGGCGCATGATTTTACCAGAACGAGTTTTAGGAATAGACTCGCGGATTTCGAATAAACGTGGTGCAGCGTGTGCAGCAAGTTTGTTTTTAACGAAATTACGGATTTCAGTTAGCAATTCTTCACTTTCAACATAACCTTCACGTAAGGTGATGAATGCTTTGATAATCTCACCACGAACTGGGTCTGGTACACCGATAACGCCAGCTTCAGCAACAGCAGGGTGCTCAACTAATTTACTCTCAACCTCAAATGGTCCAACGCGTTCACCAGACGTGTTGATAACATCGTCAACACGACCTTCAAACCAGAAATAACCATCATCATCTTTGTAAGCTGAGTCGCCAGAAATAAACCATCCATTTAAGAAATATTGCTCGTAGCGCTCAGGATTGCCCCATACAGTACGAACCATTGCAGGCCATTTTGGTTTAATCGCTAAGTTCCCCATATGGTTTGGAGGTAGCTCGTTTCCTTGATCATCAATGATGCTAAGTTGAATTCCTGGTAGTGGTTTACCCATTGATCCTGGACGGATTGGGTTACAACGGAAGTTTGCACAGATGGAGGAGCCTGTTTCTGTCATCCACCAGTTATCATGGATTCGCAGGTTCAAGGTTTCGAGTCCCCAACGGATGACTTCAGGGTTTAAAGGTTCACCAGCAGATAACACGTGGCGAAGCTTTGAGATGTCATACTTTTTCGGTAGTTCGTTTCCATTGCTCATCAAAAGGCGGAAAGCAGTAGGAGCACTGAACCATACGGTTACACCGTATTTTTCTAAAGTAGCAAACCACTCGTCAGCATCAAAACGTCCACCCCGGAGTACGTTTGTTACTCCGTTTAACCATGGTGACCACATACCTGCAGAAGTTCCGGTTACCCAGCCTGGATCTGCTGTGCACCAGTAGACATCGTCTTTCTTTAAGTCATAAACATATTTTCCAGCTAAGTATTGGTGAACCATGGCATCGTGTACTTGAAGAACACCTTTTGGTTTTCCTGTGGAGCCAGAAGTATATATCAATAACATGCCGTCTTCACGGTCAACCCACTCGATTACATATTCATCAGAGCTTGTAATTAAATCTTGGAATAAGATTTGGTTTTCTGCCGTTTTTTCTTCGGCACCAACTAAAATGATGTGTTGAAGCTCTGGTAATTCTGAAACCGGAATTCGTTTCAATAATTCAGGAGTTGTTACTACCGCTTTTGCACCACTATCTAATAAACGATCCTTAACAGCTTCTTCCATGAATGCTTCAAACATTGGTCCTGCGATTGCGCCAAGTCTGATAATCCCAAGCATCGCAACATATAGCTCTGGGCTACGAGGCATGAAAATAAAGACGCGGTCACCTTTTTCAACACCGTATGAACGTAAGCCATTAGCAAAGCGGCATGAAAGCGTTCTCAAATCATTAAAGGTATATTCCTCATTACGTTGATTATCGCTATAAATAAATGCTTTTTTATCTCCATTACCTTCATCTACATGACGGTCGATTGCTTCATAAATCATATTTACTTTGCCAGTTTTCGACCAAGTAAATTGCTGTTCTACATTTTTCCAATCCATTTCTTTAGCTGTTTGATCGTAGTTTTGTAAATTTGCATTTGGGTCAATTGTTTCAATCGTTACTGCGCCTAGAGTTCTTTCCATCAAGTATCCCCCTACTAATAAATTTAAACTTTGTTATAAAACAGATTATAATGCAAAACAATATACTATAACAACCATTATTTTTTAAAAAATCAAAAAATTTTTTATTTTTTGTCGAAGGGATACAAATATAAGATGAAAAGGCTTCCAAAAACGTTAATAATCTTTTAGTGAATATATCCATTTTCAATCATGAAGCTTTTTGTTTGGGGTAATTTATGATAGTACGTGATAAAAAACGAATTATCACCTACAAAAATTGACTTATCCGGAGGATTTCTTTTATGAAAATTCTTGTTGTAAAAGGTAATAACCGACCTGCTTCTGAAGGTGTATCGAGCAGAATGTATGAAACGTTTATGGAGACAATTAATAAGGCAAAAAGTCTAGATGTAACGACATTCGACGTATTTGCGGAAGATATGCCCTATTTGGGTCAAGATCTATTTACTGCTATGGGGAAACAACAAAGCGGTGGTGAGTTAACTGATATAGAACAGCGAATCTTAACAGCAAAGCAAAAGGCAATGGATGCCTTTTCAGCAGCCAATATTGTCGTATTCGCTTTCCCGCTGTGGAATCTTACCATTCCGGCCAAGTTGCAAACGTTCATTGATTACGTATATGCAGCCGGATTTGCATTTAAATATGATGCACAGGGGAATTTGATTTCCTTAATGAAAGATAAAAAGGCCATTTTCTTAAATGCCCGTGGTGGAATTTATTCCTCCCCTGAGTCAGCGCCGCTGGAAATGGCTGTGAATTATATGAGAAACGTTTTTGGTGGCGTTTTTGGAATGGAAATTATCGATGAAGTAATCATCGAAGGACATAATGCAATGCCAGATAAAGCGCAAGAAATTATCGAGAATGGCTTAAAGCGTGTAACAGAGGTAGCGAACCAGCTCGCTCTGCAGCCCGTATAACATAATCTAAAAAAAGCGTTCACAAAGTTCGATGTGAACGCTTTTTATCTAAAAGTTAGGATCATGCATCTAGTGGAAATTTGATAGCTTTGCATATTTTATAAAAATATTTATTTTTTGAAAATTATATTATAATGAAAAAAAGGAGGTGCGTCGGATGCCTCAGCTAGATATTTTCATCGGTATCGTGTTTATACTGCTGTTTATTTTTTGCTTGTTGAATTATAAAAATCGAATAGCTGCATACTTTTCGTTAATGTGCCTTTCGATTGCTGTCTTTAATATCGGATACAGCATGGAGTTACTTTCACAGACTGCGAATCAGTTGCAATTTGCTTTTATGGTCGAAATCTTCGGCCTTGTTTTCATCACTCCTTTATGGGCATTGGCGGCCTATGAGTTTCATTTTTATCGAAATAGTTCTTTCCTCATAAAATTTCTCATCTTTATCATCCCGATGCTCACCTTGTTAATAGCTGCGACGAATGAGTACCATCATTTATACTATAACGACTATATTATTAATAGATATCAAGGACTTTCGATGGCCTCCATCATGAAAGGGCCGTGGTATTATGTGTTCATTGCCTATACATATGGTGCATTTAGCTATGGTATTTTGGTATTTTTTTTGTTATGGAAAAAATCTTTATATAGTCTAAAGACCCCTGAGTGTTTGATCTTAACCGGCTCTCTCTTTCCAGGTATAGCATATGTTATTTATGAACTTAATGTTTTACCGATTCCTTATGATTTTACTACTTTGGGCTTTGCTTTATTTGCGTTAACTTTTTCGATTGCGTTGTTTAAGTTTGATTTTTTAAAGCTAAAGGAAATCGCCCGTGAATCAGTTTTTGATGAAGTGAAAGAAGGGATCATTGTGGTCGATAAAATGAATCGATTAATCGATTTTAATCGATCTGCCCATAAAATGTTCGGTTGGCTGATTTCACAAAATCTTGGAAAAAGCTTATTAGAATTTGAGGAAGGCCGGTTGATAGTGGGGCAGTCCTCCGATAATTTTGATATTCAAATTAGGCCAATGGATGTTATCAAGCATATTGGTTTTACGATGACCCCAGTATGGTCAAACAATAAAGCTGTAGGTAAAATTTTAATCTTTCAGGATATTACAACACAAGTTCGCGCAATGGAGGAATTAAAAAGAATTGCCACTCATGACACGTTAAGTGAAGTTTATAATCGAAGGAAGCTGATGGAAGAAGGTGAACGGGAATTTATCAGGGCGAATCGCTATAACACGGACCTTTCGGCACTGATGTTAGATATTGATTATTTTAAAAAAATTAATGATACATACGGTCATTTGGCTGGGGACCAAGTTATTAAAAGTCTTGCAACTCTATGCAAGCAGCGGATTAGGCTGACAGATATAATCGGGAGATATGGGGGAGAGGAATTTTTAATTCTTGCACCTAACACGAATCTCAAACAGGCGCTAGTGATCGCTGAGGACTTGCGAAGGCTTGTTGAGAAAATGGTGATTGAGTACAATGGCCATTCCATAATGGTTAAAATCAGTATTGGAGTAGCATCGAAATCAGGAGTTACACAAAAACGAAGGTTAACTGAACTGATTAATGAGTCTGATAAAGCACTTTATGAAGCTAAAAATAGTGGTAGAAACAAGGTTTGTCCTAGTGAAAAACGCGAAATAGCGAAAATTCTATGAAGCGAGGTTCGAAAGGTTAGTATAACCATTTGAACCTCATTTTTTTATATATTTATAATAATGGGAAGGATCATTGGCTTTCGTTTCGTTTGTTTAAATAAATATTGGCCGACAGTCTTTTTAATGTTTTGTTTCAGAACATTCCATTGTCGAACATTATCTAGAAGCAATTCATTGATTGACTTTTTAACCATGACATTAATGTCTTTGATTAAGTCTTCGGATTCTTTAACATAGACAAAACCACGAGTAATTGTGTCAGGTCCTTGAATGATTCGGGTGTCACGCTTACTTAAGGTTATCACGATAACGACCATCCCATCCTCGGAAAGCTGTTTGCGGTCACGTAGGACCACTTCACCTACATCGCCAACACTAAACCCATCTACATAGGTATCACCGGCAGGAATCGTGCGCGTTTGTCTCGCTTCAGAATTGACTACATCTACAACATCACCATTTTTGATAATAAAAGTGTTGCCCGGTTCAACTCCAACAGATTCCGCTAAAAGTCGATGGTGATGGAGCATTCGATACTCACCATGTATCGGAATAAAAAAGGTTGGTTTTAATAAAGTGAGCATCAGCTTTAAATCCTCTTGGTAACCATGACCAGATACATGCATCCCAGTTGAACTGCCTGAACCATAGATGACATTGGCACCGAGTTGATAAAGATTGTCAATAACGCGCGAAACATCCTTTTCATTTCCCGGTATAGGTGAGGCGGCCAGGATGACTGTATCGCCACGTTCAATTTGGGCATCGCGATAATTCCCAGTCGCTAATCGGGCAAGGGCGGCATTCGGTTCACCTTGACTACCTGTACAAAGAACAACGATTCTTTCAGGAGAAAAATTTTCAATTTCAGATATATCAATGAGTATTCCTTCTGGAATATCGATATAGCCACGTTCCATAGCAACATTCACGACGTTGACCATACTTCGACCTAACAGGGCAAGCTTCCGATTGCTTTTAATGGCTGAATGTACCACTTGTTGGACTCGATTAATATTGGAAGCGAAGGTAGAAATGAAAATTTTCCCGGTGGCTTTCATAAATGCTGCATCCATATGGCTTGCAACGATTTTTTCAGATGGTGTTAGCCCTGGTCGTTCAGCATTTGTACTTTCTGATATTAGTACCAACACTCCCTGTTTGCCGATGTCTGCCATTTTATGAATATCGGAATATTGATTATTCTCTGGGGTGAGATCAAATTTGAAATCCCCTGTGTGAACGATGTTTCCTTGCGGCGTATGAAAAACAATTCCAAGACAATCTGGGATACTATGACTTACTCTGAAAAATGAAATATCAATCTCGCCAAAATTTAGCTTTGAGTTGCTATCAATTTGAATTAATTCAGTGTCTCGAAGCAATCGGTGCTCAGCTAGCTTTAATTCAATTAGTCCAAGCGTAAACCGAGTTGCATAAATCGGTATTTGAAATTTGTTAATTAGAAAAGGTACACCACCAATGTGGTCCTCATGACCATGGGTGACGATTAATCCGCGTATATTGCTTCGATTTTCCTCCAAATAGGTCATATCAGGTATAATTAAATCAATACCTAGCAGGCTTTCATCAGGAAATTTACCACCACAATCAACGATAAACAGATCATGAGCGTATTGAATAACATACATGTTTTTGCCAATTTCATTAATTCCGCCTAATGCCATGATAGATAGTCTATTTTCAGTGGATGTCAATGTTAGCCCTCCCAATTTCAATGAAATATGTATAGTATTCCCAACTTATTGCTGAATATTTGTTAAATTATGGTACTGTATAATCGAGGTGGTTTATTATGAAAATTTTTGAAGCTACGAAAGTGATGAAAAGGATTGATGATTTTCAGATCCTAGCAAATCTTTCTTTATCGATTCATCAAGGCGAACGAATTGCAATTACCGGTCAAAACGGTTCAGGTAAAAGTAGCCTATTAAAGCTGATTGGTGGAATTTATGAGGAAACAAGTGGGAAAGTATGGCGTGATCAGCTTCGGATAGCGTATGTTCCAGAACATTTTCCTGAAACCATTCGATTTAAATTATATGAATATTTGATGTTAATGGGAAAAATGAATGGACAATCAAAGAGCATAATTCATGAGGCAATTACGCAGTTTGCAAACCGTTTTGCGATTTCACATTTCTTATCAACACCATTAAAAAAATGCTCAAAAGGCACAAAGCAAAAAGCGGGTATCATTCAGGCATTATTGATGAAGCCAGAGCTTTTGTTAATGGATGAACCCCTGACAGGGTTAGATGATGATTCGCAAAAAGAATTAGTCAATCAACTGAACCAACTTCCAGCTGAGACTACAATTATTTTTACTGCACATGACTCACTATTAATTGACCATCTTGCACATCGAGTGATTAGGGTTGATGATGGGGCCATTAGTTCAGATACATATAAACAACAAAAGGAAAGAGTTTTGCTAATCAGAGCGCGGATTCCATCAAAGGAAGTAATAACGGATATGCAGCTTGGTCCGCAAAAATTTGTAGGCGATAATTTAGTTGATTTGCTTGTTTTGGAGTCTGAATCGGATCAGGCACTACGATTGTTGCTTGAACGAGGCTGCTCAATCTTAGAAGTCATTGAAAAGAGGTAGGGTGTTGAGTGCATTTATTCGATATCAATTAACAAGTTTTATTCGTTCGTTAAAGTTTATCCCGCCAACGACACTTTTTCTTGCTTGGGTTTTCATATTGTATGCGTATAATAACGCACCGATTTTAAGCAGCTATGGTGTTTCCTCGATTGGGCTGTATATAACGATGACATGGATGACAATGGCGTTGTTTTCTTTAGAAGAGGACAGCGAGAAACATATGTTGTTTTTTCAGTTAGGTAGAAAGTTGAATTTTCTGATTGGAAAATGGCTTTCACTATTAATTGTGATGATTCCTTTAATTATATATGGAATGCTTTATCCTATAATTGGAAATCTCTTTAAAGGGGAATTAACGCTTAATGTCATTGGTTTATCGATATTCAGCCATCTCGTGTTCCAGGCATTTGGGATTTTAGTCGGGACATTGTTTTCGTCAACTAACTTTTCAATTAAAAAATATGCTTGGATTACAGCTGTATTAGTGATTGTTGTTTCTTTGGCATCCACCGCAATGATTGAAAGGCTGCCTATATTGAAATGGGTATTATGGCTGTTCCCCCCGGTGTTTAAGATTATTAATCACATGGAAGGCGAAGATATGATTGTTTTGTTAGATTCACTTGGATTTGATATTTTGTGGGTCGTATGCTATATCACTCTTGGAATCATCTTAACTATCTTTCTTTTTAGAAAAAAAGAACAGTAATCTAGAAATTTAGGCAATCATGAGACTTCAAGAGCTTCTGGATAATGGAAAAAGGATAATAGGGAGTGTTTTTTATTACGATAGCAGCATTAAATGGTTTTATTGGGTTATACAATCTTTTTATGGGGTTCATACAAGACTCAATGGGGCAAATTAGCTTTAGTTCTTATGTTTCAATTGTTTCTTTCGCAGCTGTGGCATTAATCTTGATTTTTGTGGTCGTGCCAATTGTAAACAAAATAAGCGAGTTAAAGAAAGAGATCCAAATTAGAGAATAGTGCAATTGCTAAAATACACCATTACTAAAAAGACCGCAAAATCTTAATGGTTTTTTATGAAATATCATCATTAAAAAGGAGGAAAACCAAGTGTTTTCCTCCTGATGCTTTGTTAGAACGCACCCGATCCACCACCGCCGCCACCTACACCACTGCCGCCGCCTCCGATAGAACTGCCTGAACCTCCTGTTGAGATTTGAGTCGTATCATTGGCGGAGTGAAAGGACGATGACGCAATTGAGCCAAAATAGACCATTGATGCCATATTAACGGGGTAATTATCATAAAATGCATCTTGGACAGGTAACTCAAATGATTCTGTTAACTTCGTGCTTTTATTCATAAACTTTTTATCTTTTATGCCTATCGCAAAAATGTAGACCCGCATTTTTTCATCTTCATTGAGGGATGACCATTCATCCAATTGCACTTCTTTTAACCGTTTTTTTATCATTCCCCATTCTTCAGTTACGGTAAGGCCCAACCAGGTTTTGGGGTAATAGGTTAAAGCGTATAAAATTGTGGTGATAAACAATACTAGAGCTGCCGCAAACCAGCCAAACAAATCATTGGCAGGAAATAAATATAAAAACGGACTTAATATCAAACTAGATAAGCCCACGATCCAGCGGTATCCTTTTTTATTTTCATATAATTCATGATGCTTTAATTCGTCTTTTACAGCCTGAAGCCACTTTGTTTGACTAGCTTGATATTTTTGATGATTTTTCTTTATTTTTGTAAAGGATGCTAAATCATCAAAGCTAAATTTCCCATCTCTTCCAATTTCCTTGAATAAAAACTCAATAAGCATTTCTTCATGCTTTAATAATGGTTTGCGAATGTCGTTTAAGCTAAAGTTCTTCTCATCAATTTGGATAACTGCGCGTTTTCTCACTAAGTCCATCATTGCAGCAGCCATTGTCTCTGCAGGATAATACGCGCCGTTGGTATATACAATTGTCGCTGGGAGGCTCATCGTTTGCTTTGGGATAAACGGCGCTGACTGTTCCGCCTCACGCCTTACTGCAGTACGATTAACCCGTGCACGCAACCATGTCATTAACATAATAAAACATATAATAAGCGCAAATGAGGGAACAACTACCATCGCAACCTTCGAGTAAAAGTCTTTCTTTTCAATAGCTGAAGCAACATCGTCATATAGAGTTTTTTTATCATTTACAATTTCATTTTTCATCGATTTATTTGCAGCAATGGTAGCTGATGGAAAGAGCTTTGCATCATAGGCGACTCTAATATCACCATTTTCACCACTTGGTACCTCGCCGAGATGAAACTGGACAGTTCCATTTTTGTTTATTTTTTCAGTATCAAAGGCTTCATCATAGCCAAATGCTATAACTCCACTCGTTTCTTCGGGTGGGTAAATGGTTATAATATAATTTTCATACGTGGATTCATTGTTTTCATCAAAGAAAGGCCAATAAAATTCAGCCACATCAGAATATACATCGACTCCATTTTGAATGGTGTAAGTGAGTACGATTGTAATAGTTTCGTCTTCACCTTTTCGGTAAATTTTATATAATCCATCCTCGCGTTCGACCTTTAACGATTTCCCATTTTCTTTGGCTTTCAATGAAGATATTTTCGTGCCTTCTTTTGAGATGATTTCCCTAGTAATGCCATTAAATTCACCATCAAAGCTGTAGGTAAAGGTTTCTTCAACATGAACATTTCTATCTTCTAAAAGGTATGCATCGATCTTACCCTTATCGATTGAAAACTCAACCGCTAAACCTTTGTTTGGAACTACAAAAAATACCACAATCATCCCTAATAGTAGAATAATAGATTTTATTCCATACTGTTTCATCAACATCACCTACCTATGATTTGTATTACGATTTACAGAAGAAAAAGGTTTCATTAGATGTTTTGCACACTTTCATGTTACATGAATTTTATAGAAAATGAAAACAGGTGAGTTAGATCTACTCACCTGCTTTGGACTACAATGCGAAAAGAGTACTATTGAATATTCGATACTTGGTTAATAGACGGCATTCGTAAAAGCCGTTTTAACCTATAGGTATTTAGCTTAAATAAATACATTAATCTAAAACCTATGTGTCTTAAGTCGTTGAATAAGACAAACAGAATATTCAAGCGAATCCCTCCACATTGAAGTATAGTGTTAATGAATAACACTAGGTATAGTATTGATTTATTTTGAAAATTTAATCCCTATTTTTAGAAAACTAAGCCTCAGAAAAGAATTGGAAAAAATGAATGAATATATTAGAATAGACAAGTATGAAATGGGGGAATGTTAAGATGTCGAATTTACCAAATTGTCCAAAATGTAATTCTGAATATACATACGAGGATGGAAGCTTGTTGGTATGCCCGGAATGTGCTTATGAATGGAATCCGGCTGATGCAGTAGAAGGCAATGAAGATGTGAAAGTGATTAAGGACTCAAACGGAAACATCCTTCAAGATGGGGATACTGTTACAGTCATTAAAGACCTTAAAGTAAAGGGTAGTTCTACACCATTAAAGCAAGGAACGAAAGTGAAGAACATTCGTTTAGTGGACGGCGATCATAATATTGATTGTAAAATCGATGGTTTTGGGGCAATGAGCCTAAAATCGGAATTTGTAAAGAAAATTTAAGAAGTTTTATCCCAAAATAACAAAAGCGCCTCAATATGGAGTGCGCTTTTGTTTATGTATACTGTTTTAAGTGTTATATATATGAGTTAGACCTCCTGTCACGAATCAACCTTTTTAAAGCATATGTTATTAGCAGATTGAGCATAGACAGGAGGGAAAAGGATGTATTCATATTATCCATACATGTCCACATACCAAAATTATCACAGCTTCCTGGAACAAGCAGCTCCGTTCTGGGGTGATTCATTTTATCGTTTTACCGAAGAAGACGTTAATTGGTATCGACAACGACCCATAAGAGGTCAAGCAACGTGGACAGATGGAGGCAGAATTACAAAGTGTGGTATTCCATGGTCAAAAAACCGCTATTTAACCGCAGCTGTTGGTGCTAATTCGCCATATCGCTGTGGACAGTCACTGAAAATCAGAAACCTTTCCGTACCAGGGGGGAGAGAAATTATTGTCACCGTTGTTGACCAAGTAGCTGGTTATCCTGCCAATCGAATCAGTCTCCACCGTCGAGCATTTGAGGCACTGGGTGCACATCCTAGCTTAGGTGTGATGAATATAGAAATCATACCATCACCTGAACTTGAACAGGAGAGATGGGGAAAGTATTTATTAGAAGTCACCCAGACAGCATATCCAGGCTATAACATTATTGATTACCGATTTGTTGGAAAACAACAGCAATCACCGCAGCAAATAAGAGAAACATATGAGTTTATTTTACAAGCACCACGAGAAAAAATTCGAGTACGCGGTAATGTCGTTTACAATCCAAGCACCAATCGCGTCATATCATTTAACTTAGTAGAGACCTAACATAAAAAAATCAGTCCCGATAATATTAAGGACTGATTTTTTTAGTTAATCGTTTCCATCTGACTATTTAGCGAACAAACCTTGTTTCGTCCAGTGTTTTTCGCCAAATACAAGGCTTTGTCAGATTCATTTATTAATTCATTTAATGCCATTGGCTCACTAAAACTGGAGGTCGAAGCAACACCAATACTGATTTTTGCGAAAATAGTTTGCTCTTCAAATGTAATGGGCAATTTTTCAATCATAACCCGCAAATCCTCCGCAATCTTAAGGGCGTTCTGAAGATTGGTATTCGGAAGGAGAATGAGGAATTCCTCACCACCGAATCGACCGATTATATCAGATTGACGAAGACGCTCCTTACATTTCTGGATTATTTCTTTGATAACCTGATCTCCGGCTAGATGGCCGAACTGATCATTAATATACTTGAAAAAATCAATATCCAACATTAAAAATGAGAGTGGGTTTCCAGAGCGGTAGGTGCGATATAATTCTTTTTCTGCTTCTTCGATCAGTTTTTTACGATTAAACACATTACTCAATCCATCGAAAGACGCCATTTCCTCAAGTTTTTCTAATATAATTGTTTGCTCGGTTATATTCTGAAAAATGAAGATTTTTCCATCTGGTTGATTCTTTTTGTACATGAGCGTAACAGTAAAACCGAGATACATTTTTTGATTATTTCTGGTTAACTCAATTGTAAATTGTTGCGAATTTTGATTAGTAAGCAAAGGACCTTCTGGGTACATTTCAATACTTTTACCAAAACTTTTATTGCTTAACCAAGGGAATACTAAAGTCCCTGCTTTATTAAAATCAATGATTCTGTTTCGCTGATCAATAACGATAAAACCTTCTCTAATATTATCAAAAACACGTTCACGGGCAATTTGTTCAAGATTTAAAAATTCATATTGAAAGATAGCAATAAAAAAGCAAAGGGCAAATATGGCAAAGCCAAAGGTGGTAATATCGTAGGGGATTGCAACGATGTCAAATAAGTATAGTACATAGGCAATCCCCGGACTTGAGGAGCCGAGGTACATCCAAAATGCTTGTGATTTAATATGAAAAGAGACTTCTATCCATTTTTTTAAAAAAAGCAAATGACTTAGCAAAATAGCTAAAAAGGTAAAGGGAATGAATATGTAGAACCAAGGACCACGCACAAGCGTCGTAGTAGTATTGCCTTTGTAATGATGGATGACAAGGTCAGAAAAATACAAATGATGATATTGATTTGTTAACACAATGAAAAAGGTGATGACAGGAATGGTGAAAATGATCAGTTTTTTGAGTATTGAAAGTGGTTTAGGGTAAAACTCAAATGCAATGAGGATTGACAGAGCTGGGATAAATGCGAGACCTGATAACTCTACGATGATTGCAAACTCAACCTCTTGATAAGTTTCTGCTTGTAATTCAAAACCATATCCAATCGTGAATATCGCAATTAATAGACAAGATAATGCAAACAAGTCGGCCATTCTGTTTTTATATTTATAAAGTGAATACAAAAATAAAATGATAAAAAAAATTCCTATGAGAAATTCAATAATTGGCATTTGAATCACTCCGGTCATTTTAAAAACTTCTGTAAGATCATTAATAACTCTATTATAAAATAACAACCGATTTAAGAAAACGATATTGGATACCTTTTATATCTGATACCGTTTTTTTTATTTTTTGCAATACACATAAAATATAGTTGACAGGTAGGAATTATTGGTATTAAAATTTGAATTAATCAAAAAACTTATTTGCTAAAAATGGAAGGCTGATCGGACAACTGAAGGAGTTCAACATATATTTTTTATATAGAAAACTGTAAACTAAAATGCTTACGGCTAAAAGTCGACTGAATTAGTCAACTTTAGAGAGGGGTAACATGTATGAAGATATCCAGTAGAGGTGAATATGCACTTAGAGCACTTATCGTCTTAGGACAGCATCAGGGAAATTTGATGACGATTGAAGAAATCGCCAAGAAAACTCTGGTGACGGTCAATTACCTTGAAAAAATCCTTCTCCAATTAAAAAAATTAAATTACGTTACCAGTAAGAGAGGGGTAAGTGGGGGATATCTTCTTCAACAAAAACCAAGTGAAATTAACATAGGCGAGGTTGTTCGCCAGCTTGAAGGCCCATTATCACCAATGGGGTGTGCTTCGATCACGAAATATGAACCGTGTGAGCTTGAGCAAGGCTGCTTATTAAAACCGCTTTGGTCACTAGTTAGAGATACGATCGCCTTTGTACTAGAACGGACTACTCTTGAAGATTTACTTGAAAATCGGGTTAGCTTACTGAAAGGAGAGGATTTTGTTGTCTTCAAAAAATAAAAAAATTGATCAAGAGGTCATTGATAAAATTGTGAGTTTTTTAGAAAATATTGAGTTCGGAACGATCCAGATTACAGTTCACGATTCACAGGTTACCCAAATTGAAAAGGGTGAAAAATACCGCTTCAGTGTCAAAAAAAGTAATCAACAAATAAATGAAGTACCAAATAACTAAATTCGCAATTATCTTTGAGATTATTAATTATTATTAATCATTCTTATCTAGCTGATTGGTCATCCAAAAGCTCCTGTATGTACATTGCATGCAGGAGCTTTTTGATTATAACAATATATAAAAAATTCGCTGAAACTGGAGGAACGGAAATGAGTGATAATTTAGGGGGGATAGGATGAACAAAATTTCACCAGAACAAATCACGATATCGGAGCTTGATGATAATGATAAAGAGGCTGTACGACAATTATTAATTGAAAGTTATCGGCAGTATGAACCAGAATATTCTAGCCCACAAATATGGGAAGAGTATTTAGCAGATATGATAGCGTCTGTTAATAGTCGAGATGTAGATAAGATTTTCGTTGCGAAAAATCACCATCATATTTTGGGGACATTACAGCTTTTTCGCAATTCAGAAAAAGCCTATGGTATGCCTGAACTAGGAATCTCTGCACCCATCATTAGATTATTAGGGGTTCATCCAAAGGCTAGGGGTTTCGGCGTTGCTCAAAAGTTATTGAAAGCAAGTATTGAGTATGCCAAAGACCAGGGGGCAGTGAGTATATACCTACACTCAAGCGATAAAATGTCCAAGGCAATTTCATTGTATAAATGGTTTGGCTTCATCCGAGACCAATCAAAGGATTTTAATAAACATGACATATATGTGAAGTGTCTAAGGTTAGATTTATAGGCATTTATTCAATAAATCTTTTTTGCCAAATGTTAAACCAAGTATTCTTATTTGATAGATAAATTATAAAGATAGGGGATTTGAACATGAAAAAATTAAAATGGATTTCAATTGCCGTGCTTTTTCTAATGACATTCATGCTGGGGGCTTGCGGTAAGGATGAAAAAGCTTCCACAACACCAAATGACGATAAGCAGGTTACCTTAAAAATAAGTGCGTCCTCAACACCACATGCAGAAATTTTAGAACATATCGCCCCGGATCTTGAAAAAGAAGGTGTAAAACTAGATATTGTGATTACCCAAGATGGCATTCAGACAAACCAACAAACGGCAGATAAAGAATTGGACGCTAACTTCTTCCAACATACTCCATATTTGGAGCAGGTGAATAAGGACAGTGGCTTAAATTTAGTAAAAGTAGTGGGTGTTCATATTGAACCTTTTGGAGTCTATTCAAAAAAAATCAATTCGATTGAGAAATTATCAACGGGTACTAAAGTAGCACTTCCAAAAGATCCTGTTAACTTTTCACGTGGCTTATTATTATTTGCGGACAACGGTTTAATTAAGCTTGATTCTGCTAAGAAAGGCAATTTCACATTAGCGGACATTACCGAAAATAAGAAAAAAATTGAATTTATCCCAGTTGATGGTCCTGTATTAGTTCGTTCTTTAGACGATGTTGAGGCTTCTGCGATTAATACAAATTATGCATTAGAGGGTGGCTTCAAACCATTAAAAGATGCATTGATTATCGAAGGCAGCAACTCACCATATGTAAATATCCTCGTCGCACGTCCTGATAACAAAGATGATGAAGCGATTCAAAAGCTGGCTAAGGCGTTGACATCTGAAAAAGTGAAAAAGTTCATTGATGAAAAATATGAAGGTGCGGTCGTACCTGCATTTTAAAAACGGGAAAATAAGGAGGGGCAGCTTTGATTGAATTCCGTCATGTTTCAAAGGTGTTTGATACAGGAGAGAAGAAAATTGAAGCGTTATCAGATATCAATCTAAAGATTAACAAAGGTGATATTTTCGGCGTGATTGGGATTAGTGGTGCTGGAAAAAGCACTCTCATCAGGACAGTGAATCGTTTAGAAAGCCCAACATCAGGTGAGGTAATCATCGAAGGGAAGAACTTAGAAGATTTGACAGAGAAGAAATTGCGAGATGCCAAGAAAAAAATTGGGATGATATTTCAGCATTTTAATTTATTAAACTCGAAAACTGTTTTTGAAAATGTAGCAATGCCACTGGTCTTAAGTAGAAAAATGAAATGGAAAATAGAAGATCGAGTCTATAAACTACTCGAATTTGTCGGGTTAAGGGATAAAGCAAATGATTATCCACATCAACTGTCAGGTGGACAAAAGCAACGGGTGGGGATTGCAAGAGCACTTGCAACTAATCCTTCCATACTATTATGCGATGAAGCAACTTCTGCATTAGACCCACAAACAACAAAATCTATACTAAATCTCTTAAAGCGGATTAATGAAGAATACAACATTACGATTCTCATGATTACACACGAGATGGAAGTTGTGAAAGAAATCTGCAATCGTGTAGCCGTTATGGATGCAGGGGGTGTGGTAGAAACCGGTAGTGTCTTTGATGTATTTGCCAATCCGCAAACAAACACAGCGCGAAATTTTGTTCAATCAGTAATCGATGAAGTAATTCCAGAAAGCGTATTTGAACTATTAAAGGCATGTGGTAGTAAAAGTAGAATCGTTAAATTTGATTTTCTCGGTTCAAATTCTGGTCAATCAATTGTTTCAAAAATAGCAAAACTGTTCAACGTTGACCTTAATGTATTATTTGGGAATATTTCCGAACTTCAAGGGATACCGTTTGGTCATTTAATTATCGAGCTAACTGGTGATGAGGCAGAAATGGAGAGAGCACTTTATTTCATTGAAACTCAAAATGTGATTGTGACGGAGGTGACAAAGGATGGAAGTGAGCGCAGACCTCATCTTGAATGCCTTGTGGGAAACGCTATACATGGTTAGTATTTCGCTGTTCTTCGGAGGTCTTCTCGGTTTATTCTTAGGCATTTTGCTTGTTGTAACACGGAAGGGACATGTGCTGGAGAATAAATGGATCTTTTCGTTTGTAAATCCAATTGTCAATGTTTTTCGGTCAATTCCATTTATTATTTTACTAGTGGCGAT
This sequence comes from Bacillus sp. DNRA2, assembly GCF_012843265.1. GTDB lineage: Bacteria > Bacillota > Bacilli > Bacillales > Cytobacillaceae > Bacillus_BU. The sequence continues at coordinate 72,712 of NZ_JABAIT010000012.1, read as the reverse complement.
TATTCCGTTTACGAGGCTGATCGTTGGTACATCAATCGGAACCACGGCAGCAATCGTTCCACTTGTGCTTTATATAGGACCTTATATTTCTAGACTAGTGGAAAACTCTTTGCTAGAGGTTGACGAAGGCATCATCGAGGCAGCTAAGGCGATGGGGGCGACTCCGCTTCAGATTATGACTAAATTTTTAATCCCCGAAGCCTTTGCCTCGTTAGTTCTTAGTATTACAACTGCGACGATCGGTTTAGTCGGTGCTACGGCAATGGCCGGGGCTATCGGTGGTGGCGGGCTTGGTGATGTAGCAATTTCTTATGGATATCAGCGATTTAGCACGATTACGATTTTAGTAACAGTAGTAATCCTCGTGTTAATCGTCCAAGGAGTCCAAACCATCGGCAACCTGCTCGAGCGAAAATTCAGACGGGTAAACTAGCCAAATTTTTATAAAAAATCTGCCTAAAAGGGTAGAAAAAGTTAAGCGATATTTTCAATTCTGGGGGAAAAGGAAATGAGCAAACAAAGACAAATTAAACTTGCGGCATACTTAATCGGAACAGGAATGCACATTGCCTCATGGCGTCATCCTGATGCACAACCAAATGCAAGCATTGATGTAAAGCAATTTCAAAAGCTAGCCCAAATTGCTGAAAAAGGAAAATTTGACTTAGCATTCATTGCAGATACCCTGGCAATTAATCATGAATCACATCCGCAAATACTAAATCGTTTTGACCCAACTGTTTTAATCACAGCTATCGCTGCGGCGACTGAAAAAATTGGGATAGGCGCTACTGCCTCAACGACATATAGTGAGCCTTATCATCTCGCACGTCAATTTGCATCTGTTGATCATATCAGTAATGGTCGCGCTGCTTGGAATCTAGTGACAACCTCTGATGCAACAGGAGAGACAGCCTTGAATTTTAGTCGCGATACACATTGGGACCATGATGAGCGCTATAAACGAGCCGAGGAATTTGTGGACGTAGTGAAAGGTCTATGGGATTCGTGGGAAGATGATGCTTTTTTATACAACAAGCAAACTGGTGAATTTTATGATAAAAATAAAGTCCATGAACTTAATTATAAAGGGAAATATTTTTCGGTAAAAGGTCCTTTGAACATTGCCCGCTCTAAGCAAGGCCAGCCGGTGATTGTTCAAGCAGGAGCATCGGAACCCGGGCAGCGACTTGCTGCTCGAGTTGCTGAAGTTGTCTTTGTTCATTGGGACAATATTGCGGAGGCAAAACAATTTTACAAAAAGCTTAAATCACAACTTAGTGATTTTGGCCGAAGCGAAGCTGAATTACACATTCTCCATGGTATTTCACCAATCGTTGGAGAAACCGAAGAAATTGTCTTGCAAAAATATCAAGAATTACAGAAGTTAATCGACCCCTACGAAAGTCTTAAATTTGTTTCAGGATATATGGGGAACGTTGATTTTTCAAAATATGATTTAGATACCCCAGCAAAAGGAGTGGAGTTTCCAGTCGTTAACTCAATCCAAAGTCATTTTTATGAAATGAAAAAAATCATTGATTCAGAGGATCTTAAAGTGGGAGATCTATATAATCGCTTCTTTGGGCCAGGACGACGGGACGCATTTGTTGGAACACCAACGCAAGTTGCGGATGAAATCGAAAGATGGTTTACAGAAAAAGCTGCCGATGGATTTATGCTTCAGTTTCCCCTTTATCCGAATGATTTAGAGAATTTTGTTGAATTAGTTGTCCCAATTTTACAAGAACGTGGATTATTCCGGCTTGATTATGAAGGCGAAACGCTTCGTGATTATCTCAGCTTAAAGAAACCTGAAAATATCTATTCACACGCAAAAGTAGTTTCGAAGCAAAAATAAAGAAGGGAGGAACACCAATGTCATTTGTGCGCCAAGATTTATTTATTCGAAATCAACGGGAAGCAGAGCTTGTAGCATATGCAGAGCGATTAGCGAATGAAATTGCAAAGACAGCTGTTTACTATGATGAAACAGGTAATTTTCCGTTTGAGCAGTTTGAGTTCCTAAAAGAAGAAGGTTATTTTAAACTGACTGTTCCGAAAGAATATGGTGGAGATGAGATATCTTTATATGAAATGCTATTGGTACAAGAACGATTGGCTAGGGGTGATAGCTCAATAGCCTTTTCAGCAGGCTGGACCCTATTAACTTTTATGAATGTTCGTGAGACTAGAGGGTGGCCTGAGCATATCCTAGAAAAGCTATCCCGAGCAGCTGTTGAAAATGGAGAGCCTATTAATGTTATCAATACGGAACGAAATGCCGGTAATATTGCACGAGGTGGTCGTCCAGGAACCATTGCACGAAAAACAGCTGGTGGATATATTATCAGTGGACGAAAGGCGTACGCTTCACTTGCGCCAATTTTGAATCATTTTACCATTATGGCGTATTTAGAAGATGAAAATGTCAATGCCGAATTCCTGATAACAAAAAATGAGAGGGTCAAGATGGTAGAGACTTGGAATACGCTTGGTATGCGGGCTACTGGCAGCCATGATATTGTCTTAGATCAAGTTTTTGTTCCAGAGGATGATTTATTGGCAAGGCATGAACCGAACAAGCCAAACCGATTTATCGCAGACGGTAGAGTGTATTCCTTAGAGGTTCCGGCGGTATATATAGGGATCGCTGGCGCGGCGAGAGATTATGTGCTTCATTTTGCGAAATCAACCTACTCCCATAGTCTTGGAGACTATATTTCAGCAGCGGCACATGTTAAACAAAAAATAGCTGAAATTGAGGTCCTTTATCAAACCTCACGTAATTTTCTGTACTCGATCGCTAGCCGAATTGAAAATAATCCAGAACTTAAAGCTCAGCTTGGTAATGAAGTCAAAATTGCCAAATATGTTATTTGCAACAACACGGTTGAAATCATTGCAAAAGCCATGAAAATAGTTGGAGGCAAAAGTCTTTCGAAAGGGAACATTCTTGAGCGTCTATTTCGAGATGCTCAGTGTGCTGCGTTTAACCCTCCTCAAGATGATATGGTTCTTGAACAGCTGGCTGAATCGTTATTGAAGGTAGAAACAGAAATAACCGCACCCTCGTAATAAAGGTCTTGCAAAGTAGACAATGGTAATGATGAAATCTGATTTGAAAAAATATACAGAAAAGTCTTGATTATTTGCAAGATGCATTATATGATATAAAAAACAGATAAAGCATATAAAGTTAGTCGGAATTAAAAAGAATCGATTTTAATGACAACTAAAAACCAGCTGCCTTTAAAAGTCGACTGATTTAGTCCACTTTAGAAGATATAGAGGAGAGGATTATCATGGGACAAAAAACGAGAATTGATCAGGAAGTAATCGAAAAATTAATTAGCTTTTTAGAAACAATTGAATTTGGAACCGTGCAAATTACCGTTCATGATTCACAGGTAACCCAAATTGAGAAAGGTGAAAAATACCGTTTCGCCCTAAAAAAAGCGGTAAGCAAGTAAGTAACGATTATTTTTTATTTATAAATCATACTAATCCTATTAAATAACTATAAATTAATATATTCTGGGAGGAATTAACATGACAAATGAAAGAGTACAAAGATTAGAAACAGTAGCGATTCACGGAGGACAACAACCTGATGCAGCAACAAATTCTCGCGCAGTACCAATTTATCAAACATCTTCATTCGTGTTTAACGATAGTGATCATGCAGCGAACCTTTTCAATTTAAGTGAAGCGGGAAATGTCTACAGTCGGATCATGAACCCTACATCAGATGTTTTTGAACAGAGGGTTGCTCAGTTAGAAGGTGGAATTGGTGCCCTTGCCGTATCATCTGGGCAAGCAGCAACTACCTTTGCCATTGTCAATATTGCCTCTTCAGGAGATGAAATCGTATCGTCAAGCAGCTTATACGGAGGTACCTACAATTTATTTTCAGCTACCCTAGCGAAATTTGGAATTAAAGTTCACTTCGTAGATCCAGAGGATCCTGAAAATTTCCGTAAAGCAATTACGCCTAAGACGAAGGCTATTTACGCAGAGTCCGTTGGAAATCCTAAAGGTGATGTCCTAGATATTCAAGCTGTTGCTGATATTGCCCATGAAAATGGTATTCCGCTTATTATTGATAATACTGTTCCAAGCCCGTATTTATTACGTCCGATCGAATTCGGAGCTGACGTTGTTGTACACTCTGCTACCAAATTTATTGGAGGTCATGGAACAACCATTGGTGGTGTTATTGTTGACAGTGGTAAATTCGATTGGAAAAAAAGTGGGAAATTCCCTGGCTTAACTGAACCAGATCCAACCTATCACGGTCTTGTTTATACAGAGGCAGTTGGTGAAGCCGCATATATTACAAAGGCTCGTGTTCAATTACTAAGGGATCTTGGTGCAACATTATCACCATTTAATTCATTCTTGCTGCTTCAAGGTTTAGAGACCTTACATTTACGACTTGAACGTCATAGTGAAAATGCCTTAAAAACCGCGCAGTTTTTAGAGCAGCATGAAGCCGTTGAATGGGTAAGCTATCCTGGTTTACCAAGCCATCCTTCATATTCTAAAGCACAAAAATATTTACCAAAAGGTAAGGGGGCTATTTTAACCTTTGGAGTAAAAGGCGGGCAAGCGGCAGCTAGAAAGGTGATCGATTCGATTCAATTATTCTCGCATTTAGCCAATATCGGGGATTCAAAATCACTTATTATTCATCCAGCTAGCACAACTCACCAACAACTTTCTGAAGCAGAACAAAAATCAGCTGGTGTAACGCCAGAATTAATTCGCTTATCAATTGGAACAGAGGCAATTGATGATATTCTAGAAGATTTGGATTTCGCGCTTAAAGCGAGTCAACGTGCAACAGTTAATGCAAAAGTAAACCAGTAGATTTGAGGTATTCAGCGTATTAAATCATACTTGACAAATAGGAATGGTATGATGTGATTTACTTACCAATCATAACTAGATTGTGCTGACTAGAACACTAGAGGCCCTCTGTTTTAAGATGAATGAATCTTAAAGGGAGGGCCTTTTTTGTTCAAAATCTCAGATTACTACTCAGAAAAGAGTTATGAAGGAGTGACGAGTATGGGAGAAATTTTTCGAAATGCATTGGAAAGTAGACGAAAAAAATTAATAGATAAACTAATTGCCTTTAATGTGTTTAAAAAGGAAGATAAGCATTTGTTTGAACTTACGCTTACTGAATTGGAGCGGGAATATCGTCGGTTTTATTCAAATGTTCATCCTCATGGCGAATTTGGCTCGATTCAATTTAATAGCCAAAAATCAAACCAGTAGGCATCAATGGAGGTGTGATCATGGGAACAAAAAACATGAAACTAACAAACAAAACCCAAACCAAAGCTGGTGATTTTCAATCATGCAAATATTTAAATTTGCCAGACTTGCAGTTTTTCAACTGGTGCAATCAATTGTATGGGATTAATCGGGGTGTTTATAATACGATTGACCAATGGCTGTTTGAATTTGGCATTATTTCTATCTATAATCGGAGAATTAATTTGCTGGCATTTCTGGATGAAATTCAAGCAGACAGCATAGAGAAAAACAATCATAAATTTATCCGATTTGGCCCAGGTGGGTTAACGAGTAGATTAAACGAATTTGTAAGTCAAATAGGAGATACTGGAAAAGTTATCCCGCTAAAAAAACGAAGATAATATTTTTTGATTTAAATAATACAATTAAGGTCGGAATAGTAGAGATAAAAACAATCCTAGCATACGGAGGAGGAGAAACGTTATGAAGTCTTTGTTAATTATTGGTGGCGATCATCTCGGTAAAATCACACAAAAGCTTGAAGGGGAAGGCTTTAAAGAAGTTATCCATATCAATGGTCGAAAGACCCAAATGGTCCGAAAGGGTATTCCTAGTCACGTTGATTTAATCTTAGTGTTAACGGACTTTATCAATCACAATCTATCTGGTGCTATTAAACGAAAAGCCCAAGAAAAAGGAATTCCGATTCGATTCTCTAAGCGGTCTTGGAGCGCAATTTATGAGGAAATACAAAATATTACGGCATAATATTGGGACTGAAAAACGGCTCAGTCCCTTGTGCTAATCTTGTTTTGTTTTCATCAGTAAATCTAATAGCCTAACGCGCCATTGCTCAGCAAGCTCAGGAACGTCTAAGATTTTTTGAATCGATGTTTGCTTAGGTTTGTTCTCGTGAAAATAAAGCTGATGAATCTCGGCAACTGTTATTGCGCTAGAATGAGATGTAAGTTTTGTGATTGTGGATGTGGCTGTTATTCTACCTTCTTTTATCACTCGAAAAAAATAACCAGTAAAACCTGTTTCGATGATTTTTTTTAATAAAAATGGATTATCGTTACGTTTATTGATCGTTGCGCATGGAAATCGCCCCTGTGTAACTTGAAGAAGCGCATCACCGATTTGAAAGATGTCACCAATACAAACTTGATCTTCTTTCATATTAGTAGCAGTTAAGTTTTCGCCAAATGCAGAGGGTGTTAGCAGTTCGCCAAATTCCTTTTCCCAGTATGCATAATGTTCAAATGGATAAAAACATATCACACGATCTTCGCCACCATGAAAGTCATGATTCGCTACATCATCGCCAGCAATGTTCAGCTTTCCAACATGAAGCTCAGTGACAACGTCCTTCCAAATTCCTGAGAGATATTCCTCGTTATGATGAATCTTTGTCTTTGGCAGACCTTTTGACAAATAAATAATTTTTTTCACTGCCACTTTGACACCTCCCCCTTCTAACCATATATTTTACTATAATATTTGCGAATAATCTTATGTTTTCAGAACCTTTACACTCAATTTTCGATATGCTATATTGAAAAGGAAATCTACCTATGATGGGAAGTATGTTTTATGTTAGGTGTCGTTCTTAACTAATCCAATCAATTGGATAATGTCATTCCTGCCAGATTTTGTTCAAATGTTGTTCGAACAAAGTCTTGTTTAAGCATGGTTACGGAATGAAGTTAAGAACAATGGTCAAAACATGCATACTATCCTTAACCGATTGTAGCTGTGTACCTTTGTGTAAACGGCTTTTTATTTTGGTTAAAAATAGTGCAACATGTAGATTTTTTCTGCATGGGTTATTTTAGGCCGCGTTGACATTGTTCAACGTGGCCTTTTTATTTAGGAGGAGATAATAATGAATCAGCATACATTTAATGTTTTAGAGTTTAACAAAATCAAAGAAAATATTGCGAGTTATGCCCTAACACCTGCAGGTAAGGAGACAGTGCTAAATTTAATGCCGTCTACAAACCTTAAACAAATCCAAGCCTTGCTAGATGAACTTTCAGAAGCGGTGCAGATTATGAAAATTTCCATGAGTGTTCCCGTCCATGGGTTGGAGGGGATGGAGCTACTACTTAAAGGGATCAATAAAGGTGTCGCACTAAGACCGGAGCAATTAGTAAAATTAGCGGATTTCTTGGATTGCTGCGGGAAAATGCGGCGGTTTATGAAGGATAAACAATGGGTGGCACCACGGGTTTCCAGTTATATTTTTTCCACTGAAGAGTTACCAAGGCTTGAGGAGGAAATTGTTCGCTGCATTCGCAACAGCAGAGTCGATGATTATGCCAGTAAAGATCTATTAAAAATAAGAAAACAAATCTCCATTCAGGAGGACCGATTAAAGGAAAAGCTGCAACAGATGGTCCGATCTGGAAAATTAAAGTCATATCTACAGGAACATGTCGTAAGTCAACGAGATGGAAGATATGTATTGCCAGTGAAAAAAGAATATCGCAATAAACTGAAAGGAACTGTATTGGATTCGTCTGCATCAGGTTCAACACTATTCATTGAGCCGGAAGAAATCGCAACGTATCAAGAACAGTTAGCTTGGATAAAAGCTGAGGAGGAGGCTGAGGTTCAGAAAATTTTGTTCTATCTCACTGGATTGGTCGAAGAAAATGAACAGTCGATTCGCTTGGCTGTGGAAACGATGATTCATTATGATGTTATATTTGCCAAAGCCAAATATACCTTGGCAATTGACGGAAAGAAGCCAAGCGTAAATGAGTCCCATTACTTCAATTTGAAAAATGCCCGACATCCTTTGCTTGGATCATATGCTGTTCCGATTACGTTTGAGTTAGGTAAACAGGAAAACGCACTTGTGATAACAGGCCCAAATACAGGGGGAAAGACGGTTACGATAAAAACAGTGGGACTGTTGACGTTGATGGCGCAAACAGGACTACATCTACCCGTCGATGAGGGTAGTGAGGTCTCTATGTTCCATCATATCCTTGTCGATATTGGCGACGGTCAAAGCATTACGGAAAATCTAAGCACGTTTAGTTCAAGGATTGTCAATATTATCGAAATTTTAAAAAATACAAATGATCGTACGCTTGTCTTGTTAGATGAACTTGGGTCAGGAACAGATCCAGGAGAAGGCATGGGCTTAGCGACAGCAATTCTTGAGCAATTGTATTTGAAAGGTGCTACGTTACTTGCAACTACACATTATAGTGAAATCAAAGAGTTTGCTGATCACCATGAGGGCTTTATTAATGGGGCAATGGAATTTGACATTGAAACATTGCGCCCAACTTATAGGTTGAATATTGGCAAGGGCGGTGAAAGTCAGGCATTTGCGATTGCTTTAAAGCTCGGGATTCATCCAAAACTAATCGAACGCGCTCACGAAATTACGTATAAGGAAAAGAAATCCTATCAGGATGATAATTCCAGTTTAGATTTGGCTGCAAAACGTGATAGAGAGAAACAAATGATTGTCAATAAGCACCAGCAAAGAGTGAAGAAACAAGCAACCGCTCCACATAAGGCGACGATTTTTCAACAAGGTGATAATGTGTTGATTTCACCAACAAATGAGTACGGGATTGTCTATAAGGGTCCGGATGAACAGGGGAACTATATTGTTCAAGTTAAAGGAGAAAAAGCGAGTTATAATCACAAACGCCTCACCTTGCACATTTCAGCAAGCGAATTATATCCTGATGATTACGATTTTGACATCATTTTTGATACGGTGGAAAATAGAAAGAAGAAGCATCTTTTATCTCGAAAACATGAAGATGGAGTAAGCATTTATCATGAGGAATAATCTGTAATTTCCTTATCCAATTTTACTGGAAACTTATTTACTCCACACCAATTGACTAAATTTTCAGAATTATATATGATTCAGATAGTATTTATAAATAGTTGTATTTAACAAAGGTCAGGAGGAGAAAGATGACAATCAATTTTTTACAAAAAAAAGAATCGTTCCGATTTCATGATAGCAAAGGTAATGCGATAGAACGTACAACTATAATTCGTTTTGATCCACTTACAGGAGAATCATCACGACTCGTACCAGATAGTGGATTAAAGTTGACACCACCAGATTATACAGAGTTGGGTCAGCAGACAAGTGGGGCAAAATGTCCGTTTTGTTCAGAAAATTTGTTGAAAATGACACCCGTTTTTCCAAATGAAATCGCTGAAGAAGGGCGGATTTTACAAGGAAAAGCGACGTTATTTCCAAATTTATTCCCTTATAGTAAGCATAATGGTGTAATTATTTTTTCAGAACAGCATTATGTCCGCCTGGAGGAATTTACAGCCTCCATGATTCAGGATGGATTTATTGCAGCACAGCGCTATATTACTAAGGTACAAGCATATGATCATGAAGCTCGCTATGCTTCAATTAATTGGAACTACCTTCCGCATTCTGGAGGAAGCATTCTCCACCCGCATATCCAAGTTCTCATTTCCGATTCGCCAACAAATCAACAAGCATTATTGGAGGACAAATTGGCTGCATATGATGAAACACAAGATTACTATACATCTTTACTAGAAACGGAAAAAGCGGTTGGTGAGCGTTGGATTGGCGAGAAGGGAAATGTGGCATGGTTGCATGCATTTGCTCCGAAAGGTCATAATGATTTTATGGCCATATTCAGAGGGGAAACGTCTATTCAGGCGATTACTGAGATTGATTGGCTTGATTTTGCAGAGGGTTTAAAGCGGATTTTTAGTGCCTTAAATGAACAGGGATTTGCGAGTTTTAACATGTCGTTAAATCTATCATTTGATTCAGAGAATACAAACTCAGTTACAGCACGTCTGATTCCGCGTTTCTCGTTTGGCGGTTTAGATACTAGTGATGCCAACTTTTTTCATACTTTACACGGGGAACCGTTGAGTTACAAGGTGCCGGAAGAAGTTGCTACAATCGCGAGGAAGTATTTTTAGCTCATGAGTTCAAAATCAGGGGAAAATACTTGAGAAATGAACACATGAAGGGCTCATGAGTTCAAAATCAGGGAAAAATACTTGAGAAATGAACACATGAAGGGCTCATGAGTTCAAAATCAGGGAAAAATACTCGAGAAATGAACACATGAAGGGCTCATGAGTTCAAAATCAGGGAAAAATACTCGAGAAATGAACTCATGAAGGGCTCATGAGTTCAAAACCAGGGGAAAATACTCGAGAAATGAACACATGAAGGGCTCATGAGTTCAAAATCAGGGAAAAATACTTGAGAAATGAACTTATGAGTGGTTCATAAGCTCAAATCCTGAATAAAAAACCCGAGAAATGGACTCATGATAGTTCATTTCTCGTTATTTATCTCAATGTAACATTTGCTTTAAAGTTTCAACATGGGAGCGACTTGTATTAATGACATCTTCTGCTATTTGTCTGCTCTCCGGATCTAAATCCCCTTTCACCAACTCTTCAGAATATTGAACACCATATTGATTAAAGCCTTCAATTGCATCCTTAATAATATCATCGTTATTTTTAGACAATGTCATTTTATGCATAAAACTGTGGATTGAGCCAGATATACCTTCATCGTCCGCTGGTTCTCCACCAAGATTCTGGATTCGTTCGGCGATGATTTGCGCATTTAACTTGACGTCCTGCTGCATTGATTGAAAGCTTTTCTTTAACGACGGATCATCGACGGTCTGAATATAGTGTTCTAAAGAGCGAATACCCATAAATGACCCGCGTAGTAACGTATTTAACTCTTCAATTACAATTCCAATATCCATATTAGTAACCTCCCATTTTATTATTTTAGTTCAAGTCATGAATTATTCGAAAATGATTGAAAAGCTGACAGGAAAAAGCGAAAAACATTTTCTACAAGTGAATTTTTTTAAAAAATTAGCTTGTTTTTTTATGTTATCAGAATTATAGTTATAAATGATAACGATTCTCATTTTCAATTAAAATATTTAAAGGGAGAGATCATAATGACAAACGCAATCTTAGTATTCGCGAGCATGACTGGTAACACAGAAGAAATAGCACAATTAGTTGCCAAAGGTGTTCAAGAAGCAGGTGTAAATCTAACTATTCGCGAACTACCTGCTGGGGAACCACAGGAATTGGAACAATATGATGGGATTCTCCTAGGTTCATACACATATGGTGATGGGGATTTGGCAGATGAATTTATGGATTTCTATGATGATATGAACGGACTAAATCTGGAAGGTAAAATTGCTGCCGTTTTTGGTTCTGGCGATACTGCTTATGAACAATTTTGCCTGGCTGTTGATATTCTTTCGGAAAAATTGCAGGAGTGTGGGGCAACGATTGTTCAGGAAGGGTTGAAAATTGAATTGGCGCCAGAGGATGAGGAACTATGCATACAATTCGGGAAAAGCTTTGCTGAAAAACTTAAAGAGGTGAAGGCAATTTTTTAAAGCATTTTTAGCTTGGGCAATCCATAAAATGTTCAACAGGGATACTGTTTTATTTCTATACTAATTTGGAAAACATCCTAAACTGTTAAACTATGTTAAAGGAACGGAGAGGGGATACACGAATCCTCTGAGAATGGTTTGAATTTTGGAGAGGGAAGGAGTGTATGAATGGGAACATTTCTCGGGGCAACTTCCGTGACGAAATTAAATGATGGTGCTTATATTATTGCTGCTGATCATGAAGGTATCTTTGTGAAACAGAAGGATGAATGGGTCAAAACGCTAACTTTAACAAAAGAAAGAATTCTTGATTTAAAGGGCACGGACCAAATCGTCTATGGTGTCGGTGATGCTGGTCTGTTTATTATGAGCAAGAATGGTGGAGAAACATGGAGAATGAAGCGGTTTCACACGAATAGTTCAATGTGGAGTGTTTGCTGCAATAACGAAGGATTCGTCTTAACCCATTCTGAAAAATCACTTTTTCTATCACGAAATTTTGGGGAAACATGGCAAAGAATTGAACCGTTTACATTTTCAAAAAATCCTCCTGCAATCCGCTCTCTCTGCTTACACGAATATTACTTATTTATCGGAACAAAAATACACCCGACCAACGGAGGAATATGGAGGTTAAACTTAAAAACTGGTGAGATAAGGAAGATTAGAAAAGAAAAGGGCAGCATGATTGCTTCGATGGAAGTTAATGATGACACGCTACTAGCAGCATGCGGTTCGTGTCGTGGCAAGAATGGAAAAATCATCTTTTCCGAATTATCTCAGGTAATCGGTGCAGATTCACCTATTTGGAAGGTATGTATAAGTGAAAAAAGTGAAGCATGTTATTTAGATCTGTCATGGAGTGAAAACGTACTTTATACAACATCTGCAAAAAATAAACACGGGATTGGAACCATTTCTCGCGTATTTCTAAATGAGAAGAAGGTAGTCCCTTTCGGAGAGGTTAAAGGGCATGGCTGGCGCATTGTGAATAGAGAAGAAGAGTATGTCGTCGCGGGCTTGTATGAATCATACCATTATAAAAAATTTCTCCATTAGGGTAATGAAACAAGGGTACGGGCGCTAATTGTTGTCGGCGTCTGGAAGTTTTTTGATTAACAATGGCAAATCCTTTTAGAAAATTATGAAAAATAATCAATTCTTACTTGACCCATAGGATTAATTAAGTTACTATTCAATTAAGATATTTTTACCCATAAAGCTGACTGGATCACCAGAGGCTCTCGATTGCAAGGATTACCCTTGTATCGAGAGTTTTTTTGTTTCTTTTGCCTTATTTTTTACGATGAAAGGGAGATGTGTACGTATGGTAAATTTAGAAAGAGAAAAGCTTGATCATATTTTACAGCTTTTAAAAAGTATAGATTATGGCTCAATTTCAATAATTGTTCACGATGGCCAAGTTACAGGAATCGAAAGCACGAAGAAGAAGCGTTTTTCGGTGGAAAAGAAAAAAATCAAAACCAAACAATATTAAATCGAAAATATAAGCGAGATAAGTTTGTGTTTAAAGTTGAGTAAAATTATAGGAAAAGTAAATATTAATTTAATTTTTTAAGGAGAGATTTCGATGTCAAATATTGTAATTGTATCTGGTAGTCCAGCAAAAGTGTCAAGAGCTTCATCGCTAGCAAATTATATCGGTGGTTTACTAAATAATCATGGCCATCAAGTCGAGCACATCAAAGTACGTGATTTGCCAGCAGAAGATTTATTGCACGCCAAGTTTGATAGTCCAAAAATTGTTGAAGCTGTAAATTTGATCGTCAATGCAGATGCTGTTGTAGTTGTTAGTCCCGTCTATAAAGCCAGCTACACAGGCATTCTTAAAACATTTTTTGATTTGCTTCCGGAAAAATCATTGGCGAAAAAACCGATTTTGCCAATCTTTAATGGAGGAACTACAGCTCATTTACTTGCACTGGAATATGCGCTTAAACCATTATTCTCTGTTTTAGGCGCAACCGAAATCATTAATGGGGTATTTGTGGGTGATGCTCAAGTTTCATATTCTGAAGAGGGTGTGGTCTTTAACGACTCCGAACTTGAAAACAGATTAAGAAGTAATACAAATGACTTAGTTCAAGCAGTAATTAAACATTCAAACGCTATCGTAAGTGTAAAATAAACAAAAGCAGGGAGTCATAAATAACTGGCTCTCTGCTTTTTTAGGTTATGAACATTTTTTTAACTTAAGTTGCATAAACTCGCGCATTAATAAAGCGCCATCCAATATTTGTATCTAAAGTCGACATAAATGTATGGGAGAATTCTTTGCTTCTTTTCAGTAAAGTAAAGTATGTTAATATATAAAAACCAAGTATTAATAGTTGACACTATGCTTATTCAGTCATATTCTATAACTTGATTATGTAATTTTCTTTCGACTTGAAAGGAGAAGGCTTGAATGGCAGCGTTGTATATCGGCATAATAATTTTGGTAATGTATCTGGTGCCTAGGTACATTCCCGTTACAGGAATACCAAAGATACACTGGAATGATCTTGATTCAAGTAAGGTCACGATTCTTGATGTTAGAGATTTTAATGAATCCCATAAAAACGCTGTAATTGGAGCGATAAATATACCTATTGCATACTTGAACAGAAGCTTACATGAGCTTCCAGTTACTGATATACACCTTGTAACAGCAAACTTACTTGAAAAAAATATGAGTGCACGCCTGTTGCGAAAAAAGGGTTTCCGTGTTAGCGGGTATACGCTTTTGACAGCTAATTTTCCAACTACAAATGAGAATGATATCGAAATTGAAACTTCATTTTAAAATAAGTAGTAATAGTATACGATTTTAGCATATCAATGGACGATAAAATTGGTATGCTTTTTTGTGTGATTTTATAGAGGAATTCCGGTGATACTTAACGCGGCACTTTGTGATACATTATTTAATGATTAGCTTAATTTTTAGGATGTGAATGTATGGTGAATTTTAAAATGAACAATGAATTAACAAATAAAGATTTACAGGCAGATTGTGAAAATTGTTTTGGCTTGTGCTGTGTTGCTTTACCGTATGCTAAATCCGCTGATTTTGCCTTTAATAAAGAGGGTGGAACACCTTGCCGAAATTTGGATTCTGACTATCGTTGTAGTATCCATGAGAATTTACGTAAACAGGGATTCCGTGGCTGTACCGCTTACGAATGCTTTGGCGCCGGGCAAAAGGTATCTAAGTTTACATACGCTAGCAAGGATTGGCGTGACAATCCTTCGATAAAAAAAGAAATGTTTCAGGTTTTCCCAATTATGCAACAGCTGCACGAAATGCTCCTGTATTTACATGAGGCATTACACCGTGAAGAAACAAAGCCTATATCAGAAGAGTTACAACATGCAATAAACGAAACAGAATGTTTGACGAAGCTTAGTCCATCGGAACTCCTCAAACTTGATGTTGTCAGCTACAGAGTAAATATTAATGAATTATTACTGCAATCAAGTACGTTAGTAAGAGGAAACCTAAAACCAGCGACTGTAAAGGGTAAGTGGAAAATTGATCGGGGTAGTGATCTGATTGGTGCTAAACTGAAAGGTGCAAATTTACGTGGTGCAAATTTGAGAGGGGCATTGTTGATTGCCGCCGATCTACGTAATGCCGATCTGAGGACGACTGATTTGATCGGGGCAGACCTTAGAGATGCAGATTTAAGCGGAGCGAATCTCACTGGATGTATTTTTCTAACACAGTCACAAGTTAACTCAGCACGGGGAAGTTTAAGTACTAAATTACCCGAAAGTATAACTATCCCAGATCATTGGAGGTAGTCTGAAGGGAACCTCACGACACATGACCATACAAAAACTAAGCAAGTTTTAGTTTTTGTATGGTTTTTTTGATGATAATTAATCGAAAAAACTTAAGAAAATATCGACTATTTGAGGATCAAATTGTGTTCCTTTATTTTCCCATATTTCACTTAAAATATAGTTCAAATCAAATTCCCCGCGATACACTCTTTTTGAAGACATGGCATCATAAGCATCAGCAACAGCAGTGATTCGTGCCAATAAGGGAATCTCTTCTCCCTTTAAACCATAAGGATAACCTTTGCCATCATAGCGCTCATGATGATAGAGGATGATATCTAAAACCCCGCTAGTTCTGAAATTTGAAACATGCTTTAACATGTCATAGCCTATTATTGGGTGATTTTTGATAATTGAGTATTCCTCGGCTGTTAATTTTTCTGGCTTATTTAAAATTTCTTCTGCTATCCCAATTTTTCCAATATCGTGTAATAAGCAACCTATCGCAATCGCATCCATCTTTTCCTTTGAAAGCTTCATTTCTGTTGCAATTTGCTGGGCAACCTTCGCAACGTTTTCTGAGTGATGTGAAGTATATGAATCCCGAGAATCAAGAATGTTGGATAGTGCGGTTGTCAGTTCAATTCGGTCATTCTTCACCTTTTGTACACCTTTCATCAAACCGACGGTTATAAATGTGATTAAAAGGTAGGTAACCATGTAGGTTAGGAAGGTAGCAAATGAATGATGCCATTCGGGAATAAGAAAATATCGCAGATAAACAATGAGAACGTCTAATAATATGATTAGCCATATGGGCCTTTGATAAAAACCGATCCCTAAAAATATCCCAGCAAAAATATATAATATATATAAGTTATTTGCTTGCTCAAAAACAAATTCGCTTAAAGTAAAAGCTGCTATTAATAGAAAAAAAAATCCAAACCGAAAATACTCAGGATAATCTAGCAGGCGATAATATTTCTTTACCATATGTCCTCCATTTAACACTGACCAAATTCATACTACTTCTAGCATTGGTTTTGAACATATAGACTATTTATAAAAAAGTAACTTTTTTACATTTTAATATTTAGAAATAATGAATAATATTACAGAATCATGTAAGGTATATGATAGACTACGTAATATGTAGTGGACATATTTTGACGGGGGTTAACGGAATGTATAGCTTTAAAAATGATTATAGTGAAGGAGCCCATCCAAGAATTTTAGAGGCATTATTACAGACAAATTTTGTCCAGGAAGAGGGCTATGGTGAAGATCGTTATTCTAAAGAAGCGATCTTGTTAATGAAACAAAAAATGAATCGAGAAGATGTTGATATTCATTTCTTAGCAGGTGGTACGCAAACAAATTTAACGGCTATTTCAGCCTTTTTAAGGCCGCATGAAGCTGCAATTGCTGCGAGTACAGGTCATATTCAGACCCATGAAACAGGTGCAATTGAAGCTACTGGTCATAAGGTTATCGCGGTAAAAACTGAGGATGGGAAGCTTAAACCGGTACATTTGAAGGAAGTCCTTAAGTCTCATACAGACGAACATATGGTTAAACCAAAATTAGTATACATATCCAACTCAACTGAAATTGGCACCATTTATAGTAAAAAGGAGCTTGTACAGCTCAATGCATTTTGCCATAAGCATAAATTAATTTTATTTATGGATGGAGCACGTCTTGGCTCTGCGCTTTGTTCTGACGAGAATAATTTGAGTTTAAGTGATCTTCCAGAGCTAGTTGATGCGTTCTATATTGGAGGAACGAAAAATGGTGCTTTATTAGGAGAAGCATTGGTGATTTGTCGAGATCCACTAAAAGAGGATTTTAGGTTTCATATGAAACAAAAGGGTGCGCTCTTGGCTAAGGGGAGATTATTAGGGATACAGTTTCTCGAACTGTTTCGCGATGATTTGTTCTTTGAGCTGGCCCAGCACGCAAACCGACTAGCTCAAAAGCTGCTGGTTGAGTTAGACAATGCCGATGTGAAATTTTTGACTCATTCACCGTCCAATCAAATTTTCCCAATATTATCGAATGACGTAATTGGAAAGCTTCAGGCAAAATATGCATTTCACACATGGGAAACTGTAAGTGCAGAGCATACGGCAATCAGACTTGTAACATCATGGGCAACAACTGAGGAAGCTGTTGATGAATTAATTGAAGATATTAAGCAATTTATCCAAAAATAAAAAATTTGAAGTAGAATGTTTACAGCAATACGAACTAGAATTATGACAGGAACCCTATATGACGGGTTCCTGTTTTAGTGAACTGAACTTTATGCTAAATTATATCCAATTGCCTTCCGACTATTTCTTATTAATTTGCCGACCACTTTTCTTTTGGCTTTGGGATTTTGAATTTCCGACTTGAAAATCTGAACCTAATTCAATATCATTTCGATTATCCTGTCTTTCCAATTGCTTTCTAATTTGGTCTTTATTCTTCATTCCTTGCTTTGACATCCTGAACCCAACTTCCTTTCATTTTTAGAATCGAACTTATTATGCTCAACCTTGCCAGAAAAATGAA
Organism: Bacillus sp. DNRA2; assembly: GCF_012843265.1. Lineage (GTDB taxonomy): Bacteria > Bacillota > Bacilli > Bacillales > Cytobacillaceae > Bacillus_BU. Next base: position 54,662 of record NZ_JABAIT010000012.1, on the reverse strand, counting down.
TGAGGACGAAAGGTAACTGTGAAACAAACCTGTGAAACAAGAAAATTCGGGCGGTGCCTGGCACCGACAAAAATAAAAACGACAAAAAAAGCAACTTTTCTCACATTTTTTACTTGAAGATTAGTGAATTATCAGATAAAATAAAGGAAATGAAAAGACTATGTGTGACTGGCGAAACACGGATAACCGTGAGGGAGCACATAGTTGCGTAGCCGTTCGCCTGGGCAGAGGTAAGGGATTTGCGAATCCCTTACCTCTTTCTGCTTACTAGGAGGAGATAAGGGTAGCGATACTACTATACTCGTTTGAATTATTGGATTATTGCTAATAATTTGGGGATTGGAAAAACGATAATAATACAAAGGGGTAATTATATTAATGAGCACAACAACTGTAACTGACGTAAAAACAATTAAAACATTAAATGCTATTGCTGAAAATGGCTTAAAAGTATTAAATCAAGATCAATATAAAATCGATAACGATAGCCAAAGTCCAGATGCGATTCTTGTTCGTAGCTTTAACATGCATGAAATGGAATTTGATCAAAATTTAAAAGCAATTGCACGTGCTGGTGCGGGTGTAAACAACATTCCTGTTGAAAAATGCACAGAGCAGGGAATTGTCGTATTCAATACTCCAGGTGCTAATGCAAACGCAGTAAAAGAGCTTGTGCTTACTTGCTTAATGGCATCATCTCGTAATCTATTTGCCGGTGTAGCTTGGACAAAAACGTTAGAAGGTCAAGGAGACCAAGTTCCAAAGCTTGTTGAAGCTGGTAAAAAGGCTTTCGTTGGTAAAGAGATTAAAGGTAAAACACTTGGAATTATCGGTTTAGGTGCAATTGGTGCACTTGTTGCGAACGATGCACTGGACCTTGATATGGATGTAATCGGTTATGACCCATTCATCTCTGTTGATACAGCTTGGAATTTATCTCGCAACGTACAACGTGCGATGACACTTGAGCAATTATTCGCAAACTCTGATTATATTACTGTTCACGTTCCACTTACAAATGATACTAAAGGTATGTTCAATAAAGATACTTTCGCAATCATGAAAGATGGCGTAACGATTTTAAACTTCTCACGCGGTGAGCTTGCAAATGAAATCGACATGGCTGTGGCTTTAGAAGATGGAAAAGTTAGCAAATATGTGACTGACTTCCCGAACGAAAACGTCTTGAAAATGGAAAATTGCATTGCAATTCCACACCTTGGTGCGTCTACTGGTGAATCAGAAGAAAACTGTGCCATCATGGCTTCAAAACAAGTAAAAGAATTCTTAGAAACTGGTAATATCAAAAACTCTGTGAACTTCCCTAATGCAGCACTTGAATACACTGGCAAACGTCGTGTAGCAGCATTCCACAAGAATGTTCCAAACATGGTTGGTCAGCTAACTTCTGCTATTTCTAGTTATAACTTAAACATTGCTGACATGGTAAACAGAAGCCGTGGTAATTACGCTTACACAATGATTGACATCGATGAAAAAGTAAACGGTGAAGTTATTCCAGGCTTAACTCAAAAAATTAGCGAAATCGATGGTGTAGTAACGGTTCGCGTAATCTAATTAACATATTAATCATTGCCATTTACTTGATTTTTCAAGTAAGTGGCTTTTTTAGTCTTTTATGAAAAAATTATTACTGATCTCAGAATTCTACTCCATTCTGAACTTGTTTTCTATTGCATATAATGTGCTGAAAGGTTGCAATTCAAGCTCTTTTATATGTCCTGTCCTTCATTCGCTTTGTTATTTTCAACAAATTAAGGAGGAGTAAAGATGGATATTTTAGCTTATGTATTGCAAGGTGTTTTGGCACTCATGTTTGTGTTCGCCGGTTTCGGGAAAGTGGTTGGGATGCAAATGCATGTGGACAATTTTAATCATTGGAAGTTGCCACAATGGTTTCGAGTGGTCACTGGATTAATTGAAGTGATTGGTGCAGCTGCGTTAGTAGTTGGTTATTGGGAAGTCAGCTGGTCTGCAGCAGGATCATTGTTACTGGGAATCGTCGCGATCGGTGGAATTCTCACACACATTCGTGTGAAAGATACTTTCAAGCAAGCTTCGGCTATTTTATTGCTTGGTATTTTGGCATTTATATTATTTTATCTACAATATTCTGAGCTAACTAATTTTCCAGGATTTTAATAAAACGAAAAAGGGAAGTGAGCGGTTTCGCTCTTACTTCCTTTTTTTGATGGAAAGGTGGTTGAGGTTAAGTTTATTGAAGCTATATTTTACAAGATAATCTGAAAAAAGTAGCGCCAATTGGGGTCATTGGAGCTATATTTTACATTATGGCCTCAAAAAAGTAGCTCCAAGCTAAGTATTAAAGCAACAAGAATTATCCTCGTGCCCGCAGTTTGTTTTGCAACGAGGTAAGGTGTGCTAATAGCGTTTCATATTCTTCCATATCAATTTTACAAGCTAGAATTTCTTCCCCTACTTTACTGAGAATGGCTGCTTTCTCCTGGTTTGCTTTATTTTCTAAGAAAATAAAAACTTTGCGTTCATCCTCTTTAGAGCGTTCTTTGCGGAGCCAGCCACTAGCTTCCATTCGATTGATCATCGGTGTCAATGTTCCTGTTCCTAGGTTTAAGGACTTCCCAAGCTCATTAACCGGAACTCCATCTTTCTCCCACAAAGCGAGTAAGACTAAATATTGGGGATAAGTTAGTCCAAACGGTTTAAGTACATTTGTATACAGCTTCGTAAATTCACTAGAGGTTTCGTAGATGGCGAAGCAAAGCTGTTTATTTAACGGTAAAAAACCCTGCACTCTATCACCTCCGTGAAAATAATTATAACAACATCAATAACGTTAATAAGGAATGACTATAGTACTTTCTCAATATCAGACTCGATCCGACTCGGTGTGGTCGTAGGCGCATACCGTTCGATCACCTTTCCATGACGATCGACTAAGAATTTTGTGAAATTCCACTTAATATTTTTTGAAAAAACACCACTTTTTTGCTCCTTTAAAAAAGCAAATAAAGGATCTGCATCATCTCCATTTACATGCACTTTGGCGAACATTGGGAAGGTGATGCCGTAATTCAATTGACAAAATTGAAGGGTTTCTTTGATATCAGCAAATTCTTGATTGTTAAATTGATCGCATGGAAATCCTAAAATTTCTAGTCCATCCTTTTGATATTTATTATACAGCTCTTGCAACTCTTTAAATTGAGGGGTTAATCCACATTTGCTCGCCGTGTTCACGATAAGCAGGGGCTTACCTTCAAAATCTTTCAGGGATTTAAGCTCACCATTCGTCTTTTTTACAGAAAAATCATACACAGTAGTCATCTTGTATTCCTCCAAATTGTGAGTTGTCGTTTATTGTAAAATAAAATCGTGTACGATTAAATCTTATGCGATTTAAAATAAAAACACAATTAAATATTCATTAAAAACCCTTAACAAAATATTAAAACTTAAACTTGTAAACAAATTCTTTAAGGGGAAATTATGTTAACTAATCAGAAAGGCTGTCAAAATTTACAGATTTTGATGGTTTTTTTAGTTGTTCATGATCCATTGTGCTTTAATAAAGATGAAGGGGATTACAAAAGTAAGGGGTGCGTTAAGGTGAAAATGATTAAAGATTCTCTCTTGTTTGCACTTCTCATGATTGTTGCAATGTTTGTCGCGGTGTTATTTTCAGGGGGATATTATCATATGTATGGAGAAAACTTCCTTTTGCAGCTAATTGAATATCCTCTCATTATTGCAGTTGTTTCAATTCTTGGAACTATAAGGTTGAAGAAATGGTTCCTCATGCCGTTGCTCACTTTTGTTGTTGTGAATCTCTTTTTTCTCATTCTGTTTAGTACAACCTATTTCGAATTTGCATTTGCCTATAGTGGGTTTTCGCTTATCATAAGTGTTATCACTTACTTTATAAAGAGAGTAGGCACTGATTAAAGATTATCTAAATGTTAAGGCATTTAATTTGTTAACATATATAAATCGACTGTCATTAATTAATGAATAATAACAAAATAATCCTAAATACTATTCGAATAGGATAATGGACAAGATTCTAGTTAATGATTGGGAGGATGTATATGCCAAGAAAGTCTGCAGCAAATGATGAGTCAGCTAAACCAGAAATGGAAGAGTTGTTGCCTGAAAATAAAGAATTAGGCAGTAATGACGATGAAGTCGCCAATTTGTCTCGGATGCTAAGCTCGGTGCTAAAGTATTTGTCTGATGATGATATTGAAGAAATCGATATTCAATCTTTATTGGAAAATACGGAAGGGCTTCAAGCGTGGTGGGATCAATATCGAGAAAGCAATCGGATACATATTGAAGAGGAAATTAAGAAATCGCTCGGTGACTTATCATTAGAGGATTTGGAAAGTATTCGTGAAAAAATAATGGAGAAACAATGATCGAGTAAAAAAAGCAAAACACACTTGACACATAGGATTTATATGCTTTATGATAAACACAAGAAAGGTTTCGTTATTTTCTGAATATTGCCAACTGGTTAACCAGAGGCTCATGTTAGTCCAACCTCATAAGGACTAATATGGGCCTTTTTATTTTTATAAAAGAAGGAGTGTGATTAAATAAATGTTTTTTGTAATAGAAGTAATCACTTTTTCAGAGTTATTACAAGCGAATGATAAGAAAAAGCATATGAATGTCGACCGGTCAACCGATGACTCTTTATCTCCTGCATGATTCGTGTATGGAGAAAAAGGGTTTTTTCAATTTTAATAAAAGGAGAAACAGAATGAATGGAAATATCGAAATTCAGCTTAACCCGAAAAAAAAGCTAACGCTCATTGATGCCATCAGCTCATCGTTAGCACAAATGGCACCCGCAGCAGGTATTTATTATGGATTTCCGGTAATTTTTGCAGCCTCTGGCGTTGGGTCACCGCTCACACTGTTGGTCGCGACATTTGCGATTATTTTGGTGGGCTTAAGCATAACTAATTTTTCAAAAACACATCCGAGCAGTGGTTCCCTAATCAAATATATTAGTATGACATTTGGGAATGTGGTTGGTATGGCAGCATCGCTAATCTTTTTAGTTGGAACCATTTTTCTTGCGGGTTCGGCCTTTATCGAGCTTGGCGGCTGGACGGCAGATTCATTGGCATTGTATGGAGTGGAAGTCCATTGGATATTTCCAACCATTATTTTGGGAGTCTTCATTTGGGGTTTGACTGTTCTGGGGATTCATAGTTCAACAAAAATAGCCGCCTTGGCCTTGGTCGTTGAGGTAGGGGTTCTGATTGTCGTTTCAATTTTGGTTTTAATGTATCCACCAGCACCGTTATCCTTAAAGCCTTTTGCCACATCCTCGATTGAAGGCGGAATTTCTGGATTAAGTCTAGCTTTCCCGTTAGCTGTGTATTTGTTCATAGGTTTTGAAAATTCAGTAGCGTTGGCAGAAGAGACGAAGAATCCTAAAAAGAATACTGCACGGGCCGTACTTGTGAGTATCGCTATCATGTCAATCTTTTATATTTTTATCAATTACAGCATTATTCAAGGGTTTTCTAATCAAGCAGGAGACTTGCTTAAAAGTGCAAACCCGTTTATGGACCTAGCAAATACATATTTAGGTAGTTTCTCAGTTCTCGCTACGATTGCTGGTTTTACAAGTATTTTCGGGATGACGATTGCTTGCTTAAACGGTTTTTCGAGGATTCCATTTCACTCTGCTCGGGAGGGCGTGTTCCATCGCAAACTAGCCAAGGTATCGAAATGGGGAACACCAATTGGTTCTATTACCTTTTTAAGTGGAGCAGGACTTCTTGTTGCAATCCTCTTTGGTTATCTAGGCAAGGGATGGGTGGTCGGTTTTGGATATTTAGGGACTATTGGCACGATTCCATTGTTGATCATTTACAGTTTATTAAATCTAGCTGTTATCTTTTATAAACAAGAAAAATGGCCGTTTTATAAAAAATATCTATTTCCTATCTTGGGCTTAGTCAGTATCCTTGTGCCACTATGGGCTATGGTTCAACCGGGCCAACCTGCACCAGTGAGCTATTTCCCGTGGTTGATTCTACTGTTGTGCATCGCAAGTTTCGCTTTTTCATGGTTTAAATTGAAAAAAAATTCAGTTACAGCTACTAATATCGGAGTCTTTGATGTCTCTGTAAATAAAGATTAATAGGGAGAAAAAACATGGTTCAGACAAAAACAAAAACGATTAGAGAAGAAATTCAAACACTCGTTAATAAGGTCATCCGCCCAAATGCTGAAATAATTGATCGGGAGGGAACCTTTCCTCGAGAGAACTTGAATCATCTAGCAGCTTCTGGCTGGAACAGTATCCTGATTCCAGAAAAGTATCAAGGACTCGGTCTCGATTATGAAGCGTTTGCCATCGCAACGGAAGAAATTGCGAAAGGATGCCCGTCTACTGCGTTAATCTATGTCATGCATGTCGGTGCTGCCCAAACAATTGTGTATTACGGTAACGAAGACCAAAAACAACGCTGGTTACCACCTGTCCGAAAAGGGGCTATTGGCACGCATTCAATGAGTGAAAAGGCCACAGGAGGGCATACGTGGTTTAGTTTAAGTGAAGCTAAACGGGATGGGGAAAATTACATTTTGGATTTAGAAAAATCCTTTACTACAAGTGGTGGCCAGTCTGCGTTTTATATTTTACAAACGAGAACACCAGGTGCAGTCAAACCAACTGATTTAAGTTATTTTATCGTTGATGGAAATCAACCCGGAATTACGGCTGGCACATGGGATGCTTTGGGTGTTCATGGAAATCATAGTGGTCCATTAAAGTTGGAAGGTGTAAAAGTAAAAAGGCAGGATTTATTGTGGGAAGAAAATAAAGCAGTTGATATTGCTTTAAATGGCGTCGATCCGCTCTATTTGCTAGGCATGGGTTCAGCATTTTTAGGTGTTGCTGAAGAAACACTGTCTAAAGCAATCGGTCATGTAAAGAAAACAATTCATCGTGATTTTAATAAAAGCTTAGCTGATTATCAAATCATTAGACAGCAATTGACAGATGCCAAAATATTAATTAGCAGTTTAAAACCTTGGCAAACAGCTCTTGCAAAGAAGTTTAATGAGTTTGAAGCTGAAGGAAAAGCGTTCGGTGAACTTTGGTATGAGGCGACGGAATTCAAAATTTTTGCCACAGAAGCTGCCAACAAAGTCGCAAATATAGCGATGGATGTTACAGGCGGATATGGTTATAAAAAGGGACCAATTGAGCGACTTTATCGTGACGCTAGAGCAGGCATTGTTTTGTCACCTTCTAATAATTTAGCGAAGGATATCATAGGGAAAAATCTTGTAGGGTTACCTTCGGAGTTTTACGAAGAGGGTGGAGAATAATATCAAATTGAGGAAAATTGCATAAAATCACACTTGACACATAGGAATAATTAGAATTATGATAAGTTCATGGAATATTTGCCATTTATTTAAAATATCGCCAACTGGTTAACCAGAGGCTCATGTTAGTCCGACGATAGGACTAGTATGAGCCTCTTTTTTATTAATTTTTTTAGGAGGAATTAACATGGGATTAGAATTTGCTTATTGGGCACCAAATGTTAGTGGGGGACTGGTGATTTCAAATCTTCCCCAAAAAACAGGTTGGACTTTTGAGGACAACAAGCGCTATGCACAAATCGCTGAGGAAGTAGGATTTAATTATGTTCTGCTTCAAACAAGATTCTTAGCAAGCTATGGTGCTGAAAATCAATTAGAGGCATCAGCGCTAGCATCTGCGTTAGCATCACACACTAAAAAATTAAACATCATTACTGCGGTCCTTCCAGGGCTTTGGCATCCAGCGGTTATGGCAAAAATCATTTCAACCATTGATCAAATTAGTAATGGTCGCGCTGCTATTAATATTGTAAGTGGTTGGTTCAAAGGTGAGTTTAATAGTTATGGAGAACCATGGTTAGATCATGATGAGCGCTACCGTCGTTCCGAAGAATTTATTGAAGTCCTTAGAGAATTGTGGACAAAGGAATCAGCAAATTATCGGGGGGATTTTTATCGATTAAATGACACGCCATTAAAACCAAAACCCATCAAACAACCACTCATATTCCAAGGGGGAAACTCGAAAGCAGCGAAGGAAATGGCTGGTCGGGCATCAGATGTTTATTTTGCCAACGGAGGTACACTGGAACAGCTCAAAGCCCAAATTGACGAAGTCAGCGCACTGAGAAAGGCGAATGGGAAAGGTCCAATCAAATTTGGTGTAAATGGATTTGTAATTGTTCGTGATACTGAGGAAGAGGCAAAACAGGTGCTTCGAGATATAGTCGAAAATGCAAATGCTGAAGCGGTTGAAGGATTTCGTGATTCCGTTAAAGCTGCGGGTGCATCTTCTCCAGAAGGAAAAGGGATGTGGTCAGAATCAACATTCGAAGACCTTGTCCAATATAACGACGGTTTCAAAACAGGTTTAATTGGAACAGCTGAACAGGTTGCGGACCGAATTATTGAATTGAAAAAAATTGGAATTGATATCGTTTTAACAGGGTTCCTTCACTATGAAGAAGATTTACGGGCATTTGGTGAGAAAGTATTGCCACTTGTTCGCAAAAAAGAAGAGCAATTACAAGCTTCCGTGCAAGCGTAAGCTCGGATTAGGAGGAATAGGTTTTGAGAAAAGACCGAATATATTTAAACGCATTTGATATGAATTGTGTGGCTCATCAATCACCAGGATTATGGACGCATCCAAAGGATCAATCACATCGTTATAACACAATCGATTATTGGGTTGAACTTGCCAAGTTACTTGAAAAAGGGCGTTTTGACGGATTATTTATTGCCGACGTCATTGGGATTTACGACGTTTATGGCGGTGATAAAACCGTAACGGTTCGCGAGGCGACGCAAGTACCGGTCAACGATCCGATTTTACTTGTTTCAGCAATGGCAAATGCCACCAAACATTTAGGATTTGGTATCACAGCATCGACTACATTTGAACATCCCTACACCTTTGCAAGGAGGATGTCGACGCTAGACCATCTAACCAATGGCCGCGTTGGTTGGAATATTGTTACTTCTTATCTGGAAAGTGGAACGAAAAACATTGAGATTGGTGATCGCTTCCTACATTCTGAACGCTATAATATCGCTGCTGAATATTTAGAAGTTTGCTATAAACTGTGGGAAGGAAGCTGGGAGGATGAGGCAGTCGTTAAAGACCGTGATAAAAAAGTATTTACCGATCCTACAAAAGTTCATGAAATAAATCATCGTGGTAAATATTTTGACGTACCTGGAATTCATCTTTGTGAGCCGTCGCCACAACGTACACCAGTATTGTATCAAGCTGGAGCGTCTGCAACAGGAAGAAGCTTCGCTGCAAAACACGCCGAATGCACGTTTGTTTCTGCTCCGACAAAAGAGGCAGTCGCCAATTATGTTGTAGATCTAAGAAAGCAAACGGCTGAGAACGGAAGAAATCCACAAAGCATCAAAGTATTTACGCTTGTAACACCGATTGTTGGCCAAACTGAAGCAGAAGCTTGGGAAAAATATGACGAGCTTGCTAGTTACATAAGCTATGAAGGTGCATTGTCGTTAGTGAGCGGTTGGTCGGGGGTTGATTTTTCACAATACGAACCAGATCAGGAAATCGAATACATTGAGACCAATGCGATTAAATCATTGTTAGAGTCGCTAACTACCTTAAGCACTGAGAAAAAGTGGACTGTAAAGGAATTGGCGAACTTTGCAGGTATCGGCGGGATGGGCCCGGTCCTTGTAGGAACCCCTAAACAAATCGCAGACTCATTTGAAGAATGGATTGCTGATACGGATATCGACGGGTTTAACCTCGCCTATGCCATCACACCTGGAACCTTTGAGGACTTTATAGAACTTGTAGTACCTGAACTGCAACAAAGAGGATTATTAAAAACTGAATATGAGGATGGGACACTCCGTGAAAAGCTTAATGGAAAAGGGCAAGCTCGCCTACCGGAATCCCACACCGCTCATCAATATCGAAAAATTAAAACAACTACCGCAAATGATCAATAAGAAACGAATAATTATTAAACATAAATACTACTTATCAAATTCGAATAGTTGGGAAGAGGTGTAACATGTCAAAAAAAATCCAAATAAATTTAGAAAAGTTACAAAAAGACCAAAAGCTTAACTTTAATGGCCCTGTTCAGATTGATTCACCGGAATTCGAAGCCCTATTAAGTGAAATTGGCAGAGATGCCGAAAAACGCCGCAAAGCAGGAAATAACGAACGTCCGTTTTATGCCATTGATTTAATCCGGCAATCACGGCTTGGTGCGATACGCTTACCATTTGAAAAGGGTGGTGTCGGTGCTAGCATTCGTGACTTATTATATGTAGTGATCCGCTTGGCTGAAGTAGATCCTGACGTGGCTCATATTCTTCGCGCTCATTATAATTATGTGAATGATTTTCTAATTAATCCAAATGATGAAGTTCGTAACTTATGGCTTCAAAGAATAGCAGATGGGGCGATAATCGGGCTTGGTTTCACCGAAATCTCGAACCAAAACGTCGGAAAACTAGTATTTGAAACGAAGTTAACTCCTGATGGGGATAATTATCGATTAAATGGAACGAAGTATTTCAGCACGGGTACACTCTATTCCGACTGGGTGGTCGTTTTGGCAACGACTCCGGAGGGTGAATTGGCCACAGTCATCATTCCAACCCTCCGTGATGGTGTTGTACTTGAGGATGATTGGGATGGAATTGGACAAAAATTAACTGGAAGCGGTACGACGAAATTTAATCATGTATTAGTTAACAAGAATGAGGTTCTTTCCTTTGGAGAAGGTCCGACCCCGTTTAATTCGTTCTTCCAATTGATTCTGCAGGCAGTTATTGCTGGAATCGTTCGTAATGTTGAGAAAGATGCAGCCGCTCTTGTTAAAAGCCGGAAACGCTCGTTTACCTTTGCAGCAGGACCAACACCCGCAGAGGACCCGCAGCTACAGCAAATAATCGGAGAAATTTCAAGTATCGCGTATGCAGCTGAATCGATTGTATTAACTGCTGCTGAAAGCTTAGACCGTGCCGTAAATTCAGCTGTTGATGGAGTGATTGATTACGAACTAAGTCATGAAGCCTCATTACAAGCTGCAAAAGCAAAGGTAGTCATCGATGGGCTTGCATTAAGAGCAGCATCACTACTGTTTGAAGTGGGTGGTGCATCTGCAACAAAAGCTTCCGCAAATCTTGACCGTCACTGGCGCAATGTTCGTACCATCGCCTCACACAATCCAACCGTCTATAAGGCTCGGACGATTGGTAACTTAGTCGTGAATGGAACAGGTTTACCACTTGAGGAAGTATATTTCTAGAAAACTAGAAAGCAGAAAGAGGATAGTTCTCCTACGGAATCGAGGGGAACTGTCCTCAAAAATGGAGGAGGAACTTACATTGAGTCAATCAGTAACTGAGAAAAATATCTATTCAAGAGCGTACATTGAAGAAATTCGAGAACGAATTCGTCCGATTGTTGAAACCGTAGTAAAGCCTAATGCGGAGATTAACGATAAGGAGGGGAGATTTCCCCGTGAAAATTTGCTTGCTCTTGCAAAAGAAGGCTGGAATTCGGTCGTTCTTGGTAAGGAGTACGGCGGACTGGATCTTGGCTATGTAGGGCTGTCGATTGCAGCAGAAGAATTGGGCCGAGTGGATGCCTCAACAGGTCTTGTTTACGCGATGCATGCTGCAGCCACACAATCAATCGCCTTATTTGGGACGGAGGTTCAAAAAGAGCGTTGGTTGAAGCCAATCAGTGAGGGTAGAATTGGAACTTTAGCCATTAGTGAAAAAGCATCTGGGGGTCACGTTTGGTATAGCTTTAGTCAGGCAGAGCGCGATGGCGAGGATTATATTCTCAATGCTGAGAAATCTTTTGCGACAAGCGGGGGACAGGCTGATTTTTATATTGTCCAGACACGTACTGCAGGTAGTAGCGATCCAAGCGAAATCAGTATTTTTATTGTCGATGGTCATGATGAGGGAATCACGGCAAAACCTTGGAACGCACTCGGAGTTCGCGGCAATCATAGCGGTCCAATTAAATTTGAAAATGTTAGAGTCAATCAAAAGGATTTGTTAAATGCTTCAACGATTGATATTTTGAATGGGACAGGGGTTGCACTTGGGCTAAACGCAGTGTGGCTTGGCGTTGCACAAGGTGCGTTGGATGCGGCGCTTGACCATGTAACCAAAACGGTTCATAAAGATTTCAACCGAAACTTAGCGGATTATCAAGTGATTCGCCAAAAGCTCGCTGAATTGAAGAGCAGAATCACGGGTCTTCGAGCATGGCAAATTGATTTGGCACGCCATTTTGATGAACTGAATGATAAAAACCAGTCCTTACTAGAGCTTTCAAATGAGGTGACTGAACTGAAAATTCAAGCAACAGAGTTAGCGGATTATGCTGCTCGAATTGCGATGGATGTGGCCGGTGGTTATGGATATATTGATGGAGTATTTGAACGACTTTATCGAGATGCCAGGGGAGGAATCCCAATGGCCCCTTCTAATAATCTCGCTCGGGAAATCATTGGAAGACAAATTGTTGGTCTTCCGTTAGAGCTGTGGGAAGAAGTAAAATAATTACCGAGCGTTGTTCTTTAAATATTCACAATCTTTTTGTGTAAAGGTTTACCAAATCATATATGCTTAAGGTGTAATGATTTGGGAGGTGCTTTAATTGTATAAAATGCAAATATGTAATGCTCTAACCAAAGAAGTTCTGCGTGAAAAGACCTATCGAAGGACCGATTTAATATTCAGCTTACTAGAGTCTGCCGAAAAAGGTCAGGAATGTATATTGTTTGATGAAAATTGTAAAACCTATAAAGGCAAATATGTCTCACATTCTATTGAAACGGTTGGCGACATGAAGGTTTACAAGGTATATTTTGAATTGAAGCTATCTGATATCCAAGCAAGAATTGCGCAAAAGAAGCTTGCATAGTATTTGTATAAACACTCATCCGCCATATGGATGGGTGTTTTTTAGGTAAAATAAAAGGTTAATACCCTTTTTGAAAGATTAGGGAACAATGTGGGAAAAATGGCTTTATTTTCATGATTCCCCATAATTTGTGATAATTTTTTATCGATTAAATATAAATCGTCAATCTTTTTTCAATTTTCATGATAATTGTTTGAAACATTGGAAATATCATGAAATATTAACAAAAAATTTGAATAGTAGGAAGAAAAATACAGAAAAATTCGTGGAATTATTTCACTTTTTAAAAATAACAACTATTATATCAAAATGTTCATCATAGTCAATATAATTGGATGATTTTATGAAATGATTCTGAGGAAGTCTCGGTTGTAGGGTTGGAAAGCTATTTAAGAAAAATTAATGTTACTTTATAATGAAAAAAGGTATCAAAAACTGCCGAAGTAAAGCTATGAAAATAACCCCTTAGCGCCTCGTCCGGGAAGACACACGCAAAGGGGTTGGTGAGTCGGAGTATACCAACTCATTTTTCAGTATACTCCTATTTTACTCAAATGGAAATGTTAATAAATTACAGGAGAGTGAAGTCAGGAATGAAATTTATGCCAAATTACATGATTAATCCGAATACCTTGGTGGCAGTCCCAAAATTTATAAACGGGAAATGCTGTTCGTGTGTCATTCATTGTGGTCGCTCAATTTTGATTGATTTGAGTCCGACAGAGCTGGTGCAAAAAAGTTTGCTCTATTTTGCGAAAGATTTAAAAGGAGCATCCCATGGCTCGAAGGTAGTACTGGGAAATGTACATATGTGTCCCATTATCATAAGTAGTCAATTGAAAATGTGTTGGTTCCCATGCAATACTCCAGATGGAAATCCGATTTGGTTTGCAGAACGTCACATCATCGATACGATTCCAATTGGGGAAAATCAAACAGATGTCATTTTATCTTTCGGGCATATTGTCACTGTAGACATGTGTAAAACTCATTTTGACCGTCGTTGGGGTAGAGCAAATAGACTGAGAAAAATAGTGACGGAACGAATCTATTTACAGGATCAATTTGAAATCGACCAACCACAAGGTTTTATCATCTGTCGTGACCCTGGGAAAAATTTTTATGATATAAAAAAAGAAGAATAAAAATGTAAAGGTAGCTCCGATATCATAATAGATAATCGAAGCTACCTCATTTCATTTTTTCCCCCATTAGGTTCGATCCATTTCCGTTATTCCACTGCTTGAGGGTGGAGGACAATCGGCTTGTTATCATCCATTGTTGCTTTATATAAAATGATATCTCCTGTTTGCGGAGTTATGGCGGCTGTGTTCACCTTGAAGTTTTCAGCTAAGGCAATCGTCCACTTTGCTTGATTGTTTTCTAATAAAACCACTGCCAATGTGCCGAACTGAACAATATTTTTCCATTCATAGGCTTGACTTTTACCATTTTGAGTAATGGTGAGGCCACCTGGTAGACAATCAATCCTAACATTCTTTCCGGCCCATGTCCCTTGAAGCTGTGGTCCTACATTGTAGTAGGAATTGCCACCACCACGGTCACCAAATGTTCCAATATATTGATGAATGGTTTGATCCTTGGCTTTGTATGTAAATGCGGCAGTATCATTGGTAAGCCAAAGAACTTTATGAGAATATGTTGTTTCAAATGGAAGGGTTGCTTTAGCACGCCCAAACACCCCATAATAAGTCCGATAATACACAGATTTCCCAGTGCTTCGCTCTATTTTTAGCGAAAAAACATGCTTGAAATCTGGTGAGATATCTATTACATTCTTTATTTTCCCATCATAAATAAAAAGTAAAACAAGATTCAATGTAATAAATAGAATGGCAAAGGCTGCTCCAAACCGCTTCCCATTTTTCTTTATGGTTAGGAGCAAGAATAATGATAAAGCTAAAAATATTACAATCAGGATGTTAATTCCGTAAAATAGACGGTTATCTACATATTCTATTTGGTATTTAACATGCAGTAGGAGATACCCCATTTGCAGACAGAAAAAGCCAAGCGCAATGATGAAACATAACCAGCCACTAATTTTCTTTGTCATCTGGCGTCACCTCACTTTCAAATGTCCAGGTTTGGCCATTGTCCAATGAGATAAACTTTCCTTTAATCAGTCCACCTAGGTAATCACCATTCGGTCCTTGATTTAAAAACATTGCTAGATGATCGTCCTCTTTAAAGGGTACTTCTGCTATAACGAAAATTTTTTCGTACTGAGTCGGAATGGCTATTTCGGCGTGATTCCAGCTGCCACCGCCATCTTGGGTATAATAGACGTCCGGCGCTTCAGGATTTAATATCCCGAAGGAAAGGAAGCCAATTCTCTCATCAATAAACCCACCACTTGCAACTAATCTGGTTGTATCTGGACGGTTTTTTTCCATCCACGTTAAGCCTCCGTCACTTGTAATGAAAATGGACGACCATTCCGATGACATCGATCTATCTCCAGAGACAATTACATAGCCAAAGCTTTCGTTAAGAAATTCTACTTTTCGATAACGAATCGCAGGATATTTTTCAATAATAGTAGATTGCTGCCAAGTTTTTCCTTGATCAAGTGAAGTGACAAATTGCAACTTATAGTCAAATTCAGACACTTTTTCAGCAAAGAAAAATAGGGCACGCTTTTCTGTGAGGATGAAACTATTTTGAATTAATTCTTCCTTGTTACCGGTATATTCACCTGAAAATAACGATTCTTTTTGGACCGGAACAGTTTTCCATGTTTCACCGTTATTATAAGTGATTTGCAATTTCTCGTTTTGCAATGTATAGCCAATGTTATCGCGAACAAGAATGGGAGTCAGTTTCTCGGGTTTAGGATTTTTAGATTCCTTCGCTATTTGTTCTTCGATTTTTTCAGACTCCGGTTTCGAGATTTGTGTGTTATTTTGGTAAAAGATCGTTGCTACCATGATTCCGACTAGCATCACAACTGCTATACTAATTAGAATTTTTTTCACAGGAAGGACTCCCTTTGATTTTCTTATTTATACTCTATCAAGCATAGCAGACATTCCAGCTTAATTAAATGAAAGTGTAGGCGAGGCAACGGGCACCTGAATCCATAACATGAAACCAGACAACAAAAAAGCACAGAGTACTTTAGCACTCTGCACTTTATTCGATTAATATAAACCGTGTGGAGGATCAATACCTAATACATTTTCTCCATCTAATTCTACCCAAATATAGGAGTGATCGATTTCTACCCCTGTGGTGTTGGTTACAAGACAATGTAAACCTTCCTGAAGTTGAAATGTTAATGCACCAGTATTTAATGGTAGCGATAGGTTTAGTCCAGTGTTAATAGAGATTTTTTGATCTCCAGAATGGAGATAACTCGCTTCTGCTCCCGTTGAAAACACTGGTAACAAACTAAGTGCAAGCACAGCTATAAGTAATATTTTTTTCATAAAAGTCACCTCCTAAACTATTGTTCTATGTCATCTATTATTGAAAAGAACGTATCGACAACGTCTGGATGAAACATCGTCCCTTTATGACGTTCTAATTCTTCCAGGGCAGTATCAATTGACAAACCTTTGCGATATACACGATCTGTTGTCATTGCATCAAATGCATCAACTACGGTAATGATAGCTGCTTGAATCATGATCTCATCCCGGTTTAGTTGCTTCGGGTAGCCTCTGCCATCATATCTCTCGTGGTGTTGCTCGACAATTTCACCTGCTTTGATTAAATCGACAAAATTTGTGTTTTCCAGTGTCTCTCTTCCCCAGGTTGTATGCTTTTTCATTGTTTCATATTCTTCGTCGGTCAGTTTACCTGGTTTATTTAAGATATGATCGGGTACTTTAACCTTTCCAATATCGTGGAGGAACGCAGCTAGATTTAAGATAAATAATTCATCCGGCGAAAGCCCCATTTTTGTCCCAATTTTCATGGATAATTCTTTAATACGTTCACAATGATCGGCTGTATAACCATCCTTTTGTTCAACCATAATGGCTAAATCCATTAATTCCTGTAACGAGCTACAATACCCCTGGAAAATGGGTTGGGAGGTAACATAAATGAATTCTACATCGGTTTTTGCCGTGAAAAACATGGTTTCCTTAACGGGGCAAACATTGACGGAGTCACCAACATGAAGGGCAAGCTCTTTTGCTGGAGTTTGATAGATTAACGTACCAGATAAAATCGTAAAATGCTCCAAAGCGCTCCATCCAGCAGCGGGTACGATTGACCAATACGCACCTTTATATAATTTATGATGAATAACCTCTGTCCCATCTCCGGAGGCTAACAAGGAAAGCTCCATATTTTTTAAGTAGACTTTTTTCATCGCATCTTTTTTTAGTATGTTCATATTTCCTCCTAAAATAAAAACAGTTTTTTCCGAATGGAGTAAAATTATACTATTTATGCCGTAATGAATTTAGTCTGATTCATATAATCTATTGCTCATATTTACGGGTTGCGAAACGAAGTGAGTAATATCACTCGAATTTCCATCTTACTAAACAATATATCTAAATGGACTTCGCGTAAATACCTAAAATTCGACATTTTCAAATTAATTGAATATTTTATTGAAATATCTATATTTTGAATCTGTTGGGATTTTTTGAGGAAGTGGAGGTGCATTTTGTTTTATTAGAAAAACAAAAGGACAGAAACCAGAAAAATTCGGGGTTTCTGTCCTTTTGTGAACATGAAGTGTTTATTTTTCAATGTGATGTTTAGATCATGAGGTGCATACTCTTGGCCTCATGCATTAATTCCTCACGAAACTGGGGATGGGCGAGATTAATCAAGGCTTTTGTGCGCTGTGAAAGGCTTTTTCCTTTCAATTGAGCAATTCCAAACTCTGTAACAATATAATCAACATCGTTTTTTGAAGTCGATACAACAGAACCAGATGTGAGCGCTGGTTTAATCCGCGACATCGTTCCGTTTTTGGCAGTGGAGTGGAGACATATGAAGCCTTTCCCGTTTTTGGCAAATTGAACCCCACTACCAAAATCAGTTTGACCGCCAGTGGAACTGTAATACTTTCCAGCCACGGTTTCTGAGGCACATTGTCCATAAAAGTCAACCTCGGTGGTAGCGTTGATTGAGATCATATTGTCTTCTCCGGCGATTACCCGAGGGTCATTAACATAATTGACTGGGAGCATTTCCAAACCATCGTTATGATTAATAAACTCATAGAGCTTATTTGAACCAAATGCAAATGTCGCAACGATCTTACCAGGATGAGTTTGTTTTTTCGCACCGGTTACAACTCCGATTTTGGCAAGTTCGGCGACACCATCTGTTAGCATTTCAGTGTGTATCCCTAAATCACGATGATTTTTTAGTAGACTTACAACAGCATCAGGAATCCCACCAATTCCGACTTGAAGTGTCGAACCATGACCAATCTGTTCTGCAACATACTCGGCAATCAAGCGATCAGTTTCTGTAACAAGCGCCGGTTGTAATTCCACCAAAGGTTTATTGGCATGAACAAATCCTAAAACCTGTGAAAGATGGATTGAATTAGTGCCGAAAGTTCGGGGCATAAAGTCGTTGATTTCTAATATAAACGGAACTTTTCCGATAAAATAAGCTGAGTAAGCCGCTTCTGGGCCAAGTGAAAAATAGCCATTTTCATCCATGGGTGTTGCCTGACAAATGACAACCGGTTTCTTTGTCGTCTGCTCTAAAAGTCTCGGCATTTTATGAAAATGATTTGGGATAAGCTCACACGTTCCATTTGCGAACGCTTTGCGGGCAAAACGATTTAAGAAATAGGAAATGTATTGAATTTGTGGATGAATTCCATGCATGTATTTTCTGTCTTTTAATTCGAGCATTTGATGGATGCGAAGAGCTGAAAAACGGTGTGGATTTTCATCAATGGTAGATAAAATGTAATCAGGTTCTCCGTTAGCAAGTGGAATGATTAGATCTGAATCATCAGGTATAAGGGCGAGAATTTCTCCGATTGCTTTTTGTTTGTCTTTATACAGATCCATTCGCAAAATCCTTTCATCATATATGTCGTAATAGTAGTTTACCAAAGAGATACACTAAAAAGTAGAACTACACGACAAAATATTGTTATTATATATAAGAACAAGGCGATTTCTGGGGATTGTGTAAATAACCCCCGGATTTTGGAATTAATGAAAATAGGATGATTGGTATGATGACAACAAAATCGAAAGAATCAAAGAAAATTGCAAGATACTCATTATTAGTGATGGGAGTAGGATTTTTAGGAACGATTCCTTATCAAGACTATTTCTGGGTTAATTTATTACAAGGAGGCTTTGAAGCGGGACTTGTGGGCGGTTTAGCCGACTGGTTTGCAGTAACAGCTTTGTTTCGGCATCCGCTTGGGATTCCAATTCCACATACAGCACTACTTCCCAAAAATCGTGACAGAATGACAAATGGGCTTGTTACAACGCTTAAAACCGATTGGCTTTCAAAGGAAAGCATTCAGGATAAAATTAAGCAAATCAAGTTTACAGATATTTTTATCGGAAAGATTGAAAAAGAGCTTCATACAGAAGCGTTCCGTCAAGGGTTGGTCACTGTCATGAAAAAATTGATTGACTATATTGATGTCGACAAATTAACCCCAGTTGTCAAAGAACAACTATTCGCTAATGCTGCAAAAATCAATACAAGCAAAATCTTGAAAACTGTTAGTGATCACTTATTAAAAGAACGATATGATGAGCGAGCATTAGACGGAGTCCTCGTAAAGGCAGAGAATTGGTTAAACGAAAGAGAGACGACCTATAAACTAGGCTCTGTATCCATGAATATGCTCGATAAAATTGAAGTAGACGGTATTCTTCAATTTGCGCTTAATTCAATGAGGAATTTATTAAGCGAAGAAAAGCTTGGTAGTATTGTGAAGAAGTTATTGCTCAGTGGCGTGAATAGCTTGCAAAAGCCCAATGATCCTAATCGGGATGCTATTCTTATTTATATTCGAAACGAATTACAGAAAGCGTCAGAAAATGATGATTTACTGGCAAGCTTAAATAAATGGAAAAATCAATTCCTGGCAAATTGGGAGCCAGACGAAACCATCTCAAAAACATTGAAGCAGTTTAAGTTAACAGCAATTGAACTCGTCGAAGATGATGCCTTTTGCGATCGATATCTTATGCCGTTAGTCGAGAACATTTTAGCTAATGTTAAGGAACAGGACGCTCGAATTGATACTTGGCTCCAAAAACAAATTTCATTATTAGTTGAAAACAACCACGAACAAATCGGAAAGCTTGTAAAAGAAAACCTGGATAAGCTTGATAATGAAACACTTATCAATACAATGGAAAACAACATCGGTAAAGACCTGCAATGGATTCGCGTCAATGGTGCTGTTTGTGGCTTTTTCATTGGGATTTTCCTTACTGGAATCCAGTCGATTGTTAGATTAATGTAACGTAAACAAAGAACAATTCCTCCATAAAAAATGACGGAGGAATTGTTTTCATTTTTTCATTCATTTGAAAAAATTGGTGAATAATGGTGGAAAGTGTATTGACATCATAAATGATTGTTGTTAAAATCTACTAAACTGATAGGAATAAACGAGATTAAAAACAAAAACAGCTGACTGGAAAACCAGAGGCCTTAACTTCAAATCCACATAGGGTTTGAGGTTAAGGCTTTTTTGTTTTTAATTGACTGATTTATTCCTTGTTGATTGGAACGGAAGCCGCAAGACTTTAGCGAAGATCAGCAAAAAATCTAGCAATCAAAAGGGGAGAGAATGTTGAGCGTAAGTAATCAAACGATTCGAAATGAGCGGGATGCCAGATTAGTAGAATACGCTGAGCGTGTAGCAGCACAAATTCAAAAGACCGCTTCATTATACGATGAAACCGGTGAATTTCCGTTCGAGCATTTTCGAATTTTGGAAAAGCAAGGCTTTTTTAAACTTACGATTCCAAAACAATACGGTGGTGAGGAATTATCATTATATGAAATTTTGCTAGTCCAAGAACGATTGGCAAAAGCATCTGGTTCAACAGCACTAGGGGTTGGTTGGCATTTAATGACCTTTTTCAGTTTAAGTCATTTCCGTCCATGGAAGGAGAGTGTATTTGAACGTGTGTGCAAGGCTGCGGTTGAGGAGGGCTCATTATTAAATGTTTATGCGACTGAACGTGCCTCCGGAAATATAGTTAGAGGAGGCAAACCGGCAACGATTGCAAGAAAAACTGCTAATGGTTACATCATTAATGGAAGAAAAGCATTTGCGACCTTGGCGCCAATCGTAAACCATTTTACAGTTTTAGCCTATCTCGAGGAGGAAGATAAAGTAGCAGAATTCCTCATTGAAAAAAATGATTCAGTTAGAGTAATTGATACTTGGAATGTGCTTGGGATGAGGGGAACAGGCAGCCAAGACATTGAACTTAACAACGTTTTTGTCCCGGAAGAGGCATTGTTAGCCTATTCTGTTAAGGACGTGCCAAATCGGTTTACCGGCCACAGCAGTGCTTATACGCTGCAGCTACCGGCAATTTATCTTGGGATTGCAACCGCTGCGAGAGATTTCATTATCCAATATGCAGAGGAAAGATTTTCTCCAAGCCTTGGCAAAAACATCATAGAAGCACCACATGTACAGGAAAAATTAGGTGAAATCGAGATTTTAATAACAGTATCTAGAGCCATTTTATACGGGTTAGCTGAAAAATGGGATACGCATTTTCAGGTGAGAGATCAATTAGGAACAGAAGTTGCGATTACGAAATATTCAGTGTGCAACAACGCCAAAAAAGTAGTTGAGTTGGCCATGAGTATTGCGGGTGGCCATTCATTATCAAAGGATTTACCTCTGGAACGATATTTCCGTGATGTTCAATGCGGCGCTTATAACCCACCGTTAAATGATATGGTCGTCAGTCTTGCTGCGAAAACTGCTATTGAACAGTATCAGAGGAATAAAATTATTTCATCCATTACAGTTTAAGAAGGGGTATGAAAATGAGCGAGAAAAGAAAAATGCATTTAGGTGCTTTTTTTCAAACATTTTTGGGACATCACTTAGCGGCATGGCGCTATCCGGAAACACAATCAGAAGAGGTAACAAGCTTAAGCCTTTACAAGGAAATTGCGGAGCTATCTGAAAAGGGAAAATTCGATTTGCTTTTCTTAGCCGATGTATTGGCCCACAATGATGAGGATATTGCTTATACTCCACAAATTCGCTTGGAAGCAACAGCGGTGATGGCGGCTTTGGCTTCTGTAACCAATAAAATTGGGCTTGTTGCAACGTTATCGACGACCTTTAATCATCCATTTAATGTTGCGAGAAAATTTGCAACGATTGATCACTTGAGTGGGGGGAGAGCGGCATGGAATGTTGTGACGACTGCACATGATCATGAAGCAGAAAATTTCGGTCTGAGAAAGCAGCTTGAACATTCACTCCGTTATGAACAGGGGGCTGAATTCGTTGAGGTAACCAAGAAATTATGGGATAGCTGGGAGGATGACACACTCCTGATTAATCGTGAAACAGGACAATTCCTTGATGCTAGCAAAATTCACCCGATTCATCATAATGGGAAATTTTATCAAGTAAAAGGCCCAATAAACATTCCACGATCGCCGCAAGGACATCCTGTCATTGTAACAGCAAGTGCATCTGAGGATGGTCGAGCGTTTGCTGCGAAACACGCGGATATTTTATTTACGATTGCACCTTCAACGATTGCTGAAGCAAAGCTTGAGTATGATGTGATGAAGCAAAAGGTTGCAAGGTTTGGTCGTGATCCGAAGCAGTTTGCCATCATGCCGGGAATTGTTCCGTTTGTAGGTAAAACAAAACAAGAAGCTCAAGAAAAATTTGAGCACTTCCAAGAACTCATTTTACCTGAATTAGGAATCGGTTGGTTGTCACGCTATGTCGAGCACGACTTATCACAGTATGCACCAGATGATTATTTGCCAGAATTAAAAAGTATTGATCAAGTCAATGGCGAAAAGGGCCGTTTTGAATTACTGGCAGATTTGGCAAGAAAAGAGAATTTAACGATTAGACAATTAGCTAATTACTTTGTGCAAAGTCAGGGCCATTTATTCGTTGTCGATTCAGGTGATGCTGTTGCAGCAAAATTAAGTGAATGGTTCCTTTACGGTGCGTGCGATGGATTTAATGTAAAATTCCCGTACTTCCCTGGTGGTGTGAAGGACTTCGTCGATTATTCGATTCCAGAACTCCAAAATCGTGGCGTATTTAGAACTGAATATGAAGGAAATACCTTACGTGAGCACCTTGGCTTAGATTTTCCAAAAGTCCAGACTAAAGTTGAGGCCTAGCATTGTTATTTGTATAAAACCAACTAAACATATATGAAAACACAGAGAAAAACATGAAATTACGATCAAAGAAAAGTCTTTTGATGTATATGAAACGAGGTATTAAGATGAAATATGGATTTTGGGCACCTATTTTTGGGGGCTGGTTGCGAAATGTTGAAAACGAAAATATGCCTGCGACCTTTGAATATGTGAAGGAGGTTGTTCAAACAGCAGAGCAGCTTGGTTTTGATATGACGCTCGTTCCTGAACTATTTTTAAATGATATTAAAGGTCCGGAGGCAGATGTCCTTGATGCATGGTCAACAGCAGCTGCTTTAGCAGCTGTTACGGAAAAAATCGAAATATTAACGGCGATTCGACCAGGCTATCACAATCCAGCTGTCATTGCCAAGCAGGCGGCAAATATTGATCATATCAGTAATGGTCGCTTTAATTTAAATCTCGTATCAGCATGGTGGGAAGAGGAAGCACGCCAATATTCAGGTCAGTTCACAGCTCACGATGATCGATATGATCGGGTCGAGGAATATATTGATGTCTTAAAAGGTCTATGGACTCAAGATAGCTTTTCCTATGATGGTAAGTATTACCACGTTGAAAATGCGAGACTATATCCAAAGCCAGTGCAACGCCCGCATTCTATTCTTTACGCGGGAGGAGAAAGTGAGCGCGGTAAAAAGGCGATTGTGGAGAAATGCGATGCCTACGTTATGCATGGTGGAACCGTTCCAGAAATTGCCGATAAAATAGCAGAAATGCAGCGTTTAAAACAAGAGGCTGGCAAGGAATCTTTTTCTCGATTCGGGATGGCCGCTTATGTGATTTGCCGTGATACCGAAGCAGAGGCAACAGCAGAGCTTGCGCGGATAACTGATGTGAAAGCAACCAGCGGTTATGCTGGATATGACGATTTTAAAAATAAATCACAGCTTGAAATTGATTTGGCGTTGCAAGATTATTCTGTATCCAATCGTGGTTTACGTCCAAATTTAGTCGGCACGAAAGAGCAAATCGCTGAGCAAATTTTGGCGTTTGAAAAAGCGGGTCTTGGTTTGTTAATTTTACAATTCTCACCACATTTAGAGGAAATGAAACGGTTTGCAGAGGAAGTTATTCCGTTAGTCGAGCTTAAGCGTCAGCAAGTAAAGGCGAAATGAAATAAATTAACAGATGAGGAGATTCACAATGAGTAAGATATATATTATTCATGAGAACAGTGAATGGACTGTTCATTTAACAAACAGATTAACAGAATTAGGGTTACCGTTTGAAGAATGGCATTTAAGCAAAGGCCTGTTTGACTTATCAGAAGTACCGCCACAGGGAATCTTTTACAGTCGAATGAGTGCCTCATCGCATACGCGGGATCATCGCTATGCACCTGAATTAGCTGATAATCTATTTGCTTGGTTAGGGCAGCATGGTCGAAAAGTATTTAATGGAAGTAATGCGCTTAGCCTTGAGTTAAGCAAAGTGAAACAATATGCTGCATTGACAAAAGCAGGCATAAAAACGCCGCGAACTTTGGCTGCCGTTGGGAAAGAAAATATCATTAAAGCAGCTGAGAAGTTAGCAACAGAATCGTTTATTACCAAACATAATCGTGCAGGTAAGGGTTTAGGTGTTCAATTATTCTATTCGATTGAAGCATTGAAAGATTATGTTTATGGATCAAGCTTTGATGAACCGGTTGATGGGATTATGCTCATTCAGGAGTATATAGACTCGCCTGAGAAATACATTACCCGTTGCGAATTTATCGGAGGCAAATTTGTCTACGCGGTTCAAGTTGATACATCAGGTGGATTCGAACTATGCCCGGCAGATGCGTGCAACATCGGAGATTTATTTTGCCCAGTTGGAGAGAAGGTAGAAGAAAAACCGAAGTTTCAGATTCAAAGAGACTTCAATGATCCAATTGTTGCTCAATATGAGAAATTTTTAAAAGAAAATCATATCACAGTTGCAGGCATTGAGTTTATCAGAAATGCGCAGGGTGAAGTATACACTTACGACATCAATACGAATACGAATTACAATAGCGATGCAGAAAAAGCAGCTGAGCAATATGGAATGCTCGAGTTGAGTAAATTCTTAGGTGGACAACTCGCGCAACTTCAAGAGGTTTCATTAGAGTCATAGTCTTGGGGTTCGAGTGGAACTGGATTCGAACGTGGTGAAATAAAGGGGGTTATAAGAATGAGTGATGGAAGACAGAACCAATTCCATTTTGATACAATCGCCTTGCACGAAGGTCAAACGGTAGATCCGATTACCCGCTCTCGGGCAGTACCTATTTATCAAACGACGTCGTACGTTTTCGATAATACGGAACACGCAGCTGACTTATTCAAAATGGAGGGGGAAGGCTATATTTATTCCCGAATTTCCAACCCAACCATCGATGTGTTTGAAAAGCGGCTGGCGGCACTGGAGGGTGGTGTAGGAGCCTTTGCGGTCTCATCTGGACAAGCAGCCATCACCCTAGCATTATTGACAATCGCCAAAGCAGGGGATGAAATTGTTGCCACTAGCGCACTGTATGGCGGCACAGTATCATTGTTTACAAAGACATTTCCGAGGTTTGGGGTCACGGTTCGTTTTGTAGATGGCAATAATCTCGCGGCAGTTGCATCAGCGATAAACGAAAAAACAAAAGCCGTCTATACAGAAACAATCGGGAATCCAAGTTTGAAGATTGCGGATATTGAGGGACTTAGTGAGCTTGCTCATCGTCATGGTATTCCACTTGTGATTGATAATACTTTCACCACTCCATATTTAATTAAGCCAATTCTGTTTGGAGCTGACATTGTGATTCATTCGACGACGAAATTTATTGGTGGGCACGGTACGTCGATCGGTGGGGCAATTGTTGATGGGGGTAAGTTTGATTGGACAAACGGAAAATTTCCTGAGTTAACGGAAGTTAATCCAAATTTAAACCAACGCTCGTTCGTTGAAGTTGCCGATAACAGAGCGTTTATTACCAAGGTCCGATTCGAGTTGGGCCATGATTTAGGTGCGTCTTTATCCCCGTTTAATGGTTGGTTATTTATTCAAGGCTTAGAGTCGTTATCGTTTCGGGTGAAGCAGCATGTTTATAACGCCCAGCGAGTTGCTGAATATTTGGCTAAACATGATCAAGTAGAGTGGGTGAATTATCCAACACTAGCGGGAGACGCGCAGAATTCACTGGCTAAGAAGTATTTGCCTAAGGGTGCTGGGTCAATATTCAGTTTTGGGATTAAGGGTGGCTTAGAGCCTGCCAAAACATTTATTAACTCAGTTAAGCTCCTGAGTCATGTGGCAAATATCGGTGATTCGAAGACATTGGTGATCCATCCGGCGAGCACTTCTCATTCGCGGTTAACATTAGATGAACAGCTACGCAGTGGGGTCACGCCTGAATTGGTGCGGATTTCAGTTGGACTTGAAGACGTTGACGATATTTTGGCTGATATCGACCAAGCGTTGAAATTAGCAAGTCAGACGGCTGAAAAAGTAAGGTAACCTTAAAAACATTAACTTTTTAACATATACATGTTGACAATATAGAAATATGTGGTAAATTAAACTTATAGTTTTAATAGGTTTTAAATCTTTCAAAAAAGCGATCCAATAAAATAAAATAGATCTCCTGCCCACTGGTCGTCCAAGAGGCTCACATGATTCAGTAACAACTGAAATGTGAGCCTTTTTGTTATCATCATAAGTGAAGGATCGTGAAAAAATGAAACATACCTTTAAAACCTATTATAACTATATGTATAGTAAAAAAAGATTGGGGTGAAGGCGTGAAGGTATTGGATAGTTTGCTCAAACAATATGGAATTAGTCTAGCCCACAGGTCGTCCGAGAGGCTCACATAAATCAGTTGAAAAACTGAAATGTGAGCCATTTTTATTATCAAAAAGTTAGGAGTGAAGTCGATGTCGGCTGTTGAAAAAATACGATTTGATCATGTCACTAAAACATTCCCCATCCGCGATGAAACTAAAAAAAATGGCACGAAAGAATTCACTGCGGTAAAGGATATAAATTTCACCGTTCATGATGGGGAATTTATTACCCTGGTTGGTCCAAGCGGATGCGGTAAATCAACCCTTCTCGATCTGTTAGGTGGTTTAACCAAGCCAAGCCACGGGCGTATTCTAATCGATGGGAAGGAAATTACGGGTCCAGGATTAGACCGAGGTACAGTTTTTCAACAATATGCTTTGTTCCCATGGAAAACTGCTCGAGGAAATATTGAATTTGGACTAGAGGCGAAGGGCATTTCGAAACGTGAATGGAAGGAATTGGGGGATTATTATTTAGATTTGGTTGGATTAAAACAATTCGCAGATCGATATCCTCATGAATTGTCAGGTGGTATGAAGCAGCGGGTGGCGATTGCCAGGAGTCTTGCCTTTAATCCGGATGTGCTTCTTTTGGATGAACCGTTTGCAGCACTTGATGCACAAACACGTGAAACCCTTCAAGCCGAACTTTTGCGAATTTGGGAAAAAACTAGGAAAACAATTCTATTCATTACACATGGGATAGACGAGGCTGTATATCTTGGTCAGCGAGTGGTCGTTTTGACAGCTAATCCAGGCTCAGTAAAGAAAATAGTCAATATTCCTCTAACCAATCGGTTGGATGTTGCAGATATTCATGCTACTCCAGATTTTATTAGTGCACGTCATGAAGTATGGAACCTGTTACATGAGCAAGAATTTGTGGGGGCAAATATTTAGAGGGAGGGATTCTTTGTGGCTACTATAGTCCGAGAAATAGAATTTGAAGAACCAAAGCAGACCAAAACTTCCTCCGTTTCTATTTTTCAGTTAACAGCAAAGCTATTTAAGCAATCCATTTTGTTAATCATTTTAGTATCGTTATGGGAAATCGCCCCCCGCACCGGATTGGTAAATCCAGAGTATCTTCCCCCATTTTTAGAAGTAATAAAAGCAGGAGGGGAAATGGTCTTATCAGGTGAGCTATGGACACATTTTTCGACGAGTATAACACGGTCAATTTATGGATTTCTTTTAGCTTTGGTAGTCGGGATTCCGCTTGGATTACTAATTGGATGGTATCCATTAGCAAGGGAATTATTAAATCCGACATTTGAAGTATACCGAAACACTGCGACATTAGCTCTGTTACCAGTGTTCATGTTAATCCTTGGGATTGGGGAAGCATCGAAAATTGCGATTGTATTTTACGCTTCAACATCCGAAATCTTACTACTAACGATAACTGGTGTGAAAAATGTTGATCCATTGCTGATCAAATCGGCTCGGTCCATGAATCTATCAGCGTTTAAGTTATTTACAAAGGTTGTTTTACCGGCAGCGCTTCCTACCATCTTTGTTGGAATTCGCATGGCAGGTACGGGATGCATTTTAGTGTTAATAGCGGCAGAAATGATTGGTGCAAAAGCAGGATTAGGATATTTAATTACCTTTGCGCAAAATAATTTCCAGATTGCAAAAATGTTTGCAGGCATTTTAACAATTTCGATGTTGGGGTTACTTGTTAATTTTGGATTAACCTCGTTGGAAAAAAGATTTTCGAAGTGGAAGCAACAACCTAATCTAAATAAGTAGAATAATATTTTTTTTAAAATAAAACTGATTAATTCTATAGGAGTGATGGGAATGACGAAAAAACAAATGAAATTAGGATTATTTATTAAACTACCAGGACAACATGTTGCTAGCTGGCGCCATCCTGGTGCTGCCACAGACAGTATTTTTAATCTAGATTTTTTGACTGGAATTGCCCAAAAAGCAGAAGAGGCAAAATTTGATACGATCTTTTTTGCTGACGTATTTGGCTCAAACGTTTCTGAGGGTTCATCAAATGCATTGAAACTTGACCCAGTCATTCTCATTTCGGCATTAGCAGCAGCAACTAAAAATATCGGATTAACAGCAACCTTAACGACAACTTACAATGAACCATTTCATGTGGCTCGCAAGTTTAGTGCAATTGACCATTTATCGAAGGGGCGCGCGGCTTGGAATGTTGTCACATCGAATAATGATCGCGAAGCGCTGTTATTTGGCAAAGAAAAACATTTGGCACACGCCGATCGCTATGAACGGGCTGAGGAATTTGTTGAGGTAGTCAAACAGCTGTGGTCCTCAATCGAAGCTGACGCTATCATTAATGATCGGGAAAATGGAAGATATTTAGATTTAGCTAAAGTCCATCCTGTTGATCATAAAGGAAAGTGGTTTAACGTGAAAGGAACATTGGATTCTCCATCAACACCACAAGGTCATCCGGTCATCGTTCAAGCTGGTTCATCAGAAGCAGGAAAGGAACTTGCTGCGAAAACAGCTGAAGTGATTTTTACCGCTTGGCAAACGCTAGAAGAGGCACAAGTTTTCTACAGGGATGTAAAAGGGCGGTTAGCGAAATATGGTCGTAATCGAGAAGACTTAAAAATTATGCCGGGTGTGTTTATTACGGTCGCCAAGACAGAGGAAGAGGCGCTTGCTAAGCGTAAGCAATTAAACAATTATATATCACCAGAAGTTGGCTTAGCCTATTTATCTAATTTCATACGTCAGGATTTATCTGGTTTTGATGTGGATGCACCATTACCTGAGCCGGGTGAGCATGAAGACAAAACGAATCCTCAAGTCCGGTCTAGTATTATCCGCCGAATTGCTGAAAGGGAAAACCTACATACCCTTCGCGAAGTATATGAACATATTGCAGGTGCTCGGGGTCATCGTGAAATCGTCGGAACACCAGAGCAGATAGTCGACCAATTAGAAGAATGGTTTTTAAATGAAGGCGCAGATGGATTTAATATTATGCCTCCGACTTATCCAGAAGGCTTTAATGATATCGTCGAATTGGTGATTCCAGAACTTCGACGTCGTGGATTATTCAGAACCGAGTACGAAGGCGCAACTTTACGTGAAAACCTCGGACTAAAGGTTCCTGAAAATCCAAATAAGAAACAATCACAAACAGTTTGAGAGGAGTGTGCGAAATGAGGATAGCAAAAAAACTTGCACCAATCGTATTATTAACAGCATTAGCTGGAGGTATTTTATCAGGTTGCTCATCAGAAAAGACAGCCGCAGGCAGCGATTCTAAGACTAAGCAGGAAGATAAGGTATTACAATATTCCGGTGCGGCTGGAAGTGTTGAAATAGCTGAACTGGCTGAGGACCTAGGTTACTTAGGGGATATAAAGCTTGAAAACGCCGGTAGCTCTTCAGGGGGACCAGAAGACATTCAGCTAACAGCCACAAAACAAATAGATTTTGGGAATGCTTTTAACGGAGCAGTCATTAAATCTGTTTCAGAAGGTGTGAAGATTAAGTCGGTCATCGGTTCTTATGGTGTCGACGAAGTTACAAAGGGTGGATTATTTGTTCTTGAGGATAGTCCAATTAAAACGGCAAAAGATTTAATTGGTAAAAAAGTTGGTGTCAATACGTTAGGTGCGCAAGCTGAATTCTTTAATGTTCAGTATTTACGGGATAAGGGCTTAACGGAAAAAGAAATAGATAAAGTGCAATTAGTCGTGATTCCGACGGCCAATGCCGAACAAATTCTTCGCAGTGGACAAAATGATGCAGTAAGATTATCTGAGCTTGCAAAAGATTTAGCTTTAGAAAAAGGTGGAATTAGAGAAATTACTAATGATCTAGATATTTATGGTGGTCCATTTACAGCTGGTAGTTATTTCTTTGCTGATGATTATATTAAAGAAAATCCCAATACAGTAAAAACATTTGTTGAAGGTGTTGCAAAAGCACATGAGTGGGCGAAAACAACGCCAAGAGAAGAAGTTATTCAACGTTTAGAAAAAATAGTCAAAGGCCGCAACAATAATGAACCAACCGCAAATCTTAAATATTGGAAAAGCTTTGGTGTTGCTTCAAAGGGTGGAGTCATCCAACCGAAAGAATACACAGTTTGGGTTGATTACTTGGTGAACGATAAGCAATTGAAGAAAGGACAAGTAAAATTAGAAGAATTATATACAAATAAATTTAATTCCTTTGCAAAATAATTTTTTGTTTAATTCTGACTAATTTTATAAAAATAATCTGATTATTAGGAGTGATTGTAATGGGGAAAAACCAAATGAGATTAGGGGCATTCTTTATGTTGCCAGGACATCATGCTGCTGCATGGCGCCATCCAGATGCGCAAAAGGAGCATATTCTAAATTTTGACTTTATTAAAGAACAGGCATTAACAGCAGAACGTGGCAAATTTGATATGGTTTTCCTTGCGGATGGTGTATCTGCTCGTACATCGAACAAAGCATTTGCACATGAATCTACGGCACGCTTTGAACCCTTTACACTATTATCAGGACTTGCAGCAGTGACAAAAAATATTGGACTTGTCGGTACTGTTTCGACTACGTACAATGAACCGTTCAATGTTGCAAGAAAATTTGCTTCATTAGACCATTTAAGCAATGGTCGTGTAGGGTGGAATGTTGTTACAACAAGCGCTGGTAAGGAAGCGGCTCGTAACTTTGGACTTAGCAATGAAGTGCTTCATCAGGAGCGTTACGAACGAGCACATGAATTTGTGGATGTGGTTCAAAAGCTTTGGGATAGCTGGGAAGATGAGGCGATTGTTTTTGACCAAAAGGAAGGTATCTATTCTGATCCATCCAAGGTTCATCCGATTAATTTTGAAGGGAAATATTTATCAGTAGGGGGACCCTTAAATATTTCTCGCCCTGTTCAAGGGCATCCGGTTGTTGTTCAAGCAGGATCTTCGGAAGCCGGAAAAGAATTAGCAGCAAAAACAGCAGAGGTGATTTTCACAGCGTGGCAAACTTTAGAGGAAGCACAAGCTTTCTATCGCGATGTTAAAAGCCGGATGGCCAAGTATGGTAGAAATCCTGATGAACTAAAAATAATGCCAGGAGTTTTTCCAATCATTGGGCAAACGTTAGAAGAAGCCCAAGCAAAACGTCAACAATTTCTAAATTTAATTCCGGAGGAAGTCGGAGTAGCGAGATTGTCTAACCATTTAGGCGTAGATTTAAGAGGTTATCCGGTTGATGGCCCATTACCTGAATTGCCAGATGTATCACAAATAAATGGTAATAAAAGCCGATTCCAATTAGTGAAAGACATTGCAGAGCGGGATAACTTAACGATTCGCCAATTATACCAACATATTGCAGGCGCACGTGGCCATCGAGAAATAATCGGAACGCCAGAACAAATCGCCGATCAATTACAAGAATGGTTTGAGAATGGTGCTGCTGATGGTTTCAATATCATGCCGCCTGTGTTCCCAACAGGATTAACTGATTTCGTTGATTACGTCATTCCGGTGCTGCAAAAACGTGGTATATTTCGAACTGAGTATACAGGCGCAACCTTAAGAGAGAATTTAGGTTTGAAACGTCCGGAAAATCAATTCACAAAAGCATCGTTAACACGATAACAATTTAGGAGTATACATGCCCACTGGTCATCCAGAGGCTCACATTTTTTGTCCAGTACAAAAGTGTGAGCCTCTTTTATATTTTTTATGCTAAAAAAGGAGGGGTATAAGTGGCATCAATCGCACCTGAATTAGAAATAAGCGAAGAATTAAATAAGCAAACTGGCCCGGGACATCGTCCAAAGCTTGAATCGTTTAAATGGGTGTTTACCCTGTTCAAACGGTCGATCGTATTAATTTTATTAGGATTATTATGGGAAAATGCATCGCGTTTTAGTTCTATTAATCCAGCGTTTTGCCCGCCATTTACAGAAGTTTTGCAAGCCTGGTGGGAATTGGCCGTTTCTGGAGATTTATGGGTAGAGTTTTCAGCGAGCATCAGGCGCTCCTTGGCAGGTTTTAGTTTAGCATTACTGATTGGAATTCCGCTTGGATTATTGATTGGATGGTATCCTTTGGTAAGAGACTTATTAAATCCAACATTTGAGGTCTTTCGGAATACGGCAAGATTGGCGCTGTTACCCGTCTTTATTTTGTTTTTGGGGATCGGTGAAATATCGAAAATCACCATCGTTTTTTACGCTTGTATTATTCCGATATTATTAAATACGATTGCTGCCGTAAAGAGCGTTGATCTGTTACTAATAAAATCCGCCCGCTCAATGAATGTTTCTTCGTTTAAATTGTTTTTGAAAGTTATTTTTCCAGCATCGATTCCTTCGATATTCACCGGAATTCGGATGGCTGGGACTGGGTGTATTTTGGTGTTAATTGCGGCAGAAATGGTTGGGGCAAGAGAAGGTTTAGGCTTTTTGATTACCTATTCGCAATTTAATTTCCAAATTGCTGAAATGTATGCAGGAATTTTAACCATTTCGGCACTAGGTTTGATTGTAAATCAAGGGTTAATTTTATTAGAACAAAGATTTTCAAGATGGAAGCAGCTTCCAAAATAGAAAGAATGTGATGTTTTGCCAAACAAACAATTCGATTTAAAAATAATGCTCATAACAAATTTTATTGTCGCAGCTTCGATGACAATGATTATGCCCTTTATCTCTCTATATATTGCTACATTAGGTGACTACTCAACAAATGATATCCAAAAGTGGGCAGGCTTATGTTTTGGTGCAACATTTATCTCGGCATTTATTATGTCTCCCATTTGGGGTCGATTTGCGGATAAATACGGGTATAAGCCGATCATGATTATGAACTGCTTCGGGATGGCAACCAGTATTTTTTTAATGAATTATGTGCACAGTGTTGAACAGCTCTTCTTTTTGCGCCTCATCATGGGAACTGTTGCTGGATTTATTTCCACCTCTAACGCATTTGTCAGTAAAAATACACCGACTCAGATTGCAGGCAAAACGCTCGGAACTTTACAAATGGGAAGTGTTGGAGGTCATTTATTAGGTCCGATGATTGGCGGATTATTGGCTGATGCTGTTGGTTTTAGTTATACATTCCTGTTAACGGCGATTACGCTTTCGCTTGCAGCGGTGATCATCACGTTTGGGATTCATGAAGCTGATGTGAAAAATTCGAACAACCACGCTAACTACTCACGAAAAAATATCATTCTGGCAATCTTTCACCATCGATTATTAGTTAACATCATGTTGGTTGGGGCCTTGGTCCAAATCGGAAACTTTAGCATACAACCGCTGTTGTCTCTGTATGTTGCCCAGTTGACAGATGCTAGAAATGTATCTTTTCTTGCCGGGATTACCTTTAGTGCAACAGGAATTGGAACCTTTTTGTTTACCCGCTTTTGGGGAAGATTGGCGGATACAATTGGCTATGAAAAAGTATTAACTGGTTTGTTGTTTCTCAGTGTCTTTTTCGTAGTACCACAAGCGATTGTCACCTCACTTTGGCAACTAATCGCCTTGCGCGTCTTGTTCGGAATTTCTTCAGGCGGGCTATTGCCGATCATGATCGCGTTTATTAGGCGTGAGACCCCAGTGGAAGTACAGGGCGAGGTTATGGGCTACAATCAAAGCTTTAAGTTTTTGGGGAATGTAATTGGTCCTGTATTTGGCGGAACAGTCAGCAGTATTGCTTCAATCCCATTCGTATTTTACACAACGGGATTGTTATTTTTCATATCATCAATCATTGTGTTTGTGATTCAGAGAAAGCCAAAGCAACTATTGAAAGATGAATTAAAACTTCAAACTGAATGAAAAGGGGAATAGATGATGACAAACATTAAAACTAGAAAGCTATCAAATATTACATTGGGAGAAGATGTAGTAGCAGAATATCGAAAAGCCGAAAGCGAAGTTCATCCGTTGTTTTTAAGTCGGTGGTCTCCGCGTTCATACTCAGGAGAAAAAGTAGCGGAGAAAGACCTTGTTACTATTTTAGAAGCAGCTTCTTGGGCACCTTCTGCAAGTAATGAGCAGCCATGGAGATTTATTATAGCTCGCACAAACGAAGAGCGGACAATTTTTAACCAATTTATTCATCCGAGGAATCAATTGTGGTCAAACAAGGCGCCGGTGTTAATTCTTTTAGCTTCGAAAAATAAGAAAGCTAATAATGAACCAAATCATTTTCATGATTTTGATGCGGGAGCTGCGTGGGCAAATCTGGCTTTACAAGCAACTATTTTAGGACTTTCAACACGGGCAATTGGCGGATTTGATAAAGAAAAGGCAAAAGAAATACTCAATATCCCAGAAGATATTGACTTACAGGTAGTTATTGCGCTTGGATACAAGGGGGATTTGGAATCATTACAGGACGATTTTCAAAAATTAGAGAAACCAAATACAAGACGGTCGGTTAAAGAGAATATTTTCCAAGTCAATAAATAAAATAAAAAGCAATTGACAATTGCTAAAAATCAGATTAATATAATTATTAATCTAAGTAATCAAATCGGAATAAATAGAAATTTGTTCTAAACCGACTAATCCATTAGAGGTTTATTTCCTTCATTTGAGGGGAATAAACCTTTTTTAAATTTTGGCTGAGTTAATACTTAGTATTGATTTTACGCGAGTTGATTGGAGTGGAAGGCACGAAGACTCCTGCGGGAGTAGCTGGTATGGGAGACCCCGCAGGCGCGAAGGCGCCGAGGAGGCTCCCAACTAGCCCCTAAGGTGCGCGAAGTGCCTGAAGCGGAAATCAACATTCATGTTTAAAGAGTTTAATTTTAGAAAAAGAACTATATAGTCATAAGTTGACCAGACCACTGGAGACTTCCTTTTTTAGGAGGTCTTTTTCTGTTATTTACAACATTTAGGGAGATGAGAAAATGGCAGTTGAATTGAACGCAACATACAAGTTAGAAAATCAATTATATGACGTCAAGCGAAAAGCCGATGTACTCGTGATTGGTGGGGGACCTGCCGGAGCTTGGGCAGCACTAGCAGCAACAGAGCATGGTGCCTCAGTCATCCTTGTTGATAAAGGTTATTGCGGAACAAGTGGTGCAACAGCACCGTCAGGAAATGGGGTCTGGTACATCCAACCCGATGAAGCTGCGCGCGAAGAAGCGATGAAAAGCCGTGAAGCGTTGGGTGGTTATTTGGCGGAACGGAGCTGGATGAAGCGAGTTCTGGACCAAACCTACCAAAATGTTAACCAATTAGAAAAATGGGGTTATCCATTTCCAGTAGATGAGAACGGGGTTGCCCATAAACGCAGTCTGCAAGGACCAGAATATTTGAGATTATTACGAAAAAGATTAAATCGTGCCAAAGTGACGATTCTTGATCACAGTCCAGTCCTTGAGCTTTTATATGATGAAAATGGGGTTGCAGGTGCGGCTGGAATAAACTCTCAGACAAATCAAGTTTGGTCGATTCAAGCTAGCTCGGTTGTCATCGCTTCTGGCGGGTGCGCCTTTTTAAGCAAAGCACTGGGCTGCAATGTGTTAACTGGTGATGGCTACTTATTGGCTTCTGAAGCAGGGGCAGATTTTTCTGGAATGGAATTCTCAAATGCTTATGCCTTAGCACCGAAATATTCCTCAATCACGAAAACAGCATTTTATAATTGGGCTTCATTTACTTATGAGGATGGAAGTGTTGTTGTCGGCGCTGGCTCGCAAAGAGGCAGATCTGTCATTGCGAAAGCATTATTGCAAGGACAAAAAGTGTATGCGCAGTTGGATAAAGCAACTGATCCTAATTTGCAAAAATGGATGAGAGTGGCGCAACCAAACTTCTTTCTTCAATTCGACCGGATGGGGATCAACCCGTTTGAGAATCGCTTTGAAATGACGTTGCGCTTAGAAGGAACGGTTCGGGGAACAGGTGGAATTCGAATTGTTGATGAAACGTGCGCCACAAAAGTACCTGGCTTATACGCAGCAGGCGATGCCGCAACCCGAGAATTAATTTGCGGTGGCTTTACTGGCGGTGGAAGTTATAATGCTGCATGGGCCATTTCATCTGGGCAATGGTCAGGTGATGCAGCTGCGAAATACGCATTAACCTTTAACCGTAAAAAGCATAATCGTGTCCTCAAACGCAAACAAGTAGTAGGCATTCAGCAACAAGCTGCAAGCAAAGATCATTTAAGCGCAAATGAATTAACAAAGTTGGTTCAAGCTGAAGTAACTCCATTAGATATTAACTTATTTAGAACGAGTGACAAGCTTACCCCTTCATTGACACGATTAAATAACCTATGGGAAGAAGCAAGAGAAACGCTTGGTGAAGCAGATCGGGATATTGTCAGAGTTCGTGAAGCAGCGGCAATGCTTGCGACATCGCGCTTTATGTATACCACTGCTTTGGAAAGAAAAGAAACAAGAGGAATGCATAAACGTCTTGATTATCCAAGCATAGATGATAAACAACAATATCGATTAATTACAAGCGGTTTAGACGAAATCAGAGTGACAGCTGATCGTCTATTTCAAAATAGTTAAGGAGTGAATCAGTTTGATTGAATTATTAGTCGAAGAAAAATGCGTTGAATGCAATCAATGCGTCAAGGTTTGCCCAGTCAATGTTTTTGAGGCCAGGGATAATCAAGTCCCGATTATAGCCCGGCAAAGTGAGTGCCAGACATGCTATATGTGCGAGCTTTATTGTCCAGTAAATGCATTATACGTCGGACCTAATGCGGAAGAATCTGAGGAAATCTCCCCGCATGAAATTGAAGAAAAAGAACTACTAGGCAGTTATCGGAAAAATGTTGGCTGGGAGAAAGGCCAAAAATCAACTGCCAGTGACGACCTATTTTATAAATTTTATCTGAGGTAATGGAGTGGAGACAATGGAGAAGTTAGTTAAATTCAAGGGATTAATCGTGTTAATGACGTTGTTCGTTTTCCTTTTAACAGCGTGCAGTGGAAATTCGAAAAGCTCTGGTACAGAAAAATCAAGCAATGAAGCTTCACAAACTACTAAGGAAGGTAAAACGTTAAGACTTGGCTATATTAATGCAAGTGGTAACACAAACGGAGGCAAACCAGCTGTATCTGGGGCAGAAGGCTGGGCAATTGAAAAGGGCTATTTGCAGGAGGAATTAAAGAAAATCGGGATTACCGATATTAAATATTTTGCCTTTCCTAATGGTCCAAATCTAAATGAAGCTGTTGCTGCAGGGGAAATAGATTTAGGTATCTTTGGTGATACTCCTAGCCTACTTGCGAGAAGTTCAGGTCAAAAAACAAGATTAATTGGTTTTGCCAACATTCATTCCGATATTTGGCTTGTTACAAATAAGAAAAATGGCGTTACTAAAGTTGAAGACTTAAAAGGGAAAACGGTTGCCACTTCAAATGGCTCATATATGTTCCGTTACTTAATCGGACTTTTGGAAGAAAATAATCTATTAAATGATGTCAAAGTGGTTTCATTATTGCCAACAGAAGCGGCGGCATCATTAGAGCGTGGTGATATTCAAGCATATGCTTTCCCAACCTTTAATGGTCCGAAGCATTTGAAGCTTGGCTTCCCATTAATTGAACAGGCGAGTAAATCCACACCTCATTTAACTGGAAGTTCAGTGATTGTGGCAACTGAAAAATGGTTGGATGAAAATCCTAAATTTTTATCTGTATGGAATGAGACCAGGACAAAATCGGTAAAGGACTTAAAGGCACATGAAGATGAATTTTATCAATATGTTGCTGACGTAACAAAGCATGATTTGGATGTAGTAAAAGATAGCCTTCCGTTAGAAAACATTACCGAAGAAAGCTTCCCTGAAGAAGGTCTCAAACTATTAGAAGGAACGAAAAAATTCCTTGTTGAACAAAAATTCATTAAACAAGACTTTGAGTTAAAGGATTGGATTTTACGAGATAAATAGTTTGTCAGGGGAAAGGGCATAGTCGTATGCCCTTTCTGATTAAATAATAAGGGGTGATATCAATGAAAAAAATACGTATCCGCAATTTTATTCCGATTATTCTTCCGGTTTTATTCATCACTTCCTGGTTTTATATCACGGAAAAACAATTGATAGCTGCCTATCTAATCCCGTCACCTCTCGTTGTATTTGACACGATTGTTCAGTTCATGAATGATGGAACACTTTATGGGGATACGTGGATTAGCTTGAGCAGAATGCTGCAAGGCTTTGTTGCAGCTATTATTGTCGGCGTATCATTTGGAATCATCATGGGCTTGTATGCTCGGGTCGATCATTTATTTGCTGGAGTTTTTAATGCGATTCGAGTCATTCCTCCTTTGGCATGGATTCCGATTATTATCCTATGGTTTGGAATTGGTGAAACATCAAAAATCATTATTATTTTTAAAAGCGCCTTTTTCCCGATTTTACTCAATACAATTCAAGGAATTGAAGGGGTTCCGAAAGGTTATTTAGAGGTTTCGAAGCTCATGGGAGTCAGCAAAAGTAGGTATTTATTTCGAGTTATTTTACCGGCCGCCTTGCCTGCCATTTTTGTCGGCTTAAGACTGGGGCTTGGTGCTGCTTGGATGGCAGTAGTGGCAGCTGAATTAATTGCCTCTGATTCAGGTCTCGGCTACAGAATCACCCAGGGGCGTGAGCTGTCACAGCCAGATGTGATGGTGATTGGAATGGTTATGATTGGGTTAATTGGGGTAACGATGGATGCGCTCATTAAGCTCATCCAAACAAGAGTGCTTTCATGGCAACCGGGAATAAAATCATAGGAGGTCATACCATGCTTAGTAATGCTAATGCAAGAATCCTATTTGGGTCTAATAGGCAAAAAATAAAGATTTCTAATCTATCGAAATCCTTTCAGCAACGCAGCGGAAAACTTGATGTTTTGCAAAATATTAATTTAGATGTAAGAGAAGGAGAATTTTTAACAATCGTCGGTGCTAGTGGTTGTGGAAAAAGTACATTGCTGCGGATGATTGCTGGTTTGGATACAGCTTATGAAGGTAAAATTACGATTAATGATCAACTTGTTAAGGGAATTGGCAACGACAGGGGCATGGTTTTTCAGGACCATCGCTCATTTCCCTGGATGACAGTTGAGCAAAATATTGGCTTTGGTTTGGAGCACCTTCCCGCCAAGGAACGAAATCGCTTAATTGCTGAGCATATCGATTTGGTCGGTTTAACTGGTTTTGAAAAAGCAAAGCCTGGCGAGCTTTCTGGCGGCATGTCGCAACGGGTGGCTATTGCTAGAACATTAGTAAAAAAACCAGATATTATTCTCCTAGACGAACCGTTTGGTGCCCTTGACGCGCTAACACGGATTCAAATGCAGCATGAAATTTTGAGAATAAGAGAGCAGGCTAATATTACGATGATTTTGGTTACGCATGATATTGATGAAGCGGTTTTATTAGGCGACCGGGTAATCGTGATGACAAATAAACCCGGTCGGATTCAAAAAACGATACCAGTTTACTTGCCGCGACCGCGTGACCGAAATAGCCGGGATTTCATCAAAATTCGCGAACAAATCTTTCATTTGTTTTTTGAAAGTGAATCGCAACGGATTGCAGAGGATTATACGATTTAGGATTGAAATAACCGCACTAGCTGATTCTTTTCATCATTTGATAACATAGTTTCAGCAAGCGGGAACAGGAATTTTTCTTCCTTTGCAAAGTGCTGTATGAGTGTTGCATGTGCTTGAAAGGCGAAAACTGAAATCCATTGAGCTACATTTTCATCAATGGCAGAGCCCACCTTGTCAGCCTCAGTTAGAAAATCCAACAGATGTTGCTCTGCTTTCTCATGCTCAGCTTCCATCTCTTGGATGGTTCTATTATGATCACCAAGGTGTCTGGCCAATATCGGGAACAGACCTTGCTCCTCGCGTTTGGAATGTTGCTTAAGCTTATAATTGAAAGCAGTAATCTGCTGGTGTAATAACGTAAACAGATTTACTATACTAGGACCAGTTTCAAAATCGATTTCTTCAATGATTTCATAAAAAATTTCCATATCCTTACGGAGTGACACATGCTCATTCATTAATTGTTGCAGTGGAGCACTAAATCCATCCTTTGAAAATTCCATCGCAAAACACTCCTCCTCATCTGTATATATGAGTATGTAAAAAAACATTCTTATTGTTATCATTGACATGATTACCACTTTTTGTTCATACGTTATTTTTGGGGTGAGAAAATGCCAAGAATAAACTATCGAAGTTCAGACATCGATTTAATGGCAAGAATGATCAGAGCAGAAGCTGAGGGTGAAGGAAAACAAGGAATGTTATATGTTGGGAATGTTATAGTGAATCGGGTAAAAGCAAATTGTTTAGATTTTAAAAATTTAAGAACAGTCCCGCAAGTAATTTATCAAGTACAAGGTGGAAATTATTCATTTGAAGCGGTTCAAAAAGGTAACGTGTTTTATCAAAGAGCCAGATCGGTTGAAAAAAGATTAGCAAAACAGAATTTAGATTATTGGCGGCAACATCCAGGTAAGTTTGCGCTATGGTATTTCAATCCTTATGCACCATGCCCACCAACATGGTATGGTCAAACTTTAGCTGGTCAATTTAAAAATCATTGTTATTATGAACCAAAGTCCGGAAGTTGCGATAGCGTATATACAGGCGCTTAAACTTTCGGATTGAGTAAGTTTATATTTTCTGAAGCATTTCTCTATTGTTGAGGAATGCTTTTTTTATTTCCGATAATTGAAAAATTGAAAAAATAATTAAACAGCAAAAAGATTTCCATTTCCATTATCAACAATTATTTATTGAAAAACGATAAATGGTGTGGTAAATTTCAAATTAAGATATTAACGAGAAATTAATAAGTGAGGTGCTTTTTATGAAAAGAGGTTCAACATTATTTTTAAGGTTGGCTGTCTTTCTTATTGGAACGCCAATTTTTGCGCTAGGCATATATGGGTTCATTTGGTTACCAACCAATCCAGTAAATCCAGATTATGCTCAAATATTATATCCCATTGTAATCGGTATGTATATTTCAGTCATACCGTTTTTCGCGGCATTGTATCAGGCATTTAAGTTGTTAAGCTTTATTGATAAGAATCAAGCTTTCTCACAATTTTCGGTAGCCGCATTAAAGAATATAAAAATCTGTGCGTTAATCATTAGTGGCTTGTATGTAACAATTACCCCATTTGTATTTATGTTAGCTGAGTTAGATGATGCTCCTGGTCTCGTATTAGTCGGTATGGTTCCAATCTTTGCTTCAATGGTAATCGCTGTGTTTGCTGCAGTACTTCAAAAGCTATTAAAAGAAGCCATTGATATCAAATCTGAAAATGATTTAACAGTGTAGGGGTGGGGAAAATGGCGATCATTATTAATATTGATGTGATGTTGGCAAAACGTAAAATGAGTGTCACAGAACTATCGGAGCGGGTTGGAATCACGATGGCTAATCTATCTATTTTGAAAAATGGTAAGGCTAAAGCAATTAGGTTTTCAACTTTAGAAGCAATATGTAAAGCATTAAATTGCCAACCTGGAGATATTTTAGAATACCGAAATGAAGAGACATCAAAATGATTAAAGCACTACAACAACTCGTGCGGTTTGGCTTAGATCAGGCTCTATCTTGCGTGTTTCCTGTTGTCATTTTTGCTTCTTTGGCGCTTACCAAGTTCATGCCATTACCC
Organism: Bacillus sp. DNRA2; assembly: GCF_012843265.1. GTDB lineage: Bacteria > Bacillota > Bacilli > Bacillales > Cytobacillaceae > Bacillus_BU. The sequence goes on along the minus strand of NZ_JABAIT010000012.1, from coordinate 11,851 downwards.
TTCCTACCTCGCTATGACTGGTTGCTTGTGATTTGTCTTTTGATGCAGTGGTGGATGGTGCAATCAGGTCTTGAAACGGTGGATGAACTAAAGGTCATTACGCTGTTTCACCTTATCGGACTTGCGCTTGAATTGTTTAAGGTACATATGGGCTCCTGGTCATATCCAGATGAAGGATATATTAAAATTAATGGAGTACCATTGTATAGCGGATTTATGTACGCTAGTGTAGCCAGCTATCTCTGTCAGGCATGGAGGAGATTGAAGGTTGAATTGGTTAACTGGCCACCCTTATTGTTGGTTGTGCCGCTAGCAGCAGCGATTTATTTGAATTTTTTCACACACCATTTTTGGATTGACGTACGGTGGTGGTTGTCAGGATTGGTTATCCTTGTGTTCTGGAGGACATGGGTCATATATGAAGTGAATGGAACTTGTTACCGCATGCCACTTTCCCTTTCATTTTTCCTCATCGGATTTTTTATTTGGATTGCAGAAAATATTGCGACATTCTTTGGAGCTTGGCAATATCCGAACCAAACCGAAGCATGGAGTCTAGTTCACCTTGGAAAAGTGAGTTCATGGCTATTGTTAGTGATTGTAAGTTTTCTTATCGTAGCGTCATTAAAGCTGGTGAAGGGTAAAAGTACACTAACATAGATTTTGTAAATTTTTTTTACCGTTTTCAGAAAAGTTTGTTACAATTAGTGTAAAATTACACTAGGGGTGCTGTTTCAATGACGAAGTTTAATATTTTAGGATTGTCGGTCATTTTGGCTATAGTAGGTTTCATTTTTAGTATATTAATACAGTCAATGGCATATTGGGGGCCTGGTGGTTCCTTAACATGGACTGGATTCTGGTGTGGTGTTATTTTGTCATACTTTTGTTCGCTATCATCAATCGTTTGTATGTTATTAAATCGGGGTAAAAATGATTTTTTGGTGTTTTTTATAAACTTTTTATTAATTTCAGGTTCAATCTTGTGGACCACATTTATTATCATTGCTTGGCTATCTGGGATGTAAAGAAAAACTACAGTAATCTTCACTGTAATCTATATTTTCTGTAAATTCAGTATTGACAACTTGTGGTTATCAAGATATCATCATATTTAATTAAATAAATTTAAGCAAAGATTGGAAATAGTAGAAGGATTTATAATCTTATCAGAGAGCCGATGGTTGGTGAGAATCGGTAGTTATGACCTTTGAACTCATCCATGAGCTACTCCCTGAATTAACCAGTAGGGGATGTCGGTCTTCTACCGTTATGAAGATAGATGGTGATAGCCATCGAACATGAGTGGATTAATTTTTTCGAAGATTAATCAATTAGAGTGGTACCGCGAGCACGCCTCGTCTCTATATTTAGAGACGGGGCTTTTTTATTTTTACAAAGGCTGTGTTAAAGCTTAGTGTTGATTTTTTGCAAGTTGACCTTCGCTGCAGGCACGAAGACTCCTGCAGGAGTAGCTGGTATGGGAGACCCCACAGGCGCGAATGCGCCGAGGAGGCTCCCAACTAGCCCTGCGGAAAGCGAAGTGCCTGGAGCGGAAATCAACATTCGTGTTTAACACAGCCTTATACAAAAATAACAATCAACAATAAAAGGGTGGGAGTTAGAATGAAAAATATCGATAAATATTCTAGAGGGTACTTTATGCCGCTAACACAATGCTTGAAATGGACAGAAAAGGAGTATATTACAGAAGCTCCTACCTGGTGTAGCGTGGATTTACGCGATGGAAATCAAGCATTAATCATTCCAATGAGTCTTGAGGAAAAATTAGAATATTTTCAGTTGCTTTTACAAGTAGGTTTCAAGGAAATCGAAGTAGGTTTTCCTGCAGCCTCTGAAACCGAATTTGCATTTTTACGGACACTAATTGAAGAAAATCTGATTCCAGATGATGTGACAATCCAAGTTTTAACACAGTCGAGAGAACATATAATCAAAAAAACATTTGAAGCATTGCAAGGTGCGAAAAAAGCGGTTGTACATTTATACAATTCCACATCTGTCGCACAACGCGAGCAAGTATTTGGCAAATCTAAGGAAGAAATTACTGAAATTGCAGTAACAGGAGCAAAAATGCTGAAGAAATTTGCTGCTGAAACCGAAGGGAATTTCCAATTTCAGTATTCCCCAGAAAGCTTTACTGGGACCGAAGTGGAGTTTGCACTAGAAGTTTGTAATAAGGTTCTTGATATTTGGCAGCCGACAACTGACAACAAGGTCATAATTAACTTACCAGCTACAGTATCGATGTCTATGCCGCACGTTTACGCTAGTCAGATTGAATTTATGAGTGATAATTTGAATTTCCGTGAAAATGTTATCATATCACTTCATCCTCACAACGATAGAGGAACAGGCGTGGCAGATGCTGAACTAGGGATGCTTGCCGGTGCGCAAAGAGTCGAAGGGACATTGTTCGGAAATGGAGAAAGAACAGGGAATGTCGATATCGTAACGCTTGCATTAAACATGTTTTCACATGGGATTGATCCAAAGCTTAATTTTGAAAATATCCCTTACATTATTTCTAAATATGAGAAATTAACAAGAATGAGAGTTCATGAAAGACATCCATATGGCGGTGAACTTGTCTTTACAGCATTCTCTGGTTCCCATCAAGATGCGATTGCAAAAGGTATGAAATGGCGTGAGGAAAAGGATCCTCAGTATTGGTCTGTGCCATATTTATTAATTGATCCAATGGATATTGGAAGAGAATATGAAGGGGATATTATCCGAATTAACAGCCAATCCGGTAAGGGAGGAATCGGTTATATCCTCCAGCAAAAGTATGGAATTGAGCTTCCAGTCGAAATGCGCGAAAGCTTTGGATACAAAGTGAAAAGTGTTTCAGACCATAATCATAAGGAATTAATGCCAAATGAAATTTATGATATTTTTATCAAAGAATATTTAAATATTAATACACCAGTCGAATTGATCGGTCATAAATATACGCAAAATGGTCATTACGAAACGATTGTAAAAATTAGAGTAAATAATGAAGTACATGAATTCACAGGTGAGGGGAATGGGCGATTCGATGCTATCAGCAACGCACTTCAAACCAAACTTGGTATTGAATTTAAAGATGTCGTCTACAAACAGCATGCGCTTGAAATAGGCTCAGCTTCAAACGCGATGTCTTATGTAGGAATTACCGCAAATAATGGTACTGTGTATTGGGGGTGTGGAATCGATACTGACATTATGACATCTTCAGTAAAAGCGCTATTTAGCGCCGTTAACAACATGGTAACAAGTTTACAACTTCCGGTTGAAATTAGCTTTAATCATTCAAAAAAATAAGACGGAAAAATCCTAACATTCTTGTGAGATGTTAGGGTTTTTTTGTGTTTTTGTAAATATTCAACTATGCGAAAACATTAATTTTAAAAAGTTTTTTTGAAAAGCATTGACAATCGAAGTGAATTCATGATAAATTTATCTCGAATTAGAGATAATTTAATTCGAAATATACCTCAGAACTATATATTCGGATTTGATATCTCTGCTGGTTTACCTAGAAATTTAATGATATGACTGGGTAAACATTTTTTTAAAAAATATATCTCGAATTCGAGATAAAATAAAATCAAATGGAGGAATTTAACATGACAAAATGGACAGTAGATCAATCACATTCAAGCGTAGGATTTGAAGTAAAACACATGATGGTATCAAAGGTTAAAGGACAATTTGATGCATATACTGCAGAAGTAGAAGCTACAGATTTAGCAGATTTAACAACTGCTGCGATTTCATTCAAATTTGACGTAGCTAGCATTAACACACGTAGTGACGATCGTGATAACCACCTAAAATCAGCTGATTTCTTTGATGCAGAAGCTTTCGCAACAATTGATTTTAAATCAACAAGTATCACAAAAGATGGTAATGATTACAAAGTAACTGGTGATTTAACTATTAAGGACGTTACAAAACCAGTAACTTTTGATGTTGAGTATGGTGGTAAAGGAACAAATCCTTGGGGAGTAGAAGTGTACGGATTTGAAGCAGAAGCAAAAATTAACCGTGAAGAGTTTGGTCTTACTTGGAATGCAGCGCTTGAAACAGGCGGCGTACTTGTCGGTAAAGATGTAAAAATTAAAGTTGAATTAGAAGTAAACCCAGCTTAATTTTGGAAGTATCAATAAAAAGCGACTAAAGGATGGATTGCTCCATCCTTTGGTCGCTTTTTTCTGTGGTGATTCTGGACATTAGGTACCTTATTTTCAAAAATAAGCTACTCAGAAAGGTTTTTCGGACATTGAGTTCTCTATTTGCTAAAAATACTTGATAATTAACTAACTCTAAGTAAAATAGAGGAACGTATGTCCAATAAATAGTGAAAACACAATATTTGACTCAAATAAAGGAATGTATGTCCGCACCATTATTTGGTTTACAAATTGATGTTACACTTTTACGTAAAGAAAAGGTCAATCTTTTTTTCCTCTATTGTTAGCTTTTGTGGTCGTCTCTTTTAATGTTACGATAAGTATGGGAAGATTTACGAAATTTTTAGGGGGATACCCTCCGAATTGATTAAGTGGTGATATTTTGAAATCCAGTGTTTTCTTATCTATCATAATGACTGTAATTACATATGTATGTTTTCATAAGCTCATTTTTAATTTATCAACGTATTTGCATCCTATTGCCATTTTCGTTGTTATTTTCTGTTTATTTATATTTTATTTTTTTATAGCATTGTTTTTTCAAAAAAAGAAAATTACTTTGTCGATAAGGTTCATTCATTACTTAATAATCATGTATTCCATTGCTCTCTTTATCCTATTGTTTTTTAGACCGAATGAACAAGATTATGATTCTATGAACTTAAAACCCTTCGCAACGATTTTTAATTATTTATCCGGACAGGTAAATTTCCTCATTGCTTTTTATAACATCGCAGCAAATATTGGATTATTTATACCGTATGGGTTGTATATAGATTTGAAGACAAAATCTGCAAAATATCGTTATTTTTTTCAAATCATCATCCCAATCTTTGTGATTTCAGCTATCGAGTTTCTTCAATACATTACGCAGCGAGGTAGTTTGGATATTGATGACCTCATTTTAAATGTAATAGGGGTTTATGTAGGTTATGGTTTTGCTCCGATAATAAAACGAATCATACAAGTAGATGAAAAATAATTTTTGGAAAATAGGGAAACGTATCACTAAAAATGTAGATGAGGCATGTGTATGAAGTTTCTTGTTATTGGCGCAATTATAATAGGAGCGATTGTATTTTCGTTGTTACCGATTTTATCGGCACATTTTTTTGAACCAACCTTAAAAGATAGCATTAAATTCAATTTGTATTTTCTTCCGCTATCTTTTATAGGTAATATTGTACTGTCTTGGGGCTTCATTCAAGGGAGCAAAATATTTGGTAATACGGTAATGCTTGGTGGGATTCAAACGGGTGTCTATGCCGTTCTTGTTACCGTATTATCAATTTTGTTTTTACATCAAAAAATATCGGTATATTCGATAATAGGTCTTTTTCTAATCGGGATTGGTACGATTTTTTTAAATAAATAACTCTTAATTTGTAGTGAAAAAAGGATAGAAAGGTGTCTAAACCCATCTATCCTTTAAATATTTTCAATTTAGGCCGAAAAAGCTACTTTTCAGTTGAATTCCCTGAGCCTTGCTTCAGTTTCTTTCTTCCAAGCATCACCACAAAACCTGCTGCGGCTATAGCTGCAACCGATCCACAACCTAGTCCGCATGCTCCACATGACCCAGTGCATAGGGAGCTAGCTGATCCGGTTAAGGATGTCCCAACTGTTAAGCCAGCTGCTCCTATACCAGTCGATAAAGTGGTGAATTTTTTCCTAGTATTTGAAATTGATTTTATCATGATTACACCCCTTCGTTAATACTAGGTTTTTCAATTGGAGCCTGAGGTGCAGTTCTAGATTCCCAGCCACGCTCGCCACGGCCGTAGCAAATCGCATTAGTAGGGCATGCTGCAGTACATTGACGGCATGTTATACAATGATGGATATTGTATTGAATCTTTTTATCCTCTGCTTTTTTTAGAGCACCCATTGGGCAAGCTTTTACACATGATTCACAGCTGACACATTTCGCTTTGTCATATTTTAATTTATAAGTAAAGCCAAAGAGTGCACCGACACTGTGAACGAAACTTTGAACTGCGCCAACTGGGCACATATAATTACAGTAGCCTCGACCACCTTTAGCAAGAAGTCCGAATAAAACAAGCCAGAGAAAACCAGTTAAAATAACGGTTGAACTCATTACACCAACATCACCCCAAAATCCACCGGTAAGCATGCGCTCAAAGAAGCCGTATCCGCAATAAGCGCAACTAATGGATCCAGTAGTAAGAGGGGCGATGACAAATCCAGCTAAAAATCCATAGCGTACTGGAGCAGGATTGACAATGCCTGACCAATTAATTTTCCATTTGTCTGGCCATAGGCGACTCAAGTATTCAGTAAATGCTCCGGCAGCGCACAATCTTCCGCAGAAAAATGGACCTATTAAAAAGGCGGAGCCTAACAAAAGGATGACACTGACTCCCCAAACTGACATCACATCCAAGCCTTTACCACTTAACAAGTCACCAAGTGGCATACGGAGGCAGGTTCCATGAATATCTCCTTCCTTACCTTGACCGAACAGCATGTTTAAGCCACGATTAAATAAAGCAAAAGGTGCGTAAAAGAGGATAAGTCCAAAAATGTACCAGGCACCGCGCCGATACAGATAATTTCGTGAGCGTTTTTGCACCTTACTTAATCGTTTTTGTTTCAATGTAAACCACTTCATTTAAAAGCTCCTCCTAGTGACAATTCTCTTCCTTTTTGTCCTTTTCGTTTGACTGTTTGTTTTCGGTAGGCTTGCCAGTATTGTTTTCTTTTCCTTTTATACCTTCACTAGGCTTACCTTTACCTTTTCCACCCCATTGACCAAAGGCGGGCTGTGGCTTAATGTTTAGCTTTTTATAAGGATCACCATAATCTGAATTCACAATATGAACCGGAATGCTGCTAAAAATTGATTGATCTTTTTGGTTAATAAATTGGATTTCTCCTGAAAAGCCAACCAATTGATCTCGGTATTTTTTGGGTACTTCAACTGCTAGATCTATCTTAAAAACTTGTTCTGGCTTGAGTGGCTGTTTTAAAGCGTAAGTCTTATGGTCATATTCCATCTCGGGGATTTCTAGTTCGACTTCACCAGGAAAACCCTTTAACATAATTTGAACGCTTAAATCTTCCATGCTGGTGTTCTGGATTCCCATTGGTCCGTGACCGTTTGAAATGGATACTAAACCGGGCTGAATTAGCTTTTTAGGCCAACCTTGTTTTGCTAAATCTAGAACAATAGGGTAATTGTCCTTCCCAGGAATCTTGGCCTGGAATGAAGCTTTTTCGGCAGAAAGAGCAGTACGATACACCCCCGCACCTAGAACAATCCCAATTGTTACAATAAAAAGAATCATCTTGGAAAATGAATTTTTAATCGACTTTTTCAATTTATATCCCCCATTTGTCTTATTCGGGTTCATTCTATTTAATAGTTGTGAGAAAATTATGATATATTTCAAAAGTTTTCATGAAGTTTAAGAAAAGTTTTTATGAAGTTTTTTGTCTAATTTTCGAACATGGTGAAACAAATGAGATTATTGATATATATGACTATCTTTTTGGGAAATAGTTAGTATAATAACTATATAGTTAGTGCGCTAACTAATTTGGAGGAGAGATTAAAAATGGAAAATATCGGTTATTTAATGATGAAGGTTTCAAAGGAGTTAAGATATGCGCTATCAAAGAAATTAGCATTTTACGACTTGACCTCATCTCAGTGGGCAGTAATGAAACAGCTCGATATTGAAGAACAAATTCAATCTTCACTAAATAAAAAAACAGCTGTGGAACTTGCAGCTCGCTTGGATTTTGATAAACCAACGATTTCAGGAATCGTGAAGCGCTTAATTGAGAAAGAAATGATTAGAAGAGAAGTACACCCGAATGATCGGCGAGCATCAGTTTTATTTTTAACAAAGGAAGCGAAGGAACTGATTCCTGTTATTGATGAGGTTTGTGATGTTGTAATCGAGCACTCCTTACGTGCATTTGATTCGAATGAAAAGGCAATGTTTTTACAATTATTAAAAAAAATCGATAAGACGTTAATTAAGGAGGAGTAGAGTTGACAACTGTACTCGTTACCGGATCAACTGGCAATATTGGTAGTTTTGTAGTTGACCATTTACTCAAAAGAGAAGTCAAAGTAAAGGCAGCAGTGACAAATTTTGAAAGAGGAAAGCAAATATTTAATGGAAAGAATTTAAATTTAATAGAGTTTGACTTTAAAAAGTCAGATACATATAAAAGCGCGTTAGCGGAGGTGGATAAGATATTTCTTGTTCGACCACCGCAATTAGCTTCACCGAAGGAGGACATGCTGCCATTTTTGAAAGAGGCTAAAAAGGCGGGTGTTCAGCACATTGTTTTTGTCTCTTTAATGGGCGTTGAGAATAATCCAGTCGTGCCGCATCGGAAAATTGAGGGATTTATTCGTGATTTGGGTTTTAAATATACTTTCTTGAGACCTAGTTTTTTTATGCAAAACCTGAATACAACTCATTTAGATGATGTGGTTAAGAGGAACGAATTATTTATGCCAGTTGGTTCTGCGAAAACGAGTTTTATTGATACTAGGGACATCGCCGAGGTTGCAGCAATTTGTATAACCGAAACTGAACATGAAAATATGGCGTACACTCTTACTGGGAATGAAGCGATAACATATTTTGAAGCTGCTGACATTATGACCGAGGTTTTGGGGCGCAATATTACTTATTGTAATCCTAGGATTTTTGAATTTCGCAGGACGATTATGAAAAGAGGGACACCGAAGAATTTTGCAAATGTCATGACAATGCTTTATGTAATGACAAGATTTGGTACAGCTGAAAAAATCACTGAAACAACAGAGAACCTGTTGAAGAGGAAACCGATTACCTTTCGTGAATATGTGGAGGACTTTAAAGAGGATTTCCAAAAGAAGAATTATGAGAATATACAGAAAGACTAACCAGCCTCGGTTAGTCTCTTACAATTTCAACTTATATTGACTTCAAATAGTACCAAATTAAATTGGTAAAGGTGTGTACTTGAGATTCGATTGTTGTTCCTTGAAATTGTTGTTGAAACGGCTTAAAAAATTGCTGAAGAACAACCTTGCGGATCCGTTCACGCTGTAATTCGCTCATAAGCGCCTCGAATAAATCCTCTTGTTCCTCATTGAATTCTATTTGCTGCTTGAGATTATCAGCAAAATCCTGAAGCTCCTGAAGCGTAATCGCTTTTTTATCTACTTTTGAACGAAGAATATCAACGGCAGATTCATTTATAAGCGATGTATTATTTTTAAGCATATTTGGGAGTATCAATTCAACGTAGGATAAAATGACATCCACTAATCGATTTAATGAATACTCACTATTGGTAACACGCATGGTGAATAGCATGTGCTGCAGCATGCCGTAAAATAAAATCGTACCCTCAAAAGCATATTCGTGAATTTCCTCACCAATCACTTCAATCATACGATTTTCAAGCCACTCTAATTCAATAATCCGATGACGCAAGACTAATCTTTTCAGATCCTTTTCATTAGAAGCTAGAATGGTTTCAAATAGTGCACTTAAATTCCGTTCTTCATTTAAGCGAATTAAAATGGTGATTTGTTCGATAAAAACAGAGCGATCCTGTGCATTTTTACCAAATTGGATGGCGATGCGCTGCTGACTGGCATCATAACGTAAATATTCTAATATATCGGCAACACAATCATTTTTTGAAGTGAAATAATTGTAAAAGGTTCCTTTTGAAATGTTGGCTTTTTCGATAATTTCCTGAACTGAGGTGTGCTGGATGCCTTTTTCAACAAACAGCTTTAATGCAACATCTGCTACTTTTCTCTTTCGATTAATCATTCTTTCCTCCTGTGACCCTATTAACTTAAGTATAATTTCCCTTATCCGGAAAAACAACCGTTATACGTTCGGTATAAAATTATTGCCAAAATTACACGAGGAGTATAAAATGAATCAAGTATATAAATTCGAAACGGATAGAGGGATATAAAGAATGGAATCAACTTTAAAAAATAATAAGCCACCCTATATGATGCTCGCGATTCTTTTCATTGGGGCCTTTGTATCATTTCTAAATAACTCATTGTTGAATGTTGCGTTACCATCCATCATGGTTGATTTAGAGATTAAAGATTATTCAACGGTTCAATGGTTGGCTACCGGTTATATGCTTGTCAGTGGGGTATTGATTCCAACGTCAGCGTTTTTATTGACTAGATTTTCAAATCGTCAATTATTAATCACTTCCATGACAATCTTTACATTAGGGACCGCTTTAGCTGCGTATGCACCTAATTTTGGCATGTTGCTTACAGGTCGAATGATTCAGGCAGCTGGATCATCAGCTTTGGGACCATTGTTAATGAATATTATGTTAGTCAGTTTTCCACGTGAAAAGCGGGGAGCTGCGATGGGGATTTTTGGTTTAGTAATGATATCGGCTCCGGCGATTGGTCCTACTTTATCAGGTTATATTGTTGAATACTATGACTGGCGCCTGCTGTTTGAAATGATTTTACCATTAGCCATCATCAGTTTAGTGCTGTCTATTTGGAAATCGCAAAACATTATGGAGCAAAATAAAAAATCTTCCTTGGATTATTTATCTGTAGTGTTATCGAGTGCTGGTTTTGGTGGGATATTATATGGATGTAGCTCCGCTAGCTCAGATGGTTGGACGGATGGTATTGTATTAACAACATTAATTGTTGGCGGACTTGCTTTAATTGGTTTTATCATCCGTCAATTAATGATGGAAAAACCCTTATTGGATCTACGTGTATATAAATATCCGATGTTTGCTCTAGGTTCAGTTATTGCGATGGTAAATTCAGTTGCGATGTTTTCTGGGATGATTTTAACACCAGCTTATGTACAAAGCGTGCGCGGCATTTCTCCTTTGGATTCAGGCTTAATGATGTTACCAGGTGCAGTTATCATGGGACTAATGTCACCGATAACTGGTAAGCTTTTTGATAAAATCGGACCACGCGTGTTAGCAATCTTGGGACTTTCGATTATGGCCGTTTCCACCTATTTGCTAGCGCACCTGCAAATTGATTCATCCTACACCTTTATCATCCTTATTTATTCAATGCGGATGTTCGGGATGTCAATGGTGATGATGCCAATTATGACAAATGGTTTGAATTCATTGCCAACACGTTTAAACCCACATGGTACGGCAATTAACAATACTGCCCAACAGGTTTCAGGATCGATTGGAACAGCTGTTTTAGTAACGATTATGAACTCAGTAACGAAAGACGAAGCAAAGAGTTTAATGGCAACCATTGATCCGACAACATTAACAGAGGCATCAACTGCAGCATTAACCCACCAGGCTTTGCTTGCGGGAATTCAATATTCCTTCTACGTTACCTTTGTAGTAAATCTGGTTGCATTAGTGCTGGCGTTATTTGTAAAACGTGTAGATACAAGTGAAGAAGCTGTTAGCAAACTCGAAAATCAACAAAATGCAGCAACTAAACCTGTATCCGTATCTTAAGTAATTTTTAAAAATAAAGCTCATATATATTGAAAAAGTGGAGATTTCATCGTGATTTCTCCACTTTTGTGCGCTTGGCAGCGTATCGGACTAACGGGTGAAAGTCCCGAACACACCGTTTGTGGCGGAAGTGTATAGCTGACAGGTAGTGCGTGTCCGTGAGG
>NZ_JABAIT010000011.1 GCF_012843265.1 Bacillus sp. DNRA2 | reverse complement strand
TCTTGATAAACATTGTAACATTTGGTAAGCCGTATGCCTTAATAGGGCACGTACGGTTTGATAAGGGGGAAGCCTCGAGAGAGGTTTCCCTACTTTATTACTACACACAGTTGTCCGAAAACATTACCAAAAATTTTTTACTTGTTTTTTTCAAACAGATTTGATAAATTATTCTACGTACTAACTGACCGAAATCGTCATTCGGTCATTACTCAAAAGGAGCGATGTTTGATGGTGATAAATCGAAAAAAGATGATCATTGAAGCTGCAACAAAATCATTCTCTTTATTTGGGTATAAGGCGACAACGATGGATCAAGTTGCGAAGCTCGCCAACGTTGGTAAAGGAACCATTTATACCTTTTTTAAAAATAAGGAAGAATTGTTTGATGAAATCATTATCGGTTTAATTTGTGAAATGAAGGCTGCAGCAGCGGAGAGTATTGACAGCTCACTTAAATTTCATGAAAATCTCCATCGCGCCCTGTTTAAAATGGTAGAGTTTCGCAATCAGCACCAATTAATGATCAAGCTGTTTCAGGAAGAAAGGGAGATGGGAACGCCTGCGGTCCAAGAAATGATTGAAAAGGTAGAGCAAACGATCATCAGTTATATGAAAGAAAAGCTGATCATTGGCATAGAAAAAGGTGAAATTGCTAAATGTGATCCTGAGCTAACCGCATTTATTATGATTAAGTTATATGTATCACTTATTTTTGATTGGGAAAAGAAACATCCACCGTTAACAAAGGAAGAAATCGGTTCCTTATTTGAGCGGTATATTTTTAAGGGATTATCTGACTAAAATGGATAGTCCTCATTTTTAACAATAAAATGACCAATTGGTTAAAATGGTCATTTTGTCAACTAGGTTAAGGAGTGAAAATCATGAAACAAAAGCTTGTGTACCAGGAATGGCTGTCAATTATTCAAAATAAAAAGATTCTCATTCCGGTCATCGCTATCCTGTTTATCCCGGTTTTATATGCCGGAATGTTCCTTTGGGCATTTTGGGATCCGTATGCTCGATTAAATCAACTCCCTGTCGTTGTCATTAATGAAGATAAGGGAGCCGTTTTTGAAGGAGATAAGCTAGAACTAGGGAAAGATTTAGCGGATAAGCTTGAGAATAGTGAGGAATTTGAATTTCATATTTCTAAAAATAAAGCTCAAGCTACAGCGGATTTAAAAAACCAAGAATACTATATGATGATTGAAATACCGAGTGATTTTTCACAAAATGCAACAACATTGCTCGATGAAAATCCGCAAAAATTAGATCTTGTTTATATTCCGAATGAAGGCTATAACTTCCTTTCAGCCCAAATTGGTAATACGGCGATCGAAAAATTGAAAGCATCGATTTCAGAGAAGGTGTCTGAAACTTACGCGGAGACCATGTTTGATAAAGTTGGCGAACTGGCAGATGGAATGCTTGCAGCAAGTGATGGTGCAACCAAAATCGATGAAGGCGCACTTGCGTTAAAGGATGGCTCGAAAACGCTCCAAGCTTCGCTCGAGTTACTTGCCGGAAAAGCAGTCGAATTTCAAGCTGGTATGACAAAAGCGAATACGGGGTCCAAAGAACTGCAAACAGGTGCTGCGTCACTTGCTTCTGGTTTAACACAACTAGAACAAGGGCACGAAAAGTTGCAAACGGCATCTGGTGAACTTTTAGCCGGTGAAGAGGAACTGGCAAAAGGGATTGCTCAATCCAAGCAAGGCCTTGATTATGCAAACAGCAAGTTGCCAGAAATTCTTGGTGGTACTAAAGAATTGCAGACGGGGACTGAGAAACTTCTGAAGCAGGTTGAATCTAGTGCGACAACAACGTCCGCTTCAGCCCAGCAAATCAACGAAGGAATTCTCGAGTTGCAGACGCAACTGTCACCATTATTAAGTCAATTACCAGCAGAGCAGCAAGCGGAACTAAATGATTCATTTGCCGAATTGGCAGGTGGAAGCAAGGCTATTGCTGATGGGAATGCCTATTTAGCGGGAATGATGACTTCTCCGAACGGTGGCGGCAAACTAACTGCAGGATTTACCAACTTAACTGAGGGGCAAACACAGCTCCAAGCAGGCGTTAAGCAGCTTGCTGATGGTAGCAGTTTATTGCAAGCAGGTTCTAATAAAATCATTACTGGACAAAAACAGTTTAATAGTGGCATGAAAACTTATGCAACAAACTTTACAGCCGCTAAGAATGGCGCAGCAGCGCTTGCTAGCGGAACAAATGAACTGTCTAGCGGTATGACTCAACTCGCTGATGGCACCGATAAAATCATTGATGGTACAGGTCAGTTAACTGACGGAGCTGAACAGGTGGCCAACGGAAATGCTGAGCTTGAAGCAGGTACAGGAGAGCTCGCTAGCAAATTGACGGATGGTGCAAAGCAAGCATCGAAAGTTGATGGCGATGAAGAAACCTATAGTATGTTTGCATCACCTGTAGAGGTAAAAAGTGAAAAAATGAATGAAGTACCAAACTACGGAACAGGGTTCACGCCTTATTTCTTATCACTTGGTTTGTTTGTCGGAGCTTTATTGCTCTCCATCGTCTTTCCATTAAGAGAGCCAGTTGGGGTTCCGAAAAATGGTTGGAGCTGGTTTATGAGTAAATTTGGCGTGATTTCCATTATCGGGATTATTCAAGCTTTAATTGCTGTCGCGATTATTTACTTTGGTTTAGGAATCGAAGTGCAAAATGTTCCGTTGTTTATCTTGTTTGCAATTGGAACAAGCTTAACGTTTATCACGCTAATTCAAGTATTAGTCACAACAATGAGTGATGTCGGCCGATTTGTGGCAATTCTGATTTTGATTTTACAATTAACAACAAGCGCCGGAACTTTCCCACTTGAATTAATCCCTGAATTCTTGCAGGGCTTTAATGTGCTGTTACCGATGACTTATTCTGTACAAGGCTTTAAAGCGGTCATTTCCAGTGGTGATCTTTCATTCATGTGGATGAATCTTGGAGTGCTGTTCGGATTTATCCTCCTGTTTATAGCCGGAACCGTAACATATTTTACCTTAAAGCATAAGCGGAGCTATTCATCTTTTAATGTTAGTGCAGAAAAGGCTTCAAATTGAAGATAGACGAAACAACCCCAGTCAGAGATGACTGGGGTTTTCATATATTTCTACACTATTGTTATGGGAACACTATTGCTTAGTAACGCTTAAACACTTATCGCATGTATTGCCGTAGCACTCATGCTGTTCTTCAATGACTTCTCCACATTCTTTACATTTTTTGGACGGTAAATTTTTAAAAAATTCTAAGACGTTTTCTAGCATCGTGGTGGTTCCTCCTTTTAAGTTTGAAATGTTCGAAAATTATTAATGTTGAGATTATTGTAGTATAACAGAAATTATAAGTCAATCGGTGTTTTAAAACAAAATGCTGGAAAATGTAAAAAACGGGCAAATTCGCGTATAGTAGTATTTATGGCAAAATCAACATAACAGGAGGGAATATCATGCAATTACACATCATTGGTTGTTGGGGTGGTTATCCTAAAGCAAATGAAGCAAGCTCTGGATATATACTGGAATGTGATGACTTTCATTTATTAATTGATTGTGGCAGCGGTGTCCTTTCAAAGCTGCAAAACACGCTGCAACCTGAGAAAATTGATGGTGTCATTCTGTCCCATTATCATTCCGATCATATTGCCGATATCGGGGTCCTGCAGCATGCGCGACTAATCCAAGGCATACTAGGCGGAGCTTTGCCGAACCTGCCGATTTATGGACATCAACTGGATACCCAAGAGTTTGCCAAACTAACATACAAGGAGATCACAAAGGGGGTTGCGTATGATCCTAAAGCTCCTTTAACCGTTGGGCCATTTACGATTCGTTTTTTACAGACAGAACATCCCGTTCCTTGTTTTGCGATGCGAATTGAAGCACAGGGAAAGACAATGGTTTACACAGGGGATACTTCCTTTAAACCGGAGTTGATTGACTTTTGTAAAGATGCTGATTTACTGTTAAGTGAGTGCAATTTTTATGGGAATATGGACGCGAATGGCGCGGGCCATATGACAAGCATTGATTGTGGTACATTGGCACATAAGGCTAATGTGGGCGAGCTAGTCCTTACCCATCTTCCGCATTTTGGTCATTTACCACAGTTGGTTGAGGAAGCAACTGAGAATTTCTCCGGGAAGATTCAACTGGCATCTCAGGATTTAAAAATCAAAATTGACTAATTTTTCAACGGAGGTTTTAACGTGTTATTTATAGATAATAAGGGAATTACCGACCCACGGGTTAATTTGGCCATTGAAGAATACGCTCTAAAAAATTTAGATATTAACGAAACGTATTTATTATTTTATATAAACGAACCATCGATTATTATTGGTAAAAATCAAAACACAATCGAAGAAATTAATACTGACTACGTTGAGACAAATGGTATCCATGTCGTGCGCCGCCTCTCTGGTGGTGGGGCCGTTTATCATGATTTGGGGAATTTGAACTTCAGCTTTATCACCAAGGATGATGGAGAAAGCTTTCATAATTTCCTGAAATTTACTCAACCTGTTATTACGGCATTGAACAAATTAGGGGTAAACGCAGAACTAAGCGGTCGAAATGATATTCTTGCCGAAGGACGAAAAATATCAGGAAATGCCCAATTCTCAACAAAAGGAAGAATGTTCAGCCATGGAACGCTTTTATTTGATTCGGAAATAGATAGTGTTGTCTCAGCCTTGAAGGTGAAGAAGGACAAAATTGAATCGAAGGGGATCAAGTCGATTCGCAGTCGTGTCGCCAATATCTCGGAATTTGTATCTGAAAAAATCACGATTGCAGATTTCAGGCAGTTGTTGCTTGAGAGCATTTTCGAAGGCCAAGCTGACATTCCAGAGTATGTATTGACCGAGGAGGACTGGAAGAATATATATCAGCTTTCAAAGGAGCGCTATCAAAATTGGGAGTGGAATTATGGGAAGTCGCCAAAATTCAACCTTCAACATTCACACCGCTTCCCAGTTGGACAAATTGATGTTCGTTTGGAAGTGAATAAAGGTCAGATTCATCAATGCAAAATTTATGGTGACTTTTTCGGGGTGGGTGATGTGCGCGATGTCGAAGAACGACTGGAAGCGATTCGATACGAGCGAAGCGAAATCGAACAAGCATTAGCAGATATCAACATCAGCCACTACTTTGGAAACATCACCAAAGAAGACTTTATCCAACTACTCTATTAACACAAAACCACGGTGCTAAAAGCATCGTGGTTTTTATGTGGGAAAGATATTTAAATAGCAAAATAGGACATGCTTCGACAAAAAATATTATTTAAAAAAGATAAATTGCAAAAGTTTGTGGAAAAAGATTACAAATAATTTTTCGAGGACGTAAATAAGATAAAACCTAGGACAACGTAGTTTACGTTGTTAAATCAAGATATTGACAGAAAATTGTCATAAATTCGCTCGAAAGTTTTTAAACTATCTAAAAATACTTGCAATTAAAAATAATTTCGCGATATAATTTAGTGCATAAAAGCATAAAAGTAAAAAAGCAAAATCCTGAGGGGGAAACGAATCGATGAAAAAAGGTTGGAAAGCACTAATTGCTGCCAGTTTAATGGGTAGCGTGCTGCTAAGCGGTTGCGGTAGTAAAGAAACAAGTGATAACGGAAAATCTGAAGAGAAAACCTATCAAATTGGTGTGAGTCAATTTGTTGAGCATGATTCCCTTGATAAGGCATTTGAAGGATTTAAAGAGGCGCTAAAGGATGAGGGACTAAAGGTTGAGTATGATGTTCAAAACGCTCAAGCTGATATGAACAATAACTTGCCAATTGCTCAAAATTTTGTTGGCGACAATGTTGATTTGATTTTTGCCAATTCCACACCAAGTGCATTGGGTGCGCTAAATGCAACTCAGGATATTCCAATTGTATTTACGTCTGTTACTGATCCGGTAAGTTCAGGACTTGTTAAAGCGATGGATAAGCCAGGGGAGAATATTACAGGTACCACAGATTCACATCCTGATGCGATCACGAATACTGTTAAATTTATGAATGAAGAGTTCGACGGGAACAGAGTTGGTCTAATTTATAATGCTGGTGAGCAAAACTCCGAGGCGCAAATAAAATCAGTTGAGAAGGCAGCGAAAGGCACTGATCTAAAGCTTGTAAAAGCGACAGTATCAACCACAGCAGAGGTAAAGCAAGCTGCGGAGTCACTTATTGGAGCCGTAGATATGATTTATATCGTTACTGATAATACAGTAGTTGCTGCACTTGATACAGTTGTAAAAGTTGCAGAAGACAATGATATTCCATTATTTGTAGGTGAACTTGATTCAGTAGATAACGGTGGGTTTGCAGCATACGGATTTGATTACTTTGACATCGGTTATCAAGCAGGTGTTATGGCAGCAAAAATCCTTAAGGGTGAGAAAAAGCCTAGTGAATTACCGATTGAGTATCCAGAAAAGTTAACACTTGTTATCAATAAAGACGCTGCCAAAAAAATGAATGTTGAAATTAAAAAAGAATGGGAAGAAATGGCTGAAATTAAATAAATTTGGAACTAAACAAATTCATTAAACATAGTTGTAATAATCGGTGCGAAGGTAGTTGGCGATGTTTCGGTCAACTACCTTTACATTAATACAGCCATGATAGAAAGGAAGTATTATATGTTTACCGCCATATTTGGCTCTTTGGAAGCTGGTGTGATTTACGCACTGATGGCTTTAGGAGTTTATCTATCTTTTAGAATATTAGATTTTCCAGATTTGACGGTGGATGGCAGCTTTGTTACAGGAGCTGCTGTTGCTGCTGTAATGATTGTCAATGGCTTTAGTCCGCTTTTGGCAACAGTTGCGGCTTTGTTTGCCGGAATTTTGGCAGGGCTTGCGACTGGATTGCTTCATACGAAAGGGAAAATTAATCCGCTTCTATCAGGGATATTAATGATGATTGCTCTGTATTCAATCAATCTAAGAATTATGGGTAAATCAAATGTCCCGTTGCTAAATGAAGAAACGTTGATTACACAAATTAACGAGTTTTGGAGCAAACTAGGAATCGATAGTGCGCTGGAATCACTTTTCGTTAATATTGGTTTAGGTGAATACGTCCCAAAAACATGGGGAACGCTCGTCGTTATGCTGCTGTTAACATTGATTGTGAAATTCGCAATTGATTGGTTCTTAAAGACTGATTTAGGCTTAGCTATTCGGGCAACTGGAGATAATGAAACGATGATTCGTAGTTTCTCTGCCAATACGGATTTTCTAAAAACATTAGGACTTGGCTTATCCAATGGTTTGGTTGCTTTATCAGGAGCACTCATTGCCCAATATGGTAGTTTTAGTGACGTAGGAATGGGTATTGGGATGATTGTCATCGGTTTGGCTTCGGTTATTATCGGAGAAGCAATTTTTGGAACGAAGAGTATTGTTAGGGCAACGCTCGCGGTCATTGGTGGTGCTGTATTGTATCGAATCATCGTGTCAATTGCCTTGCGGGTACAATTTTTGGAGACAGGCGATATGAAGCTTATTACCGCATGTATTGTTATTATTGCCCTTGTTATTCCAAAGCTTTTGGACTCTGAGCGGGAGCGAAAACGGAAGCGGAAGCGTTTAATGGAAGCGAGAAAGAAACAGAGTTCGGTAGAGAGAAGTGGTGAGCAACTTGCTAGCATTAAATCAGATCTTTAAAGTATTTAATGAAGGGACCCCTGATGAAAAGGTAGCATTAGATCATGTGAATCTTCAATTAAATAAAGGTGATTTCGTCACGGTCATCGGCAGTAATGGAGCTGGGAAATCGACGTTAATGAACATTATTTCTGGTAAATTAATTACTGATGTTGGAAACGTTTCTATAGATGGAAAGGATGTTACCAATGTCAGAGAGCATAAGCGGGCACGATTAATTGGCCGTGTGTTCCAAGATCCGATGGCGGGTACGGCTCCAAAGATGACGATCGAAGAAAATCTGGCGATTGCCTATTCTCGAGTCGGAGCGCGTGGCTTAAAGAGAGGACTTTCAAAAAAACGTCGTGATTTTTTTAAGGAGAAACTGGAAATGCTGCACTTAGGCTTGGAAAATCGTTTGCAGGCAAAAGCTGGTTTGCTATCCGGTGGTGAACGTCAGGCGCTATCACTATTAATGGCGACCTTTACTGAGCCGAAAATTCTTTTATTAGATGAGCACACAGCAGCGCTTGATCCTTCAAGAGCGGAGCTGGTGACACAGTTAACCAAGGAAATCGTTCACGAATATCATTTGACCACACTAATGGTAACGCATAACATGCAGCAGGCCTTAGACCTTGGTAACAGGTTAATTATGATGGATAAAGGCCAAATTATTTTTGAAGCTAGTGAGGAAGAGAAAAAGGATTTAACGATTGATCGCTTGCTAAGTGAATTTCAACGTATTCGCGGTGAGAAAATGTCTAGCGACCGTGCTGTCCTCATTTAATAAACAATGAAACAAAATCGCATGCCTGAGTGTTCGGGCATGCGATTTAATTATGCAGCTTTACGGTATTTATTTTTGAAAAAAATCATGGTCAAAACAATAAGTAAGATGGGAATTGCTGCGCCCATAATGAGGTTCATTGGAACGTACGACTGAAATAAAAATTCGTTAAACTCAGCATAGTTCTTTGCGAAAAATAGAGAGCCAATACCAATCAACCAAGCCAATGGTATGACAAGGGGTTGATAGGTAGTTAACTTAAATGCTTGACCAATTCCTAAGCTGAGCCCGTAAAAAAATACGGAAATGCGAATCATTGAACCGACCGTCCAAAACAAAATGGCAATGGTATCAAAGCGATTAATCACGTCGCCAGCACTTATATAGCGAACCTCTGAGAATGTTGGGAAAGCCATTTTTGCCGCTTCGACTGGACCAAATAAAGCAACTGGTCCTGTAATTGGCCCCAAGAAAAAAATGAGTGTTACAACAGCAGTCCAAAAACCAGTTTTCACAAGTTTCTCAGGTCTCTGAACATAGGGAAGAATCATTCCCATGACCACAAATTCACCAAACCAACCCATGACAGAAAGTGAACCGATTGCAACGGGCCGAACTCCGTTTCCCATTATCGGCAACAGGTTTGAATAGTCCTTTTGATTACCCATTGTTAAAAAAACAACTGAAATCGCTACTAAAACTAATACGGGCAGCATGATTTGATTTAATCTGCCTAAAGTTTCCAAGCCGCGATAAACGATGAATGAAGTTAATAGAAGAATAATCGTTACGAAAGCCCAATTTGGTGTTTCGGGCATAATTCTGGCGTATGCTTCAGTGAAAAGCCTCGTTCCCAATGTTACCATGATAAAAAAATAAATAAGGTATAGGGTACCAAGAAATTTACCAACCCAGGAAAAATGTTTAAACAAAATCTCAATTAAGCTCTGACCGGGAAAGTACTGTGCCAATTTAACTAAGGCAAAAATGCCAATTAAGCCTAAAATTGTTCCAAAGATTGCGGCAATCCAGCCATCCTGTCGGCTTTGTGAAAGGATGACTGTTAACAAAATTAAATGCCCGATGATTGTCAGGGATGTGATTGCTAACATCGCTGCTTGGGTATTGCTGATTCGTCCACGCTCTATCAAAAATTATCCCACCTTTCATTTCACAATCTGATGTAAGCTATTAAACATACTAGCAATCGAAGGCTCGAGAATTCCAAATATCATTAATACACCCGAAATAATCGCAAGACTAATAATGCTAACAATAACTTTTAAGGTACGATATTCTTGTTTTTTAAATAAAAAATAGACATGAGATGTGGATGAAAGACATATTAAAACAATCAATATGAGACTTACTAAAACTTTCATGCTTTACCTCGATTCATACGCTTTACTTGGATTTTTGTGGACTCCAAAACGAGAAATACTTGCATCAACATCTATTTCAACTTGTAAATTTTTAAGACCATCTTTACGCCAAGTTGGAGCCATTTTACGCCATTCGCTCGGATTCTTTCGATATATCGCTTCGCCAAAGCCAAATACGTCAGTCTGCCATTGGTTTTTAACTTTAGTTAAAATAGCTTTAGCCTCCCTGGTTGCGAGGGTCTCTAGTTGCTCATTAAGCTCTTCAATCGTATCGCTATTAAGATCTAACTCGGAACAAGTGACCTCACCAATATCAGCTTGGATGGTTGTTTTTACCTTCAGTTTCTTTGTGATTGCCTTTTCATCGGGAATCATTTCAGATTGAGTATCTCGAATCATTACGCTGACATTTTCAGATTGATTTTTCCCGCATGGTAGAACAATGACTTCGTTCTTTAATCCACCGCGAATCCACAATAAGCCACGTGTTTCATTTTCGTTTAATACTCCAACAAGTTTTCCATTTTTGAATATAGCTGATCCAAATAAACTGGCAACGGTAACCATATCTTTATGGTTCTCTTTAAGTTTTTGATTTTCCCCTTCTGCTTTAATTCCAAGTTTTTTAGCTGTTGTCAGCACTCCAGTTACCGGATCAGCCGTATCACTCGTAAACACCTTCATGAACTGACTTATGTCAACCACTGTATTTGCTGCGACATTACGATTATTTTTTGAAAAATCAAGAATATCTTGACCAAGAGTTGCATTGAACTCGGGCGCTGTCCTAATGATCTCACTTGGTTTTTCTTTAGTTATGAGAAGCTTAATATTAGGTCGGAATTGATTTTCACGATGGAAAAAATCTAAGGTTTGCTGCATTTTTTCACGGGCGACAGTTTTACTTAAGAGAATGGTATCCATATGTCCCAAGTAAATTTTTTCAGGGATAGAGTTAGACAGTTGATTCAGTGCCTTATAAATCGTTTTGCCAGTGGCAGTCTCAATGATAGTTTTATTTTGATTTTCATCTATGATTTTTTCATTCATAACTGGTGAGAAAAGCGCCCCAGGTCTAACAATTCTAGCAGTCACTTCATATTCACCAGCTTTATTTATATCAATTCCCATAATATTCGTTACCGCCATGTCATGAATTTCGACTGAGCTCCAGCATCCTGAAAGTAGCAGGGGAAGGAGCAACAGCGACACTCTGATTTTGCGCATGAATGAAACTGAACGAAGGAGCCTCACGCTTAATCCCCCTCCTTTTTTATAGAAGATGAATGTGATTCAGAGCTAGGTTCAACCCCATAACCAATTGGTCTTGTATCCATTGCCCATCTTGGTGCGCGGATGAATACATCCTTCCAGTTTTCTTTCCTCGCTGGCGATACAGGAAAGAAATAAGGAGTTCCAAACGAGCGGATGCTAATTAAATAAGTTAATCCAAACATGAGTCCAACGATTATCCCCATAAATCCAAAAAATCCAGCTAAAATGAGTAAAGGTAAACCAGAGAAGCGGATAATTTGATGAAATGCATAATTAGGTAAAATAAATGAAGTAAGTGCAGTAACCGATACGACAATAGCCATGATTGGTCCGACAATACCAGCATGAACAGCCGCTTGACCGATGAGAACTAGTCCTAAAATCGTAACAATGGAACCGCCAAATGGTTTGGGCATTCTTAAACCTGCTTCCCGCAGTAATTCATAAGTTAAATACATAAAAATTGCCTCGATTAAGGCAGGATAGGGTAATGCCTCCCTATTTGCGGCAATTCGGATGAGAAACGGATTTTGTAATAAATCTTGATGGAAGGTAATCAGGGCTATATAAAATGCGGGTAATATAAGCGTGACAAACAAGCCGAGAAAACGAACCCAACGAATAATTGTCGCAGCTAATGCCCCGTCATAATAATCTTCACCCGAATGAAGAAATTCAACAAATAAAGCTGGAACTGTAAGTACGTAAGGAGAACCATCAACAAGGATGGCAACCTTGCCATCGATAAGGCTCCCGCAAATACGATCTGGTCGTTCTGTGCTAAAAACAGTCGGTAGAGGCGACCAAGGTTCGTCTTTAATCTTTGATTCCACAAAATGACTGTCGAGAATACCGTCTGTTTCAATTTGGGCTAGGCGCTGGTGAACTTCTGCGACAACTTCAGCTTTGGCTTTACCTTTGATGTACATTACACTAATCTTTGTTTTCACTTGTTTTCCGATGGTGAGTTGGTCAATTTTAAGAGCAGTGGTTTTCAGTTTTTTCCGAATTAACAGCACATTTTTATGAAGGTCCTCGACAAAGCCCTCTTGAGGACCTCTAATGGTTTGTTCTTTTTCAGGGATACTTATCTGTCTTCCAACAACCTCACTCGTCTTAAAAACAAAGGCGGTTTCTAGGTTGTTTACCATTAGAATGGTATTTCCCTCAAGGATGTGTTCAGCTATGCTTTCAAATGAGGAAACGTTCATTAAATAGCTATATGCAAATTGTTGGTTAATGTATGGAGAGATGTCATCTTTGCTTGATATAGCCTCTGTAATATTGGTCAGACCAGTTTCAATTTGTTGCATCGCATCACGATTGACCATTTCATTAAAATAAATCAGGCAACCCGGATAGCTTTTTATTTTTATATAATGAACATTCAAATCATCACATGCTTCGAATAGGCCTTGTAAACTATCGATATTATTTTGTAAATCGGCCGAGAGTGATTTGAAGCTTTTCCGTTTAATTGTTTGCTTGTGCGCCTCTTTTGAAGTAATATGATTTGTCATTTTGAACACCTCCTAACTGATAAGTTTTCCTACATATGAACGAAATATTACAAACTGGAGAAAATAATAAAATGATTTTTGCTAAGAAAAGATAACAAGAGTAATAAGTATTATATAATTGTTTGTAGTATTTTTTCCTATCCTAGAAATTGCATTGGAGTGATTAGATGAGAGCAGTTGTACATGAAGGAAAGACTGGATTTGAAGGACTTACATATCGAAACTTTGAGGAAATTGAGCCTAAAGCTGGTGAGGTAAGAGTTAAACTTAAAGCTGCGGGCTTGAATCACCGTGATTTGTTTACCTTAGTTCGTCATCAACCAAATGACCCGCCGTTAATCATTGGTTCAGATGGTGCCGGTATTGTTGATGCAATAGGAGAAGGGGTTGAAGGAGTTAAAGTCGGGGATGAAGTGATCATTAATCCAAGCTTGGGCTGGAAGGAAAATAGTGATGCGCCTCCAGTCGGCTTTGAAATATTAGGGCTACCTTTTCATGGTACTTTTGCCGAAAAAGTTGTTGTTCCAGCAGAAAACGCTGTGAAAAAGCCAGCCTATTTAACTTGGGATGAGGCCGGGGTTCTATCATTAGCAGCTTTAACTGCATATCGGGCTTTGTTCACGCGCGGAAAAGTAAAGTCAGGCATGAATGTTTTAATTCCTGGTATTGGCAGCGGAGTGGCGACATTTTTATTGCAATTTGCAAAAGCAGCTGGAGCAACGGTTTATGTAACATCACGTTCTAAGGAAAAGTGCGAAAAGGCATTGGAGCTTGGTGCAGATAAAGCGTTTGATAGTAATGAGGATTGGAGCGTGGCCCTTGAAGGTGTGAAAATGGACCTTGTGATTGAATGTGTCGGTCCAGCAACATTTAATAAATCAGTTGCACAGCTTCGCCCGGGTGGTACGATTGTAACGTTTGGTTCTTCCACCGGTGATGAGCTGCAATTAAATCTTCGAAGCTTCTTTTATGGACAATTTAATCTTTATGGCTCAACGATGGGCAGTGGCGAGGAGTATGGGGAAATGCTTCAGTTCATTGAAAAACATGAAATTCGCCCGGTTGTTGATCAAATGTATCCGTTGGAGAAGTTTGACCAAGCGTTTGAGCGAATGGAAAAAGCAAAACAATTAGGAAAGCTCGGCTTTGTTATTGGTTAGAATAAAAAAATGAGTATTATAAGAAAGGCATCGGCTTACTTGCCGATGCCTTTCTATGTAGTGAATAGATTTTTCTTGCCGATAAGAATTTCTAAATCGATGGTGATATCCGAAATGTTTTTTGCCAAAAATGCTTGGATTTGCTCTTCACTACTACTCCATGTGAGTGGTGTCATCTGAATTAGGCTTTCCAATGAAGCTTTGTCTAGGTTCAATGAATAAGTTAGCCTTGCTGAATCTAGTATTTGGAATCTTTCATTAAAGCGTTCAACTGTGTCTGAGTTTGAATAGGTTTCTTTATCCGTTTCATGGTAGAAAGCTTGTCTTAACTCCTGCAAATAGCTGCTTTGCGGAACAACTTTAATCAACAATCCATCATTCTTTAGAAGTCGATTAAATTCTGCATAATTAGAAGGAGATAAAATGTTAAGAATCACATCGAATTGTTGAGCTTGAAACGGGGGATTAGCTAAATCCGCAACTGTCCAAATTTGCTTGGTGTGATTTTTGGCGGCAGCAATAATTCCTTCCTTGGCAATATCGATGCCGACACCGATAGCAGTTTTATTGAGGCCTTCACAAATGCTGGTGAGGTGAGAGCCTTCGCCGCAGCCAGTATCGAGCATCATCAAATTATTGCTAGTGTCATGGCGATTGATGATGCTAATTATGGCTTCAATCAATGGGTTGAAAAAACCTACCTCACTGATTAATTTTTGCCGTGCTTCAAATAAATCTTTATCATATTTCGTTTTGATTTGATGTGTCATTAAATTAAGATACCCTTGCTTTGTAAAATCAAATGTATGGTTGTTTTGGCAGATTAAACTTTTTAGCTCAACAACATTCATGTTAGAGCCGCAAATCGGACATTTAAAAATTGCAGCATATTCTTTAACAAATAGGGCACTACTCATTCTTTTATTGAGGGTTGACAAAAAGGGACACCCCTTCCAATAGCCTATATTCTGATTAGGTTATTTTACCATAAATTATGTTTGACACCTATTGATATTAGGAGGTTATTAAGAGTGTGAAGAATAATTTAGCGCATTAAAGCATTGGGGGACTGTCCCCCAATGCTTTAATGCGGGAAAATGGCGTAGTGGCCAATTTGGTTTAGCCAGCGTTTTGATTTTTTTCCGTCTGGATTGGCGATCCAAAGGTCTCCTTTAATGGCGGTGTTTTTCTTTCTCATCCAGGTAATTTGGTTTGTAGCTGTAACATATTGAGGTTGGACATCCTCATAGTTAGGATTTGGCTGGGTGATTCTTGATTGTTTGCCACTCTTGATATTAATTGTGTATAACGAAGCTTTAG
This sequence comes from Bacillus sp. DNRA2, assembly GCF_012843265.1. GTDB lineage: Bacteria > Bacillota > Bacilli > Bacillales > Cytobacillaceae > Bacillus_BU. The sequence goes on along the minus strand of NZ_JABAIT010000011.1, from coordinate 122,108 downwards.
GTCGCTTTCGCGGATCATTGGACCAGTCGGCTTCTTTTACCCTAGAAACGACAACTTCATCATCACCAACCCATGTAAATTCCATTTCAGCGAAATTAGGTGGGGTAAACCCTTTTGTTATAAATACAGGTAGCTCAGTAATTTTCAAATCTTTATTTTTAAATCCAAACACAATTCTTCCACCCCCAGCGATATAGCCAAGCAGGTTTTTAGTTTGAGCCCATTGCGGATTATCAAGCTGTAAAATAACCTCATCAATCACATCGAATTGTTTCCCATCACTAGACAAAACACAAAGCATATTGCTATCCATTGATAATGAAGCTGTGGGACTGACAATAAATGATATCCATTTTTGGTCAGGAGAAAATTCAAATGAACCAACGTTAATAGACATTACCTTAACATTATCTTTGGTCAATTCTTTAGGGATAACAAAAATTCGTTGCCCACTCATTAAGTTAGTGTTTGTTAACTTTTCAGGAACTGCTATTTTATATAAAACGGGATTCGTCCAGCCATCTGGGCGAAGTGTGGCGCTAGATGAAGCGATGAACGATTTGCCGTCCGGAAACCAACTGTAATCATCGACTCCTAAGGCAATATTATGGAAATTTTCCAAATCAGAAATGTTCAAAACGCCTCGTTGTGTAAAGGCAACGATATTTTGAGTGGGTGACCACTTAGGATTTTCTCCATTATAAAAGATTTTCTTGTGTTGTTTCTTCTTAAGATTGTAAACCCATAACTCATTTTGTTTTTCCATATTAGGATTGGGTGTTTCGGTCGATAGTTTCTGGTATAAGAGCCATTGACCGTCATAAGACCACTGCGGAGGATAGGAGAATTCAGCTCTTTCTGTCGTGATTTTTTCTTGCTTACCATTCATTTCAATCCAAAGAAATCCTTCCTTTTCAAAGGCAATTAGAAGAGAAGGCGTAGCTGCATGTCCAACTGAAACATTTGATATGCAGATAATCAAAATCCCCAAAACTGATATGTACTTTTTCATGTGCACACAACTTTCTTGTTAGGTTTTCATTAGTTTTTTCAATTAGAACTAGTCACATTCCGCCAAACCAAATTTTCAAATGCAATTACGATTATCGGCTTTGAATGAAAATAAAGGTTTTTGGAAAAGGTTGAAGAAAAAATAAGGATAGGATATTTACGAAGCGAAAGTTTAGAGACATTGAAAAGAGGTGTTGTGAAATGACTTTAAAGGAAATGATGTTGAGACTGGAAGAGTTGGGGTCAGCGCAAACGAAGAACACACTTGTTCATCACGGGGCGAGGGAGCCATTCTTTGGTGTGAAAATCAGTGATTTAAAGAAACTTGTAAAACATGTAAAAAAGGACCATGACTTGGCACTGAAATTGTTTGAAACAGGAAATTCAGATGCCATGTATTTAGCTGGTCTATCAATAAATCCTAAATTAATGACGAAAGCTGATCTTCAAAATTGGGTTCAAAGAGCCTATTGGTACTTACTTGCTGAATATACTGTTGCTGGTGTGGCTGCTGAAAGTGAATATGCCCTTGAGCTGGCTCGGGAATGGATGTATTCTAAAGAAGAAATGATTGCCTGCTGCGGCTGGAGCACATATGCAAATTATCTTTCAATTACTTCAGATGAAAAGCTTGATTTAGCAGAAATTAGGAATTTGTTGGAGGTTATCGCAGGCACGATTCATGAAGAAAAGAATCGAGTCCGTTACAACATGAACATGTTTGTGATCTGCGTGGGCTCCTTTGTTATTCCGCTTCATGAGGAAGCAACGAAAGTCGCCGAGCAAATTGGTAAAGTATATGTAGATGTTGGTCAAACTGCTTGCAAAGTTCCCTATGCAACTGACTATATTAAAAAAGTTGAAGAAAAAGCGAAACTTGGTGTGAAAAAGAAAAGGTGTATTTGCTAAAAAATTCCGATGTTGATGTCAGGGGAAATTTGTATGGGGAAATTATTCAAAAATACTGGGAAATTAATCAGATTCAATCCAGCTCAAACTTTGTCAATTGGGTTTTTATGTTTGATAGGACTTGGCACACTGTTGTTAATGCTGCCTTTTGCTACGAAAGACCGACACCATTTAGATTTTGTCGATGCTTTATTTGAAGCTACCACTGCTGTTTGTGTAACGGGTCTAGTCGTTGTCGATACAGAAACGACCTTCACATTGTTTGGACAAATCGTGATGTTGGGATTAATCCAAGTCGGTGGACTTGGATTTATGACATTTGGGATTCTTATTGCATTGTTTTTAGGGAAGAATATCGGGTTTAAAAACAGATTGATGATACAGGAATCTTTAAATCAGCTTTCCTTGGAAGGTATGGTCCGCCTTGTTAAGTTTGTGTTAGGATTCACCTTCATAATAGAGGGAATTGGTGCAATCATCTTAGCGATTTGTTGGGCAAACGACTTTGGCATAGGGAAAGCTATTTATTTAGGAGTTTTTCATTCCATCTCCGCATTTAACAATGCTGGGATCGATATCATGGGTGATTTTCGAAGCATGACGGAATACTCAGATGATGTAACAATTTTGATGACACTAAGCTCTCTTATAATAATCGGTGGAATTGGCTATACAGTAATTTTGGATTTAATAAGGAAGAAATCATTGACACACTTAACATTGCATTCAAAATTGGTCCTTATGATGACTACTATTCTTGTCGTAGTTGGGACAGGGGCTATTTTTTTGTTAGAATACAGTAATCCTGGAACATTAGGGAGTCTGTCGCTTAGTGAGAAATTATTAAATGCATTTTTTCATGGTGTTGTACCTAGGACAGCAGGCTTTAATAGCTTAAATATGGGAGAATTGACCTTAAGTTCACAATTTGTCACTATGCTGCTTATGTTCATTGGAGGCGGGTCTGGTGGAACAGCTGGCGGTATTAAAGTGACAACCTTTTTTGTTATCATATTAGCTGTTTGGAGTTTGATACGCGGGAGAGAAGATGTAAACATATTAGAAAAACGGATTCCAAAGGAAATTGTCTTTCGGGCATTCTCTATTACTTTGTACTCTACAGCTGTCATTTTTCTAACTTTATTTATCTTGACAATAACTGAAAAAGCACCGTTAAATGTTCTACTATTTGAAGTGATCTCCGCCTTCGCCACTGTAGGGATGTCGATGGGCTTAACACCGGAGCTAAGTATAATTGGAAAACTTATTATCACCATTCTAATGTTTATCGGAAGAGTCGGACCTCTTACTGTTGCATTTGCACTGGCGAAAGTAAATCAAAAACCACCATACAAATATGTCGAAGAAAAAATAATCATCGGCTAACGCGTTAAAGCATTGGGGGACTGTCCCCCAATGCTTTAACGCGTTTCAGCGTAGGTTGATGATTTTTTTTTATTTTGCTCTTCACCTATGCCAAGGTTACTTAAGACTAGGCCGATGAAGGTGCCGGCAACAGCCGGAGCTAACCACTCTAGTCCAACTGAAGAAAATGGGAGGCTGTCTCTTAAACCTTGCAAAGCACCGAGGTTCATACCAGTTGCGGCTAAACCGCCTAGAACAGCGAACACACCTGTAAATAACATTGCACTTCCATATACTAATCTGGAATTCTTAAAATAGCGATTAAAGAAAGTCAATGCAATTAAGACAATGGTCAGTGGATATGCAGTTACCAAAAATGGAACGGATACTTTTAGAATCTGACTCAAACCTAAATTGGAAAGCGTAAATCCAATTAAAGTCACGACTAAAACAACTTGGCGATAGCTCAGTTTCGGTAACAAATTAGAAAAATATTGACCGCAAGCAGTTGTTAGTCCTACCACTGTTGTAAAACATGCCAAGGTGAAAATAAATCCTAGTAAGGCAGTTCCGCTCTTACCGAGCAATAATGTAGCAGCAGAAGCAAGAATTTGTGTCCCACCTTCAAAACTTCCATTTACAGCCATCTTTCCACCCATCCAACCGATGCTAACGTAAACCACTGTCAATAGTACCCCTGCAACAAGGGCAGCATTAAGCGTAAAGCGCGTTAACAGCTTATCATCACGAACTCCTTTTTGCTTAACGGCGGTTAAAATGACAATTCCAAACGCTAACGAGGCGAGTGCATCCATTGTGTTATAACCCTCGAGAAATCCTTTGAAAAAAGCTCCTGTTTGATACTCACCAACCGGAGCCTCAAGTGGGCCATCCAATTTCACAAATCCAATTACACATAAAACAATCATTGCCAACACTAACGTCGGAGTGATCCACCGTCCCATGTATTTTTCCATTTTCGCTGGATTCAGGCTTATAACATATACGAGTAAGAAAAATGCAGCCGAAAATAATAATAAAACCAAGGTTGAATTCCAAGCTGGATTTACAAATGGAACAATCCCCATTTCAAAAGCAACGTTTGCATTCCGAGGGATTGCTAAAAATGGTCCAATTGATAAATAAACAATCACCATAAACACCGTACTAAACACCGGATGGACGCGGTTGCCAATCTCGTTGATTCCACCTTTGACAAGCGAGATCGCTAATAACACTGCTAATGGCAGTCCAACTCCTGTTAAAATAAAACCAGCCATTGCGAGCCAAAACGAAGTACCTGATTGTGCCCCTAAAAATGGTGGAAAAATCAAGTTACCAGCCCCAAAAAACATCGAAAATAACATTAAACCGATAAACAAACTGTCAAATTTTTTCATACCAATCGCTCCTTTTTTGTTTTTTAAGAAAAATAAAAAAACTCGTCCCTATAACAAGGGACGAGTTTGTGCTCGCGTTACCACCCAAATTCCGCCTCGAAAAATCAGCGGCTCTTAGTCAACGTACCATCATACGTGTTCCAGTGTAACGGAGGAAAACCCGTCAAAGCTTACTAGCTTCAGCTTTGCATCTCAGAGATGATTTTCAGAAAGGTACTGAACATCGACTTTCACCACATGTCGACTCTCTTTGGAACAGCGATCCTAACTTACTCTTCTCGTCATTGAATTTGTTATTTGAAAATAATTTATCAGAACATTTTTTATCTGTCAATATTTTTTGATAGTTTTCATTATTACTAAATTTCAAAGTGTATCAAATCTTTTACTGGACAGAGCTAGGGAAAAATTGTATATAATATTATACAATGCAACACATAGTTGTATGCTGCATTCATTATTAAAATTTAGTATTTTGGTATATAAAGAAGGTGGAAAAGCAAAGATGGCAGAATTGGTGATGAATAGACCTTTAACTGAATTTAAAAAGGGCATACAAGCGGGCCTTAGCATTGCAATCGGCTATTTTCCTATTGCTTTAACATTCGGATTGCTGGCGAAAACTACCGGATTAACATTAGTTGAAACTTTATTGATGAGTTTTTTTGTGTATGCTGGGGCATCACAATACATAGCGTTAAACTTAATCTCGCTCGGCACAGGCGCATTTGAAATAATTTTAACGACTTTTATCGTGAACATCCGCCATTTCCTCATGTCAGCTTCACTCAATGAAATGGCTGAAATGGATCGAACAAGTAAAAAGTTGGTTTACGCATTCGGAATTACCGATGAGACTTTTTCTGTTGCAGCAACTAATCAGGGTACGGTGACAACGGGGTATATGTGCGGACTTGGGATTGTTGCCTATTTAAGCTGGGGGATTAACTCCGGAGTAGGATACGTAATTGGCGCCGCTTTACCTGAGACACTCCAGGAAAGCATGTCTGTTGCACTTTATGCGATGTTCGTGGGGCTATTAGTACCATCTTTAAAGAAAAGCGTTAAGGTTATATTGCTTGCAGTCATTGCAGCGAGCTTTAACACGATTTTTACAATGGGGGAATGGCTATCAACAGGCTGGTCCATCGTGACATCTACGCTTCTTTCAGCAGTGATGATTGAAGTAATCAACAGCATTAAGCTAAGTCAAGGAGGGAGAGGCCTTGAATAGCACAATATTCTGGATGATTATCGGTATGGGGGTGGTTACGTATATTCCTCGGATGCTTCCGTTTGTTTTATTTAAAGGTAAGCAATTACCTCCATTTATTCAAGGTGTGCTGCGGAATGTTCCATACGCTACTTTGGGTGCACTAATATTTCCAGGTATTCTCTTGATTCAGGAAGATATTTGGTATGGAATACTGGGAGCGGCTGCAGCTTTTCTTATCGCCTGGGTTGGTGCGAATGTAATCATCGTCGTGCTCGGCTCCATTGCAGTCCTAACAGTCTACTCGTATTTCTTTTGACAATTTAGCTATTACAGAAAGAACTCGTTTGATTGTGCGGGTTCTTTTTATGTTCTAATTTATCCGATTTTAACTAAACATAATAATGAGAGATTGTACAAAAAGGAGGACAGCGAATGGCACGAAAACTGGGCGTTTTTGCCGTATTATTATATGCTGTTTATGGATTGCTGGTCTATTTATATCTGTTTTATATTGCAGATACAAGCTTGCCGTTTGAATTTGGAGGAACGAAAGCAGACCCGGCCACCTTTTTAAATGGCAGGGAATTAATGCTTACCGAGGAATATTCGCGAACAAGGAACTTATTATTTTTCTTGTCAACGCCACTTGAATGGCTTATTTACTTTTTAATTTTAGTGGTTGGGTTATCGAAAGCTTTTAAAAGCTGGTCGGACAACTCTTCGAAATATCAAGCTTTGCGAACAGCGATTTATCTATTTTGGCTGTCTCTGTTTGCCTACGCTGCGACGTTCCCACTAGGATATATCAGTTTTTCACTCTCGAAAACATATAATATTTCGACGCAAACGTTTGTAGGTTGGATGAAGGATGAGTTGATTGATTTTTGGATTAACTATTTAACGATGTTTGTGATTGTTGTCGTTTTGTATTGGTTGATGAAAAAGAGTGCCAAGCGTTGGTGGCTTTATGCCTGGTGCTTATCCGTGCCATTTACCTTGTTTTTAATGTTTTTGCAACCGGTTGTTATCGATCCGCTTTATAATGATTTTTACCCATTAAAGGATAAGGAACTGGAAGCGAAAATTCTTGCTTTGGCCGACAAAGCCAATATTCCTGCAGAGCATGTTTTTGAAGTGAATATGGCGGAAAAAACGAACGCTCTCAATGCATACGTTACTGGGATTGGTGGCAATTCGCGGATTGTGTTGTGGGATACGACATTAAAACGTCTTGATGATAATCAAATTTTATTTATTATGGCTCATGAAATGGCACATTACGTCGAGAAGCATATTTATATCGGTATAGCTGGGTATCTTTTGCTTAGTCTAGCCGGCTTATATATCGTTTACCGGATTATGAATTGGGCTATTCCGAAGTATGGCAAAGCGCTAAAAATTGAGGCTGTTCATGATGTTCGTTCACTCCCATTTTTCTTAATGGTTCTGTCGATGCTCATGTTTGCTGCCAGCCCATTAAGTAATTTGGTATCGCGCTATCAAGAAACACGAGCGGACCGTTATGCCATTGAAATGACGCAAAATCCTGAGGCTGCGATTGATTCGTTCCAGGAACTTACAAGAGCCGGGCTTAGCCAGGTCAATCCGCCCCTACTGGTGAAAATTTTCCGTTACGGTCATCCGACGATGCTAGAGCGGATTTCGCGTCTCGAGGAATACGAAATTAAGCAACATAATCAAAATCAATAACAAAACAAAACAAAACCCCTGTGGAAGCAGGGGTTTTGTTTTATGGTTTAACTACCAAATTGTTTATTAAGTTCTCGATACTGTGTTGATAAATGAACGAATGCTTCCTGGTTGCGGTCATCAATGGCCTGATCGATAAGGGTTAACAGTTTTTCTTTTTTCGAAGTTAAAAGCACCTCTGACAGTAACATCTCAATGTATAACTCCAAAACAAAGGACTCGCTAGACTTTTGTCTATTCATGGCACCGGACTTCATTAACTCTGAATAAGATCTCTCTTTCATCGTAATCACCCCTGCAACCTTTTTACTATTATATGGAGTTTCAATAAAAGAATCAATAAAATATTTAGAAAATTAGAATTATTATTTACCCAATTTATGAATAAATTAGCAATTTTGATAAAATTTCTCTTATTAGGGAAACGTTATGCTATGATAATTTTAGATTTTATTATAAGGAGATGAATGCAATTGAATCAAGACAAAACATGGATTGAGGAATACGAAATTAATCGTTTTACGATGCTGATTAGGCCAGTTAAGCGAGGAAAAAAGGTCTATTCAGAGGTTTTTGAACTTCAGGATGAATTTATTGCCCCCGATCGACCGACAGTGATTGTTGACAAAAGCTGCAAATACTTTGGCTCTAGCTTTCAAGGCAGAGTGACTGGGACTAAGCAAGTAACTCGCTATAATAAGAAAGTTCCAATTACAATTGATCCCACCTACAAAATTCTCTTCATGCCAACATCTTCGCCTACTAGCCATGATTGCACTTGGATATCTCTTGAACATGTTATAGATCATAAACGTGAAGAATCCGATAGCACACGTGTGCTCTTCAGAAATCATTCAACCCATATCATTCCAATGTCACATAGTTCTTTTATTACTCAATTAGAACGAACTTCCCATTTACAAATAAAATTAAAACAACGGCATGATCCCGATTATCGGTAATCATGAAGAAGAGCTCCACATGATAATTGAGGATGACTCAAAGTCATCCTCAATTTGGGGTGCTGTCTAGGTGGCGGCGATATAAATAATACTCCAGTAGCTCTTGTACCTTGTTGCGAATGCGCGGATTGAAATAATTATGATGCTCCTCATAGCCTTTATAAAGGAACATAAACATCGTGAACGCTTCGTCGCGGTGGATTTCTTCAACCTTTAGCTGCTCTTGCTTCATTGTTCGTTTGACCTCAGCTAACTCCCTTTGAATCACCTTTAATGTTTCCTCAACTAATACGGAGTAGGGTTTTTTAAGCTTAAATGGGCTTTTATCAATGACGTTTAAATCGCGGTTTAACACAGTTATCACCATTGGTAAATAAATAGCCTTCTCCATCAAGTCCCGCTCTTGTTCAGGAATTCTAGTCATATCCCATCCTTCTTTCGAAAAAATAGAACATTTGTTCGTTTTTTATTTTACTGAAAAACATCATTCAAATCAAGATACTCTCATTATTTATTTTTCGACTAAAAAAATTCTCCAAAAAATAGGAAACCTGATGTAGGATAAAAGAAGTCATATTGATAAAAAAATGAAAGGGCTAGGATGATGAGAGCAGAGAAGACAAAGAGGAGAAAATTAAGATTGAAGAAAAAGTGGAAGATCACCTTCAATCTTTTATTTGCTTTGATACTGGGAATAACGGTTTATTCCTACTATCAATACAAACAGGGTTTGCTAGTTTCCAAGGGCAAGGGCGAAGGAGAGCAGAAAACGTATCATTTTAACGGGAAGGTAGATCAGTTTGGTGGTACGAATATTTTGCTAATCGGTAGTGATGCTCGCGAAAAAGAGACTTCACGTTCCGATACGATTATGGTTGTGAACTATCATCCAGATAAAAAAACGTTTAAATTGATCTCAATTATGAGGGATACGTATGTGGATATTCCTGGACATGGAAAAAATAAAATTAATACCGCATTTGCCTATGGCGGCCCAGAGCTATTACGAAAAACGATAAAAGAAAACTTTGATTTGGACGTACAATATTATTCAATTGTTGATTTCCAGGGGTTCATACATGTGATTGATGAGGCATTTCCTGAGGGAGTTAAGATAAATGTTGAAAAGCGTATGGAAGAATACATCGATGTTAAGCTAGAGCCTGGCGAGCAAATGATGGATGGAAAGCATTTGTTGAACTATGTGAGATTCCGCCACGATGCAATCGGTGATTTTGGTAGGGTACAGCGCCAACAAAAGGTAGTGAATGCCTTGGCAAATCAATTTGCTTCGTTGGAGACGATTCCAAAGTTGCCAAAGCTGATTGGAGTAGTACAACCATATATTAGTACAAATTTATCAACAGGGAATATGATCTCGATTACAACAGATTATATGAGGAAAAAAGAAAAAATTGAAACATTAAGGATACCGGTTGATGGTGGCTACGAGGATCAGAGCATTAGTGGAGTAGGTGCTGTGTTGCGGCTAGATTTCGAAAAAAATAATCAGGCAATTTATAATTTTCTAAAGAAGTAATTGCTGTGATCAAAATTTTTATTTAATAGAAAAAAGTGTAGAATAGATTTATTGAGGGATGCAATCGGTAGATATTGCCAACCTCCCTATTTGAGTTGTTGTAATCAAGGAGAGGCATCGAATGGACTTTGATACATTAAAAGAATGGTTTACGATCGAAAATATTATGACGTTAATCAATGAATATCGATTGCTAGGACCACTACCAGGAATTTTACTTCCGATGTTGGAAGCTTTCCTTCCATTTTTGCCATTATTTTTGTTTGTGATGGCAAATGCCAATGCGTTTGGATTGTGGCTGGGATTCCTGTTTTCCTGGGTTGGAGCATGCTGTGGGGCTGTATTAGTATTTTTGTTTTTTAGGAAGTTTGGTCAACAAAAATTTTTGCATTTTTTACATCGGCATCCTGCAGTGGAAAAATTAATGAAATGGGTGGAGCAGCACGGATTTGGCCCGATTTTCCTATTATTGTGTTTTCCGTTTACACCATCAGCGGTTGTAAATATTGTTGCTGGGCTATCAAATGTCAGTATTGCTCAATACTTGCTGGCCGTTATTGCCGGAAAAATGGTAATGATTTTCACAATAAGCTTTGTAGGATATGACCTCAATGCACTGATTACTCAGCCAATACGGACAATCATTGTAACGATTGTGATATTTTTGCTATGGTTTGTCGGAAAACGGATCGAAATCCGATTGAATAAGGGCATTAAACGTGAACATAGTCGTGGATAAAAACAAAATCTTTCGAGGGTAATAGAGGAGGAGATGTCGTGAAGGAAGAATTAAAGCAAGAAAGCATTGAATGGCTTAAAGCACTAGTAGTCGGAATCATGATTTTTGCCTTCATCCGGACTTTTTTCTTCTCTAACTATGTAGTAGAAGGCGAGTCAATGAAGCCAACACTCGAGGATGGGAATAAGCTGGTTGTTAATAAAATTGGTTATCAGATTGGCGATTTTGATCATTTCGATGTAATTGTTTTTCATGCTAATAAAACTGAGGACTATGTTAAACGAATAGTCGGATTGCCGGGCGATGAAATTGAGTATAAAGATGATCATCTCTATATTAATAGCGAGAAAATTTCAGAGCCTTTCTTAGATATTTATCGTAGTCAGGCAATCGGCGGGCGGCTCACTGGTGATTTTACGTTATTGGAAATTACTGGAGAGAAAAAAGTTCCGGACGGAAAGTTATTCGTATTAGGTGATAACAGATTGGGGAGTTGGGATAGTCGCCACTTTGGGTTTATCTCCATTGACCAAGTGGTTGGAAAGGTAGATCTATGCTACTGGCCTCTAAACGAAGTCGCCGTAAAATTTTAAAAGTATTTTAGCGTTAAAAGCTTTGTTATTTGGAGCGGAAATCAACATACTTGATAAAAAGAGTCAGGATTATTTCGTAATACGACATAATCCTGACTCTTTTTTCGACCATATTTTTACAGGGGACATGATAAAGTGAAGGAAGATTCTGAAAAATGAAAGAGGGATTAGAATTGAATTCAATTCCACTCATCCAAACAAAACTCATGATACCTGCAACTAAACATACTGACTTACGTCGCGCAAAACTAACGAGAAAATTAAAAACGATTATCCGACATCCGTTAACGCTCATTCATGCCGGAGCAGGCTATGGTAAAAGCACAGCGATGGCTTTATATGTAGTCGATGAACAATGTAGCTGCTCATGGTATTCCATTTCGGCAATGGATGATGATATACAACCGTTTTTGACCTATTTAGTCGCAGCGATACGGACAAGTTTTCCAAAGTTTGGCGTCGAACTAGAAGCGTATATAAAGGAAATGGATCGTTATATCCGCGAACAGGAGTTGAATACACTTTGCTCAATTTTCATTAATGAAGTTTTAGCAATCGGTGAGGAGCTAGTGTTGGTTTTAGATGATTTTCAACAAATTGAACATTCTTATAATGTAAACAGATGGATGGAACTATTGCTCGAGCATATTCCGACAAATTTGCATTTAATTGTAATATCACGAAGTCGACCAACCTGGAAGCCAATTACGAGAATGAAAGCAAATCAGCTCGTTTTGGAAATTACAAAGGCAGACCTAATGTTAACAAAAGATGAAGTTGAGCTGCTCTTAAATGAAATATATTCAATGACGCTGCCGCTAGCTGAGTTAGAACAAATCTATCAACTCACTGAAGGCTGGGTGATTGCCTTAGGGATGATTGCGGGACAAACAGACAATTATCAACACTTAAGAAGTGGGATACATGAACATTCACAGTCATTAAAAGAGTTGTTTCAATATCTAGCGATGGAGGTATTTGCCAAGCAAGAACCAGAAATACAGAGTTTTCTTGAACAAACCTCGATTTTGGTAGAAATGAATGAAGAGCTTTGTAATGCGATTCTTAGAGCCAGACATTCCAAACAATTGCTTGAACAGCTAACTGCAAAGAACCTATTTATACAAAAGATTTCTGAACAGGACTATCGTTATCATGCTTTGTTTCGAGAATTCTTAGAAAAGCAGCTTCGTGCAAACTCAGATGAGACAGTTTATGGTTTGCACGAACGGGCTGCACGATTTTTTCAGGAAAACAGCATGTTGGAGGAAGCATTGTATCATTATGAAAAGATAAACAAGTCCGAATCGATTGCTGATTTGCTCAAGGAGCATGGGGTAAGATTGCTAGAAAATGGCAAACTAGAAGGACTATTAGAGCGACTGACAAAAATCCCAGTGTACCATAAGAACACTAGTTGTTATCTATGGTTATTAGAGGGGGAAATATACCGATATCGCTCAAGTTATAAGCAGGCCGAGGAATGTTATCAACAAGCCATAGAAATAGCCGAACAAAAGCAAGATCATATTGGAAAAAGCAAAGCGTTGGAAGGTAAGGCACGAATCTATTTGGATACGATTCAGCCTAATCTAGCAGAGCGCCTGCTATATCAGGCAATCGAGTTGCTGGAGCGAGATGAGCAGCAATCAAAAGCACAAATAGCTAGTCTTTATCAACTTCTTGCAGAAAATTTAATCAATTTGGGGCAAGGACAGAAGGCTGAAAAATGGCTAAATCGTGCGAAGCAATTAAATGTTCCGCTTGATAGCACCTCGCTCGAAGCTAGATTATCCTTGCGGACAGGAAAGTTCAACAGAGCTAAGCAACTCCTATTTTCAAACAGAACTCCTGAACAAATTGCGAAATCTAGTCTGCCACAGTCCCATCGGGAAACGGAATTGCTGCTATCGCTTATTGCTGCTTTCACAGGCGAAGGTGAACTAGCCAAGGAATTAGCGGAGGAAGGAATTCACCATGGCTTAAAACTAAAGGCCCCTTTTGTGGAAGCCTGTGGCTGGATTCGGATGGGCCATGCTGTTCAATTGATTAATCGCTATGATTCAGATCTGGCCATCAATTGTTATGAAACGGCATTAGAAATTATGGGGAATCTCCGTGTCGAAAAAGGAAAAGCTGAAAGCTTGATGGGGCTATGTTATTTATATGGGACAAAGGGCGAATACCAACGAGCACTTGAGGCTGGAAAACTAGCACTATTAGAAACGGAAAGAGTGAAGGACCATTGGCTGTCAGCCCTGATAACATTAAGCCTTGGAATTGCTAATTTCTATAGTGGGAGTTCTGCCGAAGCACTAGTGAATTTTGAGGATGCCAATGGGATGTTTGTGGAATGTGGTGATGATTATGGACAGATGCTTTGTCAGTTTTGGCTGGCGTTTTCTCACTTTCAAGTGGGGAATTCAAAAAGTTTCAGTCAACATTTTTCAACATTTTTGCAGAAACTAGAGTATGGGCGCTATCAGTTTTTCTTATCGAAGCGCACGTTGTTTGGACCAACTGACTTGCAAGTATATGCCCCGTTATTAATCGAGGCTCAAAAGCTGCAAATTCCATCTCCTTATGTTTCAAGACTTCTAAAAGACTTGAAATTAATCCGTATCGAGTCTCATCCTGGCTATTCGCTCCGTGTCAAAACACTTGGTCAATTTCGAGTTTGGCTTGGCGAAAAAGAGGTCGAGGGACGAAGCTGGCAAAGAGGCAAGGCGAAGGAACTGTTTCAGCTGTTTATTACAAATAGGCATAAACTCATTCCTAAGGAAGAAATCTACCAAATCCTGTGGCCGGAGCAGACTGAGGCAAATGCAGCTCGTGATTTTAAAGTTGCCCTAAATGCTTTAAACCACGTGCTTGAGCCAAATCGTAAAGCACGAGCTAATTCCTTTTTTATTTTACGTGAAGGGGCTTCCTATGGAATAAACCCGAATGCAGGACTAGAGATTGATAAGGTGTCCTTCGAACAATACATGCTAATCGGCATGGAAGAAAAGGATGTAGATAAGGCAATCAATTATTTGCGAAGAGGACTTGATTCCTATTCAGGAGATTATTTGCCAGATCGACTTTATGAGGATTGGTGTATCCAGGAACGTGAGCGTCTACTTGATTATTTTTTACGTGGAGCAGAAAAGTTGGCACAAGTATGTGTTCGAAATGAGGATTATGATTCTGCGATTGAATGGTGTTTGAAAATCATCAGCAAGGAACGAACTTGGGAGGAAGCCTATCGGTTATTAATGTATAGTTATTTTCGGAAAAATAATCGTCCTCAAGCGATTAAATGGTATAAAAAATGCTGCGAGATACTAGAACGGGAGCTTGGTGTGACGCCAATGGAAGCAACTGTGCACATCTATGAAATGATAGTAGCTGCAGATAGTAATTAGGAGGCTGTTGGGATTAACAGCCTCCGTTATGCTAATGCATATTATTATTTTGGTAATTTGAAATTCCAAAGCCGCCTGTTCCTGTATTTTGCTGGATTTGGGATGAACCTTGAGCAGGTGCGAAGGAATTGATAATTTGGGTCATATCCTGCTCGGAGAACTGTGGTACTTGGTAGCTATGATGCTTATTTTGATAAATCGATAATTCATAAGCCATTTCGACACAGTTTGGAATAGAGTCGGCAAGAACGCGGCGTACAACTGGATTAGTTGTTTCACAAGCAGCCATCGTTTTAGCAGCTGCATTATTTTTGCAGGTTGACAGCAGGCAGCCAGCAACAATTTCCTCCGACATTTCCATTTCAGATTGAATCGGCTTTTTCGGTTGTGTTGGTGTTAAGCCGTAAATAAAATCGTTATTTTGTCTCATTTGATAGCTTTGCGTTTCCTGAGCAGGGTTTTGCCCAGATTTGAAGCAATCTAAGGTAATATTGTATTCATTTTGCGTGAATTGATATTGGCGATCAATTATATCGATCAGCTCAGGATCCTTCACATATTTCCGTAATAATGAATATTGATTAAGGGCTCCGATTGTCCCTGAAAGAACCGCATGTACATCCATTACCTCATGTCCGCCGTGATTCAATTGTGGCGGCACAGTCCCCGTGTGCATATTTATATGAGTTTGTCCTGGTTGTTGATTTTGCATATTATGTTTACTCCCTCCAACTGGTATTTTTCATACTCCATTAGTTTGGTTTCATCATAAAAAAATATTCGTTCATGTAACTGAATTGTAACTCGCCCACTATATGATAGCCTTACAGCAATGATTGATGCTAAGACGAACTAAAAATCCAAGGGGGAAGAGCCAATTGAAAGCAAGTTCCCGTAATCTGCTAATTATCAGTGTACTAGCCGTATTAATGATTTTCACCAGTGCCTGTAGCTCTAATAAGACTGGAAGTGATGCCAATGATTCGGATAAAGAAAAGGCCCCAATCAAGATTGGTGTTCTTGCATCATTAACAGGTGGATTGGAGTCATACGGAAAACAAACGCTAAGAGGCTTTGAATTAGGTCTTGATTATGCAACAGATGGAACAATGGAGGTTGCTGGACACAAAATTAAATTTATTACAGAAGATACTGAAACAAAACCAGAAGTAGCTGTACAAAAGGCTACGAAGCTTTTAGAAGAAGATAAGGTTGATTTTCTAGTCGGTTCATCAAGTTCAGGGGATACACTTGCTGTTCTCCCGCTTGCTGAAGAATATGAAAAAATTATGATTGTCGAACCTGCTGCCGCTGATAGCATTACTGGCTCGGAGTATAATCCATATATTTTCCGAACAGCCCGAAATTCTTCACAAGATGCAGTTGCAGGTGCTGCAGCTATTGCAAAAAAAGGTGTGAAAATTGCCACGCTTGCTCCTGACTACTCTTTTGGGCGTGATGGTGTAGCAGCGTTTAAAGAAGCGGCAGTCAAACTTGGCGCTGAAATTGTTCATGAAGAATATGCCGATCCAGCAGCAACTGATTTCACCTCTAATATCCAAAAAGTAATTGATGCTAAGCCAGATTACTTATTTGTTGTTTGGGCTGGTGCAAATTCTCCTTGGAATCAAATTGCGGATATGAAGGTTCAGGAAAAAGGGATTAAAATTTCAACTGGTGCTCCTGATATTGCTGCACTGGCGACAATGGAACCGTTAATTGGCATGGAAGGCTTCACTGTTTATTACCATGACCTGCCGAAAAATGATATCAACAAATGGCTTGTAGATGAGCATAAAAAACGCTTTGATGGTGATGTTCCTGATCTTTTCACACCAGGTGGAATGAGTGCAGCTATCTCTATCGTAGAAGCATTAAAGAAAACAGAGGGCAATACTGATTCTGATAAGTTGATTAAAACGATGGAGGGAATGAGTTTTGATACGCCTAAAGGTAAGATGACCTTCCGTGGTGAAGATCACCAGGCACTTCAAACATTATATGCTATCAAATTAGAAAAGAAAGAAGGCGTTCCTTACCCAGTGCCTGTGTTAATTCGTGAGTTATCACCTGACGAAACGGAACCACCAATTAGAAATAAATAACCTAGCCTATTCTATGCTGAATGAACTTCGGTCGCTTAAGCGTCCGAGGTTCATTGTCTATATCCGAAAAGGTGGTGAATGACTCTGGATACGATAATCGAAACGGATAATCTAACGATTACATTTGGTGGCCATACAGCGGTTGATGGTGTCAGCATTAAGGTAATGCAACATCAATTCAAATCTATCATCGGTCCAAATGGTGCTGGAAAAACGACGTTGTTTAACTTGTTAAGCGGACAACTCCAACCAACAAAGGGGAAAATTTATTATCAAGGTCAGGATATCACTAAGCTTTCTCCTACAGCAAGAACACGACTTGGTATCGGCCGTTCCTTTCAAATCACCAATGTGTTTCCGAACCTTACAGTACTGGAAAATGTTCGACTTGCTGTTCAATCACAGGGAAAAGTACGTTACAACATGTTTCAATCTTATAAAAAATTTCCCCATTTTGAAGAACAAGCACTACAATGGCTTGAATTGGTTTTGCTGTCAGAAAAAAAGGAAGCCATAGCCAGGAACTTGGCACATGGTGAAAAAAGGAAGCTGGAAATAGCGATGCTTCTCGCGTTAAATACGAAAGTACTGCTCCTTGATGAGCCAACTGCAGGAATGTCACTAGAAGAAGTACCTGCCATTTTGGCGGTCATCAAGAAAATAAAGGAACAGGGTAACAGAACAATCGTACTAATTGAGCACAAAATCGATATGATTATGGAACTATCTGACTCCGTTATGGTGTTATTCAATGGTCAGTTGCTAGCCGATGGAACCCCACAGGAAATTATTGAAAATGAAACAGTGCAATCAGCCTATTTAGGAGGTTTATACTCATGAGCGTCCTCTTAAAGCTTGAAGATGTAGAAACGTATATCGGACAATTTCATATCTTACAGGGTGTTTCCATTGAAGTGAAGCAAGGGGAAGTAACGGTTTTATTGGGGAGAAATGGCGCCGGGAAAACGACGACCCTTAGAACGATCATGGGCTTAAATGCTGCAAGAAATGGCTCTATATTATATAAAAATAAACCTATCAAAGCGTTGCCTACCTATGTAATAGCTCAAAAAGGGATTGGATATGTTCCAGAGGACCAAGGCATATTTGCGGAGCTTACTGTGGAAGAAAATATGAAGGTGGCGATGAGGCATGATAATGAGCAAACAAAAGAGCGCCTTTTTTCAATATTAGAGTTGTTTCCTGATTTAAAAAGATTTTGGAAAAAGCAAGGTGGGCTATTAAGTGGTGGTCAGAAGCAAATGCTGTCAATCGCCCGGGCCTATGTAAACGAAAATGATCTACTCCTCATTGATGAGCCAAGCAAGGGTTTGGCACCGATTGTTGTAGAAAAAGTAATGGAATCGATTATGCAAATTAAAGAAAAAACAACGATTATTCTTGTTGAGCAAAATTACATGATGGCAAGTGGTATTGGCGACCATTTTTATATTATCGATGATGGACGAACGGTACTAGACGGGAGAATGTCCCTACTAAAAGAAGATGAACAACTACGACGTAAATACCTCGGAATTGCCTAAGAAAGGAGGAAAAAGCAATGGAGGTATTAGTCAATCTTACCTTAAATGGATTAGCGACAGGGATGTTGGTTTTTTTACTGGCTGCAGGGTTAACGCTTATTTTTGGCCTAATGGATGTTCTAAATTTTGCTCATGGTGGTTTGTTTGCTTGGGGAGCGTACAGCGGAATTTGGATTTACGCTGAAACAGATAGTTTTCTGTTCGGCATTGTTGGCGCGATTTTAACAGGCTGTTTGCTTGGCATTATCACTGAAAAGTGGATTATCAAGCCGGTATACGGGAATCATGTCCAACAAATTTTGATTACACTCGGGTTGATGCTTGTCTTATCAGAGATGCTCAAGGTTGTTTGGGGACCAAATCAAATTTCTGCAGCCCCACCAGATTATTTGGCAGGAAGTTGGGAGGTTGGTGGAGTCGTCATTATCAAATATCGCTTATTTATTATCTTCATTGGGCTCTTAGTTTACGGGCTAGTCCAATATATGTTGAAACATACAAAGGTCGGTTTAGTGGTACGTGCCGGAGTGATGAACCGAGAAATGGTGCAGGCTTTAGGAATTAATATTAAGAGGGTGTTTATGCTTGTCTTTATGGCTGGAGCGGGTATGGCTGCATTAAGTGGTGTGTTGCTTGGGCCGTATTCCGGTGTGATACATGCTGATATGGGAATGGAGTTTGCCATCTTGGCCTTTATTGTCGTAGTAATCGGTGGCATGGGCAATTTCTCTGGTTCGATATTGGCAGCGCTTCTGGTTGGACTTTCCGGTTCGTTCATGGCTTATTATGTTCCAGACCTTGCGCTTGGTGCGAACATGTTACTGATGGCGGTTGTCTTAATTTTTAAACCACAAGGCTTGTTTGGAATGAGAGGATGATATTCAATGCAATGGATCCGCAATAATCGCTCAACCTGTCTACTCCTCTTATGTGGGATTGGCCTTTTCATTCTTCCGTTTATTTATGAATCACGAAGTCTCTTGATTCTATTAACTCAAGTGTTTATTTTTGCGATATTCGCGATGAGCTATGATTTGTTACTTGGTTACACTGGGATCGTCTCATTCGGGCATGCGATGTATTTCGGTATTGGTGCGTATTCAATGGGGATTATGATGAAGAAATTCGAACCAACCGAAATGTATTTGCTTCTTGCCGTTATTGTCACAATTGGATTATGTGCCTTGGTTAGCTGGATTGTCGGCTTATTATCACTCCGCTTAAAGAGCCATTTTTATGCCATGCTAACGCTAGCATTGTCCGGATTATTTTTGGTGGTTGCTGAAAAATGGCGCACATTAACCTTTGGTAATGACGGCTTTACGTTTCGTGTCCCCGAGCTGTTAAAGGATCGGACTGATTTTTACTTAATTTGTCTTATTGGCATGGTGGTTGCGTTCTTAATTTTGAAGCGATTTACCAACTCGCCGCTTGGAAGAGTATTGCAAGCGATTCGAGAAAATGAAAAAAGAACTGAGTCACTAGGGTTTCAAGTCATTCACTATAAGATCATTGCCAGTATCACATCAGGAATTTTAGCTGGTATAGCAGGTTGTTTATATGCCGTTTCACTTCGCTTTGTTAATACAAGTGTATTTACAATGGATATCACGCTTGATGCGCTTCTCATGACGATCATTGGTGGAGTAGGGACTTTAATTGGCGCAGTCATTGGTGCTGGATTGATTGAATTTGCCCATCATTGGCTGACCGAGCTGGCGAAAACGCATTGGATATTTGAGCGTTGGATTATCTTTTTTGGGATTATTTATATTCTGGTTGTGATGTTTTTCCCACTTGGAATTATTGGAACTTTGCGGTCACTAACTTTTAGGCGCACGAGACGCACTTCAACCAAATCACAGCAAAAACTGACCGGCTAATCGATTTTAATATGAATAGACAATCAAGTGAGGTGGGGCGTATGCCGATCGGAATTGTCAGTACAGGAATTTACTTGCCAAAACGAACGATGACGGCACAGCAAATCGCTGATAAAGCTGGAATTCCTGTAAATGTGGTAGTTGAAAAAATGGGCATTAAGCAAAAATTTGTGCCAGGTTTAGAGGATCATACGTGTGAAATGGGCATCCGTGCAGCAAAACGAGCGCTTGAAAAAGCGAGGATGGACCCCTTAGAGATTGATGTGATTATCTATATTGGTGAGGAGCATAAGGAATATCCGCTTTGGACTTCGGGAATCAAACTGCAGGAAGCTATCGGTGCGTTCAACGCGTGGGCCTTTGATATTGCCCTACGTTGCGGGACAACAATCATGGGGTTGAAACTTGCGAAATCGTTAATGAACGGTGATTCGGCCATTAAAACAGTGTTACTTGCAGGCGGATATCGCAATGTGGATTTTATCAATTATGAAAATAAGCGAACAAGATTTATGTTTAATCTCGGTGCAGGAGGCGGAGCGGTTTTATTGAAAAAAGGACATCGTTCCAATGTGGTACTCGAAACAGATGTAATGACAGATGGATCCTTTTCGGAGGATGTGGTTGTTCCTGTTGGAGGAACGAAGCGGCCGTTAACGCCGGAAAATTTAGATATGTACATGTTGGATGTTACTAATCCTGAGGGGATGAAACAGCGCCTTGAACAAAAATCAATGGCGAACTTTTTAAAGGTGATCCGGGCTTCTCTCCAAAAAAGTGGATATCAGGAATCTGATATTTCCTATGTTGCCCTGCTTCACATGAAGCGTTCTGCACATGAGTTTGTATTGAATGAACTGTCATTATCACTCGATCAATCAATCTATTTGGAGGACTATGGCCATATTGGTCAAATTGATCAAATTTTATCCTTGGAGTTGGCAGAAAAGGCAGGGAAAATAAACAGCGGTGATATTGTCGTTCTTGTTAGTGCGGGTATTGGCTATGCCTGGGGAGCAACGACGATTCGCTGGGGGGAAGGATGATGCATATTTGAAAACGATCACGCTAAAAACTGTTGAGTTGCCAAATGGAGAAACCATTGCTTATCGCAACCGGCCTGGAGGCGAAAAAACGCTTATATTGGTACACGGTAATATGACTTCCTCGAAGCACTGGGATTTAGTTTTAGAGAATATGGATGAATCCTTTACGCTGTATGCTATTGATTTGCGTGGGTTTGGTGAATCTAGTTACCATCAAAAAATCTTTACTTTGAAGGATTTTGCTGATGATATCAAGCATTGGGTTGACGCACTGGGGTTAAGCGACTTTTCGATGATGGGCTGGTCGACCGGGGGAGGTGTGGCGCTGCAATTTGCAATCGATAATCCTGGCTATGCTAATTCCCTTGTTTTACTCGAGTCTGTCTCCACTCGTGGCTATCCTTGCTATGGTATCAATGAACTGGGAATGCCAGATTTCAGGCAGCGCTTTACTACTTACGCCCAAATTAAAGCCGATGCTATTAGGGTCATTCCAACTCAGGCAGCATATGATCAAAAAAATCGTGAGTATCTAAAAGCTGTTTGGAATGCTGTCATCTATCATCATCATCAACCAGAGCCCTGGCGATACGAGGAATATGTTGATGATATGTTAACGCAGCGTAATTATGCCGAAGTCATTCATGCCCTTAATGTGTTTAATATAAGTGCTATTGAAAATGACGCAGCAAAGGGCACCAATCAGGCAAAAGAGATTAAGGTTCCAGTGCTCGTCTTACGGGGTGAGCATGACATGGTTGTATCTGCAAATATGACCCAGGAAATTATCGATGATCTTGGCGAAAACGCCAAATTCATAGAATTGAAGAATTGTGGACATTCACCGTTGGTTGATGATTTAGGGCAGTTGTTAGGGGTTATTACTGATTTTCTAAATATCTAACTGAATGGAGTGGTAAGGATGAGATTAACTGGAAAAGTGGCTATCATCACGGGGGCAGCAAACGGGCTTGGACTTGCAGCAGCAGAGATTTTTGCAAAAGAAGGTGCCAGTGTCGCGATTGCTGATTTCAATGAAGAGTTAGGTCAGGCAAGGGCCCAAGAACTGGCCGACCAAGGGCATCGAGTCGCCTTTTTCCAAGTAAATGTTGCCGAGCAAGACAGCGTAAATAACATGGTAAAAAACGTGCTCAATACTTTTGGGAAAATTGATATTTTAGTCAATAATGCCGGTATTACTAGAGATGCAATGTTGAAAAAAATGACATTGGAAAACTTTCAGAAGGTAATTGACGTCAACCTCACCGGCGTATTCCTCTGTACACATGCTGTTTTACCGACGATGCTTGAGCAAGGCAGTGGCAGAATCATCAATACCTCTTCTGTTTCGGGAGTATATGGAAATATTGGCCAAACAAACTATGCAGCTGCAAAGGCTGCGGTTGTAGGAATGACAAAAACTTGGGCGAAGGAGCTTGGGCGTAAAGGTATCAACGTAAATGCAGTCGCTCCAGGCTTCATTGAAACAAATATGACAGCAGCCGTTCCAGAAAAAGTACTAGATGCGATCAAGCAAACCATTCCACTGGGGCATTTAGGGAAGCCAGAGGACATCGCCAATGCGTATCTGTTTCTAGCTAGCAATGAATCAAAATATGTTAACGGTACGACTCTTCATGTAGATGGTGGAATTATGATGTAAACAGAAAGAATCGGGGGCCAAGGCCCCCGATTCTTAATTTATATACTCTCGCTATACTCTTCCATTAGGCTTACACACATTCCAAATCCGAAGATGACCATGGCGCTGATAAGAACTCCGATTCCGGCGGCTGATATTGCGTGGGAGTGAATGAAATCGCTTACAATCATTCCGAAAATAAAAAGAACTAAGCCAAGCATAATTCCCCAAGTTGCAAACATTCTAAAATTCCCCAATGTCCTTTTTGATTTGCTTACCATAGATTTATCAACCCCCTTGTACTGAATATTCTAACAATTGTAACAAATTTGTCAAATATTTTTCGTAAAAAATATTGAACTGTGTGAAATTACCAATATCCACTTTGTATAAATGAAAAAACAGCATCGGTACTGTCCCCGACGCTGCCCATGATCCATTTATTGTTTAGCCAACTCTTTCCTCAAGTTCAGCTTCTTTGCGATATTTTTTATGAAGTCCTTTAATGTAATAGAAGGCGACCAGAATTCCTAGCCAAATTGGTCCTACAATTAAGGCAATTCTTGTGTCTGGGAAATAAGCCATTAAACCAGCTACTAATAATAAGAATGCTAGTGAGAAATAAGAAGTAAGCGGATAAAGTGGCATTTTGTATTTCAAACCATTTACCTCTTCTTTGTTCAAGCTTTTGCGATAACGCATTTGTGATAATAAAATCATTGCCCAAGTCCAAATAGCGCCAAAAGTTGAAATTGCCGTAACCCAAGTAAATACTTTAGCTGGTACTAAATAATTGAGAACAACACCGATAAGTAGAGCACCAGCCGTAGCTAAAACGGCATAGCTTGGTACGCCATTTTTATTTAGTTTTCCATAGGCTGGTGGTGCTTCACCGTGTTCAGCTAAGTTGTACAGCATTCTGGCGGTGCTAAAAATTCCTCCGTTGCAAGAAGAAAGCGCAGCAGTTAATACGACAAAGTTGATAATTCCTGCTGCGGCCGGAATTCCCAGTTGATCAAAAGTTAATACGAACGGACTGCCTTTCACGCCAATTTCTGTCCAAGGATAAATTGACATGATGACGAATAATGCTCCAACATAGAAAATTAGGATTCTCCAGAACACCGAATCAATTGCTCGAGCGAGCGTTTTTTCTGGATTTTTCACTTCACCTGCAGTAATACCGATCATTTCGATACCCAAGAAAGCAAACATGACCATTTGTAATGACATTAATACCCCGGTGATTCCATTTGGCAACATACCCCCATGCTCCCAAATATTACGAATACCTGTGGCAATTCCCCCATTTCCAATTCCAAAAAATATCATCCCAAGACCTGATACAATCATGAAAATAATCGTGACAATTTTAATTAAAGCGAACCAAAACTCTAATTCTCCATAGGCTTTGACGGCCATGAAGTTCACAGAAGCCATGATAACTAGTGCAGCCAGAGCCCAAATCCAGCGAGGAACATCTGGGAACCAGTATTCCATATAGATTCCAGCGGCAGTTATTTCTGCCATGCAGGTTACTACCCATAAAAACCAGTAATTCCAACCTGTTATGTAGCCGGCCATTGGGCCCAAGTAATCGCGGGCATATTGGCTGAATGAGCCAGAAACGGGCTTCTGTATTGCCATTTCACCAAGTGCTCTCATAATGAAAAACATGATCATTCCTGCAAATGCGTAGCCAAAAATAATCCCTGGTCCGGCTAGTTTAATCGCAGATGCTGATCCGAGAAACAATCCTACACCAATTGCAGCTCCTAATGACATTAGAGTGATATGTCGTTGTTCCAAACCTCTTTGTAGCTGATTCTTGTTTGTATGATGATTTGACTCCATGTTCTCTCTCCCCCCACTCTTTTCAATAACAGATCATGCTAATAGTACCGTTTGTTGATAACGCTTACATAAAAACTGTATATGCCTTCCAACAAAGTCTTTACAACTTTGTGATATAAATTTAACATATTAGTGAACGAATGTTTTTGTGAAATAATAAAAATACTAAATTATTTTTTTGTAAATTTCTACAAATAAGTTTTTTATTTCACAAATCCTATAAACTCTAAGACATCTATGTTAGAAAGGCCTGATATGCATGACGATTATTGATCCGTTTCGAGCCAGTTTTGATAGTTTGGAAGACTTTGCTGATGTTGTTAGCGAAACATTGCAATGTCCGATCACCATCGAGGATGCAAATCATCGCCTTCTCGCCTACAGCGCACATGATGAAAGAACAGACCAAGCAAGGATTTCAACCATCATCGGGCGACGAGTACCTGAAAAGGTTATCAATAACCTTTGGAAGGAAGGTGTGATACCAACTTTACTAAATAGTCGAGAACCGGTACGTGTAAAAATGATGGGAGAAATCGGTCTAGGAGACCGTGTCGCTGTGTCAATTTGGAAAAATGAAGAAGTACTAGGCTTCATTTGGGCGTTGGAAATTGATAAAGTCATACAAGGCGAGGATTTGGAGTTATTAAAGAAGGCTGCTGCTGCAACTAAAAATAAATTATTGCAAATGCAGCATCGAAAAAATAAGAAAGAAGAACGGTTCCAGGAGTTCTTTTGGCAATTACTAACCGATCACATACCTTCAAATGAAGAAATTATTAATCAATTTCATTCTTTGCAAATTACTCCTCCAGCAAGGTTTGCAGTAGTTGTTTTTCAATTTAACCAGGAAATCTCAAGTGAACTTGAAAAGCAGATTGCTTATTTATTAAAAACGATCCAACAGCCGAACATTCTTTTATATACAATTGACCATTCTCAGCTTATTTTGTTTATTTCACCACAACAATCGGATAGACAAATTCACAACTTAAATCAATTCTGTGAGATAACTGTTGAAAAAATGAAAGAGCGTTACGGTGTCACTGCGATAGTTCCGGCA
The DNA here is from genome assembly GCF_012843265.1 of Bacillus sp. DNRA2. Taxonomy (GTDB): domain Bacteria; phylum Bacillota; class Bacilli; order Bacillales; family Cytobacillaceae; genus Bacillus_BU. Next base: position 96,119 of record NZ_JABAIT010000011.1, on the reverse strand, counting down.
TTTAGTGGAATCTACCATGCTTATCAAAGAATTGCTAAAGCCTATCGGGAGGCATTAACCGTACTTTCGATTAAGGATAAATTTCCGAACGATGCAAATGAGCTTCATAGTTATCAAAACTTAGGAGTCTATAAATATATTGATGTGTTGTTAGATAAAAATACTGAAGACCAATACGAAAATGAAGCACTACGAGTATTATATGAATATGATCAAAAATATCACTGTAATTTAGTCGAAACACTAGAAGTATTTTTGAACAAGGATAGTAACGTAAATGAAGCGGCAAAGGTTTTAAATGTCCACGTCAATACCCTGAATTATCGATTAAAACGGATTTCAGAGATTGCTGAAGTCAATCTAAAAGACACCAATCAAAAGTTTACACTCTATCTCGACCTGAAATTTAAACGGTTTCGTTGAATTGTGATAACCCCCTCTCAAACATCAATGTGCAATTTTGAACGTTTTGTGGAATTTAACAAAAACAGATATACTCTTTCTCAATTCTCGACAATGAAAATGATGTTTGAATCTTTTATTCTTAAATCACAGAAACATACAACAAGTTTTCTAAGGGGGAAATAAGAAATGATTATTGGTGTACCTAAGGAAATTAAAAATAATGAGAATCGCGTGGCGTTAACGCCGGCTGGAGTAGTATCCTTCATAAAGGCAGGTCATAAAGTATTCATCGAAACAGAGGCAGGTTTTGGAAGCGGTTTCACTAATGAAGATTATCAAATTGCTGGTGCTGAGATCATCGAATTAGCAGCTGACGTTTGGGAAAAATCTGACATGATTATGAAGGTTAAGGAGCCGTTAGAAAGTGAATATCAATATTTCCGTCCAGGGCTAATTTTATTTACTTATCTACATCTTGCTGCTGAACCATTTTTAGCTAAGGCGTTAAAGGAAAGTGGAGTTATTGCGATTGCATACGAAACAGTTGAAGTAAATCGTACACTTCCTTTATTAACGCCAATGAGCGAGGTAGCCGGTCGAATGGCTGCCCAAATCGGCGCACAGTTTTTACAAAAAACCAATGGTGGTCAGGGCATTTTACTAGCTGGTGTTCCAGGCGTAAACCGCGGCAAAGTGACGATCATTGGTGGTGGAATCGTTGGAACTAATGCAGCAAAAATGGCAATTGGTCTGGGTGCAGATGTAACGATTATTGACTTAAGCGCAGATCGTCTACGTCAGTTAGATGATATATTTGGTAATCAAATTATAACGTTAATGTCCAATCCATTTAACATTGCAGATGCTGTAAGAGAGGCAGACCTGGTCATAGGGGCAGTGTTAATTCCAGGAGCAAAAGCTCCAAAGCTTGTCACCGAAGAAATGGTGAAGACAATGAAGCCTGGTTCTGTGATCGTTGATGTTGCGATTGATCAGGGTGGAATCGTGGAAACAAGTGACCATGTAACAACCCATGATGATCCAACCTTCATGAAACACGGTGTTGTTCATTATTCTGTTGCGAATATGCCGGGGGCAGTACCAAGAACTTCCACAATTGCGTTAACAAATGTGACGGTTCCTTATGCACTTCAGATCGCTAACAAAGGGGTCTTAAATGCAATTCAAGACAATCCTGCTTTAAAGCTTGGCGTCAATGTAGCTAATGGGGAAATCACATACAAAGCGGTTGCTACAGACCTCTGTTATGATTATGTGACCGTGGAAACGGCTTTTGAAAAAGAGCTTGTCGCTAACTAAACTGAATAAAGTCCCTCAAGAAACAGCTTGAGGGACTTTTTATATCCAAAAATAATCCAATCAGTGGGAGGAGAGTCGTGATGCAGCTTAGTTATCGTGATACTTGGGCAGAGATTTCTTTGGAAGCGATTAAACATAATGTAACTCAATATAAGCGGTTTATTGGTACAAATGTTCAGCTAATGGCCGTGGTTAAAGCAGATGGATACGGTCACGGCGCGGTCGAGGTAGCGTGGGGGGCTATCGAATCCGGGGCAAATTACTTAGCCGTAGCTATTCTTGATGAAGCGCTTGAATTAAGGGAGGCTGGAATTACTGCGCCAATTTTAGTGCTGGGCTATACACCCAATCGTTCGATAAAAGCTGCGATAAACGCCGATATTGAATTAACGGTATTTTCTCGGGAAACACTTTCTGAAATCATCCATCAGGCTACAACTTTAGATAAAATGGTGTCGATTCATCTTAAAGTGGACACTGGAATGTCACGAATTGGTTTGCAAACGGCTGAAGAAGTACTGCAGCTGGCTCTAACAGCACAAAAATGTCGGCATGTTTTTGTAAAAGGTATATTTACTCATTTTGCTCATGCAGATAGTGCGGATTCAACTTATACATATAAACAATTTGAACGTTTCAATAATATTATATCTTTTTTGGAAAATCGCCAGCTTTATGTGCCATTAAAACACTGCTGTAATACCGCTGCCACGATGAATTATCCTGAAATGCATCTTGATATGGTTCGGGTCGGAATTGGTTTGTATGGATTGTATCCTGATTCTGCTCTGAAGTCGCACCAAATTAAACTTAAGCAAGCAATGACCTTAAATACGACGGTGGCGGCCTTAAAAAAGATTCCGTTAAAACAACCAATAAGCTATGGCTGTACAAAACTTGCAAGCGAAGGGAGTATGCTTGCTACCTTGCCGATTGGCTATGCTGATGGACTATCACGTTCACTCTCAAATAAGGGAGTATTTTTGTTGAAAGGAAAACGGGTGCTGGTTGCGGGTCGAGTTTGTATGGATCAAACGATGATTGAGGTACCGGAGTCTGTAAAGTGCACAGAGGGAGATATTGTCACGATTTTTGGCTATCATGAAGAAGTGTTTCAGTCTGTTGATGAAATTGCTATATTGATAGGAACAATTAATTACGAGGTGGTTTGTTTAATTGGAAAAAGAGTCCCACGCATTTATTTAGAAACCTGCAATTTGAAATCCATCAATATCTGTAATGGAAAATTGATAAAGACAGCATCTTTGCGCGTGTAACTCACCTGTAACTTTCCTCTTTTATGATAAGAGCATTAATAAAGAAGGAGAGATTACGATGGGGTGGGAAATGGACTGGATTAATAACAGAGCAAGATTGACTCCAGATCGGGTTGCGATTATTGATGCTGATCGAAACGATACCTATACCTATGCAGAGGTTAATGATAGAGCATGCACACTTGCCAACTGGTTTTTGAATCAAGGAGTCCAAAAGGGCGACCGAGTTGCACTGTTGTCCCCCAATCATTTAGCTTATTTTGACATACTGTTTGCTTGTGCCAAAATCGGCGCAATATTTGTTCCGTTAAATTGGCGATTATCAAATGAGGAATTACATTATATATTAGGTGATTGTACTCCAGTTTTGATTGGATACCATACCCAATTTTCAGGAAAAATCGGACAGCTTTCTCGAGACAATGACCGATTTTTTTGTATCGATACAGCGGAGTATACAGCAGTGTTTCATAATAAAAGCAATCTAGAGTTTGAAGCCATTCTCATCGAAGAAGATCCTTTGGCGATGATTTACACCGGGGGGACAACCGGTAAACCAAAAGGGGTTGTCCTCGCTCATCGATCAATTATGTATAACGCAATTAATACAGTATTAAGCTGGAATCTAAACGAAAGCGATTGCACATTGTCAAGCATGCCAATGTTTCACACCGGGGGACTTAATGTTTTATCTATTCCACTTTTATTTATTGGAGGAAGAGTGGTTATTACAGCAGCATTTGATCCGGTAAAATCTATTGAGTATCTTAATCGGTACAATTGTACGGTTGTGATTTTTGTGCCAACGATGTACCATATGATGTTTCAAACCGAAGAATTTAAGCTGAGCACATTTCCGTCGATTAGATTATTTCTTTCAGGTGGAGCCCCATGCCCGCTTGAGGTGTATGATATGTTCCAAAAGAAGGGGATTGCCTTTAAAGAGGGCTATGGTTTAACGGAAGCAGGTCCAAATAATTTTTATATAGAACCTAGTGTTGCTAACAATAAAAGAGGCTCAGTTGGCAAACCAATGCTTTTTAACATGGTTAAGCTAGTTACCGAGGATGGACGTGAAGCTGGTCCACATGAAGTGGGTGAAATTTTAATTAAGGGAAAACATGTCTTTCGCGAGTATTGGAATAATCCAGATGCGACAGCTGAAAGCTTGCAGGATGGCTGGTTGCATACAGGTGACTTAGGGCAAAAGGATGAAGAAGGATTTTTCTATATTGTAGGCCGTAAAAAAGATATGATTATTACCGGTGGTGAAAATGTCTATCCGCTTGAAATCGAGCATTGGCTTGAATCACACCCGGAAATTGACGAAGCGGCAGTAATTGGTCTCCCTGATCTAAAATGGGGCGAGGTGGTGACTGCATTCGTAGCAGTCACCAATCCAATCCTAAATCAAGTGGAGCTAGCAGCTTTTTGTCAACAAAAGCTGGGGAAATATAAAATCCCGCGTAAATTTATTTTTGTAGATGAACTGCCGAAGACCCATGTTGGAAAAATTGATAAAAAACGATTAAAAGAAATAGGACTCGAGGCAACAAAAGTAAATGAATCTCGTTGATCTGGAAGCTGCCGAGCTGTATCGGCAGTTTTTTTAACATTCAGATATTGAAGTGTGGGACTACTAGCTATATATTAAAATCAGCATTTAAGAATATTCATTGTCATTTTGTGGAACTATTTAGTTTGTAAGTTATTGTTGAAGGGAGCTTTTTACAAATGTCAGAAAATCTTTATGAAAAATTAGGTGGGGAAGCTGCAATATCCAAGGTGGTCGATTATTTCTACAATGAGAAGGTATTAAAGGATGAAACGGTAAACCATTTCTTTGATGAAACAGATATGGAAAAACAACGTAGCCATCAAACAAAATTTATCAGTTATGCTTTAGGTGGACCTAATCAATACTCTGGCCAGTCAATGGCAAAGGCGCATGAAGGCATGAATCTCAAGCCCGAGCATTTTAATGCGATTGTAAGTCATCTACATGACGCCTTAGCACATTACGGTGTGAGTTCAGCTGAAATTGACCAAGCTTTAACAAAGGTTGCTTCATTAAAAGATGATATATTATATAAATAAATATGAAAAACAAAAGCGATCCAACTTATGGGTCGCTTTTGTTTGTATATCAATAATGTAAACGCTTAACAAGATCGTTATTTTTCAAGTGAATTGAATAATTTACAGAATATTAAAATTTAGGCCGTTGACAATAAATATCACTGGTGATATCCTTTTGTTAGAAAAGCTAACATCAAATGTAAATAAAAACAACGCGATTATTGAAATTTATAATTTTTAGGACAAATCTACATTTTTTAATTCAATTTAATTGTTAGGAGTTCTGACATCATTCTTGTTTTTACGACAAAAAATGTAATCTACAAATTCACATATAAAGGATTTTAAGGAGGATGAAAATGTTTTCACAATACGATTTTGCTTCAGGCTTTGATGAAATGTTCGATGAACAAGGGGAGATACGAAAGCATTATCAAAAAATCTATGATCAATTATTGGAAATGGGTCAATCTGAATTAGTAGAAATAAAAACCTCCATGCAGGATTATATGATGAAGCAAGGGGTGACCTTCACGTTATACAGTGGCGAACAAGGAAATTCATTGGAGCGAACTATTCCAGTAGATATTATTCCGCGAGTCATTCCAACTGATGAATGGACATTGATAGAAAAAGGTGTCAAACAAAGAGTGATGGCGATAAATCAATTTATCCGCGATGTTTATCATGAACAGGTCATTCTCCGCGAAGGGATTATTCCTAGGAAAATGGTAGTCTCAAATCCGTATTTCCTTACTGAAATGATGGGCGTTAAAGTCCCTGGTGATGTTTATATCCCATTAGCGGGAATTGATTTAATCCGTGATGACAAAGGACAATATTTTGTTTTGGAAGACAATTTAAGAACCCCATCCGGACTTTCTTATATTTATAAAAATCGAACTTGGATGAAGCGACTGTTCCAGGATTTGATGACAAATCATAACGTGCGTCCAATCGATAAAAGCTTAGATTCCTTGTTAACCATACTTCGAAGTCTTTCTCCAACTAATAAAAAAGATCCGATTGTCGTTTTGTTGACTCCGGGTTGCTATAATTCTGCTTACTTTGAACATACATTTATCGCCCAACAATTGGGGATTCCACTTGTTGAAGGCAAGGATTTGAAGGTCATTAACCAAAAAGTTTACATGAAGACGATAAAAGGATTGCAGCAAGTCGATGTTGTATACCGCCGTGTCGATGATGAGTTTCTCGATCCGCTATGTTTTAGGGCTGACTCCGTATTAGGTGTTCCAGGAATCATGAACGCTTATCGCGCTGGTAATGTTGCAATTGCAAATGCACCAGGAACTGGTATTGCAGATGATAAGGCAATGTACACCTATGTACCAGACATGATTCGTTTTTACTTAAATGAAGAACCGATTTTGAACAATATTCCTACATATGTTTTGGCGCGCGAAAAAGACTTACAGTATGTACTAGCCCATTTACCTGAAATGGTGGTAAAGGAAACCGCTCTATCAGGTGGATACGGTATGTTGATTGGACCTTGCTCAACTGAACAGGAAATCACCGAGTTTAGGCAAAAAATTATTAAAGATCCTGCAAAATATATTGCGCAACCAACTATTAATCTATCGAGTGTACCGTCACTTGTTAGGGATGGAGTCCAAGGACGACATGTAGATTTAAGACCGTTTGCGTTTATGGGAGTAAATGAAATTGAAGTGTTGCCTGGTGGTTTGACAAGAGTAGCCTTAAAAGAAGGCAGTCTAGTTGTGAATTCTTCCCAAGGCGGCGGAAGCAAAGACACTTGGGTGTTAAATTATTAGACTGAGTTGATGTTTAGTGTTGATTTTTCGCAAGTTGATTGGAGCGGAAGGCACGAAGACTCCTGCGGGAGTAGCTGGTATGGGAGACCCCACAGGCGCGAATGCGCCGAGGAGGCTCCCAACTAGCCCTTAAGGTGCGCGAAGTGCCTGAAGCGGAAATCAACATTTTGTATAAACAGCGAATAAGTATATAGGAAAGAAGTGAAGGGTATGTTAAGTCGAATGGTTGCATCATTTTATTGGATTGGTCGGTATACAGAAAGAATTGATTATACTGCACGACTCGCAGATGTGAATTTATATGGGCAGCATCAGTTAAAAGAACAAGAAGACTATTGTCATTCAATCATGAACTATCTTACTTATGCCAGAAACAATGTTCGTGAGGTAAGACAGTATGCTAGCAATCGGATGTGGGATTCAATTAATAGCTTTTATTTATGGTTAGCAGAGCAAAAAAATACCAAAGAACAACAAACACCATTTAAACTATTAAATCGTGTTCGTAATGAAGTATCGTTATTTCAAAATGTCACGGATTCATCGATGCTCCATGAAGTTGAGTGGGGATTCTTAAATGCCGGCGAATATCTAGAACGTGCGGAAAATACAGCCCGTATGATTCTGTTGTTTTTAGAATCGCTTGATGAAGTTGAAGATGACTTACGAAGCATTGATTATCATCGGCTCTTTACATTGCTAGAAAGTGTTGATGGAGTTGAGGCGTTTCGCAAGATATATGCTAATCAATTTACACTGGATAAAATCGTTGAATTTCTTCTATTAAATTCAGTTTTTTCGAGATCAACCTATTTTTGTTTATTTGCAATTGAAGAAAATTTAAAGGAAGTAAAAATTGAATATCAATTGGATCATCTTGCAAAAGTAATTCGTTTGGTGAATCGATTACGAGCGCTTCTATTCCAAGCGCTGGATTTAAACGGGAAAACCATCAGTGAGTATCGTGAATTTATTCACGCCATTATCTTGGGTTGCAGCCAAATCAGCCAGGAAATTGAAAGAAGTATTGCTTATGATCCAGAGGTGACTGTTGCAGAAAATTTTCCCCGGAAGCTGGCTGAGCTTGTATGAAGCTAGAAATTATACATCAAACGAATTATTCATACGAGGGCAATGTTGGATACAGTGTCAATGAGATTCGCTTAACTCCTAGAACGAATTTTCGGCAATCGTGTGTCAATCACACGATTACAACCTATCCATCGGCGGAGTTATTTTCCTTCCAGGACTATTTTGGAAATATTGCTCATGGCTTCACAGTCGCAATGCCGCATCAAGAGCTCGTGATAAAGTCTCATTCGATTGTTGATACCCATGAAAAGGATCGCAATGAATACAATCTATTTCCATTTAAAAAAGAGCAGGAATTTTTACAAAGTGATAAGTTTATCAATCACTATGCTGAATATTTAGTGGCTACACCTTACACAATGATTACGGAAGATATAAAGAAATACGCGATGACACTCCCTGATCTTGAAAAGGCAGGGGGCGTCTTTCATCTATTAAGAGATATTTCCGAAACGATTTACACGACGTTTATCTATGATCCAAATGCAACTCATGTACATACTACAGTTGAAGAAACGTTAAAGCTCAAACGGGGGGTTTGTCAGGATTTTGCTCATCTGATGATTTCGATTTGTAGGATTAAAGGGATTCCGGCCCGCTATATAAGTGGTTACCATTTCATTGGTGATCTTCAAGGTGACCACGCTGACTATGAGCAAGCCTCGCATGCGTGGATTGAAGCGTATGTACCGGGGATTGGCTGGGTAGGGTTTGACCCTACTAATAATGGGTTAATCAATTGGCGCTATGTGAAAGTTGGGCATGGTCGTGATTACCGTGATATCGTTCCGGTAAAAGGCATTTACCAAGGTATGTCGAGTCAAACGATGACAGTAGAAGTAGATGTAAAGGTAGTAAAAGAATAGGTTGACGTGAAAAACAAACTTCATCAACGACGATGAAGTTTGTTTTTACATATAAGGATATATTTCATTGACACTATATAACGAACATGATATTTTATAAGAAACATATCGTTCTGTATACAGAACTAATAATAAGGCTGTTTTAAAGCTTAGTATTCATTTTTAACATAGCCAATGATAAAGCAATATTTATATGGATCTTATAAAAAGAGCAGTTTTTTTTTGAATTAGATGTTCTTTAAAGTGAACAAATAATCCTGGACGAGGTAGAGTGAATGATTGGTAATATAATTAATGAACTTCGAAAAAAGAGAGGCCTTTCCTTATCAGAATTGGCTGATCGTGCAAGAATCTCCAAATCCTATTTGAGTAACATAGAACGAAATTTAAACCAAAATCCTTCGATTCAAGTGATGCAAAAAATTGCTTTCGTGCTTGATGTTGATTTGAATACCTTGCTCATCAAAGATCACAGAGACCAAGATGAAGATAACAATGAAAAGGAATGGGAGACTTTTGTTAATGAAATTAAGGACTTAGAAAGAGAACAAATTAAGGAATTTAAAACGATTGTCGACTATATAAAATGGAAAAACAATGTGAAGTGATACCATGAGTTATATATAATGACCAAATCTTAATAAAAGTGGTGGGAATGTGGATAAAGAAATCAATATAAAAAAGCTGGTATATGTCATTCGAAAGCGGATTTGGATTGTTATTGCCCTCTCTATATTGTTTGCTTTGTTAGGTGGAGTTTACAGCATGTTCTTTACCAAGCCTCTTTATGAATCATCATCACGACTTATTGTGAATGCTGAGCCTGAGTTAATGAATACGCTAATGGTAATGATTGAAGAGCCATCATTTTTGGAATATGTTGTCGGCACTTTAAACTTGGATACAACCCCCGAAAATCTCAGTGAACATATTTCTGCTGAAAGTATTGAGGGTTCCTCGATAGTGAAAATCTCTGTCGTTGATGAAGACCCCAAAATGGCAAAATTAATCGCCGATACGACGGCAATGGTATTTCAAAAAGAGATTCCAAAGTTGCTTGAATTCAAAGATATATCAATTTTTTCGACTGCAAAGGTAAGTTCTGATCCGATTAATGATGATCACGAGACTAGGATATTACTAGGTTTAGTCGTCGGAGCATTATCCGGGATTGGCCTCATTTTTTTAATGAACTTCTTTGATAATACAATTAAATCTGAACGTGAAGTGGAGCTTTTGTTGAATTTACCGGTGTTTGGTAGTATTTCGAAAATGGATTCACGCAAATCTTCAACATCGAAGTATAGTCGCTATAAAGTTCTTGATAGGAGAGCATCTCATGGAGCAATTAAGTAGGAAACCATCCACTGTTAGAAGGAAAATAAATCTAATCTCATCTACAAATTTTTATAGTAAAGTATTGGAGCAATATCGTTCGATTCGGACCAATTTTCTGTCTTTTACAAAAGGACAGGATTATCGAAGTCTATTGATTAGCTCGCCAAATAGTGACGAAGGTAAATCGACGATAGCTGCCAATTTTGCCATATCATTGTCTCAGCAAGGAAAAAAAGTTCTGCTTATTGATGCTGATTTAAGAAAACCAACCTTACATTTGTCGTTTAAAACGGATAACACCTTTGGTCTCTGTGATGTATTAAGAGGGAATATTAGCTTGAATGATTCGATAAGTAAAACTGATATCAGTGACTTGGATTTATTATCAAGCGGTTCAATTCCATTTAATTCTTCTGAACTATTAAGTTCTCACGAAATGTCAAAATTAATAGAGAGGGCAATAGAGATTTACGATGTAACAATAATTGATGCACCAGCGTTGTTGGAAGTTGCTGATGCAAAAATCCTTGCCGGTCAATGTGATGGATCGATTCTGGTGTTGAAGTGGGGGAAAACAAAAAGTGATGAAGCCCTTGAGGCAAAGAAATCACTTGAATCAGCAAATGCAAAGGTTTTAGGGGTAATTTTAAACGAAAAGGATTAGGGGTCTCTTTCCTTGAAAGATTATCCTGTTTTTTTACTTGGGTTGTTCTATATAAAGTACAGTATTTTCGCAATAATGAATTTTTTGGGTGATGTCTTCTAACCGGTATCAATGGAGGCACTCGGTCATGCTGTGGGTTGTACCAGACCTTAGACGTGAGTCGTCAGGAGTGTGATGTGAGGCGGGGTTAGATGCCCTAAACTATATATGTCATTTGAAGGAAAATATGAATCGTTGAAAAATTTCATTATATCGTCTATCTAAGTTTAGATTATATAATGAAATTTTTTAATGATTATTTTAAAAAAAGGAGCGATATACTGGCATGAATTAGTGGTGATGCTGGTAAAAGAACGATGAGAAAAATACTTTATATTACAACGGTCAGTGACACGATTAATTCTTTCCTTGTACCGCATATTGAAAAGTTGAAGCTTGAGGGAAATGTTGTTGATTGTGCCTGCTTTATTGATGAAGAAATTGATCCTAAGCTGCCTCGTTTAGGGGTACTGGTCTATAATGTCCCATTTACGAGAAACCCACTTGACCCAATAAATTACAAGGCATTTAAGCAATTAATTAAAATTCAAGAAGAATATTGCTATGATATTGTCCATGTTCATACACCAATTGCTGCTTTATACGGCAGGTTATTAAAATTAAAATTTCCGCAACTAAAAACGATATATACTGTACACGGCTTTCATTTCTACAAAGGTGCTTCATTAGTAAACTGGAGTCTGTATTACCCAATTGAAAAACTGATGGCACATTTCACAGATACGATCATTACAATTAATTCCGAGGACCACAAGCAAGCGAAAAAGCTTAAGTGTAAGGAAACGCTCTTTGTCAATGGCGTCGGTGTTAATCTATCAGTCTATAACAAGGATTTATTTGATCGGAATCAGGTTAGAAGGAAGCTTGGACTAGATGTGGATGATTTTGTTCTGATTATGATTGCTGAGGTGAATAAAAATAAAAACCATCTGCAAATGATTGAAACAGTTCAATTATTGAAGCGGAGAGGAATTGAAGTCAAGGTTATTTGTGCCGGAGGCGGACCGTTGTTGAAGGAACTTAAACAGGAGGTTGTTGAACGAAATTTGGATAACAATATCCTATTTTTAGGTTCACGAACAGATGTGAATCAATTAATTGTTGCTAGTGACCTAGGGATTCTAGTGTCCTATCGCGAAGGTTTGCCGAGGAATATTATGGAGATAATGGCCTGTCAGAAGACGATGATTGGTACTAATATTCGTGGGATAAGAGACCTAATTGATGATGGTGTGACGGGTTTTTTAGTTAATATCGGGGACAGTAAGGCGACTGCTGCTAGAATTGAAGAGCTTTTTCATCATCGTGAGAAGCTTCGTCAAATGGGAGCAAACGCCTATGATTCTATTAAAAAATATGATGTCAGTACCGTGATGAAAAGTATGGAAAGGGTTTATCGTTAAGTATGGAACAAAAATATGTAATGTTTAGCATACAAAATATTCTCATCTTAACAATGGTTCTTTTCTTTGGATTTACCTCGTTAAGATTTGGTGGCTTTGGAATGGGTGAAATCATTCTATTGTTTTTTTGTACATTTCAATTAATTGGACAAAGGACAATAATCCTCACATTGGAGAAACATTTGTTTTCTATGTTTTGGATTAGTTATCTTTTTGTCATTACGATTGGCTATTACGTCAATCGTTTTTTTGATATTTATACCCAGTTTGTTTCATTTGATTATAAAGCCTATATTGTTGTGCTTTTTTTGTGTTTGACTTTTGAGACGTTGTTTAAAGAGAGTAGTTTCGTTCAAGTATACAGCATTATCCGTTTTATCTATTTTTGGGGATTAGTTGTGATAGGTTGTTTGTTTGTATTGTATTTGGAAGGGTATCGGGTTTTGTTTGGCTATTACATTACTTATGCCGGATCTGATATTTTCTCGCCATTCGCAAATGATTATCATCAATTTGCATATTTTATAGCACCACTTCCATTTGTGGGCTTATATATTTTTACAAAAGAAAACAATTTCACATTGAAAATTCTGGCAATCCTCGGTGTGTTTTTAAGTGTCGATATTGGTCTATCAACAACCTCATCAACGTTGTTAGCGGCTTGGCTATTGGCCTTTATGGTGATGATCTTGTTTACGGTAACATCTGGTTTAAAAAAGATGAAAGATGATGCAAGTCTGTTGATTTTCCTCATATGTATTGTCAGTATTGTGGTGATCTTCAATTATGAGCAGATAATCGAGATGATAGATGAATTTTTTCACGCTGATTCCAACGGTGGTAGCAGATTGGTAATCTGGACAAATGCAATTAGAGCCTGGCTATATTCTCCCATTTTTGGACTTGGGCCTGGCTCATATAGCGGTGACCATGTTTTTGGAGGATATGAAGCGCATAATACATTTCTGCAAATTTTAACTCAAGGTGGAATCGTCGCTGGCATCGTTTATATCCTTTTTATTTTCAAATTGATCAAAATGACACATCAGAACCTGTTTCTTTTATGCGCCGTGGTTTCGTTAATAGCTTATGGCTTTGGTATCAATGATTTACGCAGAACGGTACTATGGTTTTATTTTATCTTATTCTATTATTTAAGCTTTAAAAGTAAAGGAGAAGGCAATTGATGGAGCTTCCATTATTATCAATTATTATCCCTGTTTATAATGCCGAAAAAACAATTGGAAGGGCAATATTAAGCGTGATTGAACAGACGGAGGTTGATTTTGAATTGCTATTAGTGAATGATGGTTCAACCGATAATAGCTTGGCTGTTATGACGCAATTTGCCGAAATGAATCCAAGAATTAAGCTGTTTTCAAGACCAAATGAAGGGGTTAGTGGGGCAAGGAATTTTGGGATTGAGCAAGCAAAGGGGAAATTCATTAGCTTTCTGGATGCTGATGACTATTATGCTGAGAATGGGCTCGGGAGTTTTATGAAGGAGCTTGATGATCATACCCAGCTCGTGATTTATGGCTATGATATTGTCTATGATACAAAGACGATTGAATGTAGTCCGCCAGTTAAACCTTCCTTGAGCTTTACCGAGAAAGAATCTTTTCGTGATTATTGTCTCTTATTAATCGAGGATGAAATCATCAATGCGCCGTGGAACAAGGTTTATTTAAAGAGTTATTTGCTTGAGCATCAAATTTTGTTCCCAGCCGACTTAGATATGGGTGAGGATCTGAAGTTTAATCTAGACGTCCTTAAGGATGTTCAATATGTGAAAGTAATCCCAAAACCTCTAGTGAACTACACAGTTAAAAAGGGAGCTGGCCTTGTTTCTAAGTTCAGAGCGAATCGCCTTGAATTACGGTACATGCTCATGATGGAGTTGAAAAAACTAATCTTCACTTGGGGAAAACTTGATAAAACGGAAGCCTTGATTGATCGAATGTTAATGAGAGATATCATGGCTTTTTTTATGGACTTTTATAAACAAAATTGCCCGTATAAAAGCGCAGAACGCAGGGAGATTGCCGGAGTGATCCTTAAGCAGGAAGAGATAAGGGAAATCATTATGAGACATCAGCCAGACGATTTTATCACAAAGTTGCTGAAAATAATCTTAATTACATACAATAGCAGGCTGATTTTATTATCGGCAAAAATATTAAATATTGGGCGGGGGTTTCGATGAACATAACGGTAATTGTTGCTGCCTACAACGTTGAGAATTATATTGAAAAATGCCTGCAATCAATCATTTCCCAAACTTTTGAAAACTTACAAATTATCGTCGTTAATGATGGATCGACTGATGGGACGCTCACGAAAATTAACAATATCGCTACGAGCGATAGGCGATTTTTGGTAATCAATAAAGAGAATGGCGGACTTAGCTCTGCTAGAAATGCAGGTCTGGATATGGCGAGTGGTGATTACATCGGCTTTATTGACGGAGATGATTATATTTCTCCTGGGATGTATGAAAATCTTATCAAGCAAATAGTTGATTATGATTGTGATATTTCAATGTGTGCAGTTCAAAAGGTTTATAACAGCTATGTAGAAAATGATTGCCTAAACGAGTCTTCCGCAATCCTTAGTAGACAAGAAGCTCTTCAGGCGCTTGTAGATGAGGAGTTTGTTAAGCATTATGCCTGGAACAAACTTTACAAAGCGAGTTTGTTTGAAAAAATTCGTTATCCTGTTGGAAAATTATATGAAGATATTTTTACAACTTATAAGTTGTTTAGTTTGGTTGACAAAGTAGCCTATTCGAATCAAATAGGCTACTACTATCTGCAACGACAAGGTAGTATTCTACGGTCCAAATTTGATGAAAAAAAACTGGATTGCATTGCTGCATTTGCAGAGTTTAAGGACTATGTAGATCATGATTTTCCTAGTCTTAGCAGTAAGCTGAATTGGCGAGTGAACCTGTCAGTCATTAATTCGCTGTTTGATATGTTGAAGTCAGAAGCAATTTACCCGGATTGTCAGTATACGAGCCTCGGTCGAAAGCTCGTAAGTCATGTCCGTAAAAACCTCTTGTTTTATGTCATAGGACGGGATATTGCTCGGGAATATAAAGTTTTGGCGCTACTTTCCTTAGGCGGCTATCGATTTATGAAGCTGTTGTTTCATACCTCAGCTATTAAAAGAATCATCCTTAAGAAGACGGCGGAATTGGCATAGGGGTGTAGTGGATGAAGAAGATTCTATTTGTGATCGATCGCATGGTTATGGGAGGGACAGAGAAAATTTTAATTGACATTGTCAACCATCTTCCTGTGGATCAATATGAAATAACGGTATTTTCACTGTTTGCCGGTGGTGATTTGGCTAATCAGTTTAATAGTGGAGTCCGACATTATAGTTGGTTTAAGAAACAGTATAAAGGAATTTACCGGGTGATTCGTTTTTTTAACCCTGCTAAAATCTATCAAAAATATATAACGGAAACCTATGATACTGAAATATCCTTTAAGACCGGAATGCCTGAGAAAATTATCGCTGCATCACCAAATCCAAATTCTAAGAAAATTGCTTGGATTCATGGTGATATGGAGCATCAAAACTTTGGTTTTGAAAGTCATGTGACTAAAGCAAATCAGCTTCAATGTTACTCGCAGTTTGATGAAATTGTCACCGTTTCAGAGAAGTGCAAAAGAAGCTTTCAGCGAGTTGTAGCTAATTTTGATAATGTGAATGTGGTGTATAACGGTGTCGATATTAACAAAATTAGTCAGCATGCAGAGGAAAAGTTTGATTTAGTCAAAGCGCAAAACTTGATTCATTTTGTAACGGTAGTGCGTCTTCACCATGACAAAGGGATAGATCGTTTGATTTTAGCAGTAGAAAAACTAGTTAACGATGGTATAAGTGGTTTTAAAGTATGGGTCATTGGTGATGGCGATTTACGTACAAGATTACAGAATATGATTGCCGAAAGAAATCTGGACGAAGCCATAGTGTTATTAGGGGGACAAGTGAATCCATATAAGTATTTGAAGCAAAGTGATATTTTTATTTTGCCGTCAAGAACGGAACCGTTTGGTATTTCGGTCATTGAGGCAATGAATCTGGGGCTTCCGGTCATCAGCACCAAATGTGGCGGTGCCGAGGAAATTATCGGTGCCAATGAGTTTGGTAGGTTAGTAGAAAATAACGTTGCCGGTATTTATGATGGTCTAAAGCAGGCTATCATCAACTATGAACTGGAACAAGAAGTTTGGGTCCAAAAGAGTCTGGAACGAGGAAAACAGTTTAGTATTCAAACCATGATTGAAAAAGTAGAGGAGGCATTGTTTTCAACATGCTAGACCAAGCTTTAGTCAGTATTATTATGCCAATTTATAATGCCGAAACGTATCTTGCGACTGCGATAAATAGTGTGCTAAACCAATCCTATCAACATCTTGAATTGTTGTTGATTAATGACGGTTCAGATGATGGCAGTGCGATGATTTGCGATGATTTTGCCAAGGTTGATCGACGGGTTCGGGTTTATCATACAATAAATAATGGACCGGGTGCCGCACGCAATTTCGGCATTTCTCTGGCAAACGGGGAGTATATTCAATTTATTGATAGTGACGATTTTGTTGAGAGAGACATGATAAAAGAGATGCTTGCAAGTTTGCAGCGAAACAATGCTGACTTAGCTGTGTGTGGAATGAAGCGGAGCTTTCCTAAAGAAAATCTCGAGGAGTTGTTCTTTATTCCGAAAAAAATTTCCTATTATCACGAAATAAAGAAGGATTTTATGCATTTGTTAAAGCAGGGGTTAGCATATTCCTCGTGCAATAAATTGTACAAGAAAAGCATTATTGAAAAGCATAACATCCGCTTTGATACTGAAATTTTGCATGGTGAAGATGCTATCTTTAATATCGACTATCTGTTTCATTGTCGTAAGATTAAGATTCTTGACACACCCTTTTATGTGTACCAGCAAAGGCAAGGAAGCCTGATCAATCATTATTACGAAGATAAGGAGAAAGCTCAGGTTTTATTGTTTAATAAACTAAATAACTATTTATCGAATCATATTCACTCGGATATCAAAAAAGAGTTGCATGCTTATTATTTAATGGAATTTAGCTATGTCATTTTTCAAAATTGCACGAGCATAAATAGCATGAGTGACTTCGTTAACGCTATCAAGAATACTCGAAAATTTGTAAAAACTCCTGAATTCTTGAACGTGTTAAATCATACTTACTCGTATAGTTGGATTCAAAGGCTGGTTTTGCTTTTAGCGAAATTCAAGGGTGTGCCGTTAATTGTTGTGATTTTTTATTTATATGACAGGCTGAGAAATCGTAATTATGTGGGCTCATTTATTGAATTGTTGGCGCTCAGAGAACTTGTAACCCTTGGAGGATAAAAATGAGAACGATCAATTCAATGAAAAATATAGCTGTTAGCATCTTTTTACAAATCATCATTATCTTGCTTGGCTTCATGTCGAGAAAAGTGTTTCTTGACAGTCTTGGGACTGAATATTTGGGGGTAAATGGTGTACTTACCAATATTATTGCAATCCTGTCATTGGTCGAAGCTGGAATTAGTGGTAGTCTAACCTACAATCTTTACAAGCCATTGGCGGACAATAATCGCGACAAAATTATTGCGCTTGTTCAATTGTATAAAAAAGTATATAAAGTGTTGGCATTGATTATCTTTGGCGTGAGCCTTATGATCTACCCATTTTTAGACAATTTGTTAAAAGGCAGTGAGTCAGTCACATTTGTGAAGCTCGCTTTTTTTATTTTTGTCATAAAAAATATTGTTTACTATTTTTACGAGCATAAAGTGGCAATCATCGTCGCCGACCAAAAGGAATACGTCTTGACACGTATCTACATGATGTTCCATGGCATCACGACTATTGCCAAAATGATCATCTTAATTTTAACTAGGGACTTTATCCTGTTCTTGGTAATTGAACTCGTCACCAACACATTACATTGCTTGATAAATAATCAGGTTGTTAAAAAGCGTTACCCCTATTTGTTTACCAAGGAGCAATACCAACTTGAGATCCAGGAAAAGTCTGGATTAATTACTCAGGTTAAGGCCTTATTTTTACATAAGGTTGGAACGTACTTTATTTATGGAACAGACAATATCCTCATTTCCTATTTTCTAGGCGTGACGACCGTTGGCCTTTATGCCAATTATTTAATGATAATCGGGCAGGTGGGGGCATTGTTTACGCCGATATTAAGCGGAATGACGGCCAGTGTCGCCAATGTGATTACGGTTGAGGGCAAGGACAAACAGTATTCGGTCTTCAACATGGTTTACTTAATTAATTTTTGGCTTTATTCAATTGGTATTATTTTCCTGTTTAACCTGCTTGAGCCGTTTATTGATTGGTGGCTTGGAACCGGCTATGTTCTGGATCGACTCACGTTTATTATTTTATTGGTCAATTTCTATTTAACAGGGATGCGAGCATCGATAACCACTTTTAAAGAAGGTGGCGGGATTTTTGTGCTCGATAAGTACACCCCGATGATTGAAGCGGGCTTAAATGTGGGTGTTTCGGTGGTGTTAGTCCATTATTTAGGGTTGGCCGGCATCTTTATTGGAACAACGATTAGCTTATTAGCTGTCTTCTGGTATGCGCCAAGGTTGGTGTATAAGAATATCTTCGCCAAAAATGTGAGCACATATTTTGTGAAGTACGGTTTGTATGGCGCGCTTGCATTGGGGACTTGTGCGATAACGACCTTTGTGGTGGATGCACTGTTTACAGGAAACAGTTTTTTCTTGTTGATAGCGAAAGGTCTTGTATGTCTAATTGTTCCGAATTTGCTTTACCTGACTATATTTCATAAACGCCCGGAGTTTCAATACTTAAAGGATATAACTGAAAATATATTCCTGTCGATAAAAAATAAAGTCGCACCTTCAAATTAATCTTTGAAAGGTGTTTTTTTGTTAGAGGTGTAGAATGAAAAGATTATTTGATCTGGCGGTTGCGGGTGTCGGGTTGACCTTGTTATCGCCAATTATTTTAGTGACCGCGTTGCTGATCAGAGTGAAGCTTGGGTCACCGGTCGTATTCAAACAGGAACGCCCTGGACTGCATGGGAAAATCTTTACCGTATATAAATTTCGAACGATGACCGATGAGTGCGATGACCATGGCGAATTACTGCCAGATCAGCATCGGTTAACCCGATTTGGGAAGTTGCTTCGCAAATTCAGCTTGGATGAATTTCCCCAACTATTGAATGTTGTGAAAGGGGATATGAGTTTAATAGGTCCAAGACCATTATTAGTTGAGTATTTACCGCTATATTCGACAGAGCAGAATAAGCGTCACAATGTTCGCCCCGGCATAACGGGTTGGGCCCAAGTGAATGGGCGAAATGCGATTACCTGGGAAGAAAGGTTCAAGCTGGATGTCTGGTATGTTGAAAATCAAAGCTTTTGGCTTGATATGAAAATCATGCTATTAACGATAAAAAAAGTCATCGCTTCTGAAGGCGTCAGTCACCAAAATCACGTCACGATGCCAGACTTTATTGGTAACTCACCAAATCAATCAAACTAGTTAACCAACTTAAAGACCAAGAAGGGAGGAATTAGTAATGGTGCCGCAATTGTTACAACGATTTCGTGAGAGTAAACTAGTCGATCCGGTTCGAACAATAAAACGGCAATATCAAGCAAAACGGTATTGGAAGGAAATCATCGCAGCTTTAAAGGAACAAAACCAGCACTGTACTAAACAGACTCCGTTTCAAAAACCAGGGATCGCCTTTTCATTTGATGATAGCTTTCGAGTCAACGATTGGTATCGATATGGGAAGGAATTATTCGGCTTCTTTGATGTGAAAGTGACTTTTAATATTAATGCGTTTCATCACTTTGAAGGTCAAAGGGAGCACAGCCAAGCTGAGATAGATATGCTGCTTGAACTGCAGGCAGACGGACATGAGATTGCTCATCATGGCTATACCCATCAAAACTCGCTTGAATATGCCAATGAGCATGGCTTGCGCAAATGGATTGAAGCTGAGATTGAACCATTAATAGACTGGATGGAGCGTCAAGCCCATTCCATTACAAAGGAAAAGTTTAAAAGGCCAGTTAGCTTTGCCTATCCGTATACCTTGTATTCTGAAGCGACAAATGCCGCATTAGTTCCGGACTATTTTAATGTAGTCAGAGGAGGTTTTGATCATTATTCGTTACCACAACGCGGTGTTACAGGTTATGTGCCGTCCATTTGCATTGACCAGAAGGAACTGTTTGATTTTTCCTACTTTAAACAAGCTCTGAAACTTGCGAGAAAAAGTGGAACAAATTTAATCATCATGTGCCATTCGATTTTGCCTGATGAAGTGAACTGGAATGATTTTGGCTGGGGTAAGGAGGCGGTGGAGCCAGGTAAATATCGCACTGCACCGAAGACATTACAGGCAATTATTAATGAAGCAAGAAAGCTTGATATGGTCTTTTATACAACGGCAGAACTGGCAGGTATTGCTACTTTTATCGATTGCAATTTTGAAGACTTTCTTCGCCGAGAAGTTCTTAAGACAACTGATAAATGGATTAACATTAGGGATTTAGAAAGCGTTAAGGAACTTGATTTACGCAATCTTCATATCACCAATTTAGCCGGGATAGAATACTTCATCAATCTTGAAAAATTGTCCTTGGGTGACCATGCTATCAATGACCTTCGTTTACTCAATAGGTTGCCAAAGCTAGCGATAATCAAATGAAAAAAAGACAGCTAATCATGGCTCAGCTTGGTGTTTTGCTATTAATAGTGGCGATTATCTGGATTAAGATAACAACTCATTTCGACGCGACAGGGTCTCCTGACATTCTTGTCAATGTTAATGAATATGGGGCAATTGGTGATGGAGTGCACGATAATACGAAAGCATTTCAAACGGCAATTGATGATGTATTTCAACAAGGTGGCGGAACTGTATTCGTGCCGGCGGGAATGTATAATCTCAATCCGATTTATCTAAAAAAAAATGTCCATTTACTTGGTGAACAACGTGATACCGTCATTCTAAAGCTTGCCGATGATGCTCCTGATGATTATACACGAATAATCACGACAGCTGATGATACAAGCATTCAATCGATAACCTGTGATGGGAATTATCAAAACCATCCAAATGGAATTGAGCACATGCACTGCATCTTTATTGATGATAACGAAAATGTGTCCATAAAGAATAATAAAATCATTAACGCGGTCGGTGATGGAATCTCGGTAACTGGCTCAAGTAAAACAAGTAAAAATATCACCATTGAAAACAATATAGTCAAAGAAAACCAACGCTCACAAATTGTGATCGAACAAGTAAATCATCTACAGGTCACAAACAATGTGATCGAGTCAAAAACAGGGCGACCAGCACTTCATTTTGAGCCGTGGGAAGAGCAGCAATACGAGGATGCAACAATCAGCATGAATAAGATTGAATCAAATGTTAATGGCAATTGTGTCTTGCTTGCCGGTGCCGATAGTGAACAAGCGGAAAAGGATGAACCAGGTTATTTTTTTAATCATATAAAGTTTTATCAAAACGAGGTTCATTGTCCAAAGGGTGCCTTGCTATTGATGGATACAAGTAATGCTAACGTATTTGACAATCAGCTTACAGTGAAAGAGATTCATGTTTGGCGTAAAAATCAACAGGTTAGGATTGAGGGCAATCATATTAACGCAAACATTGGAATTCGGATTGAAGGTGGCAAGGATGGTAAGCTAATCTCAACTGGTACTGTTATCATTGGGAATGCAATTAACACCGAAAATGATGGAGTAAACATTCATGCTGGTGGAAACGAAACCTATATTTCTAACAATCATTTTACGGGATCAAACAAAGCATCTGGAGTGGCGTTATTTGCCTCGGATGATATCACGAATACGGTCATTACAGATAACACCTTTCTGCACTATCAGACAGGTGTTTTTTTAGATTACGACTATTATGCAGCTACTAAGATAGAGCGAGTGCGTATTACCAGTAATCTTTTTTTTATAAGTAAAAATAAGGCGGTAGTGCAAACGAATCATAACAGAAGGCTTATTAAAGAGTTAGTGATTTCAAACAATCAGTATTACTAGATTAATAATTTACAAAAAAGGAGATTTACCAATATGAAGGATCATTCGAAACGGAAGCATTTAAACTTGATCCAGTTCTCCCGGGCGCTTGTCCCGCTATTTGTATTGCTGTTTCATGCGGAAGCATTCATGCACATCTATTTTGATTATGATTTTTTGAAGTTACAGGATGTGCCGAAGTCAGGTGGAGTGTATTATTTCTTTGCTCTATCCGGCTTTATGATTTATTACATTTATCAGAGTGATTTTGGCAACCCGAAGAAATTGAGGGACTTTTTGGTAAGTCGATTTATCCGTATTTATCCAATTTATTGGATTTTATCTTTGTGTGTTCTACCTGTTTATTTTATGTACCCAAGCTTTGGGCAAGGAAATGAGCATGAATTGAACACGATTATTACCTCGTTTCTGTTGTTTCCAAATGAAAATGAGCCAATTTTAAGCGTTGCCTGGTCTTTGGTTTATACGGTCTTTTTCTACCTTGTGTTCGGGATAAATTTTATCAAAAATAAAACCGTCTCACGGTTGGTTCTGTTGTCGTGGGCACTAGTTTCGCTAGGTTTTAGTGCAAAGTTTTTTACCTCTGCTAAATACTATATCAATTTCTTATTTAATGGAAATAATTTGGTGTTTTTGGTTGGGGTTCTTTGCGCGTTTATCGTGATGAAAATTAAACTACCAAGATTAGTAGCTTGGTCGATTGTGATAATAGGAATTTTTGGCTTTCCGTTTGCATGGTTTAACACACAATATCAACTGTCTCACTTAAGTCTGCAGTTCATCACGAGTCTCGCCTCAGGATTACTCATTTTAGGCTTATCGTCAATTGACCTACAATCGGAAATCAACATTCCGACGTTTGCGAAATACTTGGGAGATGCATCGTTTTCGATTTATTTAACACATTTTTTAATCATGTCAGTGCTGTGTAAGTTCTTTAGCTCAACATCGATATTAGCAGGTCATTATTTTTTCATCAGCGTTTTGCTCTTGTGTGTGGCAACGATTGGAGGCTGCTTCGTTTACACTTTCCTAGAAAAGCCACTGAATCGGAGCATAAAAGCCTTTCGTTCGAAGCGGGCTTTCAGGGTAAATGGTAATGAGTTACCAGTAGTCGAAAGGACCTAATAGTAGTCACAAAGACCTGAAAAATCGTTGACTTGTTCTTTATATAGAACTATAATAAGGGAAATGTTTCTTAAAGTGAACGATATTTTGTAAAAGCGTCGTTAAAAGGGGATAAGAGTATGAATTCTATGCCACGGACAGCCTATATGCTGCAAATTCATAAAAATCCGGAGCAGGTGAATATGTTCATTCATCAGTTGATCGCCACAGACGATGGAGATGTTTATGTTCATATTGATAAAAAAAATGCTGAACAAGTAAGCGGAAAGATAATTGAGCATCCTAGGGTGAAGGTTCTTGGTACCAATATTAATTGTGAATGGGGCGACATCAGTCAGGTAGATACGACAATTCTGTTGTTGCGCGAAGTACTAGCCTCTAAAAACGAATATGATTTTGTAGCTTTAAGAAGCGGACAGGATTTATTAGTAAAGCAAGGATTTAATCAATTTTTAACGGAAAATAATGATAAGGCATTTTTCCATTATAAGAAAGTAAGCGATGAAAACCTTGGTTTCATGAAGATAAGTTGGCCGAAATTTGCCCGGAAGCGTTATACGACGACACACCCAGTCAGAGTTTATCGGCGCGTTCTTTTGAATTGCTATAAAAAAGGATTCAATCTATCACCGAATCGTAAAGCATGGCCGAAGGATTATTCTTTTTATAAGGGCTCGCAGTGGTTCACGGTCCCAATTGCGGTTGCCGAATATATAATCAAATTTTTAGACGAAAATCCTTGGTATTATCAATTCTTTAAACATACTTTAGTTCCGGATGAAAGCTTTTTCCATACGTTAGTTTTAAATTCTCCTTATCAAAATCGGGTCGTCAATTCCAATTTAATGTTTCTTAAGTGGGGAGAAACATTAAGCGAACGGAACTCACCGCAAAATTTAACGAGTGACGATATTCCCTTAATAGAGGCAGCAAATGAGTTTTTTGCCCGCAAGTTTGATGAAACAATTGACCGCAATGTCATTGATTATTTTCTAGAAAAAGTGGGTGTAGGGCTAAATGAAGTCGAGAGTCACAGCTAAATCGGGAACATTGGATTCACATAATGAGCTAAATAAACGGTTATCAAATCATCATTCATTGACCGAACTTGAGCGGCAATTTGGCACTTCCTACTACATTTTTGATGTTGAGCAGCTGCGGGAGAATTACTGGAAAATCGAAACCGCCTTTAAGAGTCGCTATGAAAACTTCATCATCGGATATTCCTACAAAACTAATTATTTGCCGTATTTATGCAAAGAATTATCTAGATTAGGTGCATATAGTGAGGTGGTGTCAAGGCTCGAGTATGATTTGGCTTTAAAAATCGGCGAAAATCCAAATCGAATTATTTTCAACGGTCCGTTAAAAACGAAGGAGGATCTGTTTTTTGCCTTGTCTCAGGGAAGCATGATTAATCTGGATTCACTTTATGAAGTGGAGTTTGTGAAAGAATATGCCGAGCTGAATCGAAGTCACATCATTAAACTAGGCTTGCGGCTTAATTTTGACATCGCAGAAAATGGGGTGAGCCCACTTCAGGAAGGTTACCCAATTAGCCGATTTGGAATCTGTGTTGAGAGTGGAATGTTCGAGCAGGTGATAAAAGAGCTTTCCGATTATGAAAATATTAAAATTGTTGGTTTACATGGTCATTTTTCAACAAGAAGACGAAATATCGAAGCCTATCAGAAAATCACCGAAACGCTTTGTGAGCTTGGAAAACGCCACTTGAATGAGTCGCTTGAATATATCGATATCGGCGGCGGAATTTATGGGGAGTTACCTAAGTCTTTCAATCTCAAGACGCCGACCTTTGATGATTATGCTTCAACTGTTTGTGAGATTATGAATAGGGAGTTTGCCAATTGGCCGAACAAGCCAGCATTAATATTGGAGCCAGGGATTTCGATGGTGGCTAATACTTTCAAATTTGTTGCTAAGGTGATCGAGACAAAGATGATTCGCGGTCAGCAATTCGTCGTCGTCGATGGAAGTGTTCATAATGTTAAACCGACGATGCACCGAAACAATTTACCAATGGAAATCATCAGGCGAAACCCGGGGAGTGCAGCAACACATTCCTTTCACATTGTGGGGTATACATGCATGGAGAAGGATTATTTAGCACATGAACTCAAATGTGAGCTTCCGCAAATTAATGACTATATCATTTTTGATAATGTCGGCGCCTACACGATTGTTTTCAATCCTCCTTTTATAAAAGAAAGACCGAGTATTGTCGCAGCAGTCGATGACGAGTTTTTTAGCGTTAGGAAGCAAGAAACGCTAAAGCAATTTTTTAATGAGGAAATCTACATTTTCTAAAGGGAGAATGAAACATATGAATATATTAATTTGCAGTGCTGGCCGTCGCGTTAAATTAATTGAATATTTCAAAAACGAACTTCAGGCCGTAAGCGGAAAGGTGATTGCCGTGGATTGTGATCCAACTGCCCCAGCATTATACCATGCTGATCTATTTGAAATCGTACCGCGGATTGATGCCCCTGATTATATTCCTCGCCTAAAAGAGCTATGTAAAAAGCATCAGGTAACGGGAATCTTGTCACTAATCGACCCGGAATTATCCTTATTGGCAAGCGTAAAAGAGGAGCTAGCACTGGAAGGGATTCGCGTCATTGTCTCTCAGCAAGCAGTCGTTGATCTTTGTTTTGATAAATATATGACAGCCCAGTTTTTACAGGAACACAACCTTCCTGCCGTACCGACTTTTATTGATTTTAGCGAGGTTATGGATGCTTTAAATGTCGGAGAATTACAGTTTCCGTTAATTGTGAAACCAAGGTTCGGAAGTGCTAGTATCGGGCTTCACAAGGTCACGACATTAAAGGAATTAATGGTATTTCAAAATGACGGTGGTGAGTGGATTGTTCAACCGTTTATTGACGGTGAGGAGATCGGTTGCGACTGCTATATCGATTTATTATCCGAGAAAACGACCAATATTTTTATGAAAAAGAAGATTCGGATGCGAGCGGGTGAAACCGACAAATCGATTGCGATGAAAGATTCTAGCTTGAAACGGGTGATTGAAAGACTAATTGCTGTCCTTAAGCCACATGGTCCAATTGATATTGATTGTTTTAAGATTGGAGCGGGCTACCACATTTCTGAAATCAATCCACGCTTTGGCGGTGGTTATCTTCATGCCCATGAGATGGGGCAAAATTTCGTGAAAAACATCATTCGAAATTTAAACGGCGAGTTCAATGAGCCAAATAGCTGCGACTATCAGGAAGGTTCCACGCTCATTAAATTTGACCATTTTATCTTATTATGATTTTGTATTTACCTAGTTTGGGAGAAATCGAATCTAGGCAAATGCAAAAGTGAAATGCATTTACCTGGAGTGCAAAAAATGTGACCAGGTAAATGCAAATCAAAATTAACTTCAGAATAAATCCTCCTTCACTAGTTTTCCCCATCCTGACAATATTTAACGAAACATCCACCATCAAAACTTCCCTTAAAAATGATAAGATAAAAACATTGTTTAGCTTCGATTCAGACAAAGGAGGAGCATATTATGTCTGTTCGATTTTTAATTGGGCGCTCGGGAAGTGGCAAGACTGAAACTTGCCTCCGCGAAATCAGCGAGCGATTACAAGCGAATCCGGGTGGCGACCCGATTATATATTTAGTTCCAGAACAAATGACGTTCTTATCGGAGCAGCGCCTTGCGACAAATCCTGAGCTACTCGGAATGATTCGAGCACAGGTGTATAGTTTCACGCGCCTTGCCTGGAGGGTGCTTCAGGAAACGGGTGGTTTTAATCGCTATCATCTAACTAGCACCGGCATCAGCATGTTAATTAGAAAAATCATTGAAGATCAGAAGGGGGAACTCACCCTTTTTCACAGAGCCGCAGATAAAAATGGCTTTATCGAGCAGATGGAGCAGATGTTAACCGAGTTTAAGCGCTATTGTATCAAGCCTGAGGAGCTGGCCGAAAAGCAAGGTGAAATAGCAAGTCAACATTCACTTGCTGATAAGCTCCATGATTTAGAAAAAATCTACCAACATTTTGAAGAAGCATTATTGGATAAGTATCTTGATTCGGAAGATTACTTTCTTCTTTTAGCGGAAAAAGCTGGAACATCAACGTTCTTAAAAGAAGCAGAAGTGTATATCGACGGTTTCTACAGCTTTACTCCAATTGAATATTTAGTCCTGCAGCAATTGATGAAGCATTGTAAGCGCGTCACGATTACGTTAACGCTTGATGAGATCTATACCGATATTCAACCTGATGAATTGCAGCTATTTCGGATGAGCGGTGATACATGTCAAACACTCCACGATATGATTCGAGCCGAGGGGATTGTCTTTGAGGAACCAATATTACTCAACGAACCGCTCAGATGGGAAGATGCATCTTTCTTACATCTTGAAAAATACTTTGATATGCTACCGGTTCAAGCCTATCAGGATACCCCGGCAATTCATATCGTCCAAGCAGCCAATCGACGGGCAGAAATTGAAGGGATTGCTCGTAAAATCAATCAGTTGGTTGCAAATCATAACTACCGTTACCGCGAAATCGCGATTTTAGCACGTAACACTCATGAATACCGCGATGTGCTTGAGGCAACCTTCACTGACTATGAAATTCCAGTTTATCTCGATCAAAAAACATCGATGCAGCATCATCCATTAATTGAATTGCTGCGCTCTAGTCTTGAAATACTAAATGGATATTGGCGCTATGAGCCAATCTTCCGTGCCGTTAAAACAGAGCTGTTATTTCCGTTTAAATCAGACCACGAGAAGCTGCGTGAGCAAATGGACCGCCTCGAAAATTATGTGCTTGCCTACGGAATTCAGGGTGATAAATGGACACGAAAACAGCCGTGGACTTATCGGAAGTTTCGTGGATTAGAGCTTGAGAATGTTCCGCAAACAGATGCAGAGCAAAAAACAGAGGCTGAGCTTAATGAACTGCGTACCTTAATTACCACTCCATTATTACAGCTATCACGCCGGCTTAAAAAGTCGAAAAACGGTCGTGAGCAAGCAGAGGCACTATATTTATTTTTAGAAGAATTAGAGATTCCGAGGAAGCTTGAACGATGGAAGCAAGTTGAAGAAGAACGAGGTAATTTGCTGAAAGCGCGTGAGCATGACCAGGTTTGGAACGGGATTATTGAATTACTCGATCAATTTGTCGAGATGCTAGGTGAGGAGAAAATACCACAAAAGCAATTTGCGGGAATTATCGATTCAGGGATTGAGTCTTTGCGTTTTTCACTTGTACCACCAGCGCTTGACCAAGTCATTGTTGCTGATTTGGAAAAATCACGCTTAGAGGAAATCAAAATTGTGTTTGTGATTGGCTTAAATGAAGGTGTGCTTCCGGCAAAGCTTAATGATGAAGGAATTTTAGCAGACGAGGATCGTGAGGTATTGCTTGGTCGGGGTATAAAAATTGCCCCATCAAGCAGGATACGCTTGCTTGATGAAAATTTCTTGGCATATAAGGCGTTTACTTTACCGAAGCAGCAGTTGTTTTTAAGTTACCCGCTTGCCAATGAAGAAGGCAAGGCGCTAATGCCATCACCATATATTAAACGAATGCAGGAGCTATTTCCAAAAGTGGCCATGTATACTTTTGTCGTCGACCCATCCGAGTTGAGCGAAAAAGAGCAATTAGAATACGTGGGGAACGAAAACACGACATTGGCCTATTTGACAGCTCAATTGCAGTTGAAAAAGGAGCATTATCCGATTTATGATTTCTGGTGGGACGTATATAACCACTATATCAAAAATGAACCTTGGCGCAGGGGGGCAATTAAGGTACTATCGAGTCTGTTTTATGATAATAAAACGGCTAGGCTCAGTGAGCAAGAAAGCCTTGAGCTATATGGTGACCATATTCAGGCGAGTGTGTCACGGATGGAAATGTTCCATAGTTGTCCATTTTCACACTTTGCCCATCACGGTTTGAAGCTGCGTGAGCGCCAAGTTTTCCGCCTCGAAGCACCTGATATTGGTGAGTTGTTTCATGCGGCGTTAAAGCATATTGCCGATACCGTGAATGAAAAGAATCTTTCTTGGGAAAAAATGACCGAGTCGGAATGTGCGCTTCTCGCGGGTGAGGCTGTCGAAATTCTTGCGCCGAAGCTGCAGCATGAAATCCTGTTGAGCTCTAATCGTCATGCTTATTTAAAACGTAAGCTTGAGAAGATTATTAAGCGAGCTGCTGTCGTGTTAAGTGAGCATGCTAAAGCAAGTGGCTTTGCCCCAATTGGCTTAGAACTTGGCTTTGGTCCAAAAGGAGATCTGCCGCCAATTGGTTTTAACTTAAAAAATGGTACGAAAATGGAGTTGGTCGGTCGAATTGACCGTGTCGATAAGGCAACCAGCGGTGACGATGTTTACCTGCGGGTCATTGACTATAAATCGAGTGAGCGCGATTTGAATTTGAGCGAAATGTATTATGGTTTGTCGCTACAAATGCTCACTTACCTGGATATTTTGATTACGCATTCTAAGCAACTGATTGGTCGTCAAGCGACTCCTGCTGGAGTATTGTATTTTCATGTTCATGACCCCGTCATCAATGCTAAGAAAATGCTCACGCTTGAAGAAATTGAGCAGTCAATCTTAAAGCAATTTAAGATGAATGGATTGATTTTAGGAGAACAAAATGTCATTCAGTTAATGGATAAGACACTTGAGACAGGCGATTCTCAAGTGATCCCAGCTGGAATTAACAAAGACGGCAGCATTCGCTCACGCTCTAAAGTCGTATCAAAGCAGGAATTCGAACAGTTTACACATTATGTACGCAATACGTATGTGAATTCTGGTGATCAGATGCTTTCTGGTGCAGTGGAAATTGCTCCTTATAAGCTGAAAAATAAACAAGCTTGTACATTCTGTTCATTCAAATCGATATGCCAATTTGACCCAAGTTTAACCAATAATGAATATAGACATTTACCGATTTTATCAAAGGATGAAATTTTGAATAAAATTCAAAAGGAGGATGTATCAATTGGTTCGCTCGATAATACCTCCAAAACCGAATAATGTAACCTGGACAGATGATCAATGGAAAGCGATTTACGCCAAAAATCAAGACATTCTCGTTGCCGCAGCAGCAGGGTCAGGGAAGACAGCCGTTCTCGTTGAGCGAATGATTCAACGGATATTAGCATCTGACGAGCCTATCAATGTTGACGAGTTGTTAGTGGTGACGTTTACGAATGCTTCAGCTGCTGAAATGCGGACGCGAATCGGAGAAGCGTTGGAAAAGGCAATCCAAGTCACGCCGACTTCGATCCACCTGCGGAAACAGTTGACATTACTAAATCGTGCTTCGATATCAACTTTGCACTCATTTTGTCTGGATGTCATTCGTAAATATTACTATTTGATTGACCTTGATCCAAGCTTTCGGATTGCCAATGAAACAGAGGTTCAACTCCTTCGCGATGAAGTGATGGACGAACTGTTTGAGGATGAGTACGGAAAAAACGATAATGAGCCATTTTTTGCCTTAGTTGATGCATTTACAAATGATCGCAGTGATGACGCTTTGCAGTCAATCATTCGCGATGTGTTTAATTTTTCCGTGTCCAATCCAGCCCCTGATTTATATTTGCAATCAATGATTAGAATGTATGAGGTTGATGAAGCTACATCAATTGAAACGTTACCGTTTGCGGAAATGATTCTCGAGGATATTGAACTGCAGCTAGAAGGCGCTAAAGGTTTACTTGAAGAGGGTTTGAGGCTAACGAAAGAGCCGGGCGGCCCAGCGCCACGCGCCGAAAACTTTATCGGTGACATTCAATATGTCGAGGCATTGTATGCTGCGAAAAATCAATCCTGGTCAGCGCTTTATGAGCTAATGCAAAAAATCCCGTTTGCCCGTGCCAAAACGGTTAAAGGAGACGAATACGATCCGGAATTAACTGAACAAGCACAAGAACTTCGCAAAAAAGCGAAAAAAATTCTGACTGATTTGCAAAGTGAATTTTTCATGCGTAAGCCTGCGAGCTTCCTAAAGGACATGGTGGAAATGAAGCCACATGTGGAAACGATTGTTGGACTTGTTCAAGCGTTTGCACTACGATTTGCAGCTTTAAAGCAGGAAAAGGGATTGGTTGACTTTTCTGACCTTGAGCATTACTGTCTCGAAATATTAACAGATGAGTTGTTAGCTGATGGCACCCGTTTACCATCACAAGCTGCTTTATTTTACAAAAATCGCTTCAAAGAAGTTCTTGTCGACGAATATCAAGATACGAACATGGTGCAGGAAGCAATTTTACAATTAGTGAAAAGTGGCGATGAACAGTCCGGTAATCTGTTTATGGTTGGTGACGTAAAGCAATCGATTTATCGTTTCCGTCTTGCTGAGCCGAATTTGTTCCTTGGCAAATATCGTCGTTTCTCGGTTGAGGGTGACGATGGTGGCTTAAGGATTGATTTGGCGCAAAACTTTCGGAGTCGAAAAGAAGTCTTGGATGGAACGAATTATTTATTCAAGCAAATGATGGGTGAGCGTGTTGGTGAAATTGATTATGATCAGGCTGCTGAACTGAAATTGGGGGCAAGTTACCCGCTTTCAGATCCGTTTCCGGTTGAGTTGATTTTAATCGATCAGGGGGATAAAGCAAATGCGAAGCCGAGCGGAGAGACAGACGATGATAATGATCAATCGGAAATAAATGAGGAAGCCGTTTTTGATTTGGCTGAATTGGAACAGTCGCAATTGGAAGCACGGGTGATGGCGAAAAAAATCCGCGAGATGATTGAAGAACGAAAGCCTGTCTATAATCCAAAAACAAAGCAAGCAGCTCCGGTGAAATACCGGGATATTGTAATTTTATTGCGTTCATTCGGCTGGGCAACCCAAATTATCGAAGAGTTTAAGCAGCAGGGGATTCCTGTTTATGCAAATCTTTCTTCTGGCTATTTTGAAGCGACAGAAGTGTCTATCATGCTGTCATTATTAAAGGTTATCGATAATCCTTACCAAGACATTCCATTGGCAGCTGTTTTGCGTTCGCCTTTGGTAGGTTTGTCTGAAGCGGAATTGGCACAAATTCGGATTGCCAAGAAAAACGGTGCCTTTTATGAAGCGTTAGTTGAGTATTCTGAACAAGCACCTTCATTGTTTGTGGCGGAATTGTATGAGAAAGTCCGAATGTTTTTGGAACAGCTAAAAGACTGGCGTACGCGGGCCCGCCAAGGCGCATTATCACAATTTATTTGGCAGCTGCTAAAGGAAACGAAGTTTTATGAATTTGTTGGCGGGATGCCGGGGGGCAAACAGCGTCAAGCTAATTTACGGGCCCTGTTCGACCGTGCCAGAGCCTATGAAGCAACCTCTTTCCGTGGCTTGTTCCGCTTTTTGCGGTTTATTGAGCGAATGCGGGAGCGTGGTGATGACCTTGGGACAGCAAGGGCGCTGGGAGAACAAGAGGACGTTGTCCGGATCATGACGATTCACAGTAGTAAAGGGCTTGAATTTCCTGTTGTGTTCATTGCCGGTACGAATCGTAATTTTAATAAAAATGATACAAAAAAAGCATACATGCTTGATAAGGAATTCGGGTTTGCTGCAAAGTTCGTCGACCCGGTTAAACGAATTGCTTATCCATCGCTGCCGCAAATGGCCTTTAAGCGAAAAATGAAGATTGAAATGCTTGCCGAAGAGATGCGTGTTCTATACGTTGCGTTAACTAGGGCAAAGGAAAAGCTGTATATTCTCGGAACAGCAAAAAACTTAGCAAAGCTTTTTGATAAATGGTCAGCTGTAACGACGCATTCTGATTGGCTTTTACCGGATTATAAACGGGCTACCGTGTCTACTTATTTAGATTGGATTGGTCCTGCGCTTGTGCGTCATCAGGATTGTCAGTCTGCGCTTGGCTTCTTTGGAAGTGTTTCTGAATTAGTTCCAAAGGAGATTGTTGCTCATCCATCAAGTTGGAAGATAAAGACTTTGATGGCAGAGGAAATTGCTGAATTTGATGTCGAACATCCTAAAGAAGAGTCAAATTTAATGGAGTTTGTTAAAGATGGCACTCTTGTACCGATTTCAACCGATGCTGCTCAGACAATTGCGCAGCAGTTGTCGTGGAAATATCCATTTGCTGAAGCGACAGCGCACCGTGCCAAACAATCTGTTTCGGAAATGAAACGGCAGCTAGAGCTGTTTGAAGAGGGAAGCGGATCGGAATTGAAGGGAAAGTTTGCGAAGCCGCTCTATAGGCGGCCACGGTTTATGCAAGAGAAAGCATTAACACCTGCTGAGCGCGGTACAGCGATGCATATGGTGATGCAGCAGGTTGATTTATCGAAGTCAATTAATGAAGTGTATTTGGCAAACTTGCTGGAAGAGTTATTGGAACATGAGTTACTGTCTCTAGAACAAAAGGAAGCGATTGACATTCCACAAATCAGTGCTTTCTTTGAAACTGAGTTGGGTAAACGGATGGTGCACTCAAAAAGGCTCCAGCGCGAAACTCCGTTCAGTGTATCGTTACCGGGACATGAGGTATATGCTGATTGGCAAAGTGCGGATGAACGAGTGCTTGTACAGGGAATTATCGATTGTTTATTTGAGGATGAGCATGGACGAACGGTTCTCGTTGATTACAAAACTGATTCAATCGAAACGCGTTTTAAAGGTGGGTTTACAGAGGCTGAACCAATCCTGCGCGAACGCTATCGACTGCAGCTTGAGCTTTACAGCAAAGCAGTGGAACAAATTCTGAAGAAATCAATTGATGAGAAGTATTTGTTCTTTTTTGATGGCGGACATGTGTTAGAAATGTAATGATAAATAAAAAATGACGTGAACGATGAGGGGGTTCACGTCATTTTTTTATCTTGCTCCTGGGCAAGCCATTTGCGTTTTTCTAGTTATTCCCTACTGTTGGCTGATCAACAAGATTTGAATCGAGGACATTTGTTCCGTTGACTCCATTATTTGTTACGACAAGCCCTCCAGTGTTACCGGCTCCTGCGCCTGAAAAGGACTTGGAATTACTTTTTGGTGAAATAAACATCGTATCTCCAAATTGTACGACTCCGCCACTTACATTGACAATTTGTACTGGTCCAACGAAAGCTGGCATATTCAACCTCCTTTGCCTCATTCAGTAGATACCATATCCTTGTTCACTTCGGTTTCCTCACCGAATGGATATTCACTTGGAAATAATAAATGGCGAATGTGCTTAATGCGTGCTTCCATCTGGACAATTTTACTATTGCCAATATGAACAAGAGAAGATGAAGAGACCCCGATAATATCAATAGTTCCCACTTTTATACCGCAAGCACCATGATTATTCCTTTCAATCCCCAAGTGCTCAGTAAGCAGTGGTAGAGGGATGGGCTCTGAAAAAACGCGATAGCGGCTAAAATCGCCTTCCTGCCCGAAAAATATTTCTTCCTCACGTTGTTCAGCCAATGCAAGGTTGGTTCCTCTAATATAATGAGAATCTCCCAATTGAATGATGGAGCTAAATTGCAGAGAGTCCACCTTAAGTGAATCAACAAAAGAGGAGCGTTTAAACATGATGGCACCTCCTTAAGGGGCGAGTGGAACAAATGGACCAATAATTAACGATTCTGCAGGGGTATCAAACGTGGAAGCCAATTGGATGGTATCCACATCACCAACCATTAGCACGGAAGAACTGGACACCCCGATAATTCTAATATGTCCCACGCAGAGCTCACGATTGTAGACGTGGAAGTTCATTCGTTTTTCATTCCCTTCATCAAGTTCGGTAGGTTGTTAATAAAGGTACAAATTCCGTTCTCCATTTCCTGAAGGAGCTTACTAATGATACTTTGTTTCCAGGTTTCCTGGTCTCGTTCATCCCCAGAAAATGGTGTTTGGCGAACGTGATGCTGTACCCGAGCTGGAACCTGCATTTTAATATCATCTTTTATGAAATCAATATATTGTTCATTAAGCTTTTGATTGACCCTTGCTTCTGCATTGGCAATTAATGTCGGCAGTTCAGTTTCTAACGTTCTGTATACTTCTTCTTCAAGCTCAATTGTACTTCGAAACAAGTCCTTAGGATCCTTTGGGGTGCCATTTTGCTTGCCATCAGCTTGATTGATTTCCAAATTATCGATACCTTGTAAATCGGAAGGATTCAAGCCGATGTTCAGCGTCCCTTCAAGGGTCTCTACTTTTAATTGATCAAACTTATATTCAATTTTTTCGACGTTAATTTTTGGCTTGTCTTTCAGTTCAGCCAACTCTGATTTTAACTGTGAAACAGTTTCTTCAAGCGCTTGAATCCGCTGTTCTTGCTTCTGCATGGATTCATGTAATTGCTGAAGATAATATTGAAGATCCTGATACATTTAACCACCTCGCAGTTGGCCGATTCATCAGCTTGGCAAAAAATGTGAATTGTGAATGTTACGTTAATGGAACTGAAGGAGTTGAGACCGTTGTACCTTCTGCTATTCCATTTGTTTTTTTGGCTTTTGGTGCTGGTGCCGTGAATCCGCCGGTATTATATAGATGGGAAGCAGGTTTAATGATCCCAGAGCTGCCTATTTGTAGGACAGATGAGTTGGAAATTCCTTCAACCTTCAAAAAATTAATATGAATTGACTGTTGGATATAAAAATTCATCATATCACCTAAACATTCATGTAATTTCCTTGATCTAGTAAATCTTGATCATACGTATTCGTTGAACTGTAATGGTTTGATACATTGAGCCCATCTCCGGTATTAAAGGAGCCTGCGCCTGAAAAAGTTTTGGCTGTGGCAAATGGCATAATTTTATAGACATCGCCAATGTTGAAGACAGAACTGCTACCGATATTCATCACTTGAACAACTCCAACAATTGCTGGCATAAGAAACACCCTTCATAGATTACTTCTTTAATATTCTATGTACTAGGCAAAGAAAGGTGATTAATTAGCCTAGATTCACTAAAACTAGACATATATTTTCATATAAACTGGAAAAACTGTCGAATAGTGTTATATATCAAGGGAATTTAGCAAATTTCATTTCGTCAAATAAAGACAGAATCGTGCTAAAATAAATTATATTTTGAAAATTAAATCAAATTACAATAATCAATCAAGAGGTGGAACGGATGAATGTACCTTTAGTATTAACAAGCTTTCTGGATCGGGCAGTTTCCTTATATGGATCAAAACCGGCAATTTTTACTGACGACAGAGTGTATACATATGCTGAAATGAACGAAAGAGTTAACCGTTTATCACATGGTTTAAGAGATTTAGGTGTACAGAAGGGTGACCGTGTTGCATACTTGGCGCCAAATAGCATGGAAATGTATGAAGGTTTTTACGGGATATATCAACTTGGGGCGATTATGGTGCCGCTAAATACCCGACTAAAACCAGAAGATTACTTATTTATTTTAAATCATAGTGAATCAAGAGTCCTTTTTGTTGATCAGGACCTTTATGAACTAATTGTTCCAATTAAGGACAAGCTCGAGACAGTTGAATCTATCATCGTGCACTACAAAGAATCGGATACTCCTGAATTGGATTATGATGCTTGGTTGGAAAATCAATCAACACTTCCATTCGATCGCGCGGAATTAGATGAAAACGATGTTGCGAGTCTTTTATACACGAGCGGAACTACAGGAAATCCAAAAGGTGTTATGCTCACTCATCGCAATAACTACCTACATGCATTAAGTGCTCAGCATCATTTACGCGTATATGATACCGATGTGTTGTTACATATCCTGCCAATGTTCCACGTGAATGGTTGGGGTTCACCATTTTATTATACAGCTAATGGAGCAAGTCAAGTTTTCTTAAGAAAAGCAACGGCTGATTCAATTTGGGCTGAAATTCTAAAGCATAAGGTAACCATTATGCACATGGCTCCAACCGTATTAAATGCTCTAATCCAATATTATGAGAAGAATGTACCTGAAGTTGAACAAGATGTGCGCGTTGTCGTTGCTGGTTCTGCTCCACCACCTGCATTCATTACTAGGGTTGAAGAGGAACTTGGTTGGGAGTTTATTCAAGTATACGGAATGACAGAGCTTTCACCGTTTGCGACTGTATCTACAATTCGTTCACACCTTCTAGATTTACCTAAGAAGGACAAATATCGTCTGAAGGCCAAAGCTGGATACGCTCAAATGGGTGTTGAAGTAAAGCTTCTTGATGATAATGGTGAGGCTGTTGCTCATGATGGTCAATCGATTGGTGAAGTTGTTGTGAAAAGCCATGGTGTCATGCTTGGATATTGGAAAAATGAAGAAGAAACAATGAAGACCATCAAGAACGGCTATCTTCATACTGGAGACATGGGAACGATTGACGAGAATGGATACGTTGACATCGTTGACCGCAAAAAAGATATCATTATTTCAGGTGGAGAAAATATTTCTTCTATTGAAGTTGAAGGTGTACTTTATGAGCACCCAGCAATCCTTGAGGCTGCTGTTATTGCTGTCCCACATGCAAAATGGGGTGAAACTCCACACGCCTTTGTTGTTGTCAAAGAAGGTGCTAGTTTAACAGAAAAAGAGGTTATTGCTTTTTCTAGAGAGAAATTAGCTCATTTCAAGGCAGTTACTGGGGCAACATTTGTTGATGAATTACCAAAAACTGCATCAGGAAAAATTCAAAAAATCCATTTAAGAAATGATTATTGGAAAGAGAACAAGAGTGAAGAAGAAGTAACTCGTTTCGTTAATTAATGCCCACTATATAATTTAAATACATGATAAGAGGATGGATTAGCCACAGGTTGATCTGTCCTTTTGTCATTTCAGTGGAGAATTCGGTATGATAAATAAAAGTGCAGTAGGGAGGTGAGGCAGTGGCTAAGCTAAATGACGAACGACTTATGTCTCTGGATATCATTCGTGGCATATCAATTTTAGGAATATTTCTTGTGAATATGATGTCATTTCATTCCCCGTTGTTATACATTGATCCTTTGACTTGGTGGGACGAACCTTTAGAGAAAGCAACATATATATTCATAGATGTCTTTGCTCAAGCTAGCTTTTATCCATTATTTTCGCTGCTGTTTGGCTATAGTCTTATCTTAATTCGCGAAAAGTCGCAAAGTCGTGGCTTGAATTTTCCGGTCCTTGCTGTAAGACGATTATTCATGCTTCTTATGATTGGGATTTTTCATGCCTTTTTTGTATGGCATGGTGATATTTTAATTGAATATGCGCTGTTAGGTTTTCTTGTTTTACCCATGTTGGTGTTCTCCGGTCGGACGCTGCTCTTGTTTGGTACAGGCCTTTACGGTATTCCAACGATTTTGTTAGTTTTTCTATTAATGTTCACTTCAAGTGGAAGTCAGATGCTTCCAAGCGAATTGACTGATATTCAAGCTGTTGAACAATCCCTTGTAGTTTATCAAAGTGGAACTTTTTGGGAAATTACGACGCAGCGGGTTAGTGATTGGTATTTTACAAATAATCTCGGCAATCTCCCATTTTTCCTCATCTCGATTTATCCGTTTATGTTAATTGGTGCTGGGGTTGCCAAAGAAAGCTGGCTCATTCGTACGCGTCAATATAAGCACGAGATTTTAATCCTTTGCTGTTTGACGTTTGTGGTCGGTCTCATCGTGAAGCTGCTTCCGTATTGGTTGGAAGGGAACGCCGCCGTACAGTTTGCTCAGGATAGCATTGGTGGCTTTAGTTTAACGATTTTTTATGGTTTATGGATCGTGCTTCTTGTCGAAAAAGAAAGCCTGAGAAGATGGCTTGCCCCGTTTGCAGCAATTGGAAAAATGTCGCTCAGCAACTATCTATTCCAATCAGTTATCGCTACATTAATTTTTTACTCATATGGACTGGGGCTTTATGGGGAAATATCTTTGTTTGAAGGAGCAT
Source organism: Bacillus sp. DNRA2 (assembly GCF_012843265.1). Classification (GTDB taxonomy): domain Bacteria; phylum Bacillota; class Bacilli; order Bacillales; family Cytobacillaceae; genus Bacillus_BU. Next base: position 56,662 of record NZ_JABAIT010000011.1, on the reverse strand, counting down.
TGCTTGTATTGGCAATATTTGTAGTGCAGCTATTGTGCAGCTCATTATGGCTGCGGCGCTTTTCATACGGACCGGTTGAATGGCTGTGGCGTTTAGTTACATATGTAAAGTTTGTGAAGCTGCGAAAATCAACTGAGAAATGACCGCTTTTTTAAATTTTTATAGTTTTTAAGTTTATCACCTTATATTTAGTATTTTTCTACAAATTGTGATATGATGTATTTGTTAATAATAATTATTAAGTGGGAATTAGGGGGAAATTTAATTGGTTCACGCACATATCACGGCATGGTTACTGGCGCTAATTCTATTTTTTGTGGCTGTTTCGCTGCAAAAGAGAGGCAACGAAAAGGGCGCAAAAATTGTCAAAATGATTTTAAGAGTTTTCTATATTTTAATTGTATTAACTGGCGGTATGATCATCACAATGTGGAGCATGCACCTATTGAAAGCTGCAGTTGGAATTTGGGTCATCGGTAGCATGGAAATGGTCTTAGCAAAGCTTAACAAGCAGCAGAAAGCAACTGGAGCATGGGCTCAATTTGTGATTGCGTTAGTTTTAGTATTCGCTTTAGGCTTTTCCTTACCAATCGGCTTCGATTTCTTTTAATCAATGAAATGAAAACCAGGTCCGCTAATGATGCGGGACCTGGTTTTTCTTTTTCAAAAATCATGGGAGCGGGCCGCTTCCGCATTTCTAATTAAGAAATCTTTTCGATAATCAAGCGTTTCCCGCTGTTTAGTGTAAATTCAAAGCGATCGCTACTTTTTTCATAGTAGGTGAAATGATGTTGCACGGTACAAATTAGTTCCTGATTATCAAATACAAGAAAATTCACACCGCTATTTGGAATATTTCGATTCAAAAACGTTAAATGATTGTAGCAATAAATACAATCATAAATGGAGAATTTTAATGAGTTTAGTGTCGTGATGAAGTGAATGAAGGCATCATCATGAAGATCCTCCACCAATCTTTCCAAAGAATAAATCAGATGCCTCTTAATTCTGAGTGTATCTTGATTTTTGAAAAGATAAATATCGTCAGCAAATCCAAGCTTTCCTTCCTCGAATAAAATTCCCTTTTTCCAGCATTTGTTGTGAAATACTTCAATTTCTTGATGTAGATATTCATCGAGACTTGAGGCTTCCTCTGTTTCTTCATCAAAGAAAACCCATTGATCGTTAATATATTCAACTATTCCAGTTGTAAAGGCCCTTGCCTGACCTTCAAATAGGCGCATTCGCTGTTGTCGATTCATGATTTCCCTCCGTGGATAGTCCCTCACTTTCTTTCTAGACACTTTACCCACTTTTTAAACCATTAGCTTGTTTTTTAAAATAACCATTTTTTCGAGGATGCATAAGATAAATCATTACCGGAACAATAGTCTAATTTGGAAGTGAGGAGAAAAGACAGATGTGCGGAATCTCGGGTTGGGTTGATTATCAAAAAGACATTCGTTCTGAAGCAAAAACAATTGCGAAGATGGCAGAAACTTTAGCAAAACGTGGTCCTGATGATACGAATGTTTGGACGGATTTACATGCCGGATTTGGTCATAAACGCCTCGTCGTTGTCGACCCTGTTGGGGGTAAGCAGCCGATGACCAAGGACCGTTACACCATTTGTTATAATGGCGAACTTTACAATACTGAGGATATCCGCAAAGAGCTTCTTATTAAAGGATATTCTTTCAAGGGTCATTCCGATACAGAAGTTTTACTAACGGCATATATTGAGTGGCAGGAGCAGTGCGTTGATTATTTAAACGGGATATTTGCCTTTGCTGTTTGGGATGAAAAACGGGAAAAACTGTTCATCGGTCGGGATCGTCTTGGTGTAAAACCACTATTTTACAAGGAATCTGGGAGCGGTTTGATTTTTGGTTCTGAATTAAAGGCCCTACTAGCACACCCACAGGTTGCTTGCGAAATTGATCGTGAAGGCTTGGCGGAGGTGTTTGGACTTGGACCATCCCGTTCTCCAGGAGTTGGTGTTTTTAAAGGAGTGAAGGAATTGCGTCCGGGCCATGCTCTTTCGTTAACCGTGAACGGATTAAAGGTGTGGCGTTACTGGAATGTGGTGAGTGCTGAGCACCAGGACAGTGTCGGTGATACGATTGATAAGGTCCGCGAACTTGTTACGGATGCTGTGACTCGCCAGCTCGTTTCCGATGTTCCGCTTTGTACGTTTTTGTCCGGCGGTGTCGATTCTAGTGCGATAACAGCGATAGCCGCTCGGCAGTTTGCCGCTGAAGGAAAGGGTTCGTTGCATACTTATTCCATCGATTACGAAGGGAACGCGAAGTTTTTTAAAGAAAATGAATTTCAACCCAATTCTGATGCCGCTTTTATTCAGAAAATGGTCCAGGATTTTGGAACCATTCATCATAGCTGCATCATTTCTCAAGCTGATTTGGCCCAGCATTTAAACGAAGCAGTTCATGTGCGCGATTTGCCAGGAATGGCCGATGTCGATTCGTCATTATTATGGTTTTGTCGCGAAATCAAGCAGGATTTTGTTGTTAGCCTGTCAGGGGAATGTGCTGATGAGATTTTTGGCGGTTACCCATGGTTTTATCGCGAGGACGATTTGAATCGAGCAGGATTTCCATGGATGAGAAGCGTTGATGCACGCCAATCATTGTTGAAAGATAAGTGGCAAGCACGATTGCGATTGCCTGAATACACGATGAGCAGGTACTCAGAAGCCATTGCTGAGACGCCACGACTTGATGGTGAAAGTACGGTCGATGCTAAGCGGCGTGAGTTGTTTTATTTGAATATGATTTGGTTTATGACCACGCTCTTAGATCGTAAAGACCGAATGAGTATGGGAGCGAGTCTTGAGGTGCGCGTACCATTCGCTGACCACCGACTAGTCGAGTATGTGTGGAACATTCCATGGGAAATGAAAACCTTTGGTCATCGTGAAAAAGGGTTATTGCGTAAGGCATTAGAAGGCTTGTTACCTGCTGAAATCCTTTATCGGAAAAAGAGCCCTTATCCGAAAACGCACAATCCAGAGTATACGAAGCTAGTAACCGGGTTGTTAGGCGATGCTCTCGGCGATAAGAACTCTGCTTTACATGAGTTTTTTGATGGTGAGAAGTTGCGTGCGATTGTTGATACCGGTGGTGCATCGTTTAAGGAGCCGTGGTTCGGCCAACTGATGACCGGTCCGCAATTATTAGCTCATCTCTATCAAATCCATGTGTGGTTCAAAGATTACGGGATTAATATAGTGGAAAATTGAGTCGGGGCCGCCTGTAGGCGGCCTTTTGGTTTGGGTATGAGTGCTGAAAATCGGTTTTGGCAAATAAATCTTTATTTTGGCAAATAAAAATTAAAATTGGCAAATAAATCTACAATTTGGCAAATAAATTTAAAAAATGGCAAATAAGCTTGTTCGCACCTTACTTTTTAATCTCAAAAGGAAGTTGATAAACTCTATTTTTCTTTGCATCAGTGTGTGGTAGCCCCAACTTCTTCAACATTTTTGAAGCTACATAAATAGATTCTAATCCCAAAAATTCACGAAACTGCTGATTTGTGATCTCTGGACCAAAAATCAGGTAATAGTCTTTTAACGCTTTAAGATGTGCATCTTTAGATTTACACTCACATCTCATGCAGTGCCATGAGCCCCCGTGATATTTCATACCGAGCTGGCCGCAGAGCGGACAATGCACCCCGCAGAATACTTCAGAGCACTTTATTTTATACATTTTTTCGATATTGTATGTAGGTTCAACATGATGCTTTAACAACACTTGGCTTATGTATTGAAGGTCGGTATGTGAATAAATAACGTGTTGATATTTTGCCGAAAATTGATTCAGGCGAGGAATGACACTGCGGCCACGGCATACTCGAAACTCTGCTTCGGAGCCAGGTGTGGTTTTAATGATACAATTTTGATTCGTCAACGCTACCAAATATTCGAACGATGCAATCGGAAATCCGAAACTCGCAAGCCATCTGTGTAATTCACCAAGCTGAAATTGTGCCTGGAGCATCGGATTTTCGTAGCCGATTTCACCGTTTTGAATCATTTGAGCACGGTTTTCATCAACTTCGATGGTACCGGCTAGATTTTTGGCTTCAATAATTGGAATATGTGTTGGAGTTAGGAGCAAGGTATCAATTTGGAAGTGGGTGTGACGCTCGTTGGCTAAGCGCAGTCCTTTGATGATGTAGTAATCTTGATAGGGAAGGTAATGAAGAAAAGAATCTAGAGTTAATTCACCTTGGTGTCCTGATTTTTCACGCCTCAGCTGCTCTTGAATAACAGGAATCTTTGGATGATTGCTTCGAATTCGGCAAAGGACTGCCTCGAGCAATTCGAGTTTCCGCGATCGTTTTCGTTTGTTCATATACATTGTCGATTCTCCTTACTTATAATAATCTAATAAAAAAATTACAAAACTTCGCCATAAACATAATGATTCGCTATCAAACTCAATTCGACCTCTTTCCCTTTTTATTTTTCAAAAATATTACATAATCTTTCTTGTTTGACCTTATCCTCTTAACAAGCTAATCTAGAGTCATATGTAAAATTGTGAGAAGATTTAGCGAATACTTGCGAATCATCTCATTTCAAGGGGGAGCGGAAGCTTGAATAAAGGGATGTTTACTTTCATACTGACCATGTTTCTTCTTTTATCTGGAACGGCAGTAGCTGCTGAAAACAAAGAAGATAACTGGGAGAATGAATCAATTTATTACATCATGATTGATCGCTTCAATAATGGTGATACGACTAATGATTTTACGGTGGACTCGAGTGATCCAACAGCCTATCATGGCGGCGATTTTAAAGGGGTAGAATTGCAGCTTGATTACATTAAGAAAATGGGCTTTACGACGATTGCCTTGTCTCCGATTTTTGCTAATCAGGAAAAAGGCTATCAAGGCTATTGGGTGAACAATTTTAAAAAAACTGAAGAGCATTTTGGGACGCTTAAGCAGTTTAAGAGTCTTGTGAAGGAAGCGCATAAACGCGATTTAAAGGTTATGATTGAATTCGCACCAAACACAGCGGGTACTGATCATCCTTTTCTAAAGGAAGCTGACAAAAAGGATTGGTTCACTTCTAATCAATCAGGACAGCCACTGCTTAATCTTGGCAATAGCGACGTTCAAGATTATCTTGTTGAGGTTGGCGATTGGTGGATAGCAGAAACTGATATTGACGGCTATGTGCTTGATCAAAGTCAGCCAAATACAACGGAATTTTGGAACAATTTTTCAAAAGAAATCAAACAGAGTAATCCAAGTGTGTTCTTGCTCAGTGATAACACAGCGTTAGACGGGGAAGAAACAGAAATAGATGGAATCGCTGATTATCAAGGAAATCAAGTGCTGCGTAAAGGCTTTGCAAAGCCGGACGCCCCACTGGCAGATATGATTCCGATTTTAGAAAAAAATCAACAAATTTCATCGCAAAAAGTTGTGGCCAATTTCATGGACAATTTGCGGATGAACCGCTTTACCCATGAGGCAGTCGTTAACAACCTCCATCCTGGCTCACGCTGGAAACTGGCGCTAACGTGCCTTTATACCGCCCCGGGCGTTCCGGTAGTTTATTATGGTAGTGAAATTGCGCTTGAAGGGAATGCAAGCGATCATAAGCAAATGGATTTCAGGACTGACCAGGATCTTGTTGACTATATTACGAAGCTGGGTGAGTTGCGGAATAAAATCCCTGCATTGACGAAGGGGACATTTGAACCGTTATATGCTGAGGGTGGCATGATTGTGTACAAGCGGGAATATGAAGGCGAAATTGCTGTGATTGCCATCAACAATACATCGAAAACACAAAACATCACGATTGAGGCTGATAAAATTGCCGAGGATATGCAGTTGCAAGGGTTGCTCATGGACGATCAAGCGAAGGCGAAGGATGGCAAGTATAAGCTGATTGTCGACCGTGATGAAGCTGAAATATATATGGTCACAGAAAAAAGCGGCTTAAACATTCCATACATTGTCGTAATGGGAATCGTTTATTTGCTGTTTACGGTGTTTATTATTATGTTATTAAAACGTAGAAAACGAAAAGCAACAGAATAATGAAAAGCAGGACTGGAATCAAAATTCCAGTCCTGTTGTATTTTAGCGGTAATTCACAAACTGCACGTCTACAGTTAGGTCAGCCTCACGCACGGCAGTGATGATTTTTTGGAGATCATCCCGGCTTTTTCCAGTTACACGAACTTGGTCGTCTTGAATTTGGCTCTTCACTTTGACACCACTGTTTTTAATAATTGTATTAATTTTCTTTGCGTTTTCTTTATCAATTCCCTGAACTAATTTGGCACGTTGGCGAACAGTGCCACCGGATGCCCCTTCAATTTTGCCATAATCAAGGTTTTTAATCGGTACACCGCGCTTGAATAATTTGCTGAACAGAACGTCTTTCAATTGGCCAAGCTTATATTCATCATCAGAAATGAGCACGAGCTCTTCCTTATCTAGCTTTACCTCGCTTTTGCTTCCTTTAAAATCGTAACGTGTTCCGATTTCTTTCATTGTTAAGTTAATAGCATTGGTAACTTCAGAAAAATCAACCTGTGAAACAATATCAAATGAACTATCCTTTGCCATAGCTACCTCCGAAAATTTTTACTTTATTCACTTATAGTTCCATTATAGTAAAAATTCAGCAAAATAAAAACGATTGCTTCCTAATAAACATTTATTGCGAACTTGACTCATGTCAATTATTTTTCATAATGATCATTATAAAATCTAGCTATAAACCATTAAAGGAGGAACTGGATCATGTCATTAGCGAGTTTTCAATTAGAGGAATTAACATGTCCATCTTGTATAAAAAAAATAGAATCTTCCCTTCAGAAAATTGACGGAGTGGCCTCAGTCAAGGTGATGTTCAATTCAAGTAAGGTCAAAACGGAATTCGATGCAACACTAGTAAACGCGACGGTACTTGAAGAAACCATTAAAAAGCTTGGTTACGAGGTGTTATTAACTAAAGTTTCTTAACGAGAGGATGAAATCATGAATCATTTTATTAAAAAGAATAAAAATTATGTGACCGTCATTGCACTTGGTTTAATCGTAAGCGGTTTTACGGTGGGAGCTATCGGTCAAGAGAAACTACAACAAATTGCCTTTATCCTGACAACCATTCTTGCAGGAATTCCTATTGCTTATAAAGCAATTCAATCGCTAAGGATGAAAACCTTCAGCATTGAGTTATTGGTCACGATTGCAGTGATTGGGGCGTTAATCATTCAGGAATATACTGAATCGGCAGTTGTAACGTTTTTGTTCTTGTTTGGTGATTATTTAGAAGCTCGTACTTTAGCGAAAACACGTTCAGCATTAAAAGCCCTGCTCGAGATGGCGCCCGAGGAAGCGGTTGTGCTTCGCAATCATATGAGTGTTACAATCCCAGTTGATGAGGTTGAAATTGGTGACCAAGTAATTATTTATGCTGGAGGGAAGGTTCCTGTTGATGGTCGAATCACCTCCGGGCAGGCTACTTTAAATGAGGCAGCAGTTACAGGTGAATCTGTACCTGCACAGAAAAAAATCAGTGATAAAGTCTTTTGTGGCACGATTGTGGATAATGGCTATATTGAAGTAATCGCCGAAAAGGTGGGTGACAATACAACATTTGCAAGAATTATTGAATTAGTGGAAGAGGCCCAGGAATCAAAATCAAAAACGGAAAAATACTTAAATAAATTTTCTAACTACTACACACCTACTGTAGTAATCTTGGCATTAGTGGTTCTTGTTTTAACCAGAGACCTCCATATAGCGATCACCTTTCTTGTCATCGCCTGCCCTGGAGCATTGGTTATTGGCGCTCCAGTTTCAAATGTGGCTGGAATTGGTAATGGCGCCAAAAATGGTGTGCTTGTTAAAGGTGGTGAGGTCATGGATAAGTTTGCGAAGGTGGACACTGTTGTCTTTGATAAAACAGGTACGTTAACGAAAGGGAAACCGGAGGTCACTGATATTAAAACCTTTGGTATATTTACCGAAAATGAACTGTTAAAATTGGTCGCTCAGGCCGAAACCATTTCGGAGCACCATTTAGGGCAAACGATTGTGAAAGAGGCAAAAGCTCGTAATCTAGAGCTAACGAGGGACATTGCCGATGGTGAAATCATTAAAGGTAACGGTATCAGAGCAAAGGTTGGGGGTAACAGCTTAATCATCGGCAACCGCAATTTTATGGACAGTGAAAACATCACTCTTTCCAAAAATATCACTGATTATGCACTATCACGTGAAAAAACAGGTAATACTGCAATCTTTGCAGCTATTGATGGACAAATCGGTGGAATTATTTCGATTGCTGATCAAATTCGAGATGATGCCCGCAAAGCGCTGACTGAAATGAAAAAGAACGGGATAAAGAAAATGGTGATGCTGACAGGTGATAATCGGCACACCGCTCAGTTAGTCGCAACGCAATTAGGTTTGGACGAATTTCATGCTGAGTTACTACCTGAAAATAAAGTTGAGTTTGTGAAAATCTTAAAAAACAGCGGTCATGTCGTGGCGATGGCAGGCGATGGTATAAATGATGCGCCAGCGATTGCCACAGCAGATATCGGTTTAGCAATGGGTAAAGGCGGTACGGACATCTCAATGGAAACTGCTGATGTTGTGCTAATGGCTGATAAATTGATGCAGTTTTCTCATGCCTACTCGCTATCGAAAGCAACGATTCGAAATATGAAGCAAAATACATTATTCGCTGTGGCGACTGTAGTCTTTTTACTAATTGGAGTATTATTTGGCTCCGTTCATTTAGCATCAGGGATGTTTATTCATGAGGCAAGCGTATTGCTGGTTATTTTAAATGCGATGCGCCTGATAAAATTTAACAATCAATCTCCAATCACGAAGAGCTAGAAAAAACATGACGCTGACCTCGTTTAATTTTTCCCATTGTAGTAAAATATAGAAGTTCATATTTCACAATGGATTATTTAAAATTAAATGGAGGAAAAAAGCATGCCTTTAGCAGAAAATTTAGGTCATGTCATCGAACTAACCGTAACGAGAGAATCAGAATTTGGCTATTTCTTAACAGATGGTACAGAAGATGTATTGATGCATAAAAATGAAGCAAGCAAAACTTACAGCCTTGATGAAGCGGTCAATGTGTTTCTTTATACAGATTCACATGGGCGAATCGCCGCAACTGATACGATTCCACTTGTGACTGTTGGAAAATATGAGTGGGTGAAGGTTGCGGATGTAAAGCCTGGCTTAGGGGTATTTTTAGATATTGGTACCCAAAAGGAACTGTTGCTTGGGGAAGAAGATTTACCTGCGCATAAAGCAGTCTGGCCAACAGTTGGTGATTTATTGTATGTAACGATTCGCGTCAACAAAAACCAACGCCTCTATGCGAAACTTGCTACCGATCCAATTATGGAGGAAAAAGCGGTAGAAGCCACTGAGAAAGATTTTAACAAAAATGTTCATGGCTATATATATCGAACAGCGAAGGTTGGTAGCTGGTTGTTCACGGCTGAAGGATACAAGGGATTCATCCATGAATCACAGCGCCCGAATGAGCCGCGTCTTGGTGAAAAAGTCGAGGGGCGCGTCATTGATGTCAAAGTGGACGGTACGATCAATGTGTCTATGCTTGCAAGAAAGCAGGATGTGCAAGACGTTGATGCTGATAAAATTTATCAGTACTTGTTAACACGAAATGGGGCGATGCCTTATGGTGACAAGAGCTTACCTGAGGATATTACGGAACGCTTCAACATGAGCAAAGCCGCCTTTAAACGTGCGCTTGGGAAATTAATGAAAGAGGGCAAGGTCTATCAGGAAGACCGCTGGACTTATATTAAGAAAGAAGAGGGCGACTCCAATTAAGGAGTGCCCTCTTTTTCTATGCGCCTTGCGCTTTTCTTATAGGTGATCAGTCTTTTTAGAATACGACCGTTCTCCGGCTTTGCGATTTTTTTCGCGCATCATATTCTTTTCGTGCCTCAATGCATTATTGTCCTGGGCCTTTTTGTCATTATCAGATGTACGCGGCATTTTCCATTCTCCTTTCAAAAATAACTACAGTTTATTGTTTGTCAGATGAGAAAGGAGTATGTAAATGGCGTTAAGATGGAATCTTATTTAAAAAGAAGATAGCGATCGTTCCAGGACCGGTGTGAGCTCCTATAGCTGAACCTATGTCGGTGACAACAATCTGTTTTGGATGAAATGTATCTTCAATCATCGCTTTAATGTCTTGAAGGGTATCATCGCTTTCAGCATGGCTGATGCCGATAATTTGAGTCTCGAGCTGGTCGCCACGCTCCTTCATTAATTCAATCAAGCGGCTTAACACTTTTTTCTTGCCACGAAGCTTTTCAATTGGAACAAGCTTGCCTTCTTCCATATGGATTAAAGGTTTAATGTTTAAAAGACCACCTAAAAATGCTGATGCCTTTGATAATCGACCGCCACGGGCTAAGTAGTCTAAATCGTGGACCGAGACAAGACTTTCCATATGATGGCTAAAGAATTCAACTTGATTTACAAGTTCTTCTTTTGGGACGCCTGCGTTCACCAGGCGGACGGCCTCCATGACGACTAAACCATGTCCCAATGACGCACAAGTTGAGTCGATGACGGTTAGCTTAAAATCAGGATAATCTTCTTTCACTTGATTAAGAATCATTGAGGCGGTTGAGTATGTACCGGAAAGCCCAGAAGAGAATGCGATATACACGCCATCTTGATTGTTTTTTGCCATTTCCGTAAATAGATCCTCAAAAACATTTGGTGGAACTTGAGCTGTTTTCGGAATTTTCCCTTCTCGAATGGCCTGATATATTTTACTAGGTTCGATTTCAATTAAATCATCATATTCCTTATCATCAAGTTGGACCTTTAATGATAGTAGAATAACATTATTTTCTTTAAAGTAGCTTAATGGTAAATCTGCTCCACTATCCGTGATAATTGTTAATGCCATTTGTTTCACCTGCTTTTGCGAAATATTTATTTTAAGTGTATCGGTTCCTTGAAAAAAATACAATCTTTCACTATGTGTTCACTATAATGTTGGGGGTCTTAGAATGGTCATAACGGAAATAAGAAAAATCATTGCTGTATTAATCGGAGCTGTATTAAATGCAATGGCTTTAAATTTGTTTTTGATTCCTGCCAATGTATATTCGAGCGGATTTAGTGGAGCAGCTCAATTAGTCTCAAAGATTGTTACGGATTATACACCGTTTACTTTGTCTACAGGGGTATTATATTTCCTTTTTAATATACCGGTAACAATCATCGCCTGGAAGAAGGTCGGTAAGTCGTTTACTATTTATAGTTTTATTAGTGTGTTATTAATGTCTTTATTTCTAGGAATCGTCCCAGTTAAGGAAGTATCTGACGACATTCTGTTGAATGCCGTTTTTGGTAGTGTGATTTCTGCTGTAGGTGTTGGTTTTACGTTAAAATGGGGCGCGTCAACCGGTGGAATGGATATTGTTGCGATGCTTTTATCGAGAATGAAGGATCGACCGGTCGGCACTTACATTTTTGCGTTAAATTCTTTCATCATATTATCAGCAGGGTTATTGTTCGGCTGGGAGAAGGCGCTTTATACGCTTGTTACATTGTATGTCTCGACTAGGGTAATTGATGCCATCCATACTCGTCATGTGAAATTAACAGCCATGATCATTACAAAAAAACCGGAGGAACTCAAGAAGGCGATTCATGCCAAATTGGTACGCGGGATTACCTCAATCAATGTTAAAGGGGGCTTTACCAATGAGCCCAAGGAAATGTTGATGACGGTAATAACGAGGTACGAGTTGTATGATTTGGAACGAATTATTAAGGAAGTTGATCCCGGAGCATTCACAAATATCATCCAAACAACCGGAATATTTGGCTTCTTCAGGAAGGACTAAATGAACAAGGCTGATTTCCTAATAAAATCAGCCTTGTTCCGACTTACATCCTAATGTAGATTCTCAAGCTCGCTTTGCAGTTGGCTAAGTTGATGTTGTTCGGCTACGGTCGAATTGGCATAGGCCGATACTAAAGCATTTTTTGCTCGATCGATTGCCAGTTGCTTTTCATCATCAGACGCCTGCTTTGCCAAGTTCACAAACTTTCGGGCTTCTTGGAATAGTGGATTACCCATCTTATAATCCCCCGAAAGTTGTAGTGTGATCATTGGACATCTTACGGGCCTCTGCCTCAGCATAGGTCGTATGATAAGGAAGGCGCTCATCATGTTTCATGACCGTCGTTGCACCTTGTGTTACAAAGCGTCGAGATTTATTCCGTTTACCCATCTACAATCCCTCCAACTGAGCTTGATTTTAAAGCAAGAAAGAAAGTAAGTAAGTAAGTAACTCTCTTGCTTCATTCATAGTATCTCCGTATCAAAGGGATTTACAAAGGTAAGAGTTGGTTTGTCATGTAATTGTCAAAATTAACCTATAGAGCGTTAAGATTCAAATACTCATTTAAATAAACGGCGACGCCATCCTCTTCATTTGTCAGGGTAACGTCATTAGCGATTGCTTTCACATGATCGATGCCGTTGCCCATTGCAATTCCTTTTCCAGCAAAATCAAGCATCTCTAGATCATTGTCCTCATCACCAAAGGCAATTACTCTTTCTCTTGGAATGTTGTAATAATCGCAAGCACGTTTTAAACCAACTGCTTTATTTAAGCCGCTTTTAATGATTTCGATAACATGCCAAGGGGCCGTCCAACTTCGATGGTCGACAACTTCCGCATGAACTTCTGAAAGGTGCTCACGAATTTTAGGCAAATGCTCCTCATTAGTGTGAATGAGCATGCTCGTCGGGGCATCTGGAAGGAATTTCAATAAGTCGCCACTCGTCACATTTGGTTTTCCAAGCTGAAAGATCTCGATTAATTTTTCATCATGATAATGTAAATAAACGTCATCTCTGATTTCGGCGATAATATTATGAAAAGAGTATGAGTCAAGTGCTTCGATGATTTCCTTCGTAACTCTCATATCAAGGGGGGAATGGTAAATGCCCCATTGGTCGTTGTGCGGATGATGAATAAATGCACCATTAAAGTTTACAATAGGTGTATCTAAATTTAATTCACGATAATACATTTCACTGGAGCGGTAAGGCCTGCCTGTCGCAATCATTACAATGTGCCCATGCTCACGTGCTCTATGGATGACTGCCTTAGTTTTATCTGATATTCGTTTATCATCAGTTAATAACGTCCCATCAAGGTCTAATGCAATAAGGTGTTTATTCGTCATAGATTCCCCTTCTCTATTTTTAGTATTAACCTCTTTAAGTTTAAACGAGGATGTTCACCTGAGTGTTAACGATGTGTAAAGCTTGGGAAAATATTGCTAACATGGTAAACTAATTTTATGTTTTTTATAAAAGAAAATGCAAATAGATTGACCAAAACTTTTCGATATTTGTGAAGGAGTGATATAGATGGATGAAGCGTTAAAAGAAAATATTATGGGTGCATTAGAATTAGTCATCGACCCTGAACTAGGAATTGATATCGTAAACCTCGGACTGGTATATGGTGTAGATATGGACGAAAATGGTAAAACAACAGTGACCATGACCTTAACGGCAATGGGCTGTCCACTTGCAGGTGTAATAGTTGATCAAGTGAAAACGGCTTTAGCTGATATTTCAGAAGTAAAAGAAACTGAGGTGAATATTGTCTTTAATCCACCTTGGACCAAGGATAAAATGTCACGATATGCCAAAATTGCGCTAGGAGTACGTGATTAATCATGAACAATAAAGTCATTCTAGTTAGCTCTAACCAGCTTGGAAAAGGAGATCAGGAGCTTGGTGAAGGAATTTTGGAGACATTTTTTACGCTTTTAAAGCAACGTGAGGATTTGCCAACTGCCATCTTTTTAATGAATAGTGGTGTGCTGACATTAACTGAGCAATCATTAGTCTCCGTTCATCTTAAAGAGCTTGAGGCGAAGGGTGTTGACATCCTCGCCTGTAAAACCTGTGTCGATTATTATCAAGTTGAAGAGCAACTTATTGCTGGTAAAATTAGCGGCATGCCGACATTTATTGACCTCGCTGCTACACACGAAGTGATCACGATTTCTTAATAGCTTACTTAAAAAACTCCTGCCAAGTAGGAGTTTTTTTATTGAAAAAAACATAAATTAATTCCATTTATTGTATAATCACTTTATGTTGAAAAATTGCTAAAATATTCACATTCTTTTTAATAATCTAAGGTGCAGTTATGTATGGTAAAGATAACAGAGAAGAAATTAGGTGAGAGGTGAAAAAGATGAGTATACTGACTGTTCGTGATTTGCAGAAAAGCTTTGGAGATTTTCAAGCTGTCAAAAAGGTTTCCTTTTCAGTTGAAAAGGGTGAGGCCTTTGGATTATTAGGTCCGAATGGAGCGGGAAAATCAACAATCATCAATATGATTACGGGTTTATTTTCACCAACATCAGGAAGCATTTACTTAAACGAGATCGATGTAAAGAAAAACCCAAAGCAGGCACAAAAATCGATTGGAGTAGTACCACAGGACATCGCATTGTATCAGGATATGACGGCAAGGGAGAATTTAAAGTTTTGGGGCAGGATGTACGGTTTATCAGGGAAAGCATTACATAATAGTGTTGAGGAAGTTCTGGGAATTATTGGGCTAACTGAGAGGGCGAAGGACAAGGTTAATACTTTCTCGGGTGGAATGAAGCGACGTGTTAACATTGGTGCAGCAATTCTCCATAAGCCGGAACTGCTCATCATGGATGAACCAACAGTCGGAATTGATCCGCAGTCAAGAAATCATATTTTAGAAACAATTAAAACCTTGAATAGTCAGGGAATGACGATCATTTATACGAGCCATTACATGGAGGAAGTTGAGTACCTGTGCCAACGCATTGGAATTATTGACCATGGCGAGCTGATTACGTGCGGGACGATGCCGGAGCTACGCGAAACAATTGGTGACCGTTCGCGTATTAACCTTACCTATGAAGGTGATCTGCCAAACATAGATCAAATGCGTCAGGAATTATCACCTTTGTTCGCTGAAAAGGATATTAGTATTTTTGACCATCAATTAACTGTGTTTCATAAGGAGCCGCAATTAGTGTTAACGGATTTTATCAAAGTGGCTACCGGTACAGGTGCAAAGATCACTTCGGTTGATATTGTTGAGCCCAACCTTGAAAGCGTCTTTTTGCATTTGACTGGCCGCAGTCTGAGAGATTAGGGGGGAGGATCATGAGTTTTTTCTGGCTGGCAGTAAAGGATTTACTGCTTACATGTCGTGATAAAAAAGCCTTTTTAACACTTATCGCAATGCCTCTCTTACTTATTGCTATTTTAGGTGCAGCATTCGGAAATGTTTTTCAAGAGGAAGAGGGAAATGTAACGATTGAAAAATTTACACTTGGAATTGTTAACGAGGATGTCGGTGAACTTGGAAAGGTATTAAGTGATGATGTGTTCGCAAAAGCATTATCCGAGCAAGTTCGCGTCAAAAATTTGGATGAGAAAGATCTCAAAGAACAAATTGAAACTCGCAAGCTTAAAGTTGGCATCGTCATCCCGAGCGATTTTTCAGAAACGGTTTTGGCAGGAAAAGAGGCTGACATCAAATTAATATCCATCCCTAATCCTGGCATTAAAGCTACAATTGTTCAAAGTGTGTTAGAGCAGTTTACCCAGTCTGTTGCAGTTGAAGCAGAGCTAACAAAAATAGCAACGGAGCAAGCACTAAAGTCAGGAATGACGTTGGAACAATTTCAAGCTAGTAAAAGCAGTGGCAAGCAGCAAGCAGTTGATAAAGAGGAGTACGAAAAATTAATAGCAGAGAAAACGGTTAAAGCTGATAGCAATCCAGTTGGGGCATTTCAATATTATGCAGCCGCCATGGGCGTGATGTTTTTATTGATTACTGTTACAGATGGCGTTTCTGCGATGATACAAGAGAAGGAACAGGAAGTCTATAAGCGTCTCCTAGTATCCAAGCTAAGCTTTGCTAATTATTTAACAGGTAAAATGCTGGGGCTGATTGTGATCAGTTTAATTCAATCCTTTGTCATCATTCTTGGTACAACTCTCTTGTTTGATGTTGCATGGGGAGATTCATTGCTTGGAATCATTACAAATACGGTTGCTTTCGTTATCAGTGCTTGTGGTCTTGGTGTGCTCGTGGGCTCTTTTATTAAAAAAGAAAAAACCTTCAGCGTCGCGGCCATGCTTGGCACACAAATAATGGCGGCATTAGGTGGAAGTATGGCGCCGTTATATATTTTCCCTGATTGGGCTGTGTGGGCCGGAAAAATGTTGCCAAATGGTCTAGCATTGCAAACATATTTGGATTTAATGTCTGGTGCATCCTTTCTGGAGATCCTACCAGAGGCGTCAGTAAGTTTGGGCCTAGGTCTCGTATTTTTTACACTAGGCTTAATTCGCCTTTCAATCGAGAGGAGGGGCAGTTATGCATAGAATTTTGGCAATTCTCATGCTCCATTTAAAGGAATTTGCTAAGTCGCCCGCATCTTGGGTACTGATGATCCTTATGCCAGTTGTTTTTAGTTTTATTTTTGGCGGAATGGCGATGAACTCGGAAACCGCAAAACCAGTAGTAAATATTGTTGCCAATGATGATGTTGTTTCGACTGAAGTGGTTAAATTGCTAAAGCAAAATGACCAATACCAGTGGGAGATGGTGACAGAAACGAAAGCGAAGAATAATGTGCTCGAACAAGAAGCGATTGCGGCGGTGGTGATTCCTGCCAACCTTAAACAACGATTAGCAGATCGAAACGCGTTATTTGATACCATCCTTCAGCGAAAAAGTGAACAATACATGGGGCTGGAACCATTTATCAATGGCACTGCCCAATTGCTGGTCCGCACTTATCAGGTAACAGGTGAGATAAAAAGTGAGGATTTTGCTAAGGTGTTATCAGCAATAAATAGCACTGCAAAAATCAATGTAGAGAAGAAAATTCTTCAGAAAAATGATGAGACAAAAGATGCTGTCAATTTAATGTTTGTAGGCTTTGCGATTATGTTTATGATGTTCGGTTTGACTGGAGCAGCTTCAACGATTCTTGACGAAAAGCTAGGGGGAACCTGGGCGCGTTTATTCATATCCCCGGCAACGAAGCTTGAAATCAGTGTAGGCTATTTAGTTTCCTATTTTTTGATGGGCTGGATTCAATTTGCCGTGTTGATGCTCGCAATGAATTTAATGTTTGATATCAAATGGAGTCATTTGGAATATTTAATTCCATTTGCATCGCTCGTTATTTTATGTGTCGTTGGCTTCGGCTTAATGATTGCCGGTTTAGTAAAAACGAAACAGCAAGCGATGGCATTAAGTGCAGTGGTAATTACCAGTACTTGTATGCTTGGCGGTGTGTATTGGTCGCTTGATTTAGTTCCAGAATTTATGAAGAAAATTTCACTCGCTGTTCCACAAAGCTGGGCAATGGCAGGTTTTGAAGAAATTATCAGCGGGAGTCTTCATACCGGTACACTTATAACAGATACGCTAGTTTTGTTTGGGTTTAGCATCGTATTTTTCTCAATAGGTTTACGCCTAATAAAATATGATTGATTATAGGTTGTGACAGAAAAAAGACGTGTTTTTCGCCTTTATAACAATTTCCCTTCACCATTGTGACGAACTTCACTTTTATGAAACCAGAAGTGACTTATAATACATTTACAAGCTGGTTGAATTGGAAAATAGGAGGCGAATCAAAATGGTGTTTAATCGAGATTTTAATCGCGATCCATTTATCGTCATTTGGGAATTAACAAGAGCATGTCAGCTAAACTGTCTGCATTGTCGTGCAGAGGCTCAATATAAACGTGATCCAAGAGAGCTAACATTTGAAGAAGGTAAAGTATTAATCGACCAAATAAAAGAATTAAATAATCCTATGCTTGTTTTTACTGGTGGAGACCCGTTAGAACGCGAGGATGTATTTGATATTGCCAAATATGCAGTAGATAAAGGTGTTCGTGTATCGATGACACCAAGTGCAACACCAAATGTGACAAAGGAAGCAATCCAGAAAGCAAAAGAGGTCGGCTTGTCACGTTGGGCATTTAGTTTGGATGGACCAACGGCAGAAATACACGATCATTTCCGTGGTACAAACGGGTCCTTTGCCTTAACAATGGAGCGAATTAAGTATTTGCATGAATTGGAAATTCCAATTCAAATTAATACGGTTATTTCCCGTTATAACATCGATCATTTAGAAGAGATGGCTAAGCTAGTAGAAGAACTTGATTGCGTATTATGGAGTGTTTTCTTTCTTGTTCCAACTGGGCGCGGTCAAACTTCTGATATGATTTCGCCGGTCCAACACGAACAGGTATTTACGTGGCTTTATAAGTTAAGCAAGCGTGTTCCGTTTGATATTAAAACGACAGCAGGTCAGCACTACCGCCGCGTTGTGATTCAACAAAAGAAACGCGAAGCGAAAGAACAGCCAACTGAAATCCAATATTTAGATGCTTTAACTCAACAAGGATTAACGGGTTCAATTGACGGATTAGGACGTGCACCAAAAGGTGTTAATGATGGAAACGGGTTTATCTTTATTTCACATATTGGTGATGTTTACCCGAGCGGATTATTACCAATCAAGGTTGGTAATGTTAGAGAACAGACACTTGGAGAAATCTATCGCGAATCGCCAGTATTAAAAGCGTTAAGAGATCCTGATCAATATAAAGGTAAATGTGGTGTTTGTGAGTTCCGCCACGTTTGTGGTGGCTCACGCTCTCGTGCTTATGCAATGACGGGCGACTATTTAGAAAGTGAACCATTCTGTGTTTATGTTCCGAAAGCGCTTCGTAAAAAAGAAGAAACTGTACCTGTGCAACAATGAAAAGAAAGGGGCTGACCTTGAAAAAAAGTCAGCCTCTTTCATTAGTGAATTATTCGATGCTGCAATAAACTGCTGGGCAATTTTCACAGCCGATTTCATCCTTTAAATATTGGAGATTATGGACGAAAATTTTGCCTTTTTTTATCGAGATAACTTTTTCGCGTTTTAGCTCATTTAAGATCCTGTTAGTGCTTTCGCGTGATGTGCCACAGAAATTAGCAAGCTCCTGATTGGTTAATGGTAAATCAATAAGAATTCCATCAGGCTGTTCTATTCCATAGCTATTGGTCATACGAATAAGTGTGGAAAATAAGGCTCCTCTTTTTCCATTTAAAACGAGGTCCCGGAACTTTGTTTGCGTTTTGCGGAAGTGGTCACTCATCCATTTCATGAACTCAAATGCTAATGAAGGGTTTTGAAAGATTTCTTTTTCGAGAACATCTTTGCGGATTGCCGCGACTTCACCCTCTTCAATCACAAGTCCACTAAGTAAATACTTAGGAGCATCAGTGAACAAGGTTAATTCGCCACATAAATCGTTCGCACTGCAAATTCGTAATGCTAATTCGCGCCCATCAGCGGTAATTTTGCTTATTTGGACTTTTCCAGATAGAACGAGATAAAGTTCTTCCGCAGTCGTTCCTTCCTGAAACAAGTATGCCCCTTTTTTTGTATGAATAATTCGATCGGTAAATCGTAGCAGTTCCTTAATCTCTATTGGTTTTGTTGCTTTGAGTGTATCAGGCATTGTCATCACCCTTTAATTAATATCATTCCCAAATAACATCATCGATATTTCTCCTAATTCTAACACCGATGTGGTGTTATTGAAAGATAATGAAATAACGATTATTAGCCATTCATCCATCATTTTTGGGAAAATTCACAGAAACGACAAAAACTAAGAAAACATGACGTTTTTGCTGAACTTGTCGAAGTTTAATTGTGAATAAGCGTTGTGTGGTATGTACGAAAAGATAATTTTGTGAGATAATTAACAGTCAAAGAACCGTTTTCACTATTACAATATTTATAAGGACTTCTATATATATATGGAGTTGAACTATATGACTAATCAACAGGTAAGAGACCAGTTAGATCGTCCGCTTCGGGATATTCGCATATCAGTTATCGATAGATGTAATTTTCGATGCCAGTATTGTATGCCGGCTGAACTTTTTGGACCGGATTTTGCTTTTTTACCAAGATCAGAATTGCTCTCCTACGAAGAAATACATCGGCTTGCCAGTATATTTATCGGGTTAGGTGTTGAGAAAATCCGACTTACAGGCGGTGAACCGCTGATGCGGAAGGATTTGCCAGTTCTTGTTCAAATGTTGTCTAATATTCAAGGTCTGAAGGACATAGCTCTTACCACTAATGGAGTCATGCTGCCAAAGTATGCCGAAAAGCTTAAGGCAGCAGGTCTAAAACGGGTTAATATTAGCTTAGACAGCTTAAGTGATGAGTTATTTGGTCAAATCAATGGTCGTAATGTTGGAGTTGGTCCTGTCCTTAAGGGAATCGAATCAGCCCAAAAGGCGGGTCTAGGCGTCAAGATTAATATGGTCGTGAAAAAGGGACTAAATGATTCGGAAATTATTCCAATGGCTAAATTCTGTAAAGAGAATGGCCTCGAGCTTCGTTATATTGAATTTATGGATGTCGGAAGCACAAATGGTTGGAAAATGGATGATGTTGTCACGAAAAAGGAAATTTATGAAATGTTAAAAGAGCATTTTGAATTTGAACCTGTCGAGGCAGCCTATTATGGCGAAGTAGCAAAGCGTTACCGTTATAAAGGGACAAATGTTGATGTCGGCTTTATCACCTCTGTTTCCGAATCCTTCTGTTCAACCTGTACGAGAGCAAGATTGTCAGCTAACGGACAAATCTTCACGTGTCTCTTCAACGGGAACGGCCATGATATAAAAGATTTTATGCGCAGTGGCGTATCTGATAAAGAGATTGAGAAACGCATTACAGAAATTTGGAACCATCGTCAGGATCGTTATTCAGATGAGCGAACTGAAGAAACAAGAAAAGCACGCAAGAAAATTGAAATGTCCTATATCGGCGGATAATAAGAAAAGCGGAAGCGGCTGTCGCTTCCGCTTTTCTTATTTATTTTCATAAGACAAAACAACCCTCAACGAGTGAGGGTTGTTTTGAATTCGGTAATATTGGCAATTCTTTAATAGTATCTAGGGAATAGAATATTGTTTTCAAGATGAACGTGCATAAATGTTTCGGATTCAAGCATTTCTAAACGCTTGTATACTAAGCGGTATGTGCCACAAGCATCGATTGGTGGAACATAGTCGGAAGTGATATCGCGTAATTCAAATAAAATCGCGCCAGCTGCATCATGCTCTTTTTCAAGCTCTTTCAGTTCAGCGATCATCGCATCACGCTCAGCGCCTTCAACCTGATCCAACTTTAACAGTGTCGGGAATATTGTTGCTTCTTCCTTAGCTGTATGCTCAAGCAATTCCTTCTTTAATGAGAAAAATAAATCATGAAGTCTTAGTAATTCGGGATGAGAGTCCCCGTGAACCTTTGCAACCTTCGTCACATAAGGACTAAGCATGGTTAATTCTTCTTCTAATGGGCGGTGGTATTTTTCAATAATGTGGTTAACTAAAGTCTCGGAATCAGTGCTGGTCCAAACTTCCATATCAACCGGCTCACCGCTATTCTTTTCATACACTTGTGTTAGTTCTTCCATTAATTTATCTGTATCAATATTTCTTTCTGCAGCTGCTTCACGAACTGGACGGTTTCCACCACAACAGAAATCGATTCGATAACTTTTAAAAAGGTCGGCTGCCTTTGGAACCTCGTTAACAATATCTCTCACTAATGAATCAACATTAAATGGCATTGTAGTTGTCATGAATCTTCCTCCTTGATATCCCTTTGTTTTATCTTCCTCTTTAGAATATAAAAAATGACCAAGGTGCTAGGTGATATAAATCACACGTAAAAGGTGTTTTTACTAACTTGCCAATTTCAGCCGATTATTATGACAAGGAAAAAAAGACAAAAATCTGTGATAAAATGCATGTTATATCCATTTTTATTATGCTTATAATGTAATGACGTATAGTGAAAAATAAGAATTATTTCATACATAAGGAATAGTGTGTACACAATGAGGAGTTGACCGCAATGTTAGATAGACGAAAACCCATTCCAATCGCTGATGCAGTGCAGCATGTGATGAACCATAAGCGAGCTGGACAAACAGAGTTTGTTTCAATTTTTGAAAGCCATAACCGTTATTTAGCGGAGGATCTTGTGGCGACAAGTGACGTGCCTCATTTCGATCGCGCTCCATACGATGGCTTTGCGATTCGCTCAATTGACTCGAAGGAAGCTTCACTTAATTTCCCAGTCGAATTTGAAATTGTTGACCATATCGGTGCTGGCCAGGTTTCAAAGAAGGAAGTTGGACCATTTCAAGCTGTTCGGATTATGACAGGTGCGCAAATGCCAGAAGGTACTGATGCCGTTGTGATGCTTGAACTTGCCAAAGATATTGATAAAGATGGAGATAAATTTATGTCCATCAAACGCTCATATAAAAAAGGAGACAATGTTTCTTTTACAGGAGAAGATGCCAAAAAAGGTGAGGTTCTCGTTAAAAAAGGTACATTAATTAACCCTGGAATTCAGGCAATGTTAGCGACATTTGGCTACGCCAAGGTGCCGGTCGCTAAAAAACCGCTTGTTGGCTTGTTCGCTACAGGAACTGAATTACTTGAGGTCGATGAAGAACTTGTGCCAGGTAAAATCCGAAACAGTAACTCGTATATGATTTCGGCACAAATTGATCGAGCTGGGGCTGAGGTCGTTTATTTTGGTAAACTTCCAGACGAATTTGATACCTGCTACGATGCGGTTATTGGGGCATTGGATAAGGTTGATATGCTCATCACTACTGGAGGCGTGTCGGTCGGTGATTTTGATTTTATGCCGGCTATTTATGAAAAGATGGGTGCTGAAGTTTTATTTAATAAAGTGGCAATGCGTCCAGGAAGTGTGACAACAGTTGCCCAGTCCAAAGGGAAACTACTATTTGGGTTGTCAGGAAATCCGTCTGCGTGCTATGTTGGTTTCGAATTATTCGCACGACCAATTATTCGCACAATGCTTTGTTCGGAAAAACCGCATCTGCGAAAAGAATCAGCGATATTAGAGGTTGATTTCCCTAAAGCTAACCCGTTTACAAGATTTGTACGCAGTGCAACCACCGTTAGAAACGGCGGGCTAGTTGCAGCACCAAGCGGCTTGGATAAATCCAATATTGTTATGAGTCTGGCTGGTGCGAATTCGTTGATGATTTTACCAGGTGGAACAAGGGGCTATGAAGCTGGTACTGAAGTGGAAGTATTATTACTCGAGGACACAACGGGGAGCGCATGGCCGTGGTAGATGGCGTCAAGCAGCCGGTCATTTTCCAGCTCGCAGGCTATTCAAATAGCGGGAAAACGACGCTACTGAATAAATTAATCTCATTACTTAGCGAATACTCAGAGAGAGTAGTGACCTTAAAGCATCATGGACATGGTGGTAGGCCTGATTTGTTGCAAAATA
The DNA here is from genome assembly GCF_012843265.1 of Bacillus sp. DNRA2. Taxonomy (GTDB): domain Bacteria; phylum Bacillota; class Bacilli; order Bacillales; family Cytobacillaceae; genus Bacillus_BU. The sequence goes on along the minus strand of NZ_JABAIT010000011.1, from coordinate 33,154 downwards.
AAGATTCGAGTCAGCATCTTGCATCAGGTGCAATGGCTTCGCTTGTAGAAGGGGATGGTCGAATCCTTCTTCAAGCAGAGAAACAAAGCTGGACACTAGCAGAACAAATACAACTGATCGCTCCACTTCAGCCAGATTTTATATTGATCGAAGGGCACAAAGAGGAGAACTACCCGAAAGCGGTGTTGATTCGAAAACCACAGGACATTGAGCTGTTGACAAAGCTTTCGAATATTGTTGTTGTGTATTGCTGGGATAAAGGATTGGTAAGTGCCGACCCACTTTTTGGCGTTCCAGTTTTCCAGATAGATGATAAAGCGGGGCTTTGGTGGTTAAAGGAATTTCTTTATGGAATGAAGAATACAACTAGATAACTTAAATATTACAAAATGAAGGCAAAGTGCTATACTTGCCTTCATTTTTCATTTGGTTGTGACGAGGTTCACTTATGGATAGAAGGGATTCTCCTATAGTTAAAGTAGTAAGAGAAACAAAGGAGTGATTCGCATGCAATTATTTTTACCAAAACAGCATGGTGCTTGGGCGATGCTTATTATACCATTTTGGCTTGGCGTAGCCGCTTCAGGCTTCCAATGGCAGCACATTCCCTTCTTTTTTGGCTGGTTATTCCTTTATTTAGCAACTTATCCGTTGCTTTTATTATTTAAAAAGAAAAAGATTCCGTTTTATACAAAGTGGGCTGTGATTTATTTCATCCCTGCAGTTCTACTGTTATTTATTGTGTTAATTACTAGACCATCCATCATATATTTTGGACTCATTATGATTCCGTTCTTTTTCATTAATGCTTATTTTTCTAGTAAAAATAATGATCGTGCCTTCTTAAACGATGTTAGTGCCATTTTGACCTTTTCAATTGCCGGGCTTGCGAGCAGCTATTTTTACAATGGTAGTATTAATGAAAACACGATTTTGATTTTTATTGCTTCTATCCTATTCTTTACAGGTAGTACTTTCTACGTAAAAACGATGATTCGTGAGAAGAAGAATCAGCAGTTTAAGTGGGTTTCATGGGGGTACCATGTGATTGTGCCAATGATTTGGGCTGTGCTTGGCGAATGGGTCGTTGCCATCGCGTTTATTCCAAGCCTAGCTCGAGCGATTTATATGTATGGCAAACCGTATTCAGCTAAGCAAGTTGGGATTTATGAAATCGTAAACGCAGCCATCTTTTTCCTACTCATAGTCGCTGCAATTTTCCTATAAAATACAAGATAAGGAGCTAGCCTTGAAGGTTAGCTCCTTATTTACGAGAAAACCCCCAGCGAGGTTAACAATCTTCGCTGGGGGTTTTTTGCAGTATGCTCTATGAGATATTACATATTTCGATGGGACAGTTCTCGCAATCGATTTCTCGTTTGATATAATATAGATTGTGGATGGTAATCATTCCCTTATTGGCAGAAATGATTTTGTTTTTTCTTAGCTCACTTAAAAACCGATTCACTACTTCACGAGAGGTACCGCAAAAATTTGCCAATTCTTGATTGGTAAGATTAATATTTAAGTGAATACCATCGTCTGTTTTGACACCATAACTATTAGCAAGGCGAATCAGGGTTGAATACAAGGCGCCCTTTTTCCCATTTAAAATTAGATCCCGAAACTTTGTCTGCGTTTTTTGTTGTTGAAGGCTCATCCATTTAACAAATTCAAGGGCAAGGATGTGATTGGTGGATAATTTACTTTCTAATTGCTGTTTAGTAATGACAGCAACTTCACCACCGTTGATGACTTTTCCGGTTACCATATATCTTTGTGTAGAATTAAATATGGATAGCTCCCCGATAATATCACCTTGTTCGCACATTCTAAGGGTAAGCTCACGTCCATCTGGGACGATTTTACTCACTTGAACAGTACCGCTATGAACGATAAATAATTCGTTAGCGGGTGCATCCTCCTGAAATAAAAATGTCCCTTTTTCGATTTTTTGTATATGTTGAATTGATTGAAACAATTCTGTAAGACCTTTGGAGAGTCCAGTCATTGTACTCATACTCATTACCACCTTTTTGTGCGAATCGCACAGTTAATATGTTCAATTGGCAGCAACTAGAACATCTATATAAAATTCAATACATTAGGTTCGTGATGTGATGAAAAAATAAATATAAGTTAATTAAGGTATTGAATTATTTCACTATAATTATAGTAGAAACTATACCAATCAATCAATGAGTTTGCTTGCGTGTTCACATATTATTTAAAAACATATTGATTTTATTTTTCTAAATTTTTATAATTATAGAATCATGAATTTATAATTATAAGATAAAATGATTAAATATACATTTTTGTGATTATAGGGGGAGCAAAATGAACGTATCTATTATAGGAACGACAGGATATGGCGGTGGCGAACTGTTTCGACTTTTGCATCATCATCCCGTATTCAATATACAATCTGTTCATACTACACGCGATGAAATTCCTTTAGCTAAGGAATTTCCGCACTTACATGGTATCTCAGACATTCATCTTGAAAAAATTAATCCTGAAAAGATCGCCAAACATTCAGATATTGTTTTTTTGGCAACACCACACGGAGTATCTTCGAAGCTTGTTCCGGAATTTTTGGAAACAGGCATTCAAATCGTAGATTTATCAGGTGATTTACGGTTGAAGGACGGCAACGTCTACCGTGAATGGTACAAACATGAGCCTGCTGGAGCGGGAATTTTGGAAAAGGCAGTATACGGACTACCTGAATGGAATAAAGCGAAAATTGCTGAAGCCAAGCTATTATCGAATCCAGGCTGCTATCCTACAGCAACGTTGCTAGGTTTAGCTCCAGTCATTCAAGAAAACCTGGTTGATCCGACAATGATTATCGTAGATGCAAAATCAGGAGCATCAGGAGCTGGGCGAACCGCTGCGAAGAACTTGAGTTTTGCGGAAATTAATGAGAACTTGCGTATATACAAAGTGAATCAGCATCAGCACATCCCAGAAGTTGAACAACAACTGCGGTTTTGGAATGGTGCCGTTGAGCCAATCAGTTTTAATACCCATTTATTACCGATTACACGAGGAATCATGGCAACTATGTATTTAAAGCTTACAAAATCAGTAAGTACTGAGGACATCATTGCTTTATATAATGAAAAATATCAAGATCAACCATTCGTGAAAATTCGTCCTGTTGGCAACTTCCCTGAAATCAAAGAAGTGAGCGGGTCAAATTTCTGTGATATCGGCGTTCATGTTGATGAAAGAACAGGTCGTTTAACAATTGTTTCAGTAATTGATAACTTAATCAAAGGTGCAGCAGGTCAGGCGATTCAAAACGCAAACATTATGAACGGTTTAGATGAGCGTACAGGATTAGACTTTGTCCCTTTGTTTCCTTAAGGAGGAAGAACGGATGCAAACATTATCCGCAGTAGATAAAATCAAAACAGTTGAAAATGGTGGTATTTTAACTCCGCTTGGGTTTCAAACTGGAGCAGTTGCAGCTGGGATTCGCTATACAAAACTTGATTTAGGGGTTATTTTAAGCGAAAAGCCCGCAAGTAGTGCAGCTGTTTATACAACAAATTTATTTCAAGCAGCGCCCATTAAGGTAACGCAAGAGAGCATTGCTGAAGAAGGTCAGCTTCAGGCAGTTGTTGTCAACAGTGGTTGTGCCAATGCCTGCACTGGTAAACAAGGCTATGAGGATGCTGTGAAAATGCGCAACTTAACCGCTAAGAAGTTTGGTTTGAAGGAGACACAAGTTGCTGTAGCTTCTACAGGTGTTATTGGCGAATGTTTACCAATGGAAAGAATCGAAGCTGGGATTTTAGCGTTATCACTTGGAAAATTAGCTTCTGATGGTGATAGCTTTCAGACAGCCATTTTAACAACCGATTTAGTGATGAAAACATGCTGTTATTCAGCAGAAATAGATGGTAAAACCGTAAGCATGGGTGGTACTTCAAAGGGGTCAGGAATGATTCATCCGAATATGGCGACGATGCTAGCCTTCTTAACAACAGACGCCAATATTTCGTCAGAAAATCTTTCACTAGCCTTAAAACAAGTTACTGATCAAACCTTTAATCAAATTACGGTTGATGGTGATACCTCAACCAATGATATGGTCCTTGTAATGGCTAATGGAATGGCTGAAAATAACCCATTAACACCGGATCATCAAGACTGGGAAACCTTTGTTGAATTATTAAGAGCAAGCTGTGAGAGTTTGGCAAAGCAAATTGCCAAAGACGGCGAAGGAGCTACAAAGCTAGTAGAAGTTGAAGTGAAAGGTGCTATCAATGATTCAGAAGCACGCTGGGTTGCTAAGCAAATTGTTGGTTCAAGCCTTGTTAAAACAGCTGTATACGGTGCTGATGCCAACTGGGGTAGAATTATTGGCGCGATCGGACAAAGTAAAGCAAGTCTTGACCCTAACACGGTCGATGTGGCGATTGGACCAATCAAGATGCTGCAAAACAGCGAGCCACAGAAGTTTTCAGAGGAACAAGCGCTAGACTATTTAAAACAGGACTTTATTCAAATTTTCGTAGATCTTCATTACGGAGAAGGCTATGGAAAGGCATGGGGCTGTGATTTGTCCTACGATTATGTCAAAATCAATGCCAGCTATCGTTCGTAACGTTAGGGGAGAGAGAAATGAAGATTGTTGTCATAAAACTAGGCGGAAGCGTGATAGATGAACTAGCTTCAGGATTTTACCAAAGCCTTAATGAACTGCAAAATCAAGGCTATAAGCTCGTGTTTGTACACGGCGGAGGCCCAGATATCAATGAAATGCTCGCGTTATATAATGTAAAGCCTGAGTTTGTGAACGGATTGAGAAAAACAGGGCTTGATACGTTGAAGGTTGTAGAAATGACGTTAGCAGGTCAAACAAACCGCAAATTAGTGTCGCTACTTTCAAGTCATAACTTTAATGCCATTGGTATAAATGGCAGTGACGGAAAGCTGTTAAACGCTGAATTCATTAACCAGGAAGAGCTTGGTTATGTTGGTGAAATTACTGAAGTGAATACAAATTTACTTCAGTTGTTAATTGCGCAAAATTACATTCCGGTTGTAACGCCAATCGGTATTTCTAAAGACTGCGCTAAGCTGAATATTAATGCCGATTATGCAGCTGCGGCTGTAGCTAAGGCATTAAACGCTGAGCAATGCCTATTTGTAACCAATGTCGATGGCGTTTTAATTGAAGGTAAATTGGCCGAATGCCTAACCGCATCTGAAATTAACACATATATTGAGAATGGGGAAATTAGCGGAGGAATGATTCCAAAAGTTCAATCAGCGTTAGCTACGGTTGAAAAGGGCGTTGATTCTGTGATGATTGTCTCCGGAAAAAATCCGTTTTATCAAAATGAAAAATGGCACGGCACTAGTGTGACTAAAAAGGAGCCGATGATTAAATGAGCAATTTATTTCAAACCTATGGCCGTTGGGAAATTGAACCAGCCTCTGCCCAAGGGAGCTGGATGATCGATATTAATGGAAAAAAATATTTAGATTTTACGTCAGGAATCGGCGTTTGCAATATTGGCCACAGACCGGAAAAAGTTCAACAGGCTGTGCTTGAGCAAATCAATCAATACTGGCATGTTTCAAATTTATTTACAAACTCCAAGCAGGAAGAAGCTGCAACAAAACTAGCAGAGGCGGCTGGGATGGACCGAGTATTCTTTGCAAACAGTGGCGCCGAGGCAAATGAAGGAGCTATCAAACTTGCAAGAAAGGCGACTGGCCGAACAAAAATTATTACCTTCTTAAATTCATTCCATGGTCGTACATTTGCAACGATGTCTGCTACTGGTCAAGATAAAATCAAGCATGGATTTGGACCAATGCTCGAAAAATTTGTATATGTTCCGTATAACGATCTCGACGCGGTTAAAGCTGCGATCGGCGATGATGTTGCAGCAGTCATGCTCGAGGTGATACAAGGTGAAGGTGGAATCCATGTTGGAGACCAAGAATTCTTTCATGGAGTAGAAGCGCTTTGTAAAGAAAATGGTGCATTATTTGTTATCGATGAAATTCAAACAGGAATAGGTCGAACAGGTAAACCATTTGCGTTCCAACATTTCGGCTTAACGCCGGATATTGTCACATCTGCTAAAGGTTTGGGAAGTGGTTTTCCAATCGGAGCTGTAATCGGCAGAGAAAATCTTAGTGAATATTTTGGACCGGGTAGTCACGGTTCTACATTCGGTGGAAACCCTGTGTCAATTGCTGCAGCAATTGCAACAATGACTGAAATCTTTAACAGCGGGCTTTTAGAAAACGTTCAAGAAAAAGGTAAATATTTAACAAGCCAATTACAAACTCATTTACAGGATGTTTCTTTTGTAAAAGAGGTACGTGGCCTTGGCCTCATGATTGGGATTGAGTGTGACCTGGCTGTAGCACCGCTGTTAAGCGAGCTTCGCAATCAAGGCTTAATCCTCTTGCAGGCGGGCGAAAAAGTAATTCGTTTATTACCTCCATTAACGGTTACTACTGCGGAAATCGATGAAGCTGTAAAAACCATTGCAACAGTTCTTAAAAAAAGTGATGTAGTGAAAGCATAAAAAATGTATGAATTTGCCCCTGTCTTATGTTTTTTTTGAGACAGAGGCAGATTTTTTATAAAAATAAATGCATAAATATAAATTTGTATGATATATTTATACAAAAACCTTCGAGGTGTAAAAATATGCGCGGGATCTTAAAATTATCAAGTGGGGAAGTTTTTGAAGGAAAATGGAAGACCAATACGAACTTAACAGAAGCCTTCGGGGAAGTGGTTTTTTATACAGGCATGACCGGTTTTCAAGAAGTATTAACAGATCCTTCTTATAAAGATCAAATTGTTGTTTTTACGTATCCACTAATCGGAAATTACGGGATTAATGAAGCTGATTTCGAAAGTTCGATGCCACATGTTGCTGGCGTTATTGTCTACGAGGCAAATGAAGAAGTGTTTCATTATCAAGCAAAATACTCACTAAAGCAATATTTGGATAAGTGGAATATTCCATTGCTCGATGAAATTGATACGCGAGCGCTTGTGAAAAAAATTCGCGATAAAGGCTCGATGCCTGCGGTTATCTCCAAAGGAGAGGTGAGCGAAGCGGAAATCACTTTGAAAAACAATTGTAAAGTAGAAGAAGTGTCCACAAAGGAAATTGTGAAACTTGGTGCAGGCGACCACCATATAGTTGTTGTCGATTTTGGCTTTAAGCATTCTATCGTTGCGTCTCTCCTCAATCGCAATTGCCAAGTAACCGTAGTTCCATTCCATACGAGCTTTGCTGACATTGCTGCGTTAAAGCCAGATGGAATTTTACTTTCAAACGGACCTGGAGATCCCAAGGATGTTCAGAGTGAATTGACAAAAATTAATCAACTTGTTCATAAATATCCAACGCTTGGAATTTGTCTTGGACACCAGCTTACTGCATTGGCATTAGGTGCTGATACAGCAAAGCTAACGTTTGGACATCGCGGTGCGAATCATCCGGTCTGTGACTTAGTGACTAATCATGTTTTCATGTCTTCGCAAAATCATAGCTATGTGGTGCATGAAGACAGTTTATTTGGAACAGGATTGCAAACACGGTTTTATAATTTGCATGATCGTTCTGTTGAAGGGTTAACTCATGATACATTGCCATTACGTACAGTCCAATTTCATCCGGAAGCAAATCCAGGACCAAGTGATAGTGAATACATCTTTGATGAATTTATCGATTTAGTTAAAAATAACGGGAGAGTTGCTACGTATGCCTAAAGACACTAGTATAAAATCCATTCTTGTAATCGGTTCGGGACCAATCGTCATTGGTCAGGCAGCAGAATTTGATTATGCCGGCACTCAGGCTTGTATGGCGCTTAAGGAAGAAGGTTATCGCGTCATCCTTGTTAACAACAACCCGGCAACCATTATGACTGATGAATTTTGTGCAGATTTCGTTTATTTTGAACCGCTTACGGTTGAAAGCCTAGAAAAAATCATAGCGAAAGAACGTCCAGACGGAATGCTAGCAACCATAGGCGGACAGGTTGGACTAAACCTTGCTTTCCGTCTTAGCGAAGCGGGCATTATTGAAAAATACGGAGTAAAGCTCCTTGGAACTTCGATTGATTCGATTAAAAAAGGGGAGGACCGAGAAGCCTTCCGGGCATTGATGAACGAGCTTGGTGAACCTGTCCCAGAAAGTACAATTGTTCATACAAAAGAAGAGGCAGTTCAATTTGCCAACGAAATTGGTTTTCCGATTATCATTCGCCCAGCCTATACTCTCGGTGGAACTGGCGGGGGAATTGCCAATAATTTTGACGAGCTAACGAGCCTCGTCACAAGCGGTTTATCTGAAAGTGCGATTAACCAGTGCTTAATTGAAAAAAGCATCGCTGGTTTCAAGGAAGTTGAATATGAAGTAATGCGTGACGCAGCAAATACATGTATTACTGTTTGTAATATGGAAAATATCGACCCGGTAGGCATTCATACCGGTGACTCAATTGTTGTCGCACCATCGCAAACATTAACGGATGACGAATACCAAATGCTGCGTACGGCATCTATTAAAATCATTTCGGCACTCAAAATCGTCGGTGGCTGCAATATACAGTTTGCGCTTGACCCATACAGCAAACAATATTACTTAATTGAAGTAAATCCACGGGTCAGCCGTTCATCGGCATTGGCTTCAAAGGCTACCGGTTATCCAATTGCTCGCATGGCCGCTAAGCTTGCTGTCGGTTATTCCTTATCTGAAATCATTAATCCGGTTACCGGTGAAACGTTTGCGAGCTTTGAACCAGCTCTTGATTACGTAGTCGTTAAATTTCCAAAATGGGCATTTGATAAGTTCCCACAAGTCAACCGCAAGCTAGGTACGCAAATGAAGGCAACCGGAGAAGTCATGGGAATTGATCGTAATCTGGAACGCTCATTGTTTAAGGCGATTCATTCTTTGGAAATTGACAATCAGGACTTGATTTTACCAAGCCTGAAAAATCAGTCAGTTGAACAGCTTCAGGAAATGATGCTTGCGCAAACGGATGAGCGCTTGTTTGTCATCTTTGAATTAATCCGTCGTGGTGTGGAGATCGAAGAAATTCACCAGCAAACCAAAATAGATTTATTTTACCTGACACGCTTTAAAAAGCTTATCGGCCTTGAGGCAGAAATCGTAAAAACAACTAGTGAAACAGTTACAAAGGAAGCCCTTCAACTTTATAAGAATAAAGGCTTTGGGGACAAATTCTTAGCTGGTGTATGGGCTATTACTGAAAGTGATGTCCGAAAATTAAGAAAAGGCTTTAGCGTTTTACCTGCCTATAAAATGGTTGATACATGTGCTGCAGAATTCCATTCAGTCTCTAATTATTACTATTCCAGCTATAGTGGTGAAAATGAACAAAGTCCATCCGAAAAACAAAAGGTTCTAATTATTGGAAGTGGCCCAATCCGTATTGGTCAAGGAATTGAGTTTGACTACTGTTCAGTGCACGGAGTATTAGCGTTAAAGGATGAAAACATAGAAACAATTATGATTAATAATAATCCGGAAACAGTGAGTACTGATTTTGCCACAGCTGATAAGCTCTATTTTGAGCCATTAACGATCGAATCAGTTTTAAATGTAATGGAAGCAGAAGGAATTAGCGATGTGATTGTCCAATTAGGCGGACAAACGGCATTGAATCTCGCTGATGAGCTTGAAGCATATGGTGTAAATCTGCTTGGCACAAGTTCAGAAATGATTGATTTATTGGAGGACCGCGAACGCTTTTATCAGTTACTTGATGAGCTTGAAATCCCACGTGTCCGCGGTGACATTGCCAATAACGAAGCGGAATTATTGGCATGTGTAGAGGATCTTGGCTACCCAATTTTGCTTCGTCCATCCTATGTAATTGGTGGTAGAGGGATGGAAGTTCTGAAAAATAAAGCTGAGCTTGAGAAAAAATTAGCAAATGGTTCCGTTTCTTATCCCATTCTGGTTGACCAGTATATTTACGCTCAAGAGGCTGAACTCGATTTAGCTGCAGATGGCGAAAATATTTTGGTGCCAACTATTGTTGAGCACATCGAAAAAACGGGTGTTCACTCTGGTGATAGTATGTCGATTTTACCGGCACAAAGTTTTTCAACTGAGACAGAACAAACGATGTTAACTTATGCGGAAAAAATCGTGAGAAAACTCCACTATAAAGGTTTAATGAATATTCAATTTATTGTTACAGACAAATCTGTGTTAGTATTAGAAGTGAATCCACGAGCTAGTCGTACCGTGCCGATTGTTAGTAAGGTAACAGGACAACCACTCGTGCAAATCGCAACGAAAATCTTACTTGGAAAACTATCTTTGGCTAATCGTGCTGAGCAAAACAAGCCAGTTTCCTTGCCGTTTATTACAATTAAGTATCCTGTATTCTCAAACTATGCCCTTCATGGTTTAGATTCAAAAGTTGGTCCGGAAATGAAATCGACCGGTGAAGGTATCAGTATTGCAGGTAGTATAAGTGAAGCATTAGCAAAATGGCTTCATGTGAACGTGAAAAATTCTATAAATGGTGGAAAGCTCGTTTGTAGTCCATTGGATGATGTAACAGAACTCACACAATTGGCAAAACAAGCAAATATCGAAATCGTGCAAACAGAAGAATTAGAAGAGGCACTTAAAGATGGTCAGACGATTGCCTTTTTCAATACTCAAAAACAAGCAACAGATATTAAAGCGCGCCAAATCGCAACGCGTAACCGAATATTAACTTTTACTGAAAAAGAAACAGCAAAAGCTTTCTTAATTGCAGTGGCAGTGAAGGATTGGCAAGTTCAATCAATCAGCCATTGGCATCAATCCATAAATAAGGACGTGACGGTAGGATGACTCAAACAAGTGTATACGATACACAACTTAAAGGAAAAGATTTATTAACATTAAAGGACCTTCCACCTCAGACAATTCAAGCATTAGTAGACAACGCTATTAAATTAAAGCAAGAAAAGCTTGCTGGTATTGATCATGGCAAGCCTCTCGCAGGCAAAATTCTTGGGATGATTTTTGAAAAATCATCAACAAGAACGCGTGTCTCTTTTGAGGCAGGGATGCTGCAATTAGGCGGTCAAGCCATCGTGATGAACAGTAAGGATTTACAAATTGGCAGAGGCGAGCCAATTTCAGATACAGCGAAAGTGATGTCTCACTATATCGATGGGATTATGATTCGTACTTTCTCACATTCCATCATTGAAGAATTGGCTGAACATGCTTCGATTCCTGTCATTAACGGCTTAACAGACTTGTACCACCCATGCCAAGCACTGGCTGACCTGCAAACGGTATATGAGCAAAAAGGTAAGTTCGCTGGCTTGAAAATGGCATACATTGGTGATGGAAACAACGTGGCACATTCCTTAATGATCGCTTGTGCAAAAATGGGTATGGATATTGCGGTTGCCTCACCGAAAGGCTATGAGCCAGATGCTACAGTTGTTGAAGCGGTTCAGGGCTTTGCAGCTGAAAGTGGCGCTAAAGTGGTCATCACAAATGACCCAGTCGAGGCGATTACTGATGCAGACGCAGTTTATGCGGATGTATGGACTAGCATGGGACAGGAAAAAGAAAACGAAATCAGATTAAAAGCATTCGAAGGCTTCCAAATCAATGATGAGCTTGTGAAGCATGCTAAACCAGATTACATTTTCTTGCATTGTTTACCAGCACACAGAGAAGAAGAGGTAAGCACTAGCGTAATCGACGGTCCTAACTCAGTTATTTTTGAGCAGGCAGGCAACAGATTACACGCTCAAAAAGCGTTGTTGGTGGAAATCTTAAAAGATTAATGTTAGGTAAAGACCAATCGGCACTTGTTTGTGCTGGTTGGTCTTTTTAAGTTTTTGCAGGGATGTTGCTGGTTGTGTCGAATTTAGTCGAAAAGCGGATAAATAGCAAAATTCGGCGGATAAACGCCTGTAAAAGTCGGATAACTGGCCAAAATCGTCGGATAAACAGCTTGAAACGTCGGATAAAGTCCCGATTTTGGCGGATAAAATTTGAACGGCCCACTTAATATCCTAATTTTGGCTGCTAACAATCCCAACTTAACTGGAGATAATAGCAAATGAACCATTCAGCTAAGGAGGTTGAACCAAATGGGCCAAAACAGGCAATTTAAATCAGGACATAAAGCGCCAAATAACGGAGTATATATCGAGATTGGAGATTCTGGCGATCAAGTCAACAACCCGAAAATGATTCGTTTAAAAGCAGGAGACAAATTCCCGGAAAACTCAAATGATGACAGGGTTTGGTCATATAAGCGTAGACCTTAAACTTTGTCCAAAACAAACTTAGCCATCCACTCCTGGATGGCTTTATTTTTTGGAAAAATAGGAATATAATATACATAAAGGTCAGGAAAGGTCAAACTAATAAATAACATGCACTACAAGCGTGAGTCCAGATAGACCTTTAGCCACTAGCAGTAAGGAGGATATTAAAATGGATTTAAACAAAATGACGGAGCGGCTTCAAACCGCATTGCTGTCAGCCCAAACTCTTGCTCGCGAAAATAACCATCAAGAAATTGATGATATTCATTTATTTTTAACGATTCTATCAACAGACGATAATCTAGTATCCAGTGTGCTCGAAAGATTAAACTCTGCTCCAGCAGCATTTAAGCAGGAATTACAAAGGGCGCTCGATAAAAAGCCACGCGTCACCGGCTCTGGTGCCTCAGGGCAGAATATTTATATTTCCGCAAACCTGCAACGTCTAATGACGGATGCGGAAAAGGAAATGAAGCAATTTACCGATGAATACTTATCGATTGAGCATGTGCTGCTTGCGGTAATTCATTCCAAAACAGAAACAGGTAAAATTTTACAACAACTAAAACTTACGAAAGAAAAGCTGTTAACAGCAATAAAAGAAATTAGGGGGAATCAAAGGGTGACTTCACAAAATCCAGAATCAACCTATGATGCATTAAAGAAATATGGCCGCGATTTGGTTGCAGAAGTTAGAACGGGGAAAATTGATCCCGTGATCGGCCGTGACAGTGAAATCCGCCATGTGATTAGAATTTTATCACGGAAAACAAAGAACAATCCGGTACTAATCGGTGAACCAGGTGTTGGGAAAACAGCAATCGTTGAAGGATTGGCCCAACGAATTGTTCGTAAAGACGTTCCAGAGGGTTTAAAGGACAAAACCATCTTTGCTCTCGATATGAGTGCGTTAATTGCCGGAGCAAAATTTCGGGGCGAATTTGAAGAGCGCTTAAAAGCTGTGTTAAATGAAGTCAAAAAGAGCGAAGGAAAAATCCTCCTCTTCATTGATGAGCTTCATACCATTGTTGGTGCCGGTAAATCTGAAGGAGCTATGGATGCAGGCAATATGCTTAAACCAATGCTGGCACGAGGAGAGCTACACTGTATCGGGGCAACCACATTGGATGAGCACAGAAAATATATTGAAAAAGACCCTGCACTTGAGCGCCGCTTTCAACAGGTCCTAGTCCAAGAGCCTGATGTTGAAGATACGATTTCAATTTTGCGGGGCTTAAAGGAAAGATTTGAGATTCATCATGGAGTAAATATTCACGACCGTGCTTTAGTAGCGGCTGCAACTCTTTCTGATCGCTATATTACTGATCGGTTCCTTCCAGATAAAGCGATTGATCTTGTTGATGAAGCGTGTGCGATGATTAGAACCGAAATCGATTCAATGCCAACTGAAATTGATGAAGTCGTGCGCAGAGTGATGCAGCTTGAAATCGAGGAAGCTGCATTACAAAAAGAGACGGATCCGCAAAGTCAACAGCGTCTTGAAACTTTAAAAAAAGAGTTGGCTGAATTACAGGATAAAGCAAACATCATGAAAGCTCGCTGGCAAAATGAGAAAGAAGGAATTCAAAAGGTAAGCGAGCAGAGAGCTATACTTGAAAAGTTACGCCGCGAGCTGGAGGATGCTGAAAATAATTACGATTTAAACAAGGCTTCTGAGCTTCGGTATGGAAAAATTCCGCAGGCTGAAAAGGATCTAAAGCAGCTAGAGGATGCAGTTACCGAGCATCAAGAGACAAAGTTGCTCAGAGAAGAAGTAACCGAAGAGGAGATTGCCTCTATCGTTGCCCGCTGGACGGGTATTCCAGTTACAAAGCTTGTCGAGGGTGAACGAGAAAAGTTACTGAGACTTGAGAGCATCCTTCATGAACGAGTTATTGGTCAAGATGAAGCGATTGAATTAGTGGCAAATGCCGTACTCCGAGCACGGGCAGGAATTAAGGACCCGAATCGGCCAATTGGTTCGTTCATTTTTCTTGGACCAACTGGTGTCGGAAAAACTGAACTTGCAAAAACACTCGCACAAGCTTTGTTTGATAGCGAAGAACAAATGATTCGCATCGATATGTCCGAATACATGGAAAAGCATGCAGTATCAAGACTGATTGGCGCACCTCCAGGTTATGTGGGCTATGAAGAAGGCGGACAATTGACAGAGGCTGTCAGACGTAAGCCGTATTCCGTTATTCTTTTAGACGAAATCGAAAAGGCGCATCCAGAGGTATTTAACATCCTACTACAAATGCTTGATGATGGTAGAATCACCGATTCCCATGGACGCACGGTGGATTTCAAAAATACCGTCATTATTATGACAAGTAATCTTGGTTCACATTTATTAATTGAAGATGCCATCAACAATAATGGGGATATTTCTGAAGAAACACGGGAACGAGTGATGGGAACGTTAAGAAATCATTTCCGACCTGAATTTCTTAACCGGGTCGACGAATTGCTGTTGTTTAAACCGCTTGGCTTAAGCGAAATTAAAGGAATCGTCGTCAAATTGGTGGCTGAGCTTCAAGAACGCCTTGCTGACCAACAAATACGTTTAAATATGACTGATGGTGCAAAGAATTTTATTGCTGAAAATGGTTTTGATCCTGTATATGGAGCTCGTCCGCTCAAACGCTATATTCAACGAGAGTTGGAAACGAAGCTTGCTAAGCTGATCATTGCCGGGAAAATTACCGGAGAACATCCTGTTAATATCGTGGTGAAGGATAACAGATTAGATGTTGAAATCTAAACTAAAAAAAGCTGGCTCGAAGGAGTCAGCTTTTTTCAAACAAAAATTCTTAATGTTTTTCTACTGGATCGTTTGGAATGATTGCAGGAATGATGTAAAGTAACAAAGTTGCTGGTACAGCAATAAGTACACCAGTCATAGCATCGAATTCAGTCCCAATCATCGAGCTACCTACATATACAACCATTTCAATTAGGATTAAAGTCCAGAATAAAGTCCAAAAGTATTTCACCGAAATCACCTCTTACTTATGTATTCCTCATCTCATCTTACCATATCATTCTTAATAATTAAATAATTTTTCTGTCAAGTTTAGTTTATCCATTTCGTTGAACTAATAGGCAAACCTCCCATTCAAATCTCGAACACCTTCATACATTAATATGAATCCACACTAAAAGGGGTAATTTTATGGTAATGGAGAACCGGAACTTCCAATTGGATACCGAATGGAGTATTGTTCATTATCCCTACCAGCCTAATGGTTTCGGTATCCTCATTATTGGTGATGAAAGAAGTTTTGTCGAAAAGGATTTGAATTTTTGGACGCAAAATGAAGGCAGACTAACGCTCATTAATCATTTTAAGGAAAAAGGCTATACTGCATTTTACTCTAATTTATATGGAAAGCATTGGGGTTCGAACAAAGCAACAAAGCTCGCGAAGCAACTTTACTATTATGTCATTCGCAGGGAAATTCTTAATGAAAAAATCCATATATTTGCAGAAGGAATGGGCGCATTAGTTGCACTCAGATTACTTGAGGAACTGAAGGGGAAAATTCGTTCAATCGTTTTGGTCAATCCGATATATTCATTAAAAAGTCAATTGGAACATGAAAAGGAACATAAATTTTTCTATAAAAAACTGACACGAGAGATTGCAGCGGCTTATGAAATTGACCCTAAACAAGTTGAAGCCATGATAGAGGGGATGGAGGAAATTGATTCACTATCAACAAGTGCTCCGATGAAAATCATTCATCTTTTAAACGGATCAAGGGCTTATAAGCAATCAGCACTGACTAATTTATTAATGGCAAAACTTAATCAGGATGGTGCAGTCATTTCTGTTAGTTATTTGCTACCAGAAAAAATGACGCAGCTAAAACAGTACACTTGTGATTTCTATAAAAGCTTTGAAACGGAATTGTAATGAAAAATAAAGCAAATTCTCCTCTCCCTGTGCATAGGATACCATGAGGCATTGCGCAGGGAGGTAAAGTTATGGACAAGATTGTCATCGTAGGTGGTTATGAGTTTTTGAGCTTTCATCTTTGCAGGCAATTTTTAGAGCAAGGATATCTCGTAGAGTGTATCAATTTTGAAAATAATACCGATCTATTCTATGAAGAAAAACAGTTTTCAGTCGGACGCAATAGTAACTTGGTGGAGCATACTCTTCGTGAATGGATGGAGATCGGAATAGCTTGCGAACAAGATTCCCTCATTATCATAACGATATTTGATTTATTTTTAAAAAAGAATGCGGAAATGTTGATTGCCCAATTGGAAGGTGTGGCCAATGAGCTGCCGAAAACGGAGCGATTTAATCCAGCCAAGGTCGTATTTCTTCAACCGCTATACCAACAGATCGATAATCCGAATTCATTGGGAGCGATTCATGAAAAACTTGTCAAATGTGTCACCGATAAAGGGATTCCGCATTGTACAATTTCATTACCCACCTTATATGGACCGTGGCAGCCTGTTGAGTTTTCCTTTCAACAAGCGATATATAATGATTTGAAAAATTGTGACGAGTTCGCTTTGAATCCGAAAGAATGGTGCTATGATGCGATTTATATTGATGATGCCGTGACCGAGTTGTTCCGACTTATTAACGATGAAAAACTTGAAACATGTACTTTTAAAAATAGGATAGAGGATGAGTGGATGAATTGCGCAAACTATTTGGGAATAAATTCAATTCCTTGTAGTCTTACACTGGTAAAAGACGGAACGAGAGCGAATGATGTTTATAAGGAGATATGTGGGACTGTTGATTGTCAACAAGGACTGCTTATCCAAAAGGAGCATTTAATAAGGTTTTTAGCGGGAATGTAATGATTCTGTAATACAATATTTCTTTTCAATGTGAATAGCTAGCGGTAGAATGAATAGGGAGATGGGTATAATCCCTAGGTCAAAGATTGTTACCAAAAAGACAATTGCCACAGCTAAATTGTGCTGATGATTAAAGGAGTTGCAATTTTTTGAAGCGTTTCGGAGTTTTTCTGTTAATCTTGGCTTTATTAGCCGGGTGTGAGCACCAAGTAGGAAACGGAAAGTTGTCAAAGGTAGGATTGCTGGTTCCAGAAACTGTTAATGACCAAGTATGGGGCACTAAAGGCTATAGTGGTCTGTTGAAAATCCAATCTGAATTTGATGCTGAGGTTTATTATAAGGAAGGCATGAATACAAAAGAGGCTGTAGCAAGAGGTGTGAAGGATTTTGATCAAAAGGGTGTTACCCTCATTTTTGGACATGGCAACGAGTATGCTGAGTACTTTAATGATTTGGCAGAACAATATCCTGATATCCACTTTGTTAGTTTCAACGGAAATGCCAAGCAAAATAACACGACAAGCATGAATTTCAATGGATATGCCATGGGCTTTTTTGGTGGAATGGTAGCTGCTCACATGACAAAAACGAACGAGCTTGGTGTCATTGCCGCTTTTGAATGGCAGCCAGAAGTAGAAGGATTCTATGACGGTGTTCAATTTGAAAATAAACAGGCAAATGTTACAATTAGTTATGTTGGTCATTGGAATGACAAAGGCAAAGCCTTGGACTTATTAGATTCGATGCTCAAAAAAAGAATAGATGTAATTTATCCAGCCGGTGATGGCTTTAACGTGCCAGTTATCGAAAAAATCAAAGAAAATAGTAAATACGCCATTGGCTATGTCTCTGATCAATCTGACTTAGGCGAGTCGACTGTCCTTACTAGTACAGTACAGGATGTTGAAAAACTTTATGTGATGGTGGCACAGCAATATGTTTCAGACGAGCTAAGGGCTGGTAATCAGTCGTATGACTTCAATGATGACGTGATTATGATGGGAAAATATAGTCCCCTTATTGATAAGGCCTATATTGAAAAGATCAATGTATTAATTGAAGATTATATTAGGACGGGGAAACTTCCGAATGATAATTGACAAAAAATCCATCAGCATTTGATACTGATGGATTCGTTGTATTTGCTTATTTCCTTTTAAGGAATTTCATAATGATTGGGTTAAGCTCATTGTATAATGGCTTAAATTGTTCCGCCGTTTTCATCAGTAAATCTATGTTTTCGTATAAAAGGTCAACATCAAGGTTATTTAAATATTTTTCAACGCTGGCAGGATTGATGAGAGCTGAAACTGTTTCATTTTGCTGAGACATTTGTTTAAATCCCCTGTTCCGTTGTGGAGAGTAGTTACGTGTCTGTGTGTTAGATTTTTTTTCAGTTTCTTGTTGATAATCTTTCTGTCCATGATGCTGTGATGAATGATTACCAAATAAAAATTGTCTAAAGGGGTCACCCTGTCTGCGCCGATCTCTGTCGTTTGAATTATTCAAGTACATATTTTAGCTACCTCCTTTTAGCAGTTTTATTTATTTACTATATTATGTTCGCTTCATATTTTTGTATGGTCATCTGTCTTTATGTGTCACATGTCAATGTCCGAAACAGATTAAAAAAAAGTTGCCAATGAAGTTTGTTTTTTGATAAAATTAGTACCAAGTCATAATATTTGATAATAAAATATACTATTAACTATCATGTTATATATTGAAAAGGAGTTGTTTCCATGAACGCTGGTATTAAAGGAATAGGTCGTTATTTACCTGAACGAATTGTGACTAACCAGGAACTGGAACAAAGAATGGACACAACAGACGAATGGATTCGGTCAAGAACGGGGATTGAAGAACGTAGAATTGCTGATGACTCTATGAATACGTCTGATTTGGCTTATGAAGCTGCGAAAAATGCAATTGAGAATGCTGGAATTACAGCAGAGGAAATTGACTTAATACTTGTTGCAACGGTTACACCTGATCAACCATTTCCAACAGTTTCGTGCATTCTTCAAGATCGTTTAGGAGCGAAGAAGGCAGCTGCAATGGATATCAGTGCGGCATGTGCTGGGTTTATGTACGGAATGGTAACCGCAAAGCAGTTTATTGAGATTGGAACTTATAAGCATATATTAGTAGTTGGTGTGGAAAAACTTTCTAAAATTACTGATTGGAATGATCGCAATACAGCAGTTTTATTTGGTGATGGTGCAGGAGCAGTTGTGATGGGTCCTGTATCTGAAAACAGAGGTATCCTTGCGTTTGAGCTAGGTGCTGACGGCTCAGGTGGAAAACATCTTTATCAGGAAGATTACATTGTAATGAATGGCCGTGAAGTCTTTAAATTCGCGGTTCGTCAAATGGGGGAAAGCGCAGTCAATGTCATCGAAAAAGCTGGCCTTTCCAAAAAAGATGTAGATATGCTCATTCCACATCAGGCGAATATTCGCATTATGGAGGCATCCCGACAACGATTGGAGTTGCCTGAGGAAAAAATGTCAAAAACGGTAAATAAATACGGGAATACATCTGCCGCATCGATCCCAATTTCAATTGTAGAAGAACTTGAAGCAGGAAAGATTAACGATGATGATGTAATCGTGATGGTCGGCTTTGGTGGAGGTTTAACCTGGGGCGCAATTGCATTGCGTTGGGGTAAATAAGATATTATAAATGTCGCAATCATCTTATTTTTTACTTAGAAAAGGAGTGCAACAGTAATGGAAAAACGAAGGGTTGTCGTAACAGGCGTTGGTGCGGTTACACCACTTGGAAATGACGTAGAAACAACATGGAAAAACCTCATTGCAGGCGTATCTGGTGTGGGACCTTTAACCAGACTTGATGCGGATCAATACCCGGCGAAGGTTGCAGCTGAATTAAAGGATTTTAATATTGAAGCTTTTATTGAAAAAAAAGACGCTAGAAAAATGGACCGTTTTACGCAATATGCGGTGGCAGCAGCTTCAATGGCTGTCAAGGATGCAAACCTTGAAATTACCGACGAAAACGCAACACGTGTTGGGGTATGGATTGGGTCGGGAATTGGTGGAATGGAAACATTCGAAAATCAATTTGAAACCTTTTTGAACCGTGGTTATAAGCGGGTAAGCCCATTCTTTGTTCCAATGATTATTCCTGATATGGCAGCAGGTCAGGTTTCAATCATGTTAGGTGCTAAGGGAATTAACTCCTGTACGGTAACTGCTTGTGCTACCGGAACAAATTCAATCGGTGATGCGTTTAAAGTGATTCAACGCGGTGATGCTGATGTTATGGTAAGTGGTGGTGCTGAAGCGCCGATTACGAGAATGTCTGTAGCAGGTTTTTGTGCCAACACAGCATTATCAACAAATCCAGATCCCCAAACAGCGAGCCGCCCGTTCGATGCAAATCGTGATGGTTTCGTAATCGGTGAAGGTGCTGGTATTGTCGTATTAGAAGAACTTGAGCATGCTTTAGCCCGTGGTGCAAAAATTTATGCCGAAATCGTTGGCTATGGTGCAACAGGTGATGCTTACCACGTGACTGCTCCTGCTCCAGGCGGTGAAGGTGGTGCTCGTGCGATGAAGCAGGCACTAGCTGATGGCGGTATTAAGCCTGAGGAAGTAGACTATATCAATGCTCACGGAACGAGCACAGGCTATAACGATAAATATGAAACGGCAGCTATCAAAGAGGTATTTGGTGAGCACGCATACAAGTTAGCTGTTAGCTCAACCAAATCAATGACTGGTCACCTTCTCGGTGCAGCCGGTGGAGTTGAAGCAATTTTCTCTGCGATGGCGTTACAAGAAGGCATCCTTCCGCCGACTATGAATTTACAAACTCCTGATCCTGAGTGTGATTTAGATTATGTCCCAAATGAAGCACGTAAACAAGACATCAGTGTTGTTATCAGTAACTCATTAGGGTTCGGCGGACACAACGCAACGATCGCATTAAAAAAATATTAATAATTGTTTAAAAAAGTCGACTAAGCGAATTGGGGGATTCGCTTAAGTCGGCTTTTTTTGACTTGCACATTTTGTGACGGCAAACATAGACTCTCATAAAAAGCTTAACTGGAGGGTTTCAATTGGGGGTAATTGAGACAAATACATGGTTGGATGAGGATTTTGATGATCCACTTGAAATTTGTACTAAAGTGCTAGAATGGAAAAATCGTTCTGAAAAATATAGCAAATTAGTAAAGACTCGTCGAACTGAGGCAATTAGGGAGCCGCGTGGCTTTTATCGCTATTTGCAAAATTTTGGCATGTACAGACCGACTCGACTTTCCAAGGAATCCTTTGAAGAATTGAAGCAAAAGCGAGTATGGAGCATGGTAGAACAGCTATATGAGCATTACAGACATAAATGGATAGGCCAAGATATTCCAATCTTTATTTTTCCATTTGGAGAGAAACAAGGGTTATTTGGGCGATCTTCTTATAAAAATAAGTCTGGTTTATCATTTCACGATAAGCTTTTCCTCTTCCTCACTCCTAAACTGACTAAACAGGATATAGAAGCGCTCTTTGTTCATGAATACCATCATGTGTGTCGTATGAATACAATTGATAAACGCATTGAGGACTATAACTTGCTTGACTCCATCATTTTAGAGGGGGTGGCAGAAGTGGCAGTAGAAGCTGAATGTGGTTCTAACTATTTAGCACCATGGTGTACGAGATATACCGAAAAACAATTAACGGAATTATGGAAAAAGTACGTAGCTGATCATTTAAGCGTGAAAAAAATGGAGTCACTTCATGACCAAATTTTGTTCGGTGAGCGCGGGTTTCCAACGATGCTCGGCTATGCTGCGGGATACTTGCTGGCGAAGAAATATTATCATGATCGGCCTTTTTCAATAGGAGATACATTTACGGTTAAGTCCCATAAGTTTTTGGAGACGGTCGGGGATTGGTGAAGTCATTTGGGCGGCCTAGCTGCTGACGCTCTATGAAACAAATTGAATGATTTTTGGGATAGAAATGTACCGTAGCAGGGCTCTATGAAACAAAATGAATGAATTTTAGGCCTAAAATGTATCGTAACTAGGATCAACAGATCAATTTGATATTGGAAAATTCCCCTTCAGAAGCTTTTCCCCAACTGGTATTTTTCTGAAGGCAGTATTAAAGCTTAGTATTAATTTATCACAAGTTGATTGGAGCGTAAGGCACGAAGACTCCTGCGGGAGTAGCTGGTTTGGGAGACCCCACAGGCGCAAATGCTCCGAGGAGGCTCCCAACTAGCCCCGCGGAAAGCGAAGTGCCTGTAGCGGAAATCAACATTCATGTTTATCACAGCCTATAAGCAAAAGAACCTGCTAAACGATAGAAATGGAGGAATAATTTAACTGTTCCCTGCCCATACTGATTGAAAACAACAGTTTCTTGAAGTGAGGGGTAAATTCATGTTGTATCTTCATGATGTATGGGTGAACTGGTTTGAAGGGGAAGAAAACGGCTATAATATTTGTCATTTCCATGAGTGGCGTAAAGATGATGCGGTAGAACTGCTTGATCAAGTGCCGTTGTTGAAAGTTGAATCCGTCCTGTTCCATTATATTGAAAATGACTTAGCGGAGCTACCACAAGAGCTATTGGCAGATGTATATCAAAAAGCGTTTTTACGCAAGAATCATGAACGGATTCAGCTTGATAATTGCTTCGTAGTGACGGACGGAGTAGGAATTCTTGCAATTGACACAATGGGATACACTATTCCCATTAGAAAAAGCAGATTAATTCCGCGCCAGGAGCAGCTTGTTTATGAAATGATTGAAACAAATGATACGATTAAGTATTCATTTGAGTTTCAGCCGGAAAAGAAGGAATTTCATATTTTATCTCCAGAGCCTGATTTAATGAGGGGGCTAACTCGTAAAGAAAGACAATTAAAGCAGTTGTTATTTATGGCGTTAGATCATTTATTTACATCCAAGAATGTTGCCGAAATTCGATATTGGTATACAGAATGGCGACCAGAACGCTATGAAGATATCCAATGTCTCGAGTTTGAAGAGGCTTGGTATCAGCTATTTGAGGAAACTAAATACGGGTGGACAGCAAAACATTATAAATTTTGTGAAAATATTATAAAAGGACAACCATTCTTTGAAAAACTATGGGAAATGGAGCATGGTCCAAAAGTAAATTGAGGAGCTGAATGAACAGCTCCTCAATTTTTATTTTGTGTCTAGCACCTGGCCAATGGCTCTAGGTCACTAGTCGATAAGCAATTTATTACGCTTTCTGATTATTTCCGTTTACGCCCCAGCCCCATAGCGTTTTCCATTTTCTTCAGCATTTTGCTGGCGACTTTATTTGCTTTTTCTGCACCGCGGTCAAGGATTTCATCAAGAACTGCTGATTCCATCAATTCATGGTATTTCTGCTGGATTGGTGCAAGTTCATCAACAACAACTTTGGCTAAATCTGCTTTGAAGTCACCGTACCCTTTCCCTTCGTATGCTGCTTCTATTTCAGGAATTGGGCGTTTTGAGAAAATTGAATAGATTGACAAGAGATTAGAAATTCCTGCTTTATTTTCACGATCGTACTTTACGATTCCGTCAGAGTCAGTAACGGCACTCTTAATCTTCTTTTCGATTTGTTTTGGATCATCAAGAAGGGTAATCGTAGCTTTTGTGTTTGGATCCGATTTACTCATCTTTTTATTAGGCTCTTGTAAGGACATAATCCGTGCGCCCACTTGCGGAATTCGAATTTCAGGAATGGTAAAAATGTCATTATATTTTTTGTTAAAGCGTTCAGCTAAATCTCTTGTTAATTCGAGATGCTGCTTTTGGTCCTCTCCAACTGGGACAAGATCGGTGCTATACAATAAGATGTCAGCAACCATTAATGGAGGGTATGTAAGTAGTGCTGCTGGAACTGCCTCTTTTCCAGCGGATTTGTCTTTGAACTGGGTCATTCTTTCTAGTTCACCGATGTAGGATATGCATTGCATCATCCAACCAGCTTGTGCATGTGCGGGTACCTCGGATTGGATGAAAAGCGTCGCTTTCTCCGGGTCGATGCCACAAGCTAGATAGAGAGCAGCAAGACTGCGAATATTTTTACGTAATTCTAAGCGATCTTGTGGAACGGTGATGGCATGTTGGTCAACGATACAGAAGTAGCAGTTGTATTCGTTTTGAAGTTCGACAAATTGCTTCATCGCACCGATATAGTTGCCAAGCGTAATCGTTCCGCTCGGTTGAATACCTGAGAAGATAGTCTTCATCAATAAAATTCCTCCCTTTCTTTCTCTTTAAATTAAGGCTGTGTTAAAGCTTAGTGTTGATTTTTCGCAAGTTGATTGGAGCGGAAAGCGAAGTGCCTGCAGCGGAAATCAACATTCATGCTTAACGCAGCCTAAATTAAAAAAACCAATCATCCTTTTTGAATAAGGACGATTGGTCCATTTTTACCAGCCGACTATTCAATCATGCTTATCATATCAAAATTATAACAAGAACAAAAAAAAATCAACAGAACCCACAGAAAAATTTTACCAAAAAATTTGTCGTCAAAATATCGCAAAAAATCAGTAAAAATGTTACTAGAATAATATTAAAAGTGTCGAAATATGACGTATATTCTTGGAAAAAGCAGAAAAAATGCTTGTATCGCACAATGAGTTAACCAAAAAGTTACTTGCATTAACTATTCAAACTATTTATAATAAACCTAACAAATGGGTACATACTGAGCGGATATAATCTTCGAAAAACTGTATAATCTCAAGGATATCCGTAAAAAATGAGTTTATAACATACTAAGTTTTAATCGCTAGATGGGGTGGTGAAAGCTAGCCTAATGGGTCATTCAACTTCAGGTTTATAAACTTATTTTTTATTGTCAATTTTTTGTCATAAATTGACTGATTATTATATAAATATACCTGAGGTGTACATGTGTATATGAAGAAAAGAAATCGTTTAGTACCGTTTGCAAATAAAAAATATATAAATAGGGGGTCACAGCGTGAGGAAAAAATTATTTGGCTTACTAGCTTTACTAATTGTTTTCAGTTTATTTTTAACTGCTTGTGCAGGCAGTAAGAAAGACAATGCTGGAGATAAAGACAAAGACAAAGAAAAAGTGGCACAGGATCTTCGCATTAACATTTTCTCAGAGCCACCAAGTTTACATCCAGGTTTAGCTAAGGATTCTACATCTGGAACAGTGCTTCGTCAAACCTTTGAAGGTTTAACTCGTATTAACCCAAAAGGTAAACCAGAAAATGCAATGGCTAAAGATGTAAAGGTATCTGATGATCAAAAGACTT
Organism: Bacillus sp. DNRA2; assembly: GCF_012843265.1. Classification (GTDB taxonomy): domain Bacteria; phylum Bacillota; class Bacilli; order Bacillales; family Cytobacillaceae; genus Bacillus_BU. Next base: position 7,698 of record NZ_JABAIT010000011.1, on the reverse strand, counting down.
ATACATTTACACTCCGTGATGCAAAATGGACAAATGGTGACCCAGTAACCGCTGAAGATTTCGTTTATGCTTGGAAATGGGCACTAGATCCAGCGAACCAATCTGAATATGCTTATCAGCTTTATTATATTGATGGTGCTGAGGCGTATAACCAAGGCTCAGGTTCAGCTGATGCAATTGGTTTAAAAGCAATTGATAAGAAAACTTTAGAAGTAAAATTGGTTAATCCAACTCCTTACTTCTTAGAACTCACTGCTTTCTATACTTATTTACCAGTTAACAGCAAATTGGCACAGGCGAATCCAAACTGGGCTACTGATGCTGGTGAGAATTATACATCCAACGGTCCATTCAAAATGACGGAATGGTCTCATAACGATAAACTAGTTCTAGAAAAGAACGAAAATTATTGGGATGCTAAAAATGTTAAATTAGAAACTATTACGATGCATATGGTTGCTGATGCAAACACTGAGTTATCAATGTTTGATAACGGTGAACTAGATTGGGCGGGTTCTCCTACAAGCTCACTTCCTACTGATGCAATGCAAGCCTTAAAAGATGATGGATCACTTAAAGTTCAATCAATCGCAGGTATTTACAATTACAAATTTAATACTACTGTTGCACCTTTAAATAATGTAAATATCCGTAAGGCTCTTGCTCTTGCGATTAACCGTAAAGAATTAATTCAAAATATTACTCAAGGCGAACAATTACCAGCAATGGCGATTGTACCACCAACAATGTTCAAAGAAAATGAAAAAGGCTACTTTAAAGACAATGATGTAAAAACAGCCAAAGAATACTTGAAAAAAGGTTTAGAAGAACTTGGATATAAAGATGCTTCTGAACTACCTCCAATTACAATTTCTTACAATACTAATGAAGCACATCAAAAAATTGCTCAAGCAATTCAAGATATGTGGAAGAAGAATCTTGGTATTGAAGTAACGATTAATAACCAAGAATGGGCTGTATACTTAGACAAGCTTCATAGCTTAGATTATCAAGTAGGCCGCTTAGGTTGGTTAGGTGATTTCAACGACGCGATTAACTTCCTTGAGTTATACCGTGATAAAGATGGCGGAAATAACGATACTGGCTGGGAAAGTCAAGAATTTAAAGATTTATTGGCTAAGTCTCAAACGGAGGGAAATGCTGAGAAGCGTCAACAACTGTTAAAGGATGCTGAAGCGGTATTTATGGAAGATATGCCGGTAGCTCCTATCTATTTCTACACTAATACTTGGGTTCAAAAAGACAACTTAAAAGGAGTTGCTTTATCAGGTCTTGGTGACGTCCAATTTAAATGGGCATTTTTTGAATAAGAATTAAATTTTTTTGTGAAAGGTATATGGGGATTATGCCCCATATACCTTCGTTGCTGAATAGAAAGAAATATGAAATATTGGAGGTGTTTGTCATTGCTTAAATATATAGGGAAACGACTGGTCTATATGCTGATATCGCTATGGTTAATCATAACAGCTACTTTTTTCTTTATGCGTCTAGCACCAGGAAATCCTTTCACATCTGAGAAAAAATTACTTCCAGAGATTGAAGCAAATTTAAATGCACATTATGGATTAGATCAACCATGGTATGTTCAATATTGGGAATATCTCGTTCGGATTGCCAATTGGGATTTTGGTCCATCGTTTAAGTATAAAAGTCAAACAGTTAACGAATTAATTAATAATGGTTTCCCTGTTTCCTTAGCTTTAGGTGCCCAAGCGATATTAATTGCAGTAGCTATAGGTGTAATCCTCGGAATTATTGCGGCACTCAAGCATAATAAATGGCAGGACTATAGTGCGATGATAGTGGCTGTTATGGGTATTTCTGTTCCATCGTTTATTATGGCAACGTTTCTACAATATTTTCTGGCTATTAAATGGCAGGTTTTTCCTGTAGCTCTTTGGGAATCCCCTATGCATACAGTGCTACCATCGTTAGCATTAGCTGCCTCTCCAATGGCCTTTATTGCTCGACTGACGAGGTCCTCTATGTTGGAGGTTTTAGCAAATGATTATATTAAGACCGCTAAATCTAAAGGTTTAAGTCAAGGTGTCATTACGGTAAAGCACACGATTCGAAATGCTATGTTACCAGTTGTTTCGTATATGGGGCCTTTATCGGCAGGAATTATTACAGGTAGCTTTGTTATTGAAAAAATATTTGGTATTCCAGGATTAGGCTCTCATTTCGTATTAAGTATCGGTAATCGTGATTATACAGTTATTATGGGTGTTACAGTTTTCTATAGCATAATTTTACTTGTATCGATTCTCCTTGTTGACATTGTGTATGGATTAGTTGATCCTCGGATCAAATTGGCAGGCGGGAAGAAAGGAGAATAACGAATGAAACAGATATCTACTGATCGATTTAAGGTTGTTGGACCTGTAGGCATAGACGCCGAAAAAATTTCAAAGCCTAGCCTTTCGTTTTGGAAAGATGTATTGCATCGTTTTAAGAAAAACAAACTTGCCCTATTTGGTGTCGTTATCCTTTTATTATTAATTATCATGGCTATTTTTGGACCTTATATGTCGGGATATGATTATGCATCAAACGATTTAGCGAATAAAAATCAGGCCCCATCAGGAGACCATTGGTTTGGAACAGATGACCTTGGTCGTGATGTTTTTACAAGGACATGGGAAGGCGCAAGAATATCATTATTTATTGGGATTGCTGCAGCACTTGTAGATTTAACGATTGGCGTACTATGGGGTGTAATTGCAGGATATAAAGGTGGTCGCACCGATGAAATCATGATGCGATTGGCTGATGTTCTATACGGAATTCCTTATTTATTACTTGTTATTTTGTTAATGGTTGTATTAGGTCAAAGCATTGGAACAATGATTTTAGCAATGACGATTACTGGATGGATTAATATGGCCAGAATTGTTCGTGGACAAGTTTTATCCCTAAAGGGTCAGGAGTATGTGTTGGCATCCAAAACTTTAGGTGCCGGACTGTCACGTATTATGACAAAACACTTGATTCCAAACTCAATGGGCCCAATCCTCGTAACGATGACATTAACTATTCCATCTGCCATTTTTACCGAGGCATTCTTAAGTTATCTCGGATTAGGTTTAACGCCTCCATTAGCGAGTTGGGGAACGATGGCATCTGATGCATTGCCAGCACTAAAATATTACCCTTGGCGCTTGTTTTTCCCAGCGACATTTATTTGTTTAACTATCTTTGCATTTAACGTTATCGGTGATGGTTTACGTGATGCTCTAGATCCAAGACTTCGAAAATAAGGGGGAGTGAGAAAATGGAAAAAATACTAGAAGTGAAAGATTTATCAGTCTCATTCCAAACTTATGGAGGTGAGGTTAAGGCGGTTAGTGATGTTAGCTTTGATCTTTATAAAGGTGAGACGCTTGCAGTAGTGGGGGAATCAGGATCTGGTAAATCCGTCATGACCCAAACGATTATGAAGCTGATTCCAATGCCACCTGGAAAAATTACAGGCGGACAGATTCTATTTAATGGTGACGATATTGTTCCAAAATCAGACAAGCAAATGGAAAAGGTTCGTGGAAAAGAAATTAGTATGATTTTCCAAGATCCGATGACATCGTTAAACCCAACGATGAAGGTCGGCAAGCAAATTATGGAGGTTTTGATTAAACATCAAAACATGTCAGGGAGACAAGCAAAAGACCGTGCAATTGAATTGCTTAAACTAGTTGGTATTCCGATGCCCGAAAAACGAGTCAATCAATATCCACACGAATTCTCGGGTGGGATGAGACAACGTGCCATGATTGCGATTGCGCTTGCTGCTAATCCAAAGCTGTTGATTGCTGATGAACCAACAACTGCACTTGATGTGACGATTCAAGCTCAAATCCTAGAATTAATGAAGGATTTACAGGATAAAATGGATACTTCGATTATTTTTATTACCCATGATTTAGGCGTTGTTGCGAATGTAGCAGACCGGGTAGCGGTTATGTATGCTGGGAAAATTATTGAAATGGGCACAGTTGATGAAATCTTCTATGACCCACGTCATCCTTATACATGGGGTTTATTAGCTTCCATGCCAAGTTTGGAGAATGATGATAAAACAGAATTGGCTGCTATTCCGGGGACTCCTCCAGATTTAACTAATCCACCAAAAGGTGATGCTTTTGCAGCAAGGAATCCATATGCGTTGGCAATCGATTTTGAAGAGGAACCACCAATGTTCCAAATCTCAGAAACACATTTTGCGAAAACATGGCTTCTTCATCCTGATGCACCAGCAATCGAACCACCTGAGACAGTAAAGAAGCGGATTCGCCCAATGCCCTCGAATTTTGCTCAGCCGATTATGGTAGGGGAGGGGAAATAATATGGCAGAAAAATTAGTAGAGATAAAAAACCTAAAACAATATTTTAATGAGGGCAGACCGAATATGGTTAAAGCAGTTGATGATGTAAGCTTTGATATATATAAGGGTGAAACACTAGGCTTAGTTGGTGAGTCTGGCTGTGGAAAATCAACAACTGGTCGAACAATTATCCGTCTTTATGATGCGACAGACGGTCAAGTTTTGTTTAATGGCGTGGATGTACATGGGAGGAAGTCGAAGAAGGACTTAAAGACATTTAACCGAAAAATGCAAATGATATTTCAAGATCCATATGCGTCATTAAATCCACGAATGACGGTTACGGATATTATTGCTGAGGGGATAGATATTCACGGCTTAGCAAGTAGTAAGCAGGAGCGGATGCAACAAGTTTATGATTTATTAGAAACGGTTGGTTTAAATAAAGAGCACGCAAACCGCTATCCCCATGAATTCTCAGGTGGACAAAGGCAGCGGATCGGGATTGCTCGTGCCCTTGCGGTGCAACCAGAATTCATCATTGCTGATGAGCCCATTTCAGCATTGGACGTTTCTATTCAGGCCCAGGTTGTTAACTTAATGAGGAAGCTGCAGCGGGAAAAAGGCTTAACATATTTGTTTATTGCTCATGACTTGTCAATGGTAAAGTATATTAGTGACCGAATTGGAGTGATGTATTTCGGGAAACTGGTTGAATTAGCTCCTTCCGATGTACTATACAAAAATCCGCTTCACCCATACACTCAATCACTTCTGTCAGCAATACCACTTCCAGATCCAGAAACTGAACGAACTCGACGCCGTCATACGTACGATCCTAATGTCCACGGCTATAGTGAAAGTGAGAAAGTGGAAATGCGTGAAGTGCGTCCAGGACACTTTGTATATTGTTCGGAGAGTGAACTAGCGAAGTATAAAGCGAATTATAAAGATTAAAAAAACGATCTCGATATATGAGATCGTTTTTTTTTATAGAATATGTCTAGCTACAGCTATCTAGCACCCAAGAACATACTAACTGGCTTTCGCCTTTTGTTTTTATTTCTTTTTTCCGCCGACTTGCTTCCAGCCTACTTGGAATCTAGCAGATTGGTCTACGAACTCTGAACGTTTTTTGCCGCCTATGATTGAGCCAATTCCGTTAGTCAACGCTCCCATCATCGCGGTTATTCCGATTATTAAAAGTGCAACAATTGCAAAATCCATTATGAATCCTACCATGAAAATCCCCCATTTTTCATTGTGTAACTCGTTTAGACGAGTAAATATTTTCAATTCTAAACGTTTCCACAGTTGTCCTTCTTATATATTTTAAAATAAGTGTGAACAGAATGAAAGAAAGAAAACCCTTTAATTGAAAATAAATCACACTATTGGTATTTATTTTCAATGTGTTAATCTAATTGAGAATTAAATAAGGTTGTTTTCTGCTTTTGTGAACTAATGATCAATAAAAATTATCATAAGATTCTTGAAAACGCTTTAAATACAATGTTATCAACATGATAGTCTATGACAAATATCAATCTAAATTGTAAAAAACGATATAAAAAGTGATAAAAAGTGAAACTTTTTTGGTTTTTATACGTAATAAACTATAGTGGACAATTATTACATTAGATTAAAGGAATTTTAAAAAAGGGGTATCAATTTGATGTTGGTTGGTGTATAATTTGAATATAAATTTCTTAATTAAAACAATTTTTATTTGGGATTCGCTATAAATTATTAAAACTTACCAATTCAGTATATGTCTATAAAAGGGAGTGTGAATTTGTATGGTTACATTATACACTTCACCAAGTTGCACATCTTGTCGAAAAGCAAAAGCATGGTTAGAAGAGCACGAAATCCCTTATCGGGAAAGAAATATCTTTTCAGAACCGTTGTCAATTGATGAAATCAAGGAAATTCTTCGTATGACTGAGGATGGAACAGACGAAATCATCTCAACAAGATCGAAAACTTTCCAAAAATTAAATGTTAATGTTGAAACTATGCCACTTCAGGACTTATTTGAACTAATTAAAGATAATCCTGGATTATTGCGCCGTCCGATTATCATCGATGAAAAACGCCTTCAAGTGGGTTACAACGAAGATGAGATTCGTCGTTTCTTACCAAGAAAGGTTAGGACTTTCCAATTGCGCGAGGCACAACGTCTTGTAAACTAATTAAAAGAGGCTGACATCGTTAGCCTCTTTTGTTATCTAAAAATATAAAAAGTGAATCAAAAAAAGGCCGATACTACATTTCCCCTAATAAAGTGTTCAAAATTGAGATTCAAGGTTTTTTTTGATACTATATAAGGAATATACTTTGGGTAATAGGCTAATAATGGTTTTTCAGAAGCTTTAGTTTTTATTTCCCTAATTTTTGTTTTTATCATAAAATAAGAGTACAAGGTAGAATCATTAGTCAGTTGGTAACGATTAGGAACACCTTTTATTACAAACGGAAAGAAGGGTGCGGAATCGTTCTAAGGAGTATTGATTCCCTTCATTCCTTTATCAGAAAGGAGAGTTGTTATGATGGAAATTGAGCGCATTAATGAGAATACCGTTAAATTTTATATTTCTTATGGTGATATAGAAGAACGGGGCTTTGATCGCGAAGAGATTTGGTATAATCGCGAACGAAGTGAAGAACTTTTCTGGGAAATGATGGATGAAATTCATCAGGAAGAAGAGTTCAGCGTTGAAGGTCCATTATGGATTCAAGTCCAAGCTATGGAAAAAGGCTTGGAGGTTTTAGTAACAAAGGCTCAGCTCTCTAAGGATGGTCATAAGTTTGAATTACCAATGCCTGATGAGAAGCTAAAAGATATACCAGTTGACGAGCACATCGAGGAAATATTAGATCACCATTTTAGTTCACGCCACGATTCGCGCAATGATGACGATTATGAAGTCAATTTGGAGTTTCTGTTGGCCTTTAACGATTTCGAGGATTGCATTGCTTTGGCAAAGCGACCTGGAATTGATGATTTGCATACAAAGCTTTATTCCTTTGAAAATAAATACTATTTATTTGTCGACTTTCCTGAGGAAGAGTACGAGGAAGAGGAAATTGACGATAAATTAAGTATCTTGCTTGAATTCGCACACGAATCTGCATTAACCATTCATCGTTTAGAGGAATATGGTAAACTCGTCTTAGCAGAGAATGTGTTCCCAACCTTAAGAGAATATTTTGCTTAATTAACCGACCGATTCTGATAAAGGAATCGGTTTTTTTTTATTGTTTAGGAAATTATAAAATTCTCGACTTGTGGATAACTGTTCGATACACTGTTCGTATAAATCCTTAGGGGAATGGATATGGGTAAACA